>PLON01000009.1 GCA_003142095.1 Acidimicrobiaceae bacterium | reverse complement strand
TCGCCGTCCCGGTGGTGACCATGAGCGAAGAATCGCTTTACGAGGTGTTAGGCGTCGCTGAGACGTCATCAACTGAGACGATCACCGCGGCATATCGGCGTCTCGTCCGTCTAACGCACCCCGATGCCGGAGGCAACGATTTTCTGTTCCGCCGAGTCCACGAGGCCCATGCAACGCTCTCGGACACGGCGAAGCGCGCCGCCTACGACCGCGATCGGCACCGCCCACCAGAGTTCACCGATGAGCCGGAGACACCCGAGAACTCTGGCTGGACGCGCGTCGACGACCCTCCACCCGGATGGACCGCCACCGACGGGCCGACGGACGCCAGCTCGGGTGTGCCGTGGAACGACGATTCGGTTCCAATGCCGACCCCAGCAATCCACGCTTCTTGGTCAGGACCGATTGGGTTCGTGGCGTCGCGTCCGTGGACCGTGTTGCTGGTCGGCGCACTCGTGCTGTTGCACTCGGCGCCAGCGCTCGGGTTCCTTCTTTTCCTTTTGGGCCTCGTCGCAGCGATCGGATCGCGGCGCGGCGCACGTCGCCAAGCGTTGCGCCGGGCAAATGTCGGGGACGTCGATGCGATGGATGGCATTCGCTTTGAGCACTACGTCGGTGAGGTGCTACGTGGTTCTGGCTACCGAGTGAATCACATCGGTAAGGTCGGCGACTTTGGCGCTGATCTTGTTGTTGAACGCGACGGTCGACGTTCCGTCGTCCAGACCAAGCGGTACAGCAACTCGGTCGGCGTTAGCGCGGTGCGGGAGGCGGCTGCGGCGCGCGCGTTTTATCATGCAGACCACGCAATTGTCGTCACGAACTCCTTCTTTACCGGACCCGCTGTTCAGCTGGCTCGGTCCAATCAGGTCGATCTCTGGGACCGGCACGCACTTGCCGATCTCGCAAGACGGGCGGAAGGACAACCGAAAGTGTCCCCTGTGGCACTTCTGGGAAGTGAACTCGCGGCCGGGTTCTCCATACTTCTCGCGATCTTCGGCGCGTTTGCGCTGAGTCCCCGTACCACTCGCCGGCGCCGATCGCGAAGACGGTGAAGCCAACACGATGACGCAGGTCCCAGCACCGAGAGGCTCTGGCTCTGTAAGCACCCGTGGTGGAGGCGCAGTCGCTAAAAAGTCACCGGGGAGCATTGACTACGTCCCGGCTGACGCAGTCGGATTTGAAATACTCCCTGAAGCCCTACGGCGCGCGCTCAGCGGTGTGCTGCTCGGTACGGAACTCGCTGCAGACGCCGAACACCCGGTGACCAAGCGCCAACAGGATGGCACTCACTATCAATTTGCGTCTGGGTGGTGGGTTAGCTCTGAGCGTGTCGTAGTCGTCGAAGGTCGCCGCACCCTTGAGAGAGTCGGCGACAACCAGTTCAAGCCTTCGGGCGAATGGGCCGTATCTGGGACCGTTTATCAGTTCCCCTTGGGTCTCGTGCCCGAGACTTCGCGCTGGCGCTTCGACGGTGGTGCCGCAGGCGACGGAAAGACTCGGAAGCAGAAGGCAGCGAACGCTCTCGACGCGCTCCCCCCGCCGCTCGTCGCTCCGGTTCTCGGCGGGCTTGCTGGGGCATGGCAGCGATACCGTCGCGGATGGGCGATGGAGACGGTCGTAGCGCTACGACTGACGAATGACCGTGTGAAGGTCCTCAGCGCCGAACGTGAGGCCAGTTCACTTCGAGCACTGGCCTCATCTGACTGGCGGGCGACCACCCTCGACTCACCGATTGTTGCGGCGCTTTCGATTACGAGCGATTCAAGAGGTCGAGTCGAGTTGGGTCAGAGTTCAACTGCGTCCCAACTTCACCGATGAAGTGGAATGGGCCGGAGCCTGAACACGAGCGACGCTGAAATCGACGACAACGTCCAAGGCATGACGGAGTAGAGGCGTTCTTGACGTGAGTTCGACCTTTCCGAAGCAACACGGGAAGCACTTGGTGCTGCTGGAGGTGGACGGCAGTCCATCAAACCCAGGCCGGTTCAAGGTGACTATGCATACTAATAACGAAACACTCTTATGAATACAGCGGACCTAGTGTTTGCTGCACCGGCCTAACAC
This sequence comes from Acidimicrobiaceae bacterium, assembly GCA_003142095.1. Classification (GTDB taxonomy): domain Bacteria; phylum Actinomycetota; class Acidimicrobiia; order Acidimicrobiales; family RAAP-2; genus RAAP-2. Next base: position 1,245 of record PLON01000009.1, on the reverse strand, counting down.
TCGTCCGAAGACGAGCGAACTCGAGCAACTCCGTCACTCGCGCATTCTTGGATTTCCATTCCTTCACAGTATTTTCGCCGAGAAGCACGTAATGCCATTGCCGATCAGACCGGAGTGCTGGTTCAAGTGAATTAATCTGGTCCACCCATGAGAGGGCTGCCCTCTGCTTGCGTTGGACATTCTCATCACTCAAGGCGCTTTGGGCCTTTGTCTCGACAATGAACACGTCAGATGACGTACGCATGATGAAGTCGGGTGAGTAGTAGCCGGGCATGCCGTCAGCCTTCAGGTAGGGCCGGTGCAGGAAGTCGTGCCGGTACTCATGAATTTTTGCCAATGCCTGGATCGTTGTGTCGTCATCAGCCCATTGGATGAACAACTTCTCCAAGCCCCCCGCCTTTCTCGGAATCGCGACCAGTGGGTAGATGCACTTGGTCACCTCAATCGCGCTGCTGGTGCGAACGCTGATGGCCCGCACTTCGGAGAGCAAACGATGGGTGACCTCGGCACCGATGACAGTTTGGTTGACGGCAGCTTCGGTGAGGGCTGTGGCGAACATTCCTGCGATGGCGTGGGCTACGTCATCGATCAGGAGGACTCGCCAGTTCTCGTCGTCGAGCGGGTCGAACGGCTGGCCGAAGAGTTGCTGGCGGATGTACGTGTCTATCCAGCCCGTAAGGAGAGGCAGGTAGGACTGGAGGAAGGGGAACCTTGAAATGTCGCTGTATTGCTTGGCACTCCTTGTAATCCCGCTGCCGAGTGCCTCGGCGATGCGCGTTGTCATCCGTGAGAGGTATTCGTTGTAGCCGGTCGCCGTCATCACTCCGCCGTCGACGCGGTAGTCGCCATACTGAGTGCGGGTTTGGGCATCCTCGGAGACGAACCGGTCGCCTTTGCCGATGGTCTTCTTGAGGAGGTCGAACGGAAACTTGCTGACGGGAAGTCTCATCGGATCGAGGGACGGTGCTTCCAGTTCTTCCTCTGCGTCTCGGACGATGAGCGGAACGGCGAAGTCGTAGTCGGCGTAGTTGTCCCGTAGCTCAACCGTGATCAGGTCGCCGTTGGGGTTGACGCTGTCGCTCTCGTCGCCCACCTCCCCTGCGAGACCTGCAGCGAGCAAGTCCTCGTAGAATTGGGCGAAGGCCGGATGTTCGACGATGAAGAGCACATCGAAGTAGTTGGTCGGTTCGAGCTTCTGGCGGAATCGCTCGCGGGTGTCTCGCTTCAGCTCGTCGATCTGCTCAT
>PLON01000057.1 GCA_003142095.1 Acidimicrobiaceae bacterium | reverse complement strand
CTAGGAGACTGTTGAATTAGTCGCTTTTGAGAGACTCGTCCGGAACGGCAACGAAGACCAACACGCTGTAGAACTCTCAGACGGCTTCAAATCGTCGTCCAAGTCAAATCAGTCCAACAAAAATCGCGAGTGCAAATCTCGGTCTGGATTATTCAACAGACTCCTAGGCGTTGGTGGTGTCTTCGAAGTCCACCGAGGGCGGCAAGCCCTCAACGCCTTCGAAGGTGAGGAAGGTTCCGTCGTCACCTTCGGCCGTATCGACCACAATGGTCTGGCCGGCGTGGAACTCCTTGAACAAAATCTTCTCGCTCAAAACGTCCTCAACGTACTGCTGGATCGCTCGACGCAGCGGTCGCGCGCCCAACTCGGGGTCGTAACCCTTTTCGGCGAGGTACGCCTGGGCCGTCGCTGAGAGCTCGAGGCCGAGGCCTTGAGTGCCCAACTGGTCACGTAGACGCGTGATGAAGAGGTCCGCCACCGAAATGACTTCTTCCCTCGTCAACTCGTGGAAGACGATGGTGTCGTCAATACGGTTCAAGAACTCCGGACGGAAGTGCGCCTTCAGGGCCTGGTTGACCTTTTCCTTCATGCGCTCGTGCGTGATGGAGTCCGAGCCCTTGCCAAAGCCAATGGCGGCCTTGCGCAGGTCCGACGTTCCAAGGTTCGACGTCATGATGAGGATCGTGTTCTTAAAGTCCACGGCGCGACCTTGCGAATCGGTCAAACGACCGTCTTCAAGGATCTGCAAGAGGGTGTTGAAGACGTCAGGGTGAGCCTTTTCCACTTCGTCGAAAAGGACGACAGAGAAGGGCTTGCGTCGTACGGCCTCGGTGAGCTGGCCACCTTCGTCGTAACCCACGTAGCCCGGGGGCGCACCGACGAGCCGTGAGACCGAGTGCTTTTCCATGTACTCCGACATGTCCAACTGAATCAGCGCGTCGGCGTCGTCGAAGAGGAACTCGGCGAGGGTCTTTGCGAGCTCGGTCTTACCGACTCCGGTGGGGCCGAGGAAGATGAACGAGCCGCCGGGGCGCTTGGGGTCCTTCAGGCCCGCACGGGTGCGGCGAATGGCCCGGCTGAGCGACGTCACGGCCTCGTCTTGGCCAATGACGCGCTTGTGGAGTTCGTCCTCCATGCGCAGCAACTTGGTGGTCTCTTCTTCGGTCAAGCGGTAGACGGGGATGCCCGTCCACACGGCGAGAACCTCGGCGATGGTCTCTTCGTCCACGAGGTCGAAGGACTCGCCACCCGACGACAGCACCGAGGCGTCGATCTCGTCGCGCTTGGCGATGAGCTCCTGCTCTTGCTGGTCGAGGGCCTTGGCCTGGTCGATCGCGCCAGAGTCCATGGCGGACTCCTTGTCGCGGCGCAGGCGCAGAATGTCCTCGTCAAGCTTCTTCGCGGCCGGCGGGGTGTCCATGCGACGAATGCGCAGGCGACTACCGGCCTCGTCGATGAGGTCGATGGCCTTGTCGGGCAAGAAGCGGTCCGAGATGTAGCGGTCGGACATGTTGGCGGCCGCGATCAATGCCTGGTCGGTGATCTTGACGGCGTGGAACTCTTCGTAGACCTCGCGCAGACCCTTCAAGATCTCGATGGTCATGGCGACCGACGGCTGCTCAACCTTCACGGGCTGGAAGCGACGCTCGAGAGCGGCGTCCTTTTCGATGTGCTTGCGGTATTCGTCGATGGTCGTGGCGCCCACGGTCTGGAGTTCACCACGCGCGAGCATGGGCTTCAGGATTGACGCGGCGTCGATGGCGCCCTCGGCGGCACCGGCACCCACGAGGGTGTGGATCTCGTCGATGAACAAGATGATGTCCCCGCGCGTGCGAATCTCCTTCAGCACCTTCTTCAGGCGCTCTTCGAAGTCACCGCGGTAGCGGCTGCCCGCGACGAGCGCGCCAAGGTCGAGTGTGTAGAGCTGCTTGCCGGCGAGGGTGACCGGCACCTGGTTCGCGACGATGCGCTGGGCGAGGCCCTCGACGATGGCGGTCTTGCCCACNNTTGCCGACTCCCGGCTCGCCGATGAGGACGGGGTTGTTCTTGGTGCGACGCGAAAGAACCTGCATCACGCGCTCGACTTCCTTCTCGCGCCCAACAAGCGGGTCGAGTTTGCCCTCACGGGCGAACTGCGTGAGGTTGCGTCCGAACTGGTCGAGGACGGCCGATCCACCGGCGGCTTCGGAGTCGCCCTTGGCGGCGCCAACGGAACTCGCGGCGCCCGCTTCTTTGCCGGCCTGGCCAGACATCATCTGGATGACTTGGGTGCGCACGCGGCCCATGTCCGCGCCGAGGTCGTTCAAGACCTGGGCGGCGACGCCTTCGCCCTCGCGAACGAGTCCGAGCAGCATGTGCTCGGTGCCGATGTAGGAATGACCCAGTTGCAGGGCCTCACGAAGAGAGAGTTCCAGGACCTTTTTGGCCCGGGGGGTAAAGGGGGGCGAGCCGGGCGACGGGTTGGTGTTGGCCCCAATGGCCTCTTCCACCTTTTCGCGTACGACGTCAAAGGTGACCCCCAAGGCGTCCAGCGCCTTGGCCGCGACGCCCTCGCCCTCTCGGATGAGACCCAGCAAGATGTGCTCGGTTCCGATGAAGGCGTGGTTCAGGTCGCGTGCCTCTTCCTGAGCGAGTACGAGAACTCGCCGGGCACGGTCAGTAAAACGTTCAAACAATGGTCGTCCTTTGTTCTTTTAATTGCAGTGTACCGGTCCGCGGCGTCTACTATGTCGAGCCCCTCGGACCACCAATAACGCGTCCTCTAAGGTAGAAACGTGAATCCCCTCGAACAACTAGGGCTGACGTCAGTTGAGGAAGACTTAGTTCGACTTGAGGCGTTACTGACCGAGGCGGTCATCTTTGGTGACGCGTATCTCGACGCGGTGACCACTCACCTTATCGACGCCGGGGGAAAGCGACTACGCGCACTTCTCGCGATCGCGTCGGCGACGAGCGGCGAGCGTCCGGCGACACACGAGGACCTCATGGGGGCGGTGTCGCTCGAGTTGATGCATGTCGCCTCGCTGTACCACGACGACGTCATGGACGAGGCCGAAATCCGTCGCAACGTCGATAGCGTGAACGCCCGCTACGGCAACCTGATCGCGATCGTGGCGGGGGACTACCTGATGGCGCGCTCGGCCGGTATCGCGGCCGACCTCGGCGCCGAGTCAGCGAGCCTGATGGCGCGCACTCTCGCCTGGCTCACCCGCGGTCAGGTCTCCGAAGTCCGCACCGCCTTCTCCCTCGATCGCAGCGAGCGCGACTATTTCGAAGCAATCGAGGGAAAGACCGCCGCGCTGATGTCCTCGAGCTGTCGCATGGGGGCCATGACCGCCCAACTGTCCACCGTCGAGACCGAAGCGCTCGCCGAGTTCGGACGCTGCTTTGGCATGGTGTACCAACTGCGCGACGACATCTTGGACTTGACGGCGACGGACAATCAACTGGGTAAGCCCGCCGGCCAAGACCTGGCCGAAGGTATCTACAGCCTGCCCACTTTGTACGCGCTGCGCGATTCGCGTCAGGCGGAAGAGTTGTCCTCACTGCTTGGTCGACCACTCGAAGACGATGACCGCGAGCGCGCACGCAAATTGGTTGTCGCGACCGACGGCATCAACCGCACCATGCTGGCCGCGAATCGATTCCTCGCCGACGCTCACCGCGCTATTGCGGTGTTGCCCAGCGCAACGCTGCGCGTGGGATTTACGGCGCTGATTACTTCGCTCTTGGAAGAACTTCCTCGCTACTAGGAGCGTTCCGGCTTGAGGGTCGGAAAAGCGATCACCTCTTTGATGTTGGACTCGTCAGCCAGGATCATCGCGAGCCGGTCCATGCCGACGCCGAGCCCCGCCGTCGGAGGAAGCCCCCACTCCAGCGCCTTGATGTAGTCCTCGTCGATCGCCATGGTCTCGTCTTCACCGGCGGCGGCGAGTCGGGCCTGCTCTTCGAAGCGCGCGCGCTGCTCAACGGGATCGTTCAGCTCGGAGAAGCCGTTTGAGAGTTCACGTCCGGCGACGTAGGACTCGAATCGCTCGGTCAATTCTTCGTCGCGACGGTGTCGCCTCGAGAGCGGTGAGACTTCGACCGGGTACTCGGTCACGAAGGTCGCATCCCAGAGTGACTCTTCGGCGAGATGTTCGAACAGCTCAGCGAGACAGCGCCCCGCCCCCCACGATGCGTGCACCTCGACGCCGCGCTCGCGCAGGTATCCCGCGAGCTCTTCGCGCGGCGTGTGCACCGACACCTCGCGCTCGAGTGCTTCACTTGCGAGCTCGGCCATGGGACGTCGCGCCCAGGGTGTCGTAAAAGAGATCTGCTTTCCCTGATATTCGAACTGCGTAGCCCCAAGGACGTCCATCGCCACGCCCGCCACGAGTTCCTCGGTGAAGGACATCATGTCCTCGAAGTCCCAGTAGGCGGCGTAGAGCTCGAGCATCGTGAACTCGGGGTTGTGACGCGGGCTCACCCCTTCGTTGCGAAAGACGCGGCCGAGCTCGAAAACCCTCTCGAAGCCGCCCACCACAAGTCGCTTGAGCCAGAGTTCGGGCGCCACGCGTAGGTAGAAGTCGCTATCGAGTGCGTTGTGGCGCGTGACGAAGGGACGAGCCGAGGATCCGGTCGGGACCGCGTTCAGGATCGGCGTCTCGACTTCCATGAAACCCGCCGCCCAGCAGCGCTCGCGCACGGCGCGCATCATGTCGCTACGACGTTGTAGAGAGCGTCGCGTTGTTTCGTTCGCCCAGAGGTCGGCTTCGCGGTGACGATAGCGCAGGTCGAAGTCGGCGATACCGGCCCACTTGTCGCCAAAGTTGCGCAGGGCCTCGGCTAGGCGCTCCCACGTCGCAACTTTCACCGACAGTTCTCCACGCTTGGTGCGCACGACTCCGCCGACGACTCCAACCCAGTCGCCGAGGTGCAGTTTGGTGAACGCGTCGAAGTTATCGGCCACGCTCTCGAGGACGAAGAGCTGGATCTCTCCCGTCGAGTCGCGCATCGTGGCGAAGGCCAACTTGCCCTGACGACGAAGGAGCACGATCCGTCCAGCCACGTGAACGACCTGGCCCGACTCTTCACCATCGGCGAGGAACGAGAACGCGCTCTGCAGTGAGGCGGCGTAGGCGTCGTGGGCGAACTGGTAGGGCGTGGTCACGTGATCTCTTTCCGGTGATTCCTTTCATGAACGATACGCAATCCGTGCAGGGTCAACCACGGTTCGATAATGCGGACGTGTTTTGTGTGTGGCGCGATCAAACTGGCGAGTCCCCCGGTCCCGATGATCGTGGCTTCTCCCAACTCGTCGAGAATGCGATCGATGATGCCGTCGACTTGGGCCGCGAAGCCATAGAGAACGCCGCTTTGGATCGACTCGACCGTCGAGCGACCAATCACCGAACGTGGTCGCACCAGTTCGACTGAGCGCAGCGCGGCGGCGTGGGTGTAGAGCGCTTCGAGCGAGATCGCGACCCCGGGCGCGATGGCGCCGCCGAGGTACTCGCCGTTCGCACTGATGACGTCAAAGACGGTGGCCGTTCCCAGATCAACGACGATCAGGGCCCCGGGGTAGAGGTCGTACGCGCCGATGGCGTCGGCCACGCGGTCGGCGCCGACTTCGCGCGGATTCTCGTAGAGAATCGGCATGCCCGACTTCGTGCCCGGGCCGAGCACCGTGAGCTCGAGATCGGAGAACCAGCGCTTAGCCATGCGGCGAAGTTGCGTCGTGACGGCCGGCGCCGAAGAACAGATGGCGATCTCGGTAACGGTCGATTTCAGGTCCAACCCTTCGAGATCGAGCAGTTGGGTGAGCATGATGGCGTGCTCGTCGGGCGTGCGCTCCACGACGGTTGAAGTGCGCCAGTGATACGCGAGGCCGTGCTCGCCGCTCGCGCGCGCGAAACCCATGGCCTCGGGGGCGTCGAGGTCGGCCTGACCAAAGAGGCCAATCAGCGTTTCGGTGTTGCCAACGTCCATTGCCAGAAGCATTAGTTCTCCCGCACGACGGTGACCGGTCCATTGTCGAGCAGTCGCACCCCATCGACGAATCCCGCGACGAGGGCGCGGCGCGGCCCCGATTCGTCGTCACCCGAAGGACGTAACGTGCGCGGATCAACCACTTCGGCGTAGGCGACGTCGATGCCCGCGTCGTCGAGGATCGTGCGCATCGTGGCGCGCAGCGTGCTCGCGCGTGCGCTCGTGCTTGCCACGTACGAAAGAGCGCGCGACAGTCCGAGCGCCCGTCGACGCGCTTCGCTCGACAGCCGCACGTTACGACTCGAGAGGGCCAGTCCATCCTCGTCGCGCACAATGGGACATCCCACGACCTCGACGTCGAAACCGAGGTCACGAACAAGTTGGCGAACGACGGCGAGTTGTTGGAAGTCCTTTTCGCCAAAGAACGCGTGGCTCGGGCCCGTCACCGCGAAGAGCTTTGCGACGACGCTGGCGACGCCGTCGAAATGGCCGGGGCGATCGGCGCCCTCGAATACGTCGCCGATTCCGCGCACCGATACGGTCGTCGGCGTGCAGTCGGGGTAGTCGGGCCACATCTCGTCGAGCGTCGGAGTGACGAGACAGTCCACTCCGCATTCGGCGGCGAGTTCGCGATCGTGCTCGAGCGTGCGCGGATAGCGAGCGAGGTCGTTCTCATCGGCGAACTGGCGGGGGTTCACAAAGATCGTCGCAATGACCACGTCGCTCGCGGCCTTCGCCGCGCGAAAGAGAGAGACGTGGCCTTGGTGCAGAGCGCCCATCGTCGGCACGAGCCCCACGGAACGACCCGCGACGCGCTCGCCGTGGGCGAACTGGCGCCACGCCTCGATGTCGCTGAGCTCGCGCACTAGGCCGACGCGAGCCGACGTTGTTCGGCCAGTTCGAAGGCGGCACGAGCGAGCGCCACGTACGTCGCGCGCTCGCTTTCGGGAATGGCCGCGAGGTGCGCGTCGATGGTCGCCATATCCGAACGAGACGCCGGTCCGGTCAATGCACGTTGGGCTCCCACCGCGACAACGTCAGAGAGGGCCTGTTGGATAAGGGGGACAAAGTCATCGAACGAGAGGCCCGCCGACTCGGCAAGCGCTTCCACGTGACCCATCAACGCGACGAGATGATTCGCCGCCACGCTCGCCGTCGCGTGATAGTTGACCCGCTGATCGTCGCGCAGGCGAATGGCTCGTCCCTCGAGAGACGCGACCAGTTCGCTGACCACGTCGTCGCCGCCGACGCTAAAGAGCGCACCGCGCAAACGACTCGCGCCGAGGTCGCTCGACGATAACGCCGCGAGAGGGTGCAGAAAGCCCGCGCGCGGGTGCTTCGCGACTTCGCAGAGACCCCGCGATCCGGCCACGTGCAGCACCGCGCGCGCCTCGCTCGACTCGAGCGCGTTCGACACGACGGCGATCGCGTCGTCGGGCACGCAGAGCAGTACCACGTCGGCGTCACCGATGCGTTCGAGTTCGTCGTGATGGATCAGACGTACTTCGTGCCCGGCGCTGGCTAACGCCGCGTCGAAGGACGTGCCGGCGCGACCAGCGCCCACGATGGTGATCTTCATACTGGCTCCATTCCCGTTCCGGCCCCGTAGGTGCCGTTCGGTGACTAGCGCAATGACTGAAGTGTACCGAGTTCCACGACGTCGCCGGTCGCGCTCGCCAACTGCTCCTCACTAACGAGCTGGGGCGCCAGTTCTTTCAGTGGACACAGCACGAAGGAACGCTCGAAGAGGCGAGGATGCGGCAGCGTCAACTCCGGGTCGTCACGCACCTCGTCGCCTACAAAGAGCACATCGACGTCGAGGGTGCGCGGTCCCCAGCGCACCTCGCGCGTGCGCCCGGCCCTCTCTTCGGCGCGCAGCGCGCGCTCGAGGAGTTCATCGCCACTGGCCCCGGTCGTGAGCTCCATCACCAGGTTCCAAAAGTTGTCCTGAGGAACTCCCCCGACTGGTTCGGTTTCGTATACGTGCGAGAGACGGTACGGCTCACCCTCGGCGAGGGTCGCAATAGCGCCCTCAAGATGAGCTTTGCGGTCACCGACGTTCGTGCCGAGTGAGAGGTAGGCGACGCGCACGTCTAGCGCGTGACGGTGCAGCGCACGCCAACGGTGGCCACGTCCTCGGCGACGGGAGGGTGCAACTTGCGCACCGCGACCGTGACCGACGAGATCCACTCGTCGTAGGCGAGAATCTCGCGCGCAACACGATAGGCCAGCGTCTCGAGCAGCAAGAAGGCTCCCTCGGACGCCACTTTCGTCGCGATCCGCAAGACCTCGGCGTAGTTGGTCGTCTCGGCGAGGTCATCGTTGATCGACGCTTCTTCGAAGGGGCGGGCGATGTCAATGTCGAAGGCGAGCGGCTGGGCGCGGTCACGTTCTTCGCTGAGAACCCCCACGACCGCGCTCACGCGCAACTCTCTCAGTTCAATTACGTCACTCACGAACGTTCTCGGGCAGGTCCATGAGGACGGAGCGCCCGTCGGGCCCGATCGAACGCTTGAAGAGTCGCTCGACGAGGGCAATGGACGCGGGCACCGTTCCGACCTTCTGGCTCCAGACGAGATAGCCCGCCACCACGCCCAGGAGTCGATCGGAGACCTCGTCACCGTGCAAGAGAACCGTCGTCTTCGACGCCATGCAGTTGGCGACGTCGTGGTAACAGGCTTCGAGGACCTCGCGTTGCTGGGGTCCACCGCGCAACGCGTAGTGGCTCGCGGTGAGTCCGTGTTCGAAGTAAGCGCTCATGTTCTGCATGACCGGCAGGATCGAGATAACGCGACCGAAGCCTTGATGCTTCAGCCACATCAACTCTTCGTCGCGCCGGACCTGACGGTGCACCGTGGTCGATCCGCCCGGTCGTTCGGAGACGGCGAGTATTCCCTTGTAGACCCAGGTAAAGCCGCGCGGTTCGATTCCGGCCGCCCACTTGCCCTTCACGGCGTCACGACCTCGGGGGTCATCGCGAGCAAATCTCTCAATTGAACCGTCTCTCGTACGTCGTGCACTCGCACCATACTGACACCTTGGACCATGGCCCACGCTTCCGTGGCGAGAGACGCCTCGAGGCGCTCGTCGACGTCGAGGGAGTCACGACCGAGGTGACTAAGGAAACCCTTACGACTGGTGCCGATCAGCACCCCCGCGCCGTAGCTCGCGGCGAGCTCAACAAAATGGTCGCAGTGCGCCAACAGCGTCAGATTGTGCTCCACCGTCTTGCCAAAGCCGATGCCCGGGTCCAGCCAGAGTTGGCTGACTCCCGCTCGGCGAGCGTCGTCGGCCACGTGAGCGAGAAAGTCGCTGATCTCGCCAACGACGTCGGCGTAGCTGGGATTATCCTGCATCACGCGCGAGTCACCCTGGCGGTGCATGGCGACGTAGCCCACCTTGAGTTCTCCCGCGACGTCGACGAGGCTCGACGAGACGTCGTTGAGGACGCTCGCCCCGGCCGCGATGGCGGCGCGCGCCACCGATTCCTTTTGCGTATCGATTGACACCGGTCCACGCGCCGCCAGCGCGCGCACGACGGGCACCACGCGACTGAGTTCTTCATCGTCGTCGACCGGTGACGCACCGGGTCGCGTCGATTCGCCCCCGACGTCTACGACGTCGGCGCCGTCTGAAAAGTGCGCCAGCCCCCGCGCGATCGCCTCGTCGGCGGCCAGGGTGCGCGAGGCGGGGAAAAACGAATCGGGCGTCACGTTCACGATGCCCATGACGGCGGGATTCAGCGCCACGTAGACCTTCGTTGATGGATGTACTGCAGGGCCTCGGCCCGGGTTCTGGCGTCGTCACGAAACACGCCGCGCACCGCGGAGGTCACGGTCGTCATGCCCTCCTTTTTTACTCCGCGCATCGACATGCAAAAGTGCTCGGCCTCGATGACGACGATCGAACCGCGGGGTTGCAGTTCTTTCTCCATCGCTTCGACGATCTGCGTGGTCATGCGCTCTTGCACCTGCAAGCGCCGGGCGAAGCCCTCGACCATGCGGGCCAATTTTGACAATCCGGTGATGCGTCCGTCGGCCGCCGGCAGGTAGGCCACGTGGGTCAAGCCCACGAACGGGACGAGATGGTGTTCGCAGAGCGACGTGAAGGGAATGTCGCGCACCATGACCATCTCGTCGTGTCCGGCCTCGAAGCGAACGTGAAGGTGTTCGCCCGGATCGCTCTCGATGCCCGTAAAGAGTTCGCCGTACATCTCGGCGACGCGTCGCGGGGTCTCGCGCAGTCCTTCACGCGTCGGGTCTTCACCGATCGCTTCGAGCAGCTCGCGAATCAGTTCTTGCACCCGCGGTTGGTCAACCACGCTTAGACCTCGCCGACGTAGGTGTAGATCGCGTCGAGGTTGCGGTAGCGCTCGTGGACGTCGAGCCCGTAGCCAACGACAAAGTCGGCCGGTATCGTGAAGCCCACGTATTTGAGCAACTGCTCCACGCGCTGCTCGCCTTCTTTCAAGAGCAGGGCGCAGACTTCAAGGCTCGCGGGGCTGCGCGCGCCAAGGTACTGACGCAGATAGTTGAGCGTGAGCCCGGAGTCGACAACGTCTTCAACAATGACGACGTGGCGATTCGTGAGGTCCACGTCGAGGTCCTTCACGATACGCACGACTCCGCTCGTCTTGGTGGCGGCGCCGTAAGAGGAGACCGCCATGAAGTCGACTTCGACCGGTAGCTCTATGGCTCGCATCAGGTCGGCCATGAAGTTAATCGCGCCCTTCAGCACACAGACTAAAAGCGGCGGATTTTCGGCGTAGTCGAGGGTGATCTGGCGGCCGAGTTCCTCGACGCGGTCGTGCACCTCTTTCGCCGAGACCACGACCTCGCCGAGAACGTCTTGAGCCCATTTGGCGGTGAAGTCGTGCGGTGAATGCCTATCCATGACTGGTCAGCGTAGTGGAGCCACCTTCGAGCGCGAGACGTTGCGCGCTGCGCGACAGCCGTCGACCACCTTGTAACTCGGTGGCGACGACCTCACCGTCAACGACGCGCAGGGCTCGCTCGATCTCGGCGCTGCTCGGCGGATGTGACTCGCCGAGTTCGTCGACGACGCCGAGTTGCGCACGCAGCCAGCGACGAAGTCGCGCGCGGGGCCACTCGCGAAGTTCGCGACAATCCACCTCGTCTAGCGCGCGCAACGCGTCCTCCTCGACGAGAGAATCGAGCCAGGCCCGGTCGTCATACAGCACGTGGGCCTGACGCGCGAGGAGCGGCACCACGTCGCGTTCGGCGACCTCCGAGAGCAGTGGCATCAACTGGTGGCGAACGCGATTGCGTCGATACGCGAGGTCATCGTTCGATTCGTCGTGTCGCGCCTCAAGCCCGCGTTCGCCCACGAGTGCCGCGACGTCACTGCGGCGAAGTCGCACCAGCGGTTTCGTGGGATCGTTCACGAGTGGCGACAGACCGTCGAGTCCGGCGCCGCGGATCATGTTCAACAGCACGGTTTCGGCGAGGTCGTCCATGGTGTGGCCCGTGAGACATCCCGGCGGCAAGACGCGACGTCGTTCGCTTCTCGCACGAGCTTCGAAGTTCGTTCCGGGGGCTACCTCTACGTCATGCACGACGACCGGCACGTCGAACGTAGCGCCCACCGCGACCACGAACTCGGCGTCGGCCGTGCTGGCCGCGCGCGCGTGATGATCCACGTGGTGCACGCGCACATCGAGACCAGCGTCAAGTGCGAGGAGCAAGAGACCGAGCGAGTCCGGTCCACCCGACACGGCAAGATCGACTTCTCCCGCCAAAGGGAACGTACACGCGTTCAGTAGTTCCTGCGCGGGCTTCACGCCCTTAGGTTACGACCCCCTCAGCGCGACGTCTCTGAGAGAACACTCGTGCGACGACGTGGACCGCGCGCCCGGCGCCAAGCGACGTAGAGCCGACCGATCACAAACCACGCTGCGCTGTAGGCGCCAACGTAAAAGCCGACCGGCCAGTTCGTAGTGAACGAGCACGCGAGCGCGCCCCAGATGGTGAACAGCGCAATGACGACCGAGAGACCCATCACCACGAGCGCTCGATCACTAAAGAACCGCGCGGCGGCCGGGGGTCCGATCATCAACGTGAAGATCAAAAGAGCTCCCACGACCGGAACGGTCATCGTCGTCGCGCACGCCAACACGACAAGAAAGATCACTTCGAGTCGTTCGGGTCGAAGACCTCTCGCTGCCGCGATCTCCGGCGCAATAGAGGCCAGCAGCAGAGGTCGATACAACACCGCGACGGCGATAACGCACACCGCACCGAGCACAATCACCGGCCAGAGCTGGCTCGCACTCACGCCGAGAATCTCGCCGAACAAGAGCGAGAAGATCGCCGGCTCGTATTCGGTGCTCTGGCTGAGGAACGCGGCGCCGAGGGCCAGCATCAAGACGAGTGCGAGGGCCGTCACCGCGTCCGCACGACCACGGCGTGAGAGTTTGGCGATGCCGAGAGCCGCCGCCAACGAGAAGACGCCGAGGCCGACGAGTGGATTCACGCCAATCAGGTTGGCCCCCGCGGCGCCGGCGAAAGCACCGTTCGGAATGGCGTGCGCCGCGAAGGCCGAGCCGCGCATCACGACGAAAAAGCCTAGGACACCGGCAACGATCGCGACGATCGAACCGATCAGCCACGCGTTGACCATGAAGCTCGAAAACATCAGCCCGCCACTCTTTCCAACGAATGCGTTGGCGCCGCGGCCGTCGGACTACTCGTGCGTCGGCGAACGGCGGGTAGTCCCGAGAGGAGATAGCCCAAGAAGATCAGCGCCACAATGAAAAAACTGACGGGCAGACCCTGGCTCGAGGTGAACCAATAAAAACTGTCGTACGCGAGAATGATCCCGACCCACGTCGCCGCGACCCCGAGCGCGCCCGCGACGATGAGCGCGCTGCGCAGGTTTCTCGTGAGACGCAGTGCCGTCGCTGCCGGTCCGATCAAGAGGGCGGTCGAGAGAAGTGAACCAACGGCGATCGAGGAGAGGCCCACCGCGACGGCGAGAGCGAGCATGAAGAGAAGTCCTATGACGCGAACCGAGATACCTCGGGCCGCGGCCAGGTCGGGGCTGATCGAACTCAGCAGAAGCGGACGAAAGATCACCGCGAGGACACCCAGGGTGATGACACTCATGACGACGACGAGCGGAATCGTCGAAGGGTCGAGCGTGAAGATCGACCCGAACAGGATCTGTTGGGAGACGCCGGTCGTCGCACTCTTCGTCGTGTCGAGATACAAAAACAGCGCGGCGAGCCCCGTCGCGAAGCCGAGCACGATGCCCGTCGCCACGTCTCGACCGCGCAGACGCTGCACGCCAACGGCTTCCATGGCGCCGGCACCGAGAACACCGGCGCCAAGAAACCCCACGAGCGGACTGAGATTGAAGAAGAAGGCGCCCGAGCCACCGGTCGTGGCGACGTCGGAGAGGGCGTGACCCGCGAACGACTGACCGCGCATGACGGTAAAGACTCCGACGATGGCCGACACGATGGCGCTCACCGCACCGATGGCGAAAGCCACGCGAACCGGACTGCTGGAAAAGAAGCCGGGTTCGAAGAGGTAGTGCACGCCGCTCAGTTCACGGTGAGCGTCGGGTGCTGGGGAATCTCCGCGTCGTCTTGACCGGGTTCGGCGATCACCAGCACACGCCCGTGCAACTTCAACACGTCGACGTGGTGCCCGTAGAGCGCACTCAGTACGTCGGACTGGACGACCTCGTCGGTTGTGCCACTCGCCGCGCGCCCGTTCGTCACGTAGACAATGCGATCCATGACGGGCAACAGCGCGTTCATCTCGTGCGCCGAGAGCAACACGGCTACGTCATGATCATTCGCCACGCGGTGCAGCAACGACACGATCTCCTGGACGCTCTTCGGGTCCAGGTTCGCGAGCGGTTCGTCGAGCAGGAGCAAGGAGGGCTCACCGACGAGAGCGTGGGCGATGAGGACTCGCTGTTGCTCACCTCCCGAGAGGCTGCCGACGCGACTGTCGGCAAAGCGCTCGGCGTCGACGTCGCGCAGGATCTCGTCGACTCGATCGCGTTGGGCCGTCGTGCGCCGAGAAAACCCGAAACGTTGCGCGTCGAGTCCAAGGGCCACGAAATCGCGCGCGCGCATAGGGATGTCCACGTCGAGAACGACCTTTTGCGGCACGTAGCCGAGCCGGTGGTTATGACGTGACAGCGCCTCTCCCTCGACACGAATCTCACCACTGGCGAGACGCTGGAGTCCCAAGATCGCGCGCAGCAACGTCGTCTTCCCGACGCCATTGGATCCGATCAGCCCGGTGAACTCGCCGCGTTGCACGTCGAAACTCACTTCGTCGAGGATCGTTCGTCCCCCGAAGCTGACGCTGACGTGGTCGACTTCGAGAACGGGGGCGTCGCTCATATTTTCTGCGTCGATTTTGCAGTCGTAACGGCCGACTCAATCGCCTTCACTTCGGCCAGCATCCACGTCTGGTAGTCATAGCCCGGGGTCGGCATCGTTTCGTACACGCCCACGACCGGTATGTGGGAGCTCTCAGCCGCGTGGCGAATAGACGTCGTCAGTGCGTCGACCACCTGCTGGTTGTAGCAAAAGAGCTTGACCTTGTGCTTGGTGAAGAGGTTGTCCTCGAGCGTGATGTCTTCCGGGGCCGGGTCGACGCCGTTCATGATGTCGGCCTGGAAGACGAAGGGAGTGAGAACGTTGGCGCCCATCGCTTGGAGAAGATAGTCGACGACCGGTTCGGTCACCGCGACTGGCGTGTGAGGGTACTTCGCCTTAAAGGTCGCGATGGCCGTGAGCCACGGTTTCAGCGAGGCGTCGAAGGTCTTGAGGTTCGCGTCAAAGTACGCGGCGTGGCTCGGGGCGAGTTTGTCGAGGTCCTTCGCCATGACCTTCGCCACGGCGGGCATCGTCGTTGGCTTGTACCAGAGGTGCGGATTGGGCGCATCGGTCGGGAGGCCGAGTACGTCTTGGACGGTGATGATTTTGCGCTTCGAGTTCGGCGAGGCGGCCTCAATGTTGTTCATGAAGCTGTCGTAGCCCACTCCGTTCTGCACGATCAGTTGCGCCTTCGAGACCTCCTCCGCGACACTCGCGCTCGCCTCGAAGGTGTGCGGGTCGGTGTTCGGGTTCTTCAGGATCGCCGACACCGAGACATACTTGCCGCCGATCTGGCTCAACACGTTGGCGTATTCATTCTCGGCACCGATGGCAACAATGACGTGGGCCCTGCCACCGGCCGACGCCGGGCGTATCAAAACCGTCGAGATTGCAACGCCGATTACCAGAAGCGCCACGGCAAGCACCGTTCGCGCCGCTATCAGTGATCTGTTCGTGGTCATAAGAAAAGTGTAGATTGAGACTGAGTCTCATTACAATTGAGAACGTAAACGATGATTAAGGAGATTGTGGCCATGATTCGCCCCGTCCACCGCGAGAGCCACGACGCCCACGTCGACTCGTCTCACGACGAACTCCACGAACTCGTGGAGGTGCACCTGCACCGAATCGACCAGCGCTACACCCCCGGCCGCCAGGCCGTTGTCGAACTCCTCGCCACGTCCGGTCGGCCTCTCAGCATCTCGGACATCGCCCACGCTATCCCCGACGTCCCACGCAGCTCCGCCTATCGCCACTTGTCGGATCTTCAGGTCGCGGGCGTCGTGCGGCGCATCGCGGCCAACGACGAGTTTGCGCGCTTCGAACTAGCCGAAGACCTCACGCACCATCACCACCACCTGCTCTGCTCGTCGTGCGGGCGCGTCATCGACGTCACGCCCACCTCGGACTTTGAGAGAACCGTGAGCGCCATGGTGGACGAGCTGGCACGCCAGCAGGGCTTTCGGGCTACGTCACACGCCCTCGACGTCATCGGACACTGCGCCGCGTGCCAAGAGACGTAACGCTGAGCGCGCAACAGCGCGATACGTTGACCGTGTATCCGGCGGCCAACCTGGCCGAACTCGGTGTGGACGTCTTCGTGACCGACCGATTCAACGGCGTGAGCGCTGGCCCCTTCGAATCGCTCAACCTCGGCGATCACGTCGGCGACGACGAGGACTGCGTACGTGAGAATCGAGCGCTCGTGGCCCACGCGACCGGCGTTGACACCGATCACTTCGTCACAGTCCGCCAAGTGCACGGCGCGCGCGTTCTCGACGGCGGGTCCGTCACCGACGCCAGCGAAGCGGACGCACTCGTCACCGACTCGCCAGCGCTCGCGCTGGCCATACTCGTCGCGGACTGTGTGCCCCTCGCCCTTGTCGACGCATCCTCGGGGCGGGTGGCACTCGTGCACGCGGGTTGGCGCGGACTCGAAGTTGGGATCATCGCGCGCGCCCTCGAAGGATTCGACACCCGTGCGACGCACGCGTTTATTGGACCATCCATCTCAAAAGAGCGCTACCAAGTGGGGCCCGACGTGGCGCGCTACTTCACGAGCGTGCCAGGAGCCCTTACCCCTGACGGAGATGATCGCTCTCGGCTCGATCTCCGTCTCGTCGCAACTCGTCAACTCCTCGACGCCGGCGTGGTGGACGATCGCATCGTGCGCAGTCGCGACGTCACCGACGGTGGTGAGGTCTTCTTCAGCGACCGCGCGCAACGTCCCTGCGGTCGCTTCGCGATTGTCGCGAAACGAGTCGTAGCATGAGAAACGCCATGAGCGACGTATCGACCAACCCCCGCGCCGACCTCTTTCGCTACGTCAGCCTCGAGCTCGACGAGTCGTCACTGCGCGCGACATACGAGCTCGACGGTCGCGCTTTTGTTGAGACCGTGGTCTTTGAGGGTGCCGGCACTCTCGACAGACCGGTCGTGCGTGCAGTGGCAGAACTGTGGTTTCTCGTCGCGGGCCTCTCGTACTACAAGGCCGGGGCCGCCCGACGCGTAGACGTGGGCGCGACACCACTGGGCGCCGCCGGCGAGCGACTCCTCGCGGCGGCTCTGCGCGAGGGGCTGGGAGAATTCGCCTACCGCAACGACCTACCGCTCGACGACGTGATTATTTCGGGGGGCACCGACGTCGTCGCCACCCCCGTCTCGCTCGACCCCGAGCGCGTACTCGTCCCTTTTGGCGGAGGCATCGACTCGGTCGTGACGACCGCCACGCTCGCCGACCATCTCGATCAGACCCTTTTCATCGTGAGTCCCTCGAGTGGTCCCTTTGCGCCGCTGGAAGAGACGGCCGCGGTCACTGGTCTCGAGATCGTACGAGCGACTCGCCACCTTGACGCACAGCTACTCAATGACGACGATTCCTTCTTCCACGGCCACGTGCCGGTCACGGCCATGGTGACCTTGCTCGCGGCGGTAGCGGCCGTGGCGTCAGGACGTGGCGGAGTCGTCATGAGCAACGAGCACTCCGCCTCGGCCGCGAACCTTCTCTGGAACGACCTTGAGGTCAACCATCAGTGGAGCAAATCTCTCGCCGCCGAAATCCTCATCGCCGACGCACTGAGCGAGCGCCTCGGCGATCAACTCACGGTCGCCAGTTTTCTGCGCGATCGAAGCGAGGTCTGGGTGGCGAAGACCTTTAGCGAACTCCCCCAGTACCACCACGTCTTTCGTAGTTGCAACCGGGCCTTCGCCCAAGCGCGCGAGCGACGCCTCGATACGTGGTGCGGTGAGTGCGACAAGTGCCTCTTTATCAATTTGATGCTCGCGCCGTTTCTCTCGCGCGCGACGCTCGTCGACATCTTCCATCACGAACCGCTGAGCGACGAGCGTCGCAGTGACCAGCTCCGAGTCCTCGTCGGCGTCGGCGTGGGCGTGGGCGTGGGCGTCGCATACAAGCCCTTTGAGTGCGTCGGCGACCCCGAGGAGAGCGCCGCCGCGCTTCGTCGCGTCACCGAGCTCGACCAGTGGCGCGACGAAGGGCAACTCGCGGCCCTCGCGGCCGAAGCGAACGTCGCGGTCACCTTCGAGTCTTTGCTCGAGCAGGAAGGACCAAGTCGTGTTCCGGCCCACTGGCTTCGCTGACCTCGCAGGTAAGCGTGTCGGAATCTTTGGATTCGGCGTCGAAGGTCGCGCCGCGGCGGCTCGCCTGCGCGGCGTCGCCGAATACATAGTCGTCGACGATGCGGATGGCGTCGGTGACGACGTCCTGGTGACCGATCACGGGGGGCTGGACGCGCTCGCCACCTGCGACGTCGTCTTAAAGAGTCCCGGCATTCCCCGACGTCGTGCCGACGTTCTCGAACTCGAGCGAAAAGGCGTCACCGTTACCTCGGCTCTCAACCTCTGGTTGCACGATACGGATCTCCATCGTGTCGTCGCCGTCACCGGCACCAAGGGGAAATCCACCACCACCTCGCTCATCACGTTCTTTCTCGAGAGCCTCGGCCAACGCGCCCAGCGCCTGGGCAACATCGGCCAGCCCCCCTACGACCCGAACGTCGACACGAGCGAGGGCTGGCTCGTTCTCGAAGTCTCCAGCTTTCAGGTCGTTGACCTCGACATCGCGCCGCGGGTCGTCGTCGTGACGTCCCTCGGGGAAGACCACGTGGACTGGCACGGCTCGCTGGAGCAGTATCGCCACGACAAGCTTTCTCTCACTCGCGCTCCGGGTGAGCACGTCACTCTTGTCGCCGACAACGCCACGCTGCACGAGCACGAGGCGCAGATCGGTGGAACGTTGCGCTACGTGGCGAGCGATTCGACATCGCTCGCGTCGTCACTCGGACTCATTGGTGAGCACAACGACGCCAACGTGGCCGTTGCCCTCGCGGCGGCGGCGACACTCACCGGCGAATCGATTGACACCGTTCGCGCCGCCGTTCAACAACGGGCGTCGGAGTTCACGCCGCTGCGCGGACGACTGACCCTCGTCGCGAGCGAGTCCGCCGGTTCGGCGACTATTCGCTACGTCGACGACGGACTCGCGACGTCGGTGCTTCCGGCCCTCGCGGCCCTCGACGTCTTTTCTCACGATCCCGTCGCTCTCATCGCGGGCGGGTTCGACCGAGGCGTCGACTACGCGGAATTAGCTGAGGCGCTGGTCGCGCGAACAGCCCCGACGACGCTCATCACGATGGGCAATGCGGGTGCTCGCCTCTCGGATGAAGTGCGTCAACGTCGCCACGACCTCGTCCAGCACATTGCCTCGTCCATGCTCGAAGCCGTCCAACTCGCGCGAATTTCACTTGACACCGGTGGTGTGGTTTTGCTCTCCCCGGCCGCTCCGAGCTTCGATCGCTATCACAACTGGGAGGAACGTTCGGACGACTTTACGACGATCGTTCGCTCGCTCGTTTCGTAGTTTCTCAAGTTCCACGAAAGTTTCGCGACCTCACGACAGTTACCTAGTACGACGAGCAACGGACTTGGGCCGCCATCGTCGCCACGACGCGAACGTCGCCCGTGGACAAAGGAGACACCGTGAGCGACCACCTTGACACCCCCGATGAGACCCCCCACGCGCACGCCAATGAGCGGTCCCGGCGCTACTCGGCCCGGATCATCTTCCTGCCGGTCTTCGCCATCGTGATCGCGGCCATTGCCTTCACCGGGGTGGCTCTCGGTCGCGCCAAGAGCGCAGCGGCGGCGACCATCACCGTCACGGGCTCGGGTACGGTCACCGGCACGCCCAACACCGTGAGCTTTCAGATCGGCGTCTCGACGACCGCACTCAGCGCCAACGCGGCCCTCGAAGACAACAACCAGAAGACGGCGGCTCTTGAGGCCACACTGCTGAAGAACGGCATCACGAAGAAGAACCTGCAAACGTCAGGCCTCAACATCTACGACAGCACGAATGCGGCCGGCAACATCGTCAACTTCACCGCGCAGGACAACCTCAACGTCACGTCGCACGACATCGCGAAAGTGGGAGACGCCATCAACGCCGCGGCCAAGGCCGTCGGTAACGGCATCCAACTGAGCGGGATCACGTTTTCGATCTCCAACCAATCGAAATTCCTCGCGGCGGCGAGGGCCCGCGCGATCCGTAACGCGCACACCGAGGCGAGTCAGATCGCGAAGGGCGGCGGGACCACGGTGGTTTCAATCGTGAAGGTGGTCGACGAAGAGAACACCGGGTCGACCGGAATTGTCTACCCCTTCAAGGAGTTCGCGTCGGCCGCGTCTGCGAATCACGTTCCAGTGCAGGCCGGCTCGCAGTCGATCAACGTCCAGGTCCAGGTCGTCTACTCGCTCGCGAGCTAGACCCTCACGGGGGCGACTTCAACCTCGCGTTGTTGGATAACAGCGATCGCGTCGTCTTCGGTCGCAGCCCGAGCAATAAGGTGACGGCGATTGAGGACGCCATTCGCGAGCGCCAGTAGGAGTCCGACGAAGAAGATGATCGTGCCGAAGCAGAGAACCTGAGGGGGTAGGCCAACCTTCGCGGCGCCGTACACGAAGAGCGGGAAGGTCACTGTGGAGCCGGCGACGAAGCTGGTGATGACGTAGTCGTCAATGGACATGGCGAAGGCGAGGAGTCCTGCCGCGAGTAGCGCCGGCCAGAGCAGCGGCAGCGTGACGCGCGTAAACGTGGTTAGGGGTCCCGCGCCAAGATCTCGGGCCGCGTCTTCGATCGCGCTATCCATCCCCGAGAGACGAGCGCGCACCACCACCACGACGTAGGCGACGTTGAACGCAATGTGCGCGATCAAGATCGTCAGGAGACCCGTGTCGAGATTGATCGAGAGGAAGAACGACAACGAGGCCGCCCCGACCACAATGGCCGGGGCGGCGATGTCCGCGAAGACCATGGAACTGAGGAACCCTTTACCCCAGAAACGGTATCGACCGAGCGCCATCGACAGTGGCGTACCGATGACGATTGACACCACGGACGAGATAACGGCCACCTCGAGTGACGTCACGAAGGCGTGCGAGAGTCCGTCCACTTGAGTGAGATTGCGATACCAGTACGTGGTAAAGCCGGCCCAGACAAACGTGATTCGACTCGTGGGGGCGTTATTGAAGCTGTAAAGAACCATCACGACGATGGGCACGAACGTGATGAAGATGACCAACCAGTAGAACCCGCTGAGCCACGGGCTGCGCGTGCGGCCATCTCGAGTACGTGTGAGCGACGCCATTAGACCAGGTTCTCGATGTTTTGCGTGCCAAAGACTTTGGCGTAGATGAACATGATGAGACCGAGTACCACCATCAGTGCGGTAGAGAGTGCCGCCGCCACGTTGAACTGCTGGTTGGTCAGATACGAGTCTTGAATGGCTTGACCGATGGTGTACGTGCCAACCCCGCCGAGCAGCGACGACACCACCGGGTCACCGACGGTCGTGATGAACACGAGCAGGACGCCCGCGAATATTCCCGCCCTCGACAGCGGCAACACCACGCGCAGGAAGACCTGGCGCCCGTTCGAATAGAGGTCACGCGCAGCTTCGAGGATTCGACCGTCGATGCGCTCGAGCGCCACGTAGATCGGCAGGACCATAAAGGCCAAGTTGTTATACACGTCGCCGCCAATCACCGCGTTCGACGTGCCGAGAATATGGAAGTTCTTTCCGACGAGGTGCAGATCTCGCAGCGCGGTAATCACGATCCCTTGGTTCGAAAGGATGAAGGCCCACATGTCGGTGCGAATAACGAACGAAACGAAGAACGACAATAGGACGAGAAAGAGCAGCGGGCTCTTCCAGCGCTCTTTTACTTTGAAGGCGATGTAGTACGCCATGGGGTAGGAGATGACTATGGAGAGCACCGTCGTCGCGGCGCCGTAGTACAGCGATCGCAGGAAGAAGGTCGTGTACGGGATATCGGAGTGGACGAACAGCTGCTGGTAGATGGCCCAGTTCCACGTCAGGTGATAGCCCGTCAGCGGGTTACCCGTCTCGAGCGACACGATCAGTCCCGAGACGAGCGGAATGAGGAAAAACGCCAACATCCACCCGCCGCCGATCAGGCTTAGCCAGTAAGGCGGACTGTGACGGCGTATCCAGCTAGGTCGCCGGCTAGCCGGCTTCGCGAGTACGGGTGCGTCGGTCGTCATTCGATGATCGGGTTGTAGATGTCGTTCCAGGTTTGGTACTCGTCGTAGTCCTTGTAGACGTAATACTCGTACGACTGTTGATTGATGGCGGCGGAGGGAAAGACCAGCGAACTGTTCGCCACGGTCGGATCCTTCAGGACGGTCGATATGTACTCCTGCGCCATAGGCACGGGACAGACGTAATTCACCCAATCTTCTACGATGCCGGAGATTTTCGGCGTGTAGTAGAAGTTCATCCAATCCAAGGCGCTGAGGGGGTTCTGCGCTTGGCGCGGTATCAACATGTTGTCGTGCCAGGCAATCTGCCCCTCTTTGGGAACCACGTACTTGAGGTGCGGATAGCCCGACAGGTTTGCTTGGAAAATGTCTCCTGACCAGGCTTGAGTGATCCAGGTATCTTCGTTTTCCAGGTACTGGATGTAGCTCTGGTCGTAGTAGCCAAGCACCAGCTCACGTTGCTTTTCGAGCCACTTCGTCGATTCCTGCCACTGTTCGGGTGTTGAATTCTCCGGCTTAATGCCCATACGAAGAAGCGCCGCGCTACCGATCTCGGTGTTGTCGTTCATCATGCCCACGTGACCTTTGAACGCCGGATCGGCCAGGTCGTTAAAACTCGTGATGGGACGCTTGATGAACTTGGTGTTGTAGGCGATACCCGTGAATCCGGTCTGCCACGTGACAGAGAACTTATTGCCGGGGTCGTAATTGGGGTCCTTCACGAGGGGACTCGCGTAGCGCGCGAAGTTGGGGAGTTTGGAGTGGTCGAGCTCCACCAGAAAGTTGCCGTTGATGAGCTGGGTCAAGTACCAGCCGTTGGTCATGACGATGATGTCATATCCCGTCGACTCTTGTGCCGCGAGAAGTGGCTCGATGGTTGCGTAGAACGGTGCGTCATTTTGGATGACCGCTTCGTAGTCAACTTTGATGCCCGAGGCTTTACTAAAGAGCGCCAGTGACTCAGACTTACCGTGCTCGGAGTCGATGTACAGGGGCCAGTTAGCGAAGTTGAGTTCGCCCGTCCTCTTTTGATCGCGCCAGTACGCGGCCCAATCAACCTTGTGCGAACCTTCGCGGCTTTCCGAACCGGCGATACCGCACGCGGCCAACAATGATGACATCCCGAGCAGGCCCCCACCGGCACCCGCGGAGCGCAACATCGCCCGTCGCGGAAAACGGCGCTGCGTCAGACCGCGCAGGAGAGCGGCGTCTACCTGCGGTGCGCGGGGACTCGGGTCCGGCTCAGTTGACACGTGAGGCTTCCTTCGCCTCACGTGTCGGTTCTTCGACGGGCGTCACCGTGGCGTTGTCTGCGGGCAACGCGAAGCCGTGCTCCACGTGCCACGAGGCCGTGACGTGATCTCCCGGGCGTAGCCGGTCGGCGTCGTCGATGTTTTGAGCGACGACGTGAAGGTGCCCGCCCCACGACGACGTGAGTTCGTACTCCGAGGTGGCGCCGAGGTACACGACCGAATCAACGGTGGCGTTCACCCGGTTGGTCGCGCTCGAGGGCGACGTTGCGTCCGAGTGGTCGACGCGCCGCAACTGCATCTTCTCGGGGCGCACGCCCACTTGACGGATCAGACTCGGCGTTGACGCCATGGTTCCGAGTCGCGCGCCAATCACGCTGCCGTCGGGCAGGCACAGCCGGTCGTGATCAGGGTTCACCGCTAAGAGATTGCACGCACCCAGAAACTCCGCCACGAACTGCGTCGCGGGCTGGTCGTAGACCCGCTGGGGCTCGCCCAGATCTTCGTAGCGCCCGCCGTGCATGACGGCCAAGCGGTCACCGAGCGCCATTGCTTCGTCTTGATCGTGAGTGACGTAAAGAAACGTGATGCCGACCTCGCGCTGAATGCGCTTGAGTTCGAGTTGCATGGATTTACGTATCTTGGCGTCGAGCGCACCCATCGGCTCGTCCAATAACAGCACTCGGGGTCGGTTCACGAGAGCGCGCGCGAGAGCGACGCGCTGTTGTTGACCACCGGAGAGTTGCGTCGCGGGCCGGGGACCGAACCCACCGAGTCCTAACAGTTCGAGGTGTTCTTCGACCAACTGACTCACTTCACGCTTGTCGGTACCTTTTCGTCGTAGTCCGAAGGCGACGTTGTCAAAGACGCTGAGGTGGGGGAAGAGTGCGTACGACTGAAAGACCGTGTTGACGTCACGCCGGTACGGTGGCGTCCACGTAATGTCGTCGCCACCGAGAAATATTCGCCCCGAGGTGGGTTGATCGAAGCCGCCCACCATTCGCAGAGTCGTCGTCTTTCCGCAACCCGAGGGACCAAGCAATGCGAAGAATTCTCCCGGAGCCAACTCCAGCGACAGGTCGTCGACGGCGACCATCGACTTGTACTTCTTGGTGACGTGCTCAAGGCGCACTGCGGCGGCGGCCAACGAACTCTCCGTTGCGCGGCCGCCCTCGCCTAGCTTCGATGCCAACGATCGTTCCTCCCCTTGATCCCAGCGAGCCTATCGGCCACTGCGCGCCGTTTCAATCCGCGACGATTGGACTTACTTATCGTTGATGTTCCATTCGTCGGCGTACGTGTTTGGAGTCTGGATCTCGCAGATGGCGGGAGAGGGGAACGTACCCGTGAGGGCCACCGTCTTGTACGCAACCACCGAGCTCTTCGTGAATCGCCCCGTCAGCGTGATCGGCTCGGTGAAACTCTCAGACGTCTGCGTCTGTTTCGATTTGCTTGGGTCGCGACTTCATGCTCGGGGCGCACGGGGCTTGGCCTGAGACACCGTCGCGTCGTCGCGTCGCGCTCCCACCAAAGCTCGGCCGATGAAGAGAACGCCGAGCGCTACAAAAACCCAACTCCACCCGCTCATCCCGCCGTGTCGGTGAGTGAAGACTCCGATGAGACCTAAAACCACCTCGACGATTCCCATCGCCAGATAGATTTGCACGTCTCGCTGGAAAAGCCACTTCACGACACAGACGCTACAGCGCTAGGGCACCGATGGCGGTCCTCCTTGAGGGTCAAACCCATCAAGCGATTGCACTGCCGCACCTTGCACGCACCTTGCCCCTTCACAACGGAGAGGAGGAACGGAGAATCACCGCGCGCTGAATGGAGCCTGGGAGGAGATTCGAACTCCTGACCTACGCATTACGAATGCGTTGCTCTACCGACTGAGCTACCCAGGCGCAGAGAGCAACATTACACGATCGATTTCCTTCGCTCCTCGAGCCTAGAAATCCATGAGGGAAAACATCAAGTCGTGCAAGAGGAGTGACTCGTCGAGATTGGTGTCCAAACGCCGATTGGCTTCGGTGACGGCGTCTATTGCGCGCAACGATGCGCCCACCCGATACTCACTCTGGGCGTCGCCCACACCCGCCTCGATGTTGTCGATCATCCGTTCGCGGTACACGCCCGTCAGTGCGCTCAGTCCGAAGCGCAGTTCGTCGAGACGAAAGCGGCGCTGTTCGCGTTTGAACTGTGCCTCAACGTCTCGTTTGTTGGTAACGCGCAGTCCCATCTCGCGTGCGTCACTCGCGCGGCGCTCCAGCTCCTCCTGTTGCATCTGTTGCAACGGATCCATGGCGTCGTCGAGCGACGCCGCCAACTCTTTCGCGACGCGCGAGGAGTCCGAGGGCTTTCCCGTGAGGCGACCCGGCACAGCGCGCCACTGCTCGACGCGCTGGGCGAGTTCCGGATCGCGCACGAGGACCCGTGCTCGGCGCAGGTTGCCGTTCGCCGCCGCCGCGGCGCTCACGGCCGTACCGTCCGAGGCGCCTTCGGCCACGAGTATCGCCGCAAGATCGGCTTCACGAAGTGCGTGCAGTTTCACGTCGACGCAACGCGAGATGATGGTGTCGAGAGCGTCGGAAAGTTCTTCGGCGCTCAAGAGGAAGATCGTTCGACTCGGTGGCTCTTCGAGCGACTTCAAGAGCGCCGACGCACTCGGTGACGAACTAGTCGTCGTTAACTCGACGTCTTCAATGACGATGATCTGGTATCCAGACCCGAGAGGGCGACGCCGCGCGACGCGCGCGGCTTCGCGAATCTCTTCCATGCGCCAGGACACGCCTGAACGTTCGGCTACGTAGACGTCGGCGTCCTGTTCGTCGAGAACGAGTCGACAGACATCACAGACTCCGCAACCGTGTCGTGGACACTGCAGCGCCGCCGCGAAGGCGAAAAGCGAATCGCGCACGCTGGCCCCAGGCGGACCACTGAAGAGGTACGCGTGAACGGGGTTGAGCGCGTACTGACGAAGGGCGGCGACCGCGCGGTCCTGGCCCACTAAGCGGTCAAAGACGTCGGTCACGTCACCAGGGTAGGTGGGCCACTCGTTCGTCAATCACCCGCGCCACCTCGTCGGGACCGTGCGCGCCGTCCACGACGATCCACGCGTTTCGCTCGGCCAGTTCGAGGTATCCCTCGCGCACGCGTTCGTGAAACGCCACGTCGGCCGATTCGAAGCGGTCCTTTTGATCATGGGCGCGTCGTTCGTTGACGACCTTGAGGGACACGTCCAACAGGATCGTCTCGTCGGGGCGGCACGAGCCGATCGCGAGGTCGCTCGCTGACTGCAACAACGCAAGGTCGACGCCGCGCCCGTACCCCTGGTAGGCCAGCGTCGAGGCGTAGTAGCGGTCGCTCACGACCGACCGACCCTCGCGCAGCGCCGGTTCGATCACGCTCGCGACGTGGTGCGAGCGATCGGAGAGCATCAAGAGGGCTTCGGTTTGAGGCTCCATGGGCGTGCCGGCGTCGAGCAGCCAGTGACGCAAATCAACCCCGAGCGGCGTGTCGCCTGGCTCGAAGGTGAAAAGAGCGTCATGCCGTTCGGCAATGCGCCGAGCCTGAGTGCTCTTGCCACTGACGTCGATGCCCTCGAAGACGAGGAAGACACCGCGCTGGCTCACGAATCCTCACCACGCGACTGCAAGAGCGCGGCGTTGGCGCCCGCGCCCTTCGCAACGGCGGCGCGCTTGGTGGCGCCGGTCGCCTTCGTGGCCTTCTTCGCGCCAGTTGCCTTCTTAGTCGACTTCTTTGCCGCTTTGGCCGGCGCTTTGGCAGTCTTTTTTGTGACCTTGCGTACGCGTGTCGAGGGATCGGCGTTACGTCGTTCGGCGAGTAGCTCCGACGCTCGATCGAGCGTGATTGTCTCGGGCGTGTCGCCAATACGTAGCGTCGCGTTGGTCTCACCGTCGGTGACGTAGAGACCGAAGCGGCCGCTGCGCACGACGACGTGGCGCTTCGTCACCGGGTCATCGCCAAGGTCCGCGAGGGGTTTCGCCGCCGCGCGCCGTCCACGCTGCTTGGGCTGAGCGAACAGAGCGAGCGCTCCTTCGAGATCCACGCTGAAGATTTTATTCTCGTCTTCGAGCGAGCGCGTCTCTTTTTCCCACGTGAGGTAGGGGCCGTACCGGCCGTTCTGGGCGAGAATGTCGCCGCCTTCGGGGTGTTGACCGACCACGCGCGGCAGCGACAACAAGCGCTTCGCGTCCTCAAGGGTGACCGTCTCGGGCGACATGATCGTGAACAGCGACGCGGTCTTCGGCTTGTCCTTCGGATCGGTCATCTCGCCGACCTGCACGTACGGTCCGTAGCGACCGGCCTTCAAATATATTGTCTCGCCGGCGTCGTCCACGCCGAGCTCTCGATCGTTGCTCGGCGCCGCGAGCAGTTCGAGCGCGTGCTCGACGGTGAGCGAATCGGGCTCGGTCGCTTCGGGAATCGACGCGCGATCGTCGCCGTGCACGAGATAAGGACCGTAACGACCCGAACGCACCGACACGGCCACACCATCGGGCGCCTCGCCCAAGATCAGAGAGTTAATGGCCGCGAAGTCGAACTCGTGTGGTTCGTGGGTCATGTGCTCGAGACCGAGACGGGCGAACTCACTCGAGGCGTCGACGTCGCCGAAGTAGAACTTGCGCAGCCAGGGCTCGAGATCTTGACGTCCCTGGGCGATCTCGTCGAGTTGATCCTCCATGGCGGCGGTGAACTGGTAGTCAACGAGATCGGCGAAGTAGAGCTCGAGGAGATTCACGACCGCGAAGGCTCGAAACGTCGGCACGAGGGACTTGCCCTTTTTCCAGACATATCCGCGCCGGTCGATGGTCTTCATCACCGACGCGTACGTCGACGGTCGTCCAATGCCGAGGTCTTCGAGCTTCTTGATGAGCGTGGCTTCGGAGTAGCGGTCTGGCGGTTGCGTGTCGTGGGCCTTCGCCTCGGCGCTCGCGACCGGCACGTTGACGCCTTCAACGAGAGTGGGGAGCAATCGTTCTTGATCCGCGAGTTCCGCCTCGGGATCGTCGGTGCCTTCGACGTAAGCGCGACGAAAGCCCGCGAACTCAATACGCAGTCCGCTCGCGCTGAGGCCGACCGCGACGTCACCGTTCATGCCTTCGATGTTCGACAACGTTCCCGAAAGTCGCACACGATCTTGGGTGAGACGAGCGTCCACCATCTGTGAGGCAATCGTGCGCTTCCAGATCAAGTCGTAGAGCGCGCGCTCGTCGCCACCGAGTTGGCTCTGGGCCTCATCGATCGAGCGAAACGACTCACCGGCCGGTCGAATTGCTTCGTGCGCCTCCTGGGCGTTCTTCACCTTGCGGTCGTAGCGGCGCGGCTGATCGGAGACGTAGTCGTCGCCAAACATCGACGCCGCGTGGCTACGTGCGGCCCGGATGGCTTCATCCGACAACGTCGTGGAGTCGGTGCGCATGTAGGTGATCCAACCCTGTTCGTACAGTCGCTGCGCGGCACGCATCGTGCGCTCGGGGTCGAAGCGCAACTTACGGCTGGCCTCGATCTGCAGCGAGGACGTCATGAAGGGAGCTTGAGGTCGCTGGGTGCGCGGGGTTGAAGTAATGGCGTCGACGCGCAGGCTCGACCCGGTCAGCTCGCGGGCCATCGAACGGGCCGCCGGCTCGCTCAAGACTTCGAGCGTCCCCTTCGATTCGAGGTGCCCGAGCGCGTCGAAGTTCTTGCCCGTCGCTAGGGCAGCGCCGTTCACGCTGTCCAGGGTCGCCTCAAAGGAGGCGTCGGCCCTCATGGTCGCCGTCACGTCGAACCAGGTCGCCGAGCGAAAGGCCATGCGCTCGCGTTCGCGCTCACAGACCAGGCGAATCGCCACGGACTGGACGCGCCCGGCCGAGCGCGCCTTGTCCACGGCACGCCACAGGACCGGTGAGACTTCGTACCCGACGAGGCGGTCGAGGAATCGGCGACCCTCTTGCGCGTCGACGAGGCGCAGGTCGAGGTCCCGGGTCTCGCTGACGGCCTTCGTGATCGCGGCCGGGGTGATTTCGTGAAAGACCATCCGCTTCACCGGGATCTTCGGATTGAGGACCTCTTGGAGGTGCCAGGCGATCGCCTCACCCTCGCGGTCTTCGTCGGTGGCGAGATAGAGCTCGTCGACTTCCTTCAGCGCCGCCTTCAGTTCCGAGACGATTTTCTTGCGATCACTCGAAACGACGTAGACCGGCTTGAAGTGATCGTTGACGTTGATGCCGAGGCGCGCCCACTTCTCACCCTTCACCGAGGCGGGGATGTCCGCCGCACTCTGGGGCAGATCACGAATGTGACCAATCGACGGTTTGACGATGTAGTCCGGTCCGAGCATGCCCTGAATACGCGTTGCCTTGGCAACAGACTCGACGATAACGAGTGCTCTAGCCATGCTCACCACCTCTCAGGTATCTCACGGCGTGACACACTATCGCCACCTCGGGCTGCCGCTACACAAGTTAGACACGTATTGGACTCTCATCGGGTCATTCATTGCGAATGCGCCCCAATGGTCGGAGCATTCACGTGTGCACGACTACGAATCAGCGCTGCAAAGAATTTTTAATTGGTGCCTTGGGGTGCGGCGACAATTTCGTACTGCGGATTTAGAATGACGGCTTCTCGTCGCAGGGACGTGACAGTCCCCTTTACCAACAATCTCGTCCCGCGTTCGATGCCCGGCACGTTGGTGCGGCCTTGGAAGATCACCGTGATCGATCCCGTGTGGTCGGTGATGACGCAGCGCAGTTCGTGCGCGCCGCTCTCGTTACCGATGGCCATCGAACGAACGCGTCCGGCAATTTCGACAAACTCGCGCTCGACGAGTGCGCCGATCGGCATCGCGTCGCCCGAGCGCGCCGCCAGTTGCACGTCGGCGGCCAAGTTCGACGCTTCGCGCAGTCCACCGCGCGTGACTTCGTCGCTCACCGGCTCCTCGGTGAGTTGACCTTCGGTGAGACGACGCAGCGCACGATACGGGATAATCGTCGCCGCGGTACGCGGCACGTGCATGACGGCGTTCGCCATTTCGTCGGCCGTTCGGTCGTGCAGCAGTCGCTGCAGTCGCGACGCGAAGCCGCGCCGCGGCAAGATCACCATGCAGAACACGTCGGGGTCGCGTACGGCGTCGGCGACCAGTTCGAGTGCGGCGCGATCGACGCGGCGGTCCTCGCACTCGACGATCTCGAGACTGATGCTGGCCGAAGCCGTATTGGGTCGGCCCCAACTCGCTTCGAGGCGTTTGGTGACGACGTTGTCCACGTCGAAGTGCACGGCGCGAATGGAGAACGGATTGAGCGAGGTGCAGTAGAGCAAGGCTCGCTCGGTCGGGAGGTCGTAGGTGTCGACGAAGACAATGACCCGGTTCATGCGGATCTTCATGCCGACCTTGGCGCTATTGGACTCGAAGGCCCGCTCCTCATGCACGTACTGGCGGTGAAAACGTATGAGTCCGTAGTACATGATGGGTCCCACGACGACGATGATCCACGCACCCTCGGTGAATTTGGCGATGATGAAGATGATCACGACGAGCGACGTGACGAACGCGGACAACGCATTGATGAAGACGCCTCGGCGCCAGTGAAGTTCCTTTTGTCGAAGGTGTCGAGCCACCATGCCCGCGCCGGCCAACGTGAATCCGGTAAAGACGCCAATCGCGTAGAGCGCGATGAGGGCGTTCACCGACGCGTCAAAAGCGATGATCAAGATAAGCGAGACCACGCCGAGCACCAAGATGCCGTTGGAAAAGGCCAGACGGTGACCGCGCTTGGTGAGCTGGCGCGGGAGATATCTGTCGCCGGCCACGTAGTTCGCGAGGAAGGGGAAACCGTTGAAAGAGGTGTTGCCCCCGGTGTAGAGAATGAGAACGGTGGCGATCTGCACGACGAAGAAGATGATGTGGCCGAATCCGTGCGCGCCAAAGACGTCCGAGACTTCTTGGCCCACGACCGTTGGCGACCCCGCAGCGTAGGGCAGTGCGTGAGTCCAGTGCGCGAGGAGAGTCGTTCCGAGCAGCAAGAACGCCAGCACCGACGACATGACGACGAGCGTGCTGCGCGCGTTGTGTGATTCCGGCCGGCGGAAGCTCCCGACCCCGTTGCTGATGGCTTCGAGGCCCGTGAGCGACGAGCCGCCATTCGCGTACGCCCGCAACAACGTCAAGAACGCCAGACCCATGAGCAGACCGTGCCCGCCGGTCCCGAGATGCCCTTGGACCAGTAGTTTCACCGCGGGCTGGGGGACCATGTGCAGCGTCCCGACAATCTTCTTGTAGTAGCCAATAAGTATTGTCAGCGACAGCATGACCACGTAGAAATACGTCGGCACCGCGAAGTAACTTCCGGCCTCTCGAATCCCGCGCAGGTTCCCGAAAATAAGGACCAACACCACGATGATGGTCATCAGCAACGTGCCGTTGCCGACCAGCGGGAAATCCTTGGTCAGCTGAGGAAACGCCGTCGTGAGGGCGGCCGTCCCGGCCGAGCACTGGACGGCCACGGTGACCGTGTAGTCGATCAACAACGCGACCGCGGCAATCTGGGCGATCTTCGGGCCGAAGTTGTCGCGCGCCACGACGTAGGAGCCACCGGCCGTCGTGTAGTACTTGATCACGTCGAGGTACGAGGTCGTGACGAAGAAGAGCACGCCGATGATGACGAACATGATCGGCACCACGAGTGCGAACGCGGCGAGCCCGATGACGGGGGTCATCTGGGTCAAGATCTCTTCGGTACCGTACGCCGAGGACGAAATGCAGTCCGGGGCAAGGACGCCGAGCGCAATGGGTCGGCTCAGTCGCTCGCCGCTCAGTTGCTCGCTGACGAGCGGTTTTCCGAGCAGGACGCGCTTCAGGCGATAGTTCCAGGTTTCGGGATAAAACTTGGCGAGATTTGCGTGAGAAGTAAGTAGCGGCGCGCGACGTGACGCTGGCTTTTCCTCATCTGGCACGGTGTCGATACTAAGTCACTTAACTTTCGACGCTAACTGTTGTGTGGGCCGGGAAAACTGAGAACTTCCCACAAAGTTGCGGGAAAAACCCCCAATGTGGTCTGATGAGACGGTGCATATCATCGTGGTCGGTTGTGGCCGAGTTGGCTCAGAACTGGCCATGGAACTCTCCGACGAAGGCCACTCCGTCGTTGTGATCGACAAGAATCGCGACAGTCTCCGCCGTCTGACCCACTTTCACGGGCGCACCATTGTCGGCTCGGGATTCGACCGCGACACGCTCTTTCAGGCCGAGGCCACGACGGCCGACGCCCTGGCGGCGGTGACGAGCGGCGACAACTCGAATATTCTCTGCGCGCGCATTGCGCGTGATCACTACAACATCAAGAACGTGGTGGCGCGAATCTACGACCCGGCTCGTGCCGACATTTATATGAAGCTGGGCATCCCGACGGTCGCCACCTCGCTCTGGACGACCCAGCAGGTGAAGCGCTGGATGCTCCCCTCCGACGACTCCATCGAATGGAGCGATACCGCCAACACCATGCATCTCGTCGAGCGCATCGTGCCCGACGAGCTCGCCGGCAAACCCGTCACGAACTTTCAGGTGGGCGACTCCGTTCGCCTGGTCGGGCTCATTCGAGCTGGCGTTGGTCGCGTCAATATCGACGGTCTCTTCGCCCAAGAAGACGACCTCTTGGAGTTTCTCGTCACCCACGACGGACTTCGCGCTCTGCACGATCTGCTCGAAGGAGGAGCGGCGTGAAAGTCGTCATCGCGGGCGGCGGGTCGGTCGGCACGTCGATCGCCCTCGACCTCATCGATCGCCACCACGTCGTGACGCTGATGGAGCAAGTCGGAGAACTCGCCGAAAAATTGAAGACGATGCTGCCCGGCGTCTCAGTCCTGGCGGCCGACGCCTGTGAGTACTCGAGCCTCGCCGCCGCCGACGTGCGCAGCGCCGACGTCATGATCGCCGCCACCGGCGACGACGAAGACAATCTCGTGATCAGCTGGCTCTCCAAGCAGGAGTTCGGTGTGCCGCGGGTGATCAGTCGTATCAACAACGCGCGAAACGAGTGGCTGTTCAATGAAAGTTGGGGCGTGGACGTCTCGGTGTCGACGCCGGCGCTGATCACGTCGCTGGTCGATGAGGCGGTAGAAATCGGCTCCATCATCGAACTCATGACTCTCGCGCATGGCAAGATGCGCCTCATTGAGGTCACGTTGGACGCAAACTCACCGGCCGTCATTCAGAACCTCACGCTTGACGAACTTCGCCTGCCCGACGCGCTGCGCGTGGTGGCGGTCGTACGCAACGAGCAACCGCTCGTGCCGTCGTCGTCGATGCACTTCCTCGAGGGCGATCACGTCGTTCTCATGGCGCGCACCGACGCCACCCAGGACTGCACCACCGCCTTCATCGCCTGAGCCCACCGTAAATTTCGCGGTAACGGCCCTAGCATGGCAACGTGCGTGCGGCCTTCTTTGATCTCGATAAGACGGTTATCGCGAAATCGTCCCTCGTCGCACTGGGACCGGAACTGCACGCCCACGGGCTCTTGCACCGACGCACTCTCATTCGCGCCGGCGTCAGTCATCTCTGGTTCCAGCGCTTTGGCGCCGACGAAAAGCGACTAGAAAAGGTGCGCACGTCGGTATTGAAGATCACGCAAGGCTGGGACCGCGACGAGGTGCGCCAACTCGTCAAAGAGACGATCAGCGAAGTCATCGAGCCACTGTTGTACGCCGAGGCGCTCGAACTCGTAGACCACCACCTCGCCCAGGGCGACGAGGTCTACCTGGTCTCGAGCGCTCCTGCGGAGATCGTCGAACCCTTCGCGGAACTTCTCGGCCTTACGGGAGCGCTGTCTTCACGCGCGACCATCGACGAGAACGGCAAGTTCACGGGTGAGATGGAGTTCTTCGCCCAGGGTGCCAATAAGGCCTTCGCGATTAGCGAGCTCGCGCGCGATCGAGGAATCGACCTCACCGAGTCGTCGGCCTATTCGGACTCCGAAACCGACGTGCCGATGCTCGAGGTGGTCGGACATCCGTACGCGGTCAATCCAGATCGTGTGTTGACGCGCATCGCCCACGAACGGCAGTGGCCAATTCTCACCTTCAGTCATCCGGTGACGGCGCTCAGTCGCTCGAAGTCACACACGCCGTTCCTCGTGAGTGCCGTCATTCTCGGTATCGCCGCCGCGTTGGGCGGCGTTCGCTTCCAGCGTCGCTAGAGCGTTAAGAGGTCGCGCGCGCCCGTGTCCGAGGAGGGGTGGCGCAGTTTGCTCATCGCACGCGCTTCGATTTGGCGAATGCGTTCGCGCGTCAAGTTCATTTCCGCGCCCACGTCTTCGAGGGTGCGAATCTCGCCAGCCCCGTCGAGGCCGAAGCGCATACGCAGAATCTTCTGCTCGCGCTCGTCGAGGGGTTGGAGAAGCTTCTCAATCGCGGCGGGCATCATCTTCACCGCGGCCACGTCGAAGGGCGACTCGGCCGAGCGGTCTTCGACCACGTCACCGAGTTCGGCGTCGCCGTCTTCGCGCAACGGCTCGGAGAGTGAAATCGGCTCGGATCGAAAGCGCAACGCCTCAATCAACTTGTCTTCGGGCATCTCGCACTCTACGCAGAGTTCCTTGATGGTCGGCGGACGACCGAACTTCAGCTCCAGGCGTGACTGCGCCTTTTGGACACGCGCGAGGGTGTCACCGGCGTGCACCGGGAGGCGAATGGTACGCCCGGTGTTGGCGATGCCGCGGGTGATGGCCTGGCGGATCCACCAGGTCGCGTAGGTCGAGAACTTAAAGCCCTTGCGCCAGTCGAACTTCTCGACGGCGTGCATGAGGCCGAGGTTGCCCTCCTGGATGAGGTCGAGCAGCGGCAGACCGGAGGCCTGGTACTTCTTTGCAATAGACACGACGAGGCGCAAGTTGGACTGCACAAAGTCACGTTCTGCCTGGTCACCACGGTGAACGGCACGCTTCAGCGCCTGCTTGCGGCTCGGGGTGATCTTGATCTTCTTGTCGTTCTCGGACGCTTCGAGTTCGGCCTTCGCTTCGCGGCCTTCCTCGATCGTCTGGGCGAGATGGACCTCGTCGTCCTTCGTTAGAAGGGTGTACTGGCCAATGTCGGAAAGGTAGAGACGTACGAGGTCTTCATCGTCACGATCTATACGGTCTTTCGCCATGGATTCCTCTTCTGTTGGAAGGAGCTAGTAACTCCCGGTACTACTGGTTATACGGACGTAGGCAACTTAGGGTAGTGGCCTTGTTTCATGACCTCCGCGGGTGCAACATCCGCCGGGCTCTACCGGCCCTTGATTCAATGGTGCCATAGCCCCGTGACACGAACTGGGCCTCCAACTTAGCGGGAAAACCCGAAACTATCGGCGTATCCGGCTTCTTCGAGACGCTGGCTAAGTCCTCGAGCCCGCTGTTGCCAGCGTTCGTCGTCAATGGGACCCTGGCTCTTCGCCACCTCCCCGACCGCCAAGATCTCGGCCAGCAGAACGGCCGAGGCCTCGCGCAGAACCGCGAGAGCGTCTTCGTCAAACTCGACATATTCTCTCGCGTCGCGCAGCGACACCATCACCCGTGGACCAACCACTATGGCGAGGCAAAAGAGCAGCATCGCGCCCGTCAGATCGTCGGCCACCGACTCGAGAAGCACGTCGTGCAGGACGGGAACCGATTCGCTCTGCACTTCGCCGAGGACTTCACGAAAGGAGAGGGCCACGTCGCCCATCGCTCGCGCCGCTTCATAGGTGCGCACGACGTAGGCGTCGTTGGTCAGATTCGGTGCACTCGCGCCAAGCACTTGATACATCGTGTCGAAGCACGAAAAAAGGTGCTCGAGCGACTCGCGTGACATCAGGCTTCAGGACGAAAGGCGTTGGTGATCGGCATGCGTCGATCGCGCCCGAAGGCCTTTTTGGAAATACGAACCCCCGGCGGCGTTTGACGCCGCTTGTACTCGCTGCGATCGACGAGCCGGGTAATGCGTGTGACGAGCGCGCGGTCGTAACCCAGAGCGATGATCTCCTCGGCCGTCGCGTCGTCTTCCACGTAGAGCTCGAGCAGCGGGTCGAGCACGTCGTAGGGCGGCAACGACTGGTCGTCGCGTTGGTCGGGTCGCAGTTCTGCCGAGGGCGCCTTCTCCAGCACCGACTCGGGAATCGGCTCGGGGTCGCCGTCGCGACGCGCCAGTTCATTTCGGTAGCGACAGAGCTCGTAGACGAGAGTCTTGGGCACGTCCTTAATGACCGCGAAGCCCCCGGCGGAGTCGCCGTACAAGGTTGAATAGCCGACCGCCATCTCGGACTTGTTGCCCGTCGTGAGCACGATCGCGCCGGTCGCGTTCGAGATCGCCATCATCAAGACGCCGCGGATACGTGACTGGAGATTCTCGTCCGTGAGTCCTTCGGGTTCGTCGCCCAGCACCGGGGCCAGCGACAGGGCAAAGGTTCGATGAAGATCCTCGATCGGTATTCCCACGAGTTCGACATCGAGGCGAACACACAACTCGCTCGCGTCCTCGAGCGAAAGATCGGACGAGAAGCGACTCGGCATCGCGAAACCGCGCACCGCACGCGCGCCGACGGCGTCGACGGCGATCGCCGCGACGAGCGAGGAATCAATGCCCCCCGACAGCGCCACGATGGCTTCGCCAAAACCGTTCTTGCGTAAGTAGTCGCGCGTACCCATGACGAGCGCGTCGTAGATCTCCTGATGCGAGTCGAGCGGCGCTTCGAGCCGATTGACCGTGGCCGCGCGAGCGCGCGTCTCGTCGCGCACGTAGTCGGCCACCACCGTGACCCCGGCGCTCGACTCGGGGGCGTCAAGCTCACAGAGCAGCAGTTCTTCACTAAAGGCGCTCGCGCGCGCCACAACGTGGCCCTCTGCGTTCACCGCAAAACTCTGGCCGTCGAAGACCAGTTCGTCCTGTCCGCCAACGAGATTCACGTAGGCGATCGCGCAGTTCGTCTCGCGAGCACGCTCGCACAACATGGCTTCACGCTCTTCGCGCCGGCCCCGCGCGTACGGCGAAGCGTTCGCGACGACGAGCAACGTCGCACCCTCGGCCACGAGCTCAGCGGCCGGTCCCGCGCTCGTCCACACGTCTTCGCAGACCAACATCCCAACGGCGATGCCGTTCACGTTGATGATCGCCTGCGGGCCAACGCCGGGGTCAAAGTAGCGTCGCTCGTCAAAGACGTCGTAGTTCGGCAGTAGTCGCTTGCTCGCCGCCGCGACCACGCCTTCGTCACCCAGCGCAACCAGTACGTTCGCCACGTGGATTCGTCGCGGTCCCTCAAGGAGGTTGCTCGCGTCGCGACCATCGCTCGCGGGCGCCAGTTTCACCCCGTAGGTTCCCTCGGGAACAACGGTGCCCACGAGTATTGGGGGAAGATTGTCGGCTTTCGCGAGATCCAAAAGTGCCTGAGCGCTGGCCTCGATGAAACCTTCCTTCAACAGAAGGTCTTCCGGTGGGTAGCCGATCAATGAGAGTTCCGGCGTCACCACGAGATGGGCACCGGCGAGGGCGGCTTGCGCGCGAAAGCGGCCGAGAGTCTCGACGTTCTGGGAGAAGCCGCCCACGACCGCATTCATCTGGGCAAGAGCGAGTCGCAGCGTGGCCACGCTTGGAGCCTAATGGCGTAACTTCTCGTCGCCTAGGGGCGAATTGGGAGCGGAGTAACTCTCAACGTCGAAAGGTTCACACGCCATTAACAGAACTCGGGGTTTAGCCCGCCGTCAAGCCATCAGACTGGAAGTAGTCGCGCGAGCGCGTGACGACAGACCTAAGGAGCATCGTTGTCGTATCAGGCTGAATACATCTGGATAGACGGAAGCGAGCCAACTCGCAAGCTTCGGAGCAAGACCAAAATCGTCGCCAATGGCAAGAAGCCTCCCGTCTGGGGCTTCGACGGTTCGAGTACGAACCAGGCGACTGGCCATCATTCGGACTGTGTCCTTCAGCCCGTCTTCATCTGTCCCGACCCGCTGCGCGGCGCGAAAGACGTGCTGGTGATGTGCGAAGTGCTGCTTCCCGACATGACCCCCCACCCGACGAACAAACGCGCGCACGCCGTTGAGGTCGCAAAGAAATTCGCGAGCTTCGAGCCGATGTTCGGCATTGAACAGGAGTACACCTTCTTCCAGGAAGGCCGACCGTACGGCTGGCCCGAAGAAGGTTTCCCCGCACCGCAGGGCCCGTACTACTGCGGCGTCGGCGGCGACAAGATGCCCGGTCGCGACATCGTCGAAGCCCACACTCTCGCCTGTCAGCGCGCCGGCATCGGTATCGAAGGCACCAACGCCGAAGTGATGATGGGTCAATGGGAGTTCCAGGTCGGCATTCTGGACCCCGTCGCCATTGGTGACCATCTCTGGACGGCGCGCTGGATCCTTGAGCGCATCGCCGAGGAGTTCGAGGTTGACGTGAGCTACGCGGCCAAGCCCATCAAGGGTGACTGGAACGGAGCCGGTGCGCACACGAACTTCTCCACTAAGCAGACGCGCGCGGTCGGTGGTTGGGACGCGATCATCGCGGGATGCGAAGCACTGGGCACACGAGTCAATGAGCACATCGCGGCGTACGGCGAGGGCATCGAAGACCGCCTCACCGGCGCGCACGAGACGGCGCCCTACAACAAGTTTTCCTACGGCGTCTCGAACCGTGGCGCGTCGGTGCGCATTCCAGCCGCCGTGGCGAGCGCGAAGCGCGGTTACCTCGAGGATCGCCGTCCGAACGCCAACATCGACCCCTACGTCGTGTCGGCCCTCATCGTTGAAACCATCTGCGGCGCTGCGAAAGCGACCGCGGTCAAAAAGGCCGTGAAGAAGGTAGCAACGAAGAAGGCATCCAAGACGAAGGTGGCGGCAAAGAAGGCGACCACAAAGAAAGCCGCGAAGAGGGCCGTCGCGAGGTAGCGACCGCTCGAAGTTCAACCCCCCGAAGTATCAGAAGGCCCGCCGAGATAGTGGCGGGCCTTCTTGATTTACCCCCAAATTGGGGTCTCTAGAGGAAAGTGCGAGAATGGGCGGCATGCAAAGTCAGGCGCAGTACGTGCTGCGAACCGTGGAAGAGCGCGGCGTGCGCTTTGTGCAACTCTGGTTCACGGACGTTCTCGGTCGCCACAAAGCCTTTCACGTCACCCCCGCCGAATTGGAGGACGCCCTCGACCAGGGCATGACCTTCGACGGCAGCGCCATTGATGGCTTCTCGCGTACCACCGAGTCCGACCTCCTCGCCAAGCCCGATCTCACGACCTTTCAACTGCTCCCGTGGTACCAACAAGGCGAAGGAATCGCTCGGGTCTTTTGCGACATTGTCAACATCGACGGCACGGCCTTTGAAGGATGCCCGCGCCAACAGCTTCGTCGCGTGCTCGACGGCGCTCTCAGTCAGGGTTACACCTTCTTCGTCGCGCCCGAGATCGAGTACTTCTATTTCAACGACCTCAACCCGGCGAGCGTCCCGGTGCCGATCGATCGAGGCAGCTACTTCGATCTCACACCGGACGACACCGCGAGCCAACTGCGTCGTCGCACGGTCCTCACCCTCGAAGAGATGGGCATCGGCGTCGAGCACGCGCAGCACGAAGACGCCCCGGGCCAGCACGAAATCGATCTGCGCTACACCGACGCTCTCACCATGGCCGACACCGTGATGTCACTTCGCCACGTGGTGAAAGAGCTCGCGCGCCAGGAGGGCGTTGCCGCGAGCTTTATGCCCAAGCCCCTTGTCGGCGTACAGGGGTCGGGCATGCACACGCACGTGTCACTCTGGCGCGACGACAAGAACGCCTTCATTGGCGAGCACACCTACGGACTGAGTGACCTCGCGACAAAGTTCATCGCGGGCCTCGTGCGCCACGCGCCCGAGATCACGGCCGTGACCAATCAGTGGGTCAATTCCTACAAGCGACTCGTACCCGGCGTCGAAGCCCCGGTGGGCGCCGAGTGGGCGCGCTACGACTCGGCCGCCCTCGTGCGTGTGCCGTCAGTGAAACCCGGTCGCATCGACTCAACACGCGTCGAATACCGCTCACCCGACTCCGCGGCCAATCCCTATCTCGCCTTCGCCGTCATCCTGGCGGCCGGGCTGCGCGGCGTCGTGGGCAACTACGAACTGCCCAAAGAAGGTGAGCGCACCGCCGCACTGCCTCAGTCCCTCGCCGAAGCCCTCAACTTGATGGAGAAGTCGACGTTGCTGCACGAGACGCTCGGTAGCCACCTCGTCGAGTGGTTCTTACGCAACAAGCGCGCGGAGTGGGACGCCTACCGCACGCAAGTCACGGCCTTCGAACTCGAGCGTTATCTTCCCTTGCTGTGAGTATCGACGTCGTCCTCTGCGTGCCCTCGTGCGAAGGGCCGGTGCGCAAAGCCTTTGACGTGACGGGTGTAACTCCCGCGATTGCGGCGTCGGCGCGACTGAACGAGATCGCGGCCTTAGAGCCCACCGACGGCTTCTCGGGCGCCGTCATCAATGCGGCGGCACTCCCCTTCAGTGAGGCCATGAGCCTCTGTCGACAGTTACGCCAGCGCGAGCGTGGCGTCGGACCAATCATCTTGCTCCTCGATCACTACCAACTCGACGACCTCACGTTCCGTGAAGATCTCTTCGACGACTTCGTGGTGGGCCCCTACGACGTGAGCGAACTCGCGACGCGCCTACGCCACCGCCTGCGCCGGGCCGGCAACGAGAGTGTCGCCCCGCGCATCGAACACGCCGAACTGTCGATGAACTTAGAGACGTACCAGGCGTCCATCGCCGGACGCGTCATGGACCTCACCTACATGGAGTACGAGCTACTGCGCTTTCTCGCAACCAACCCGAACCGCGTCTTTACGCGCGCGACGCTCCTGAGTCGGGTCTGGGGCTACGAATACTACGGAGGTGCGCGCACCGTCGACGTGCACGTGCGGCGCCTACGCGCGAAATTAGGTGAGGAGTACGCGCACCTGATTCAAACGGTGCGCTCGGTCGGTTACAAGTTCGGGACCTCGAACGAGGTCACCGACTAACTCTCGGGCTTATAGGCCCAGAGTTCGACTTCCGCGTTCGCGCCGTAGGGCAGTTGCGCCACCGCGATCGCCGTGCGCGTGGGCAGGGGATCGTGAAAGTGTTCGAGCCAGACCTCGTTGCAGCCGGCGAAGTCGCTCATATCGAGCACGAACAGCGACGCCTTCACAACGTCGCCCAAGGTGGCACCGGCTTCGGCGAGTACGGTCGAGGCGTTGGTAAGCGCCTGGCGCAGTTCGCCGACGGTACCGCCGTCGGCGAACGTCGTCGTCCCTCGATCGGGCAGCACGCCCAGCTGACCGGAAATGACCACGAAGTCGCCCGCGCGACGCCAGGGTGAATACGGACGCTGTGGAGACACGGAGGTCAACTAAAGGAGTTGCCGCACCCGCAGGTACGAGTGGCGTTCGGGTTCGTGATGTGAAAACCCGCACCTTGTAGACCGTCGGTGAAGTCCAACGACGCACCTACCAGTAGCTCTGCGCTCGCGGGGTCCACCACGACCTTGACGTCACCGACGGCGTTGACGATATCGTCGTCGGCCACTTCGGAGTCGAAGTACATGTCGTAGTTAAAGCCCGAGCAACCGCCCGA
The DNA here is from genome assembly GCA_003142095.1 of Acidimicrobiaceae bacterium. Classification (GTDB taxonomy): domain Bacteria; phylum Actinomycetota; class Acidimicrobiia; order Acidimicrobiales; family RAAP-2; genus RAAP-2. The sequence goes on along the minus strand of PLON01000057.1, from coordinate 9,706 downwards.
CTTCACCGCGACACGAAGGGCCAACGGCTCGTCGGCACCCGCCGCGCTAATTAACTCGGCGACCTTCGACACGGCGGCGTCGGTCAGCGTGATCGCGCCGGTTGTTTTCACGGTCAAATTCACGTTGGTGGTGCTCATCGCGGTTCAGCTCCTTTAGGAATCCCTACGACCATGGTAGCGAAGGATTTTACGAATGAACACCCCAGAAATTGGCTCTTTCAGGCTGGCGGGTCGTTAAATCCCTCGTCGCCAGGAACCACGATGACCGGAACCCCGTCGCGCTCGATGATTTGCGGCTCAATCGCCGTGACCGGACCAAGGGCGCGAGCAAAATCCACTACCTCGCGAGCGGTCAAAAAGTGCGAGATCGCTTCCAAGTTTCTGATGGTGGGCCTCACCATGTCAAACTCACCGCGTTCGTGGGCCGCAAGAGCGTCCAGGGGGCGCACCCAGCGGTCGGCGACCGTCTCGTTCGCATCGTGCGTGGCCGGTTGGCCCTCGGGCGCGAGCGCCGCGAAAAAGCGCGTGTCGTAGCGCCTAGGCGGTCCGACGGGGGTTATCCAGTGCGCGAGGTACGCGACCCCACGCAGATCGAGACGGACGTTCTCTCGACGCAAAACCTCAGAAAACGTCATCTCACGAGCGTTGAGCGCTCGGCGGTACTCGCCGAGCCTCGTCAGGTCGCTGGGCGTGGTGAATCGAATCTCGCGACCTTCGTCCTCACAGACAATTAAGAGGCCCGCCTCTTCGAACAGCTCGCGCAAGCTCGCCACGTAGTAGGCGAGCCCGCCGACGAGGAGACCGAGGCGCGCCGAAGCGACCTCGTCGGTCACGCCGAACACCGGTGCATCCGCGTCGGCGTCGTCAAGCCCGCCACCCGGAAAGACGAAGACCCCGGCCATGAATTCGCTGCGGGCGTTGCGTCGAAGCATAAGAATCTCGTAACCATTGGGAGCATCACGTAACGTCAAAACCGTGGCCGCAGGGCGAGGAACAAGAGTTTCGGCCATGGGCGCCAACTTATCGAGTCGACTCTGGCCATGAATCGCAATAGTTGCGTCCACTAAGAGGCTGTGTGCTATTTGGCAAATGCGCCATGAGCAACGACCGGCGCGATCAGGTCGTGCCCCATTCCAGTGATCTGACCGACGACCAGTGGGTACTGTTGGAACCTCTTCTCGTGATTCCCTCCAAACGAGGGCCGAAGTATGGAGGTGACCTTCGACGCGTCGTTGACGCGATGCTCTACATGTCACACACTGGGCGTCAGCCGAGGTCCCTAGGAAATTCGGGTAGCGCAGTAGTCATTGGTCGCACCATCCCGACTCGTTTGTGTGGCGCGACTCCGTTTCCATCAGTTCAGTATCGCCCTCGGGACCCGACCCTCATGTGTGTCACACCTCGTCTGAAGACTAGGTTCAATGGCCCAACGACCGGCAACGACGTTCGTCTCGCACACAGGTCAAGTTCTCCCACGCGCCGTTACATTCCAGTTCGTCCTTGATCCGAATGACGAGCAGAGGATCCTGCTCGTCAAGTGCGCGGGCGCCCGTCGCTTCACTGTGAACCACCACCTAGCTCGGGTGAAGGCGAACCTCGACGTTCGGTCGGCCGAACGAGCAGCTCTCTCGGAAAGTGAAGAACCGTCCGAACTCGCAACCCCTTCGCTGTCCTGGAGCGCTTTCTCCTTCATCAACGAGATCAACGCTTGGAAGAATGGCGACTCGGTCGACTCACCGGTCAACGAGGACGGGACCCGAGGACTTGCCTGGCGATACGAACTGCCGAATGACGTCTTCGAATGCGCCAGCGTCGACGCGGCCCGAGCACTCGAGACCTTCGCGGCGTCACGACGTGGCCAACGAGGAGGAGTGCCCATCGGGTTTCCTCGTTTCCAGACAAAAGCGAAAGTAACTCCGACTTTTCGGCTTCGCAATCGCGCGACGGCAGGTGAGTCTCCCGCGAGCCAGCCCATCCGCTTCAGTGATCCCTCACACCTTCGTCTCCCCAAATTCGGTCCGATTAAGCTTTTTGGCCCCACCCGCAAGGTTCGACGAATGATTGACGCCGGTCGCTTTCACATTTACTCGGCCACGCTCACGCAACGAGCTGGGCGTTGGATCGTTTCGCTGACCGGGGTTGCGGCCGAACTGCACCAGGCTGAACGCAGTCGCACTACTCGTCACGCCATTCCCGTCGGGGTCGATCGGGGAATCAAGTCTCTTGCCGTCGCGGCTGATGCGAACGGCGTTCCCTTCAAGAGCTTTAAGGGGGTGAAACCATTAAGAGAAGCGCAGCAGAAGCTCAAGGCGGCCAACCAGGCCCTGGCCAGAACCACACCGGGGTCCAAAGGACGCCAACGAGCACGAGCTCGACTCGCCAAGACCCACCGCAAGGTCGCCAACACTCGACGATACTGGGCGCACGAGGCGTCACGCGCTCTGGTGACCAAGGCTCAGGTCCACGTGATCGAGGACCTCAACGTCGCGGGAATGGTCAAGAACCGCCGCCTGGCTAAATCCGTCTCGGACGCCGCGATGGGAGAACTCTTTCGTCAGATCCTCTACAAAGCGAAGTGGCACGGCGTCGAGGTGCGAGTGGCCGACCGGTTCTTTCCTTCCTCCAAGACTTGTTCGAGTTGCGGTGAGGTCAAGAGCGAACTCAAACTGTCGGAACGAAGTTACTCGTGTGACGTCTGTGGCCTGATCATCAACCGCGACCTCAACGCGGCGATCAACCTGGCCCGCTGGCAACCCGTAAACGGTCAGTCCGGAGAAATACAGCTCGCTCCCACGAGCGCTTCGCTTCTCTCATCAACCTGATCCGTCACGGATCTGCACCGCGAAGCACGCGGGAAGAGCCGATCGTCACCCGAACAACCGTCACGACTCTGTGATGAGGGCCCTGGGTCGGAACCGAGGATACAGACGAATCATCGTCTGGAAAGTCGGACGGTGAGCAAGCACCAACTGAGCCACTTGGCTCAGTTGGTCAAGGCGAGCCGGTGGGTCCAGATGGGACACACGCTGTAAGTTTGTGGGTCGTAGAACAAAGGAGCACCGTGGCTACCAAGACGCCATCTAAGAAGCGCCCGACGTCCGGTCGACCCCCCGCGCGCGGTGGACGCCCCGCCGGGCTCTTTACGTGGCTCGCCGTCGGTCTGGTCGTTGTCGTCGTCGCGGCTCTCGTCATCATTAAGGTCGCGAGCGGCGGCTCGAACACTCCGCCCAGTTCGAGGAGTTTTCAGCCCGTCAACCCGACGACGTTTACGCAACTCACCACGGTGCCCGCGTCCGTCTTTAATGCGGTGGGCGTTACCTCACCCGTGGCTCCCGTTACGCCCCCCCAACTTGTGAAGGCCCAGCCGGCGCTCATGACCACGAACGCCGCGGGCGCGAAGGTGCCCGAGGTCCTCTACATGGGCGCCGAGTACTGCCCCTACTGCGCGGCCCAACGATGGAGCACCATCATCGCGCTCAGTCGCTTTGGCACGTGGAAGGGACTGGGCGACACGTCCAGCTCATCCACCGACTACGCACCGAACACGCCGACCTTTACCTTCCTCAAGGCCACCTACACCTCGAAGTATTTGGTCTTTAAGAGCGTGGAGGAATTCACGAACCAGCCCGACTCGGCCAATAGCTTTTACTACCCCCTGCAAACACCGACGTCCCAAGAGGCCGCGCTGATCAAGAAGTACGACGAACCCAAGTACATCACCGGCCTCACGACTTCTACCGCGGGGTCCATTCCCTTCATCGACTACGGGAACAAGTATTTCGTCGTTGGTTCGAGCTACGGACCTCTAACGCTCGCCGGCAGCACACGGGGCAATATCGCGGCCGGACTCAGCAACGCGACGAGTCCCATCACCCAGGCCATCGTCACCTCGGCCAACTATCAGACGGCCGTGATCTGTACGATCACGAAGGATCAACCGAGCAACGTGTGCACCTCTCCCGCGGTGAAGACGGCCAACAAGGCGATGGGCATTAAGTGATCGACTCGGAACTTCGCGTTCCGCGCTGGGCCCAAATCACGACGCTCGTACTGAGCCTCGTGGGGCTCGGGCTGTCCATTTACCTCACGATCACCCACTTCGACAAGCAACTTCTGGTGTGCTCGTCGACGGGCGCCATCAACTGTGCCAAGGTCACCACATCAGCCCAGTCGCGCTTCCTCGGTATTCCGGTCGCCTTTTTGGGTCTCGCCAACTACGTGGTGATGACGGGACTCAACTCGCCCTGGGCTTGGCGCGCTCGAGCACGATGGATCCACGTGGCGCGTTTCGTCCTGGTGATCGTCTCGATGTGCTTCGTGTTGTGGCTGATCTACGCGGAAATTGAAATCATCGGCGCCATCTGTCTCTACTGCACCGCCGTGCACGTGACCACGTTCGCGCTGCTCATCGTGATGACCATTGTGTGTCCCGCCCAGCTTGGTTGGACTACACGACGCGAGTTAACGCCCGACGTTCAAACTCGTTAAGTCCGCCCCAGATGCCGTAGGACTCGTGACGATCTATCGCCGCGCGCAGGCAGTCGTCGCGCACCGCACACCCGGAGCAGATTCGCTTCGCCAACTGCTCGCGCTCTAGACGGTCTTCCTTGCGTTCTGCGCTGTCTGCCGAGTAAAAGAGTGAGCCCTCGCTCCCTCGACAGGCCGCGGCGCCCGACCAATCCAATATCGTCGCCATCCCGGACCCCCATGATTACCCAGACACGCAGGATAACCATCAGTGAGTACGGATTACAAGAGAAGATTTCGTCAATCCCTCGAGCCCCTAAATCTCGCAGATCACGACTCCGCTACGCTAAATCCGTGGCCACCGTCCTTCTCGCCAGCGACCTGGCGTCGCTCCGCCGCGAACTCGAAACCATGCTCGCCGGGCCCGACGTTCTCATCGAGGAGACCTCAACCGGCCCCGAGACGATCGAACGCGTGAAGCGTGGTGACGTCGACCTCGTCATCGTGGACCTGCAGATTGGGGCCATGGGCGGCATGGCCATCACCATGGAACTGCGCAATCTCGAGTCCTACGGCGGGGCGGATCCAGTCTCGGTCCTGATGCTGCTCGATCGTCGACCCGACGTCTTTCTCGCCCGTCGCGCGGGCGCCGACGGATTTATCGTGAAGCCGCTCGACCCCCAGCGCATGCGTAGCGCCGTGCGCGCACTATTACGTGGCGAGAGTTACGAAGACGAGTCGCTTCGTCCGGCGACGGTTCGCGTCGGCAGTACCGACGCTCGATGAGCGACGCGAAACCTCCCCCAACCGGCCTCGCGCGGTTCCGCGCGCGTCTCTCTGGCCACGAGACTCAGACCGTTATCTCACCCGAAGCCGCGGTGATTCACGCACGAGTTGACCAACTGAGTGAGCTCGAACTGCGCGACGTGATGACGCCGCGCGTGGACGTCGCCTACCTCACTTTTCCAGTGACGCCCGAAGCCATCGCCGACGCCGTACGCGACACGGGCCACTCCTGTTTTCCGGTGGTGAGTGACGATCTCGACGATGTGCTGGGGGTCATCTACGTCACCGACCTCTTTCGCAGCTCGACCGTGAAGCGCGCGATTGGCGTCTCACTGCCGACAGCGGAAGAGATCACGCGAAAGATCCGACGACCGTTGATGTTGCCCGAGACCTTCGATCTCCTCGAAAGTTTGAGCGAGATGCGAAAGCAACACCGCACCTTCGCGCTGGTGCTCGACGAACACGGCGGGGTCGCGGGCGTGGTTTCCATTCGCGACATTCTCGAACAGCTGGTTGGCGACTTGAATGACGAGTTCGACGAGGTCGACGAGCCCACCATCGTGCGCATTCGCGAGGGACGCTGGCTCGTGGACGGACAGACTCACGTCGACCGGGTCGAAGAAGAGATCGGCTTCACGGCACCCGAAGGTGAGTACGTGACGATCGCGGGATTCGTCTTGGACTTGGCGGGCGAGATACCCGTTGCCGGAACTGTCTACACGTACGACGACTGGACCTTTCGCGTGCAATCGGTCGAGAAGCGACGACTCAGCGAACTCGTCATTGAATACCATCCACCGGTCGAGCCCGAGGTGCCGAACAGTATTTAGCCTTTGTCTACTGTTCGAGCCAACGAGTAGGATTATCGGGCTGCGAGGGAACTCGCCGCGGGCTGTAGCGCAGCTTGGTAGCGCGCTGCGTTCGGGACGCAGAGGTCCCGGGTTCAAATCCCGGCAGCCCGACCACCATGTTGTACCGGTGACAGGAATATAGGCCCCCATCGTCTAGCGGCCTAGGACACCACCCTTTCAAGGTGGCGGCACGGGTTCGAATCCCGTTGGGGGTGCCAAGGGTTTTCGCTCAAACCTCAATGACTACATGGGGTTTACCGCTTCTCTAAGTGACCGAGAGTGACCCTCGGCAACCGCGATTGACCCGTGTTTAGTGCCCGTGGAGTGCCCGTTTAAATTGACGCTTCAGGGTGAGCTCGAAATGAGTCGTTGGAGTTGGAATTAATTGATTCTCGGCATTCTTGATCTCCATACGTCGGGCGGCCCTCAGACATGGACTGCACGACCCGCTTGCAGGCTTATCCGGGGAGCCGACCAGTCATTTTGAGACTCAAACGACTGGGACGACACATCGATTGGGACTAATTTGTTGCCGGTGTCTCTTTGATTACGTGTCCCCGTTCATCAGGGGTTAAGCACAGGCTTTCCCCACGTTGTTGTTCTTGTGACGCACACCCCATATCGACGACGGTTGTTACATCGGTGTAAGTACATCGATGTGGTCCGTAGTTGTGGCCACTTTTGACATGAAAGGGGACCGTCATGGGAATGACAGGCCACCGGAATGATGTTTCAGGTATTTATCGGAGCAGTTGTGCTTGCAAGGAGGAGATCGCCCTGACGCGGGGTAAGCCCTTTCCCCCGTGCGGTCACTGCAAGAAAGCGGTGAGCTGGACGTTGATTCGTCGGACGGTTCAGGGTTAACGCAGTGACGAGCCTCTCGCTCCATTCACATTGAAGTGAAGTGGGGCGAGAGGCATTCCACGGGCTGTAGTGTCGGCGAACAATGACTCGATACAAGACTCGAACCGCGACTCGCCGGCGCCTGCCGGCGACAGCCGCCGAGTGCTCGTTCGGCCCGAGCGCCCGGGCCGCTCATGCCGGCCTCGGTCGAACGACGAGCACCGGGCAGAACGCGTCGTGCGTTACCTGCTCAGACACGCTGCCCCAGAACAAGACGCTGAGCGTCTGCCTCGGTCGGCGGACTACGACGATCACCTCGGCGCCCCACGTCGAGGCGGCGTCCACAATGGCCGACGCCACCATCGGCCGCGGCGCTTCAACCACCACGCCATCGGCGACCACCCCGCGGTCCCGGACATAGCGAAGGGCATCGTCGATCAAGTCGGCGGCCTGCTGGGGCGTCTCGGTGAATAGTTCCCCGCCGCCGACCGGGAAGAACCCGTCCTCTCGGGACGGGGGCGGCGACGGCTGCCAGGTCCGCACATGAACCAACCGCAGCCGACCCTCGAAGGGGTCGGCGGCCCGCAGAGCGGTCGTCAACGCGTCGCTTGACAGGCCGGCGGCATCGACAGGAACGACGATCCGGTGAAAGCCCATGCGTCCTCACCGTACCGGCGGGCCGGGAAGGGTGTCGAGCAGGGCCATCCAGTCCCTTCCGTCGAACTGGCGGGTGCTGCGATCACAACGCGAGGGCCGACGATTGCTCCCGGCGGTGCGGGCCATCTGACTGCTCACGCGATCAGCCAGGACGGTCGAACCGGGGGCGTGTCGGCTGCTGCTGCCGGCCCGACGACGGCTGAGGGCTACGACGCCGATCACGGCCGGCTCGGGTACACGATGAGGACCGGGCACGACGCCGCCTGCATGACCTGGCGGGTGGCCTTGTCCCACACCCCGAGGGTGACGAAGCGTCGAGGCCGGGCCGTCAACACGATCACATCGGCGCCCCACCGGGACGCCTCCCTGACGATCGCGGTGGCCATACATGACCGTTGCGCTTCCATGACGACCCCGCTGGCCTCGACCCCGCGAGCCCACGCGTAGTTCATGGCGTTGTCGAGCACCGTCGTGGCTTCTTTGCTCGTCTCGGGATAGAAGAATCCGCCACCCCTGGTGGGGAACGGCGGGTCCCACATCTGTACATGGACGAGGCGTAACGGGCCGCCCGTGGTTTGACCAATGCGTACCGCCATCGCCAGTGCGTTGATCGACTCCGCGAACGAGTCGACCGGGACCAGTGCCCGGCGGAACGAGCCGCCCGAGTCGCTGGCGAGCATGTCGCTGTCGGGGGTGAAGGCGTCGGGCCGGGCGAGCTGGCGCATCAGAAGAACGCGATCTTGTAGATCGGCCGCTCCATGTATGAGAGCCAACGCGTGCGGTTCTCGTAGACGGACACCATGTAAGCGCCCAGGTACCGCCAGGAGATCGCCATCAGAATGACCATCGCGACGATTGTCCATGCGAACCCCATTAGAAACGCTCCGCCTTGAACAGCGCGAACCCGAGGTAGATAAACACCGCGACGGACAACGCAAGTAGCAACCCGTTAGTCACCGTCATACTCTCCCCAGTCCCGAGATCAGCGCCAGCATCTCCGCGACGAAAGTGACGATACCCAGGACAACGAGAAAATCAGCCATGAAGTCAGTTTCGAACCACTGACGGTAACTGCGCGGTGGAGACCGTCGTCGTCGCGGTAAAAAATAGGTGAACGAGAAAGCAAAGAAGCGGTACTCCTTTGGGCGACGAGGGGTCGCGATCACCGCCTCACGTCGCGGGCCCGTCAGGGCGTTCGTCGCCATCGAACATTCGATGCTCATCGCCATCTGGAACATGGTCCGAACTGGCGAAACGTTCAATGATCCCGGTGGCGACTTCTACTCCAAACGCAATCCTGACAGAGCAAAGCGGCGCGCGCTAGGCCAACTTCGAAACTTGGGCTACACGGTGACTCTGGAGCCAACTGCCGCTTAAGCGGAAACTATCTTCGCGTCAGTCCGACACACTTGAGCCCAACCAACTAAACAATTCGATAGCAATTGCTCCGAGGGATAACCTCTCTCGAAGATCAGGCTGAGCGCGAGGTCGCTGAAGTCATGTCACCGGTCAGCTCGCTGGCGAATAATTCAATCACTACGGCTGCGCGAGTCGGTACCCAACCGATGGGTCGCTCTGCAGGAAGAGGCCCTTCTCGTCGTTTAGCTTGCGTCTCAACCGGTACGCATACACCTTTAGATAGTGGAACTCGTTGCCGTACCCAGGCCCCCACACGTTCTCCAAGATCATTCGGCGTGTGCAGATCTTGCCGACATTGAGCGCAAGGTAGGCAAGAAAGTCGAACTCCTTGGGCGCGAGATCGAGAGGCTCGTCTGAGAGCGTCGCTTCATGATGTATGAGATCAAGACGAAGGTGCCCAACGACAACCTCGGCAGGATGATCACCGCTGTCGCTTGAACGATGGCGCAGAGCAACGTTGAGGCGCGCGTTGAGTTCGCGCATTCCAAACGGCTTTGTCATGTAGTCGTCCGCTCCTTCGTCGAGCGCGCTCACTTTGCGGTCTTCTGATCCGTCGGCTGAGAGCACGATGATCGGGACACTGCTCCAACTACGAATCCTCTTGCACACTTCGAGCCCGTCGAGGTCGGGCAACCCAAGGTCCAAGACAATGACGTCCGAGGGAAAGACGGCCGCCTCAACAA
>PLON01000026.1 GCA_003142095.1 Acidimicrobiaceae bacterium | reverse complement strand
TCGCGTTCTCAGCTTGGGAAGCTTCCAAACACGCGGTCTCTCGGTTTGATTTCTGTTCGGGACTAGCTCGTAGCTCTAGTTCAGCGCTCGTAGACCTCGCGACGATGGCCCGTGCGAAGAACAAGAATCAAGAGTTCGCCGTCATAGATTTCATAGATGACGCGGTAGTCGCCTGTTCGAACTCGCCATTCGCCTTTGCCACCAACTAATTGCTTCGCAGCCGGTGGTCGAGGGTTCTCGGCAAGAAGATCAATCGCCGCTTGAACTCGCCGACGAGCCGTTGGTTCAAGTTTTCGAAGTTGACGGGCTGCGTGCGGCGACAGTTGAACCTGATAGTTCATGTCAAACCGAGATCGGCCTTTACCTGCTCCCAAGGAATTGGTGCGTCACCAGTTGCCTTCATCTCAGCCCGAGCTTCTTCGGCGGCGAGTACATCCGCCATATCTTCTGCGAGTTCGATAATGCGATCAAGATCATCGGAATTGATAATGGCGGCCACCCTTTTGCCCCTCAGAGTCAGGTACACCGGATCGTGTCGCGACCGCACGCGTTCGATAATGGACGCAAGATTTTGTCGTGTATCCGTTACGGAGAGCGACTCAGTATCATTCATGTACGGAGTATACATTAAGAACGTCAAACGTACAAATCGTACCCTTTGCTCGTGAAATATGGAGAGGCTTCTTCGCAGAATGTAGTAATAGTTGGGCACTATTGGGCAATACGTTGGGCACTGAACACGGGACAATGGCGGTCACTAATGGTCACTAATGGCCAACCACAACCCCTGACAATTATTGGGCTTCAGACGAAAATCCTTGGAGCGGGCGACGAGAATCGAACTCGCGTTCTCAGCTTGGGAAGCGGATGGCATGCTGTGAGTCTTCAAGCATATAACTCCTGGTTGAAGCTCCTTTTGTTAAGCCGCTGTCGGATGCAAAATTGGTCGTAGGCACTCGGCGGGCATCCCTGATCCTCCGCGCCTGCGAGTCAAACGAGTCCACTGATAAGGTAACTTCGGCTGTCTATTTACTCTAGACGAATGTTATCTAGACGTAATAGACTAGCCTTGTGCGACGGAAGGACTTGCTAAAGCGGCTTCGCGCCATTGCCAAGAACCAGGACGAGACGCTGATCGTGACACCGGGCGCAAAACACGATCTTGCTCGAATTGGTACAAGGACACAAGCGATCCCGCGCCACGTCGAGATCAACGAATACACCGCTAAGAAAATCATCGAAGATATGGAGAGATCATGAATGTAACTGCCACTGTGACCCGAGTTGGGAAGTGGTGGGCTATCGATGTTCCCGATGTCAACGGCACCGCCATTCATTCCCAGGCGCACTCGCTCAGCGAAGTCAACGAAATGGTGGCGGACGCGGTAAGTCTCGTCACTGGTATTGCCGCATCAAAAGTCGTGGTCGAGGCGCAAGTCGCGTTGACGCCGAAAGTTCGCGCACACATCGAAAATGCCGCGAAACTCCGCGCACGCGCCGACCAAGCTCAGACAAAGGCGTCCGCTGAAGCCCGTGCTGCTGCTAAGGAACTGCAAAGCGCGGGGCTGACACTTCGCGACATTGGCGAAGTCCTTGAGGTTTCGCACCAGCGAGCGCACCAACTCGTTAAGGGCTAATTGCGATCCTTCCCTATGGTGGTGACTTCATTCTCTCGAAGAATGCCCGCTCGAGAGAACCAGCGGTGCCGATCTCCGGAGTCTGGAGCGGGCGACGAGAATCGAACTCGCGTTCTCAGCTTGGGAAGCAGGTAATTGAATCGAAGTGGAACTTATGGAAAGGGGTCTCCATCTAGGTACCCTTGGGCCGATCCCAGCCCCACTGTGACGTGGAGCTGGGTTTTTTTGGCCGACTCCGGCGAGTGCCACCCGGAAGCCCCCGTCCAGCCTCACTGGCGGGCACCCGGAACCTGCCCCCCGGCGGGACCCCCTGAACTGCCCTGGCGGGCGCGAGGGGTACCTAGATGGAGACCCCTTCTTATGGAATACCTCATCAGTGAGGAGATATCAGAGTTTGGGTAGCCAAGGCTCAATCCTGATTTCCAGTTAACTGGGCTCCTTGGGCTGTCTAGCTTTTTAGCAGGCAAAAGTGCGAAAATCGGAAATTCGGACTCTCCAATGGTATAATTTGATTCATGTCGAGAACCACCGTGCGAGCCAAGGGTCAAATTACACTTCCTGACGATGTGCGCCGTGCCGCGCACCTGGAGGAGGGTGATCTCTTGGATGCCGAGATCACGACTGAAGGAATCCTCCTGCGACCACAGAAACTCATCGATGCCACGCAAGCGTGGTTCTGGACGACCGACTGGCAGGCTGGCGAGCGTGATGCTGACGCCGATCGTGCCGCCGAGAGGGTCAGTACTTTCGCTTCCGGCGAAGAGTTGCTCGGCTCGCTCCGCCAGCGGTCAAAGCCGACGCGTCAGCGAAAGAAGTTGTAAAAAGCATTGCCAACGTACGCATGGCTGGCTCGCTTCGGTAAAGACTTCGATGGTCTGAGCCGAGAGCAGCAAGCACACTTCCTTTTGGCCGTCGCTCAGTTCGTGGAGGACCTGCAACGACAACGTGGCTTTCGCAAGGGGCTTCGTGTCAAGGGAATTAAAGGTGCTTCGGGAATTTTCGAAATGACCTGGGCCGCTGACGGGCGCGCAACCTTCGAGTACGGCGAATCAACAGTGCCAGGTGAGCCACACGTCATTTGGCGTCGCATTGGTACTCACGAAATCTTCATCACTCCTTGAATATCTAAAGCCGGTCCACGAACGGCGCAATTTAACGGGGAACTCTCGCACACCAACAGCAGTCCCCACCTCCCGAATTCAACGATCACTCCTTAGTGCAATCAAGATCGCTGTCGCCTCGACAATTTCAGGCATACCACGGGCATATGCGGGCATGTAACACGGGTCAATGACGGCGTGTGCCGGACATCGCTGGTCACTTTCAAACCGTTGGAATCAAAGGGATTGGACCAAAACCGTTGGAGCGGGCGACGAGAATCGAACTCGCGTTCTCAGCTTGGGAAGTTGATGTCCAAGGACGGTGGATACTACGAATTACTTGGTCAGGGCCAAGACATGAAATATTGAAGCGGACTTCGGGCGTCCTGTGGGCGTCTTTATGAGATCATCCTCTTGAGGTCTATGGGTCGGGAGTGATGGCTCGGACGTTCACTTCTGTACATAACTCATTCCTCTCGCTCCAAAGGATCAGCCAATCTCCTTCGCTAGAGATGACCGTTATCGCCCAACATCCAATGGTGTCAAACCTTCGGCGACGGCACCGCACATCCTGCGGGTCTGCCTCGAGCGTGTCAAGAGCGGTATTTAATCGCCCGAGCAAATGCCGTCGGGAGGGCGTGCGTTCTAACTCCTCTATGAGTGCGTTAGCTTCCTCAGAAAAGTAGAGATCGGCCACGGCTGCTCGGACTCCCTACGCGCGAGGTGATCCGCTGCGGTCCCTCTTCACCATTTTCTCGGGATGTTCGCGACTGCCCTTGATCGCAGCCATAAGAGCTGAGTTCTCCAGCAACTTCTTCTCAGTCACCGACAGAACCGTTGCGGGTTCAAGGACGAGTACACCGTCCGCCTCGGAGTGCACGATGTACTGACTTGCCGTGGCCAGTGCCCCGAGAGTCAATCGACCCCGCGCTTGTGTAGTGACGACCGTTGGCTCATTCATAGTCCTGACTGTACCATGGGGGCTGAGCCCGCGCAAGGGTTCAGCCCCCATTAGTCTCGATCAGTTGGACACCACGCTGAATCATGCCGGGAAAGTTGGAGACTAAATAGGTGAGAGACGAATAGCGAACGAAGACGAGATGTGGTGTTCTGCAATCGTCGCGATGCGACAGTGCTGCGACAGCAAGAGGTGGCGAACAGGAGCAAACAGTGGTGAACAGTGGTGAAAGCCAACGGCAATGTTTGCAATGATTTGGTCAGTCGTGGCAACGAGATCAAGTCTGGAGCGGGCGACGAGAATCGAACTCGCGTTCTCAGCTTGGGAAGCGGATGCTTTGCCAGAACCGTGATTACAAAATACCTGATAAAACGCATATTTCCGTGTTCTAAAGTTGGATGAAATCACTACGGGCACTACGACTTCTCTCAAACGAGCCGCATGGTCGGCTCGATGTGCGAATCTTAAGATGCTCGGATTACGAATGAAAAGTACCTCGTATTACGAAATAAATGATATGATCACTCGATGGAACTACTTCAGAATGTCGTCCAACGTCGCCTGCTTGAAGTAGTCCAAAGGCTTTTGGACGTAGAAGTCGTTATCGGGCTTCAAGGACCCCGTTCGGTTGGAAAATCGACTCTTTTACGGACTATTGCGTCAGACGCTGGCGTTGAAGTCCTGGACCTTGACGACCTGGTCGTGCGCGAAGAAGCGCAACGGGATCCGAGCTTGTTTGTTGGTGGAGCGGCCCCCGTCTGCATTGACGAATATCAACGCGTCCCCATCATTCTCGACGCGATTAAAGCGGAGCTCAATCGATTGCAACGACCTGGCCGATTTCTTCTTACCGGATCGACGAGGTACGGCGCTCTTCCCGAAGCGGCGCAAGCATTGACGGGCCGACTACACCTCGTGACGGTACGCCCATTTTCGCAGGGCGAGATTGCTGGTGTTCGCGAAAACTTTGTGGAAGCAGTAATGGTGGATCCGGCCAGCGTCGTAACGTCACGACGATCGACACTGGGCCGTGTTGACTACATCAATCGAGTTACGACTGGCGGACTGCCAATGGTCCTGCAACGACGTGAGCAAGATCGTGCTCGGTGGATTGATGATTACGTAACCCAAACCCTGGACCGAGACCTGCGCGAATTGGCAAAAATCCGACAGCGAACGTTGATGCCACGACTACTGGAACGACTAGCAAGTCAAACGGGTCAAATTCTCAACATTGCCGCGGCGTCCTCTTCGGTTGGCCTTGAAGCCAGAACGGGAGAGAATTACACGAGATTGTTAGAAGCGGTCTTCTTGATTGAGCGGTTGCCAGCTTGGGGAACGACCGTACGCGCTCGTGCGGGATCCGCTCCGAAAGTACACGTCCTCGATACCGCAATTGCAGCTCGTCTCCTTCGCTTAACGCCGACGAAACTTGCCGCACTGCAACCCTCAGCGTTAACCCAGTTCGGTCATTTGATGGAGACGTTCGTCGTAGGTGAACTACTAAAGCAGATCTCGTGGTCAGATTCAGTTAGTGATTACGGACATTGGCGAACGTTTGATGGCGACGAAGTTGACATCATTCTGGAGCGTGATGACGGTGCTGTAGTTGCAATTGAAGTGAAATCATCCAGACGCATCGCAGGTTCCGATCTTGCCGGTCTTCGTAAACTCAAAGATGCGTTGGGGCCACGTTTTCTCGGCGGCATTGCTTTGTACGCCGGTGAGCGCTCTTACACCCACGAGGCGTCAATTCATGTCGCGCCGATCGACCAGCTTTGGACTCACCTTCAGTAGAAATCTGAACAATTGCGCATTTACAACGTGGCGCCAATCGATGCAGTAGTGACCGTTCTCAGCTGTGGTAACTGAGAACACCAACTGCGTCAAGAATCGGACAGTGCACCCTAAGGGGGCTGCAATCGTGATTCAACCGTCGAAGCACTCGGACTTACGATTAATCGCTCGGCGGGAAATCGTTTTGGGCATTAGTTGGGCACTCGAGAAACAAAAATGGGCCACAATGTCGTGAAAATAGCCGAACTATCACGTGAGTGAGATTTTCCTCGTAGGGGATTTATGGTCTCCTACGAGGTTTTTGCACTCCTCAATTGGAGCGGGCGACGAGAATCGAACTCGCGTTCTCAGCTTGGGAAGCTGATGTTCTGCCGCTGAACTACGCCCGCGTGGCTTCAATCGTACTTCGGATGGTGCCCAGGCGATTTCTCGAGAACGCGAAATGAGCTACCAGAATCGTGTGTCTCAGGAAGAAGATGCGTCGCTCAACAGTTAGAGCGTCGGAGTGCCAGGGGGCATCCCAGCATTAGTTGCATCTTGTCCGGTCGCGCTCGGTGACGCACTCGGAGCGGGTGAGGGAGTCGGAGCTGGCGAGGATGCGGCGCTCGTTGGCGGTGCCGTCGGAGTCGCGTTAGGCGGCGCCCACGGCGGGGGCGAAGTTATCGGCGATGCCCCTTGCTTCAGATGACCGATGCCGGCACCGAGCATGATCGAATTGGGAACTCGCAAGACGCCGTCATCGGTCATCACCGTGACGTACGTCAGACCGATGCCGAGAACTTTCACGTCCAGAACGCCCGTCACGCCGGAGCGAATGCGGATGCTGTCGCCCACGACAAACGGTCGAGCAAACAACATGACGATCGCGGCGAAAACATTGCCGAGGCTCTGTTGGGCCGCGACGCCGAGGATGATGCCGGCAACTCCCGCGCCAATGAGCAGGTGGTCAGCCGAGACACCGAGCACGGTCAGCAACGCGAAGATCAACAACACGTACCCGAGACCGTTGGTGACCAGGCGAATGGTCGCTCCCGCACCGGGGTTCGATTGACGCGTCACCAGTCGACCGATCGCTCGCGAGAGATGAATGATGGCGTACGCGCCGGCGATGACGAGAACAACCGCCGCAGCCCAGCCGTACAGCTTTTGGTGGAGCGACGAACGTTCGATTTTTCCGAAAGCTTGTCCGAGCCCGATCGCCGCGAAGGCTATGAGAGCCGTCGTGATCCCGATGAACCACTCGGTCTTGAGCGTGTGCTTCGCCGCGGTGTGTATGCCTTTGTTCATTGGAGACCACTGTATAGATGAGGTCATCAAGCGAACCAGCTTTGGCGTGATCACTGCGATTTTCTGGTCATTGTGGGATCTGTGAGAAACGAGGAACTTGCACCAACGAGGCCGCAACGGGCGGCACCTAGTGTTAATTAAAACGCGAAACACTGAAAGTTAAAATGAAAAACGTGACGCAGCCATCGCTGATTCCCGATGCTCCGGTCATCATCACAGAGAACCTCACCAAGGTGTACAGCGGTGCGGACTTTCGTGCCGTTGACGAGCTGAACCTCTCGGTGCTGCCCGGTGAGATTTTTGGACTGCTGGGCCCCAACGGCGCGGGAAAGACAACGGTGGCCGGGATGCTCACGACCCGAGTGATCCCGACGTCCGGCTCGGCAGTTGTCGCCGGCGTTGACGTCGTCAAGCATCCCGCCGTCGCCAAGCAGTTTCTGGGTGTCGTTTCGCAGTCCAATACCCTCGACCGACAACTCACCGTCTGGGAGAACCTCTACTTCCACGGCCGACTCTTTGGCATCAGCGCCGCGGCGTCACGCGAAACGTCCGACCGCCTGCTCGAGCAGTTCCAACTGGCCAAGTGGGCTAAGGCCTCGGTGTACGCGCTCAGCGGTGGCATGGCCCAGCGCCTGATGGTGGCGCGTTCGATCTTCCATCGTCCCGCCGTGCTCTTTATGGACGAGCCCACAGCGGGACTCGACCCCCAGAGCCGGCTCGCCCTTTGGGAGATTCTCCAGCAACTGAACGCCGACGGCCAGACGATTCTGCTCACGACGCACTACATGGAAGAGGCCGATCAACTCTGCGATCGTGTCGCCATCATGGACCACGGCAAGATCCTCGCCCTCGACACGCCGGAGAAGCTGAAGCAGTCGGTGGGCATCGACACGATCGTCACCGTCAAGGCCTCGGGCGACCAGGACCAGCTCGCGCGCGCGCTCGAGCAGGGCGTCGGCGGCGTGACCAAGACCCGCCAGACCGAAAACGGCCTAGAGCTGCACGTCGCGAGTGGCGACCGCCTGCTCGCGCGCGTCATCGCCACCGCCGAAGCCGGCGGCTTCGAGATCGCGGATATCTCGGTCGCCGAGCCCAGCCTCGAGACCGTCTTCATCAACCTCACCGGCAAGGAGTTGCGAGACTAATGGCCACCACCGCGATCACCCAGCACCACGAGCACATCGTCGTGGGACCGCGTCGCTCGGCGTTCACGGCGAGCCGCGCAGCGCTCGGGGCGCTCCTACTGCGCGACGTCACCGTGCTGCGCAAGGGCATAGTGATCTTCGTCCTGCGCACGATCGTCCAGCCTTTCCTGCTCTGCTTCGTCTTCCTCTTCGTCTTCCCCAAGATCGGCCAGTCGATCGGCGGTGGCACGCAAGGCTCCGCCTCGTTCGCCACCGTGCTGGTGGCGGGGGTCGTCGGTATCTCAATCATGTTCCAGGGCGTGCAGTCGGTGGCCCTGCAGATGTCCACGGAGTTCGGCTACACGCGCGAGATCGAGGACCGCGTGCAGGCGCCCTGTCCAATCTGGCTCGTCGCGTTCGAGAAGGTCCTCTCGGGGGCCATCCAGGGACTCATCTCCGCCGCGATCGTGCTGCCCATCGCGTCGGTCGTGCACGCGAGCGGCGTGGAGGCCGACATCAACCTGCACTGGCTCATCCTGCTCACCCTGGTGCCGCTCGCGTGCATCGCCATGGGCGCGCTGGGCCTAGTGCTGGGCACCAGCTTCGAGCCCCAGAACATAGGGATGATGTTCGGTTTCGTGATCCTGCCCATCACCTTCCTCGGCGGCACCTACTACGAGTGGACACGCCTCGCGCCGGTGAAGATCGGCGCCTGGCACTGGCTGCAGACGATCGTGCTCATCAATCCGCTGATCTACGTGAACGAGGGCATGCGCGCGGCCTTCACCAATTCGCCCCACATGCACCTCTATATCGTCTATCCGGTACTGATCGCCTTCTGCGTCGGGTTCCTGTGGCTCGGCCTACACAACTTCCGCCGCCGGGTCCTCTCTTAAGACCGCTACTTCGACCGAGTGATCGGGCCCCAACGAGTATCGTGACCTCTTAATGGTGCTCTCGGATCGGTCCATCAAAGAGGCGCTGGAGCAGGGCCGACTCATCATTGAGCCCACCGGCGACGACTGTATTCAGCCCTCCTCGGTCGACGTCCACGTAGATCAGTATTTTCGCGTTTTTCGCAACCACTCCCAACGCGTGATCGACGTGCGCGAAGCCCAAGAGGATCTCACCGAGCTGATCGACGTCGGCCCCGACACGCCAATGATCCTGCATCCCGGTGAATTCATGCTCGGCTCCACCACCGAACGCGTGGCGCTACCCGACGACCTGGTCGGCCGACTCGACGGCAAGAGCTCGCTCGGCCGACTCGGACTCGTCATTCACTCCACGGCCGGGTTTATTGACGCCGGGTGGGACGGCCACATCACCCTCGAGCTCTCCAACGTCGCCAATCTGCCGATCACCTTGTACCCGGGCATGAAGATCGGCCAGATCAGCTTCTTTGAGATGACGACGCCGGCCGATCGCCCGTACGGTTCGTCGGGGCTCGGCTCGAAGTACCGAGGTCAGCGTGGTCCCACCCCGAGCCGCTACTCGGAGAACTTCAAGAAGTCGTGATCATCCCACTCGGAAAAGGACCGTCGTGCTAGCTCGCATCATCATTGGCCTCGGCGTCTCGGTCATCCTCTTCGCCATTGCCGGCCGACGTTTCTACTGGGTGTCGCGCCTCATCCGCTCGGGCCAGCCCGCCCCACGCCGCTGGCAGGGGCTGCGTAAGGTCACCGACGCCGAGGTCGTCGAAGTCGCGGGCCAACGCAAGCTCTTGAAGTGGACGGTGCCGGGACTCGCGCACTTCTTCACGATGTGGGGCTTCACGGTGTTGTTCACCACCATCATCGAAGCGTACGGCTCGCTCTTCGACCGGAACTTTCATATTCCGTGGATCGGCCAAGACAACTGGCTGGCCTTCACCGAAGACTTCTTCGCGACGGCGGTCCTGGTATCGCTCGGCGCGTTCACGATCATTCGCATCAAGAACGCGCCCGCACGTAAGGAGCGCGCGAGCCGCTTCTACGGCAGTCACACGCGAGCCGCGTGGATGGTGCTCGTGATGATCGCGCTGGTGATCGTGACGCTGCTCGTGTACCGCGGCGCCCAGATCAACACGGGACATTTCCCTTATACGCACATCAAGCCCGGGTTCTACAGCGTTCCCCACGGACTCGCCGCGTTCTACGCGAGCCACGCGTCGTCGTGGGCCTTCGCCTCGAAGATTGTCGCAAGCTGGTTGGCGCCGCTCGGCTACGGCGTGAACAGCGTCCTCGAAGCGGTGTTCCTACTTCTCAACATCGCGGTCATCGCGAGCTTCCTCGTGTTCGTGGCGTACTCCAAGCACCTGCACATCTTCCTCGCGCCCATCAACGTCGGCACCTCGCGTCGCCCGCGCGCCCTGGGCGGTCTCGACAAGACCCCCAACATGGATATGGAGCAGGTCAGCGAGGACACCGTCTTCGGCGCCGGCAAGATCGAGGACTTCACCTGGAAGCAGATGCTCGATCTCGCGACGTGCACCGAGTGCGGACGCTGTCAGAGCGTCTGCCCCGCGTGGAATACCGGTAAGCCGCTCAGTCCGAAGCTCCTCATCATGGGCCTGCGCGACAACATGTTCGCCTCGGCCGACCGACTGCTCTCGGGCGAAACCGGCGGAGACGTGGTGACGCTGGTGCCGACCACGATCGACCCCGACGTGCTCTGGTCGTGCACGACGTGTGGTGCCTGCGTCGAGGAGTGTCCGGTTGACATCGAACACATCGACGCCATCATCGACATGCGCCGCTTCGAGGTGCTCATGGAGTCGCGATTCCCGACCGAGGCCGGACTGTTGCTGCGCAACATGGAGAACCAGGGCGACCCCTGGGGACTGGGCGCGAGCAAGCGTACCGAGTGGCTGGCGGCCCTCGATTTCGAGGTTCCGGTCTTTGACGGCGTCATCCCCGACGACGTCGAATACCTCTACTGGGTGGGGTGCGCCGGCTCGCTCGACGAGCGCGGCCGCAAGCAGGTCGTCTCAACCGCGCGCATGTTGCACCGCGCCGGCGTCACCTTCGGCATCCTCGGGCCGCGCGAGTCCTGCACCGGAGACCCGGCGCGACGCATGGGCAACGAATACCTCTATCAAGAGATGGCCAAGGCCAACATCGCCACCCTCGACGAGGCCGGTGCGAAGAAGATCGTCGCCAGTTGTCCGCACTGCTTTAATACGATGAAGAACGAATACCCCGCTCTCGGCGGCAACTACGAAGTCATTCACCACTCGGAACTATTGAGTCACCTCGTCGCGTCGGGTCGCTTGACGCCCGGCGTCGCCTACACCGGGACCGTCACCTACCACGACCCCTGCTACCTCGGTCGTCACAACCGGGTCTTCGACGAGCCCCGCGACGTGCTCGACGCGATCCCCGGGCTCACCAAGGTCGAAATGGGCCGTCACCGCGAGCGAGGTTTCTGTTGCGGTGCGGGAGGCGCGCGCATGTGGATGGAAGAGACCATCGGTAAGCGCGTCAACATGGACCGGACCGAGGAAGCCCTCGGCACCGGGGCCGACATCATCTCGACGGCCTGCCCGTTCTGCATGATCATGCTGGACGACGCCGTCAAGGCGAGCGGTCGCGGTGACGACGTCAGCGTCATGGACATCTCCCAGGTCGTGGAGCGCTCCCTCAGTAACTGACAGCGTGTGTCCTATTTGGACCCACCGGTTCGCCTTGACCATCTCTGAGCCAATTGGCTCAGAGATGGTGCTTGCTCACCGTCCGACTTCCCAGACGATGATTCGTCTGTGTCCTCGGTTCCGATCCAGGGCCCTCATCACAGAGTCGTGACGGTTGTTCGGGTGGCGATCGGCTCTTCCCGCGTGCTTCGCGGTGCAGATCCGTGACGGATCAGGTTGTTGGGAGAAGCGAAGAGCGCTTTGAGGCTGGTGTCGCGCCGGCAGTCGGTCCTTTCGGCCGCCAGCGGGCCAGATTGATGGCCGCGTTGAGGTCGCGGTCCATCACGAGATCACAGACACCACACGAATAGGTCCGATCCGACAAGTTCAGTTCGCTCTTGACTTCGCCGCAGCCCGAACATTTCTTGGACGATGGGAAGAACCGGTCGGCCACTCGAACCTCGACGCCGTGCCACTTCGCTTTGTAGAGGATCTGGCGGGAGAGCTCGCCCATGGCGGCGTCCGAGACGGACTTCGCCAGGCGTCGGTTTCTCACCATTCCTGCGACGTTGAGGTCTTCCAACACGAGCACCTGGGACCGGGTGACGAGAGCCTTGGAGGCTTGGTGCACCCAGTGCCGTCGGGTATTGGCGACCTTGCGGCGGGTCTTGGCGAGTCGAGCTCGTGCTCGTTGGCGTCCTTTGGACCCCGGTGTGGTTCTGGCCAGGGCCTGGTTGGCCGCCTTGAGCTTTTGCTGCGCTTCTCTTAATGGTTTCACCCCCTCGAAGCTCTCGAAGGGAACGCCGTTCGCGTCGGCCGCGACGGCGAGAGACTTGATTCCCCGGTCGACTCCGACAGGAATGGCGTGACGAGAAGCGCGACTGCGCTCAGCCCGGTGCAGTTCGGCCGCGACTCCAGTCAGTGAGACGATCCAGCGTCCGGCACGTTCGGTGAGTGTGGCCGAGTAGACGTGAAAGCGACCGGCGTCGATCATTCGGCGAATCTTGCGGGTGGGACCGAAGAGTTTGATCGCGCGAAACTTGGGCAGGCGCAGATGTGAGGGATTGGTGAAATGGATGGGCTGGCTGGTGGGTGGCTGACCTGGCTTCGTGCGATTGCGAAGCCGAAAGCTCGGTGTCACCTTCCCTTTGGCCTGGAAGCCAGGAAACCCGACGGGGGCGCCACTTCTCTTTCCACTTCGTGACGCGGCAAAGTTCAAGAGTGACCGCGCCGCGTCCACGCTGGCGCACTCAAAGGCGTCATTGGGTAGTTCGTGGCGCCAGGCAAGACCTCGGCTCCCATCCTCGTTGAACGGCGATTCGTTGGACTCGCCGTTCTTCCATGCGTTGATCTCGTTGATGAAGGAGAACGCGCTCCAGGAGAGCCAAGGGGTTTCGAATTCGCACGGATCTTCACTGTCCGAGAGGGCTGCTCGCTCGACGGACCTGGCGTCTAAGTTGGCCTTCACGCGAGCCAAGTGGTGGTTGATGGTGAAGCGACGGGCTCCCGCGCACTTGACGAGCAGGATCTTCTGCTCGTCATTCGGGTCAAGGGTGAACTGGAACGTGACGGCTCGTGAGAGCACTTGGCCGCTGTGGGAAGTTGGCGCAGCCGCTGAAGTCGTTTCCACGAATCACAGTCTTCGTCGAGGATGTCACATGACATTCCCTCTCGATCGAACGTCTCCAAATCGCTCCAGACCAGTCAGCGTGTGCCAACATCGCGTCGAGGACATATCGAAGATCACCTGCATCTTCCACTAGGCGTCGGTCAGGTCACTTGAATAGGCACGCTCTGATCGCGCCGGCCTCTCATGTTTGAGGCGCTCGCCAAAGTGAAAACAACCCTTAGAGATTCCTCAACGTCGGCGTAGTTCACACGCCCGAAACACGTTGCTAACTGTTTTGAAATCCACGTTTGGCACACTGATCTCAAGAAATTGAGGTCAACGCCGCCCTCTCCTAGAAACAGAGGAGTAGACGTGCTCACAGCAGCGACCAACATTGCGTATCCCAGTTGGCTGAACTCGGGGGACAATACCTGGCAACTCGTCTCCGCGACCCTGGTCGGGTTGATGAGCCTGCCCGGTCTCGCCGTGCTCTACGGCGGGCTGGTGCGTAAGAAGTGGATCGTCAACACCATGTTGATGACCTTCAGCGCGTTCTCACTCACCCTCATCGTGTGGATGCTCTGGGGCTACAACATGGCCTTTGGTCCGTTGTCGCACTTTGGCGCAACGGGATCGTTCTGGAGCGGCTTCATTGGCCACTTCGAACCACTCGCGACGTCCAGTTCCGAGCAGGGCCAGGCGGTGTCGGGGGCCAACACTCTGGTGCCGTTCCACTTCCCGACGGCGACCCTCGCGTACTTCCAGTTCGTGTTCGCCGCGATTACGCCCATCTTGTTCTTGGGAGCGCTCGTCGGACGCCTCAAGTTCAAGGCGTGGCTCCTCATTGTGCCGCTGTGGATCACGATGGTCTACTGCGTCAACGCGGCCCTGCTCTGGGGTGGCGGCTTCTTCGCCCAGAAGGGTGCCGTGGACTACTCCGGTGGCTACGTCATTCACCTTTCGGCCGGGGTCGCGGCCTTCGTCGGTGCGTGGATGGTTGGACCGCGTCGCTGGCAGGATCGAGAGAACGCCTTTCCGAGCAACTTAATGATGGTCGCGGTCGGAGCGGGAATACTCTGGCTCGGCTGGAACGGCTTTAACGGTGGCGACCCCTTCTACGCCGGCGCTGACGCGGCGGCGGCCGTGCTCAACACCAACGTGGCGACCGCGGCGGGACTCCTCACCTGGATCTTCTGGGACATGTTCCTCTCCAAGCAAAAGAAACCCACGTTCCTCGGAGCCATCAACGGCATGATCTGTGGGCTCGTCGCCATCACTCCGAGCGCCGGGTGGGTGAACGGAGTCGGCGCGATCTGCGTGGGCGTCATTGCCTCCTCGATTGTCTGGATTGCGTGGACCTACATCTCGAAGCTCCGCCCCTTCTCCTTGGTCGACGACGCGCTCGGCGTGGTCTACACCCACGGATTCGCCGGTCTGACCGGGGGGCTTCTCGTGGGCATCTTGGCCGACCCCAGCATGGTGGAGTACGGCGTTAAGGGCAAGAACTTCAAGGGACCGGGCAACATTCACGTGGCCGGTTGGTTCTATGGTCACTCGTTCCATCAACTCTGGGAACAGTGCCTCGCCGCGGTGTGGATTATCTGTTGGACGGCCTTCGGGACGTTCATCGTCTTCACCGTGGTTAAGTTCTTGGTCGGTGGCCTACGAGAGTCGGACGACGTGTTGCGCGAAGGCGACATTGCGATCCACGAGGAAGAAGCGTTCCCCGAGCCGACCTTCGGTGAACCGATGCAAACCCCCAGTCACGTCCACTCAGACAACGTCTAAGGAGAGAGAATGAAACTAGTCACCGCAGTCGTCAAGCCGTTCAAGCTTGACGAGGTCAAGGTCGCTGTCAAAGAAGTGGGCGTCACGGGACTTACCGTAAGCCAGGTGAAGGGTTCCGGTCACACGGGAGGCCACGTTGAGGTCTTTCGCGGCAAGGAATACGTCTTCGACTTCGTTGACAAGATCCAGATCGAAATCATCTGCACCGACGAGGTCGTCGATCAACTCATTGACGCAATCGTGAACGCCGCTCGCACCGACACCGTCGGTGACGGGATGGCCTGGGTGACCGACGTCGAGCACGTCGTGCGCATCCGCACCAATGAACGAGGGCCCGAGGCCCTCTAAGGGGCCGGCCTGGCGCGCGACTACCTCGGCGGCCTTCGTGGCGGTCAGGGAGACGTCGAGGTAGTTCGCCGCCAGGGCGTGGAGAGTGCCCTCATACGTGCACTCCCGCGAGAGCGAGCGCCGTTCCGGTCAGCCCGGCGAGGACGAACGCACTGACGACGCCGCGGCGAGCGACGAAGAGCCACGTAAGTGCACCGGCCAGAATGGGGATCTGCCACGTGAACTGCAGGGCGAGGCCGAGAGGAATGGCCGAACCGGCGATGGCGCCAATGACCGCCGGGCCGGCGCCCGCGAAAAATGATCGGACCGTGTTGTTCGTGCGCACGCGATCGAATCGCGGCGCGCCCACGAGCACGAAGAAAAACGATGGCGTGAAGGCGACCGCCGCCGCCAGCAGCCCACCACCGATACCCGCGGCGGCGCAACCCACGACCGCCACGGTCTGCACGACGGGACCGGGCGTGAGTTGTCCGAGCGCCACGGCGCCCAGAAACTGCGTCGCGTTCATCCAGTGATAGGTCGTCACCACGTCGTGCTGCATCAACGGGATGATGACGAAGCCCCCACCGTACGAGAGGGCGCCCACCTTGAGCGCCACCCAGGTCAGCGCGCCGAGTCCACCCACGACGGCGAGGTGCGCTGACGCGCCGGCGACCACAAGAGCGGGAGACTGTCGTGGTCTTCGACGCAGCAAGATCTCAACTACGCCGCATCCGATAAGCGCAAGCACGAGGTACTCGCCCACGCCCGCGCTGGTCGCGCCGCCGATCACTGCGTAGATAGTCCAGCGCGCCGTGGCGCCACGGCCAGGCGCACGTCTCGTCCAACTCGCCGGCACGAGTCGCCACGCCGCGGACAGCGCCACCGCCGACACGGCGGCCCCGGCTCCGGCCGTGGCGCCGAGAATCCACGTCGGCGGATGATGAGCGAGGTACACGCTCGAGAGCGCGAGGATGATGACGAGCCCCGGGATAATGAAGCAGACTCCCCCGAGGATCGCCCCCACACGACCACGCAGTCGCCACGCGCAGTAGATGGCGAGCTGCGTCGAGGCCGGTCCCGGCAAGAGGTTCGTCGTCGCAATGGCGTCTTCGAACTCGCTGGCGTCCATCCACTCGTTCTTGTCGACGCACAGTTTTCTCAGCAGCGCAATGTGCGTCGGCGGCCCACCGAAGCCGATACAGCCCAGGCGCGACCACTCGCGTGCAATGACGAGGAGTCTGACTCGCTCACGCGGTGGCGACGGGCTCATCTTGGTCGGGGCGCCGATTCGTGCGACGTGCACGATCCTGTCGGAGCGCGAGACATGCAGTGAACTTTCGCACACCGCGGAGACTCGCGCGGCGTGAGGTGCGAGCTTTTTAACCCGCCTGGCGCGCCACGGCCTCAGCCGCGCGCGCGGCCGCCTCGGCGTCGCCCAGATAGTTGGCCGCTAAGACGTTGAGCTGGTGGTCGAGGGTTAGCCGGTAGGGAATGCCCGTTGGAATCTCGATGTCGGCGATCTCGTCTTCGCCAATATTCTCGAGCACCATGCGCAGTGCACGAATCGAGTTACCGTGCGCCACGACTAACACCGCGCCGCCCTTCACTCCTTCGCTACGCAAGTCCTCACTCATCACATCACGCAAATACGGCGTCGCGCGAGTGACGACGTCCTTCAGGCATTCGCTGCGGGGAATCAACTCCGCCGCGACGTCGCGGTAGCGGGGGTCGAAGCGGTTGTTGCGCGGGTCGTCGAGGGGGAGGAGCGGCGGCGCGACGTCGAAGGAGCGCCGCCAGATCTTCACCTGCTCGAGGCCGAACTCGTCGGCGGTCTGCTTTTTGTCCTTACCCGTGAGATCGCCGTAGTGGCGCTCGTTGAGTCGCCAGCTGCGCCGGACGGGAAGCCACGAGCGCCCGGCGGTGTACAGGGCAATATTGGCCGTTCGGATGGCCCTCGTCAGAAGGGAGGTGTGCACGACCCGTAGGTCCAGGTCGGGCGCGGCCGCCAAGAGCTCGCCGGCCACCCGGGACTCGGCCTCGCCCGCGGGGGACAGATCCACGTCCTGCCAGCCGGTAAAGAGGTTGAGGTCGTTCCACTCGGAGCGACCGTGGCGCAGGAGTACGAGGTCGGGCACTTTCAAATGGTAGTACTGCCACGCTTTTTCGTACTAGCGGGCTAGAGGCCGTTAAAAATACGGTTTAATTCTTACTTATTACTAACCTTGTAATTATTCTTGACAAGCAGGGGCTCAACTCTGTATTATTGTAGTTGTGAATTCTGGCGGTCCGGACGTACCGGCGGTCCAGAGACCGAAATAAGGAGTTTTTCATGGCAAAGGCAGTCGGTATCGACCTCGGTACGACCAACTCAGTGGTGAGCGCGCTCGAGGCGGGAGAGCCCGTCGTGATCCCTAACGCCGAAGGCAGCCGCACTACCCCCTCGGTGGTGGGCTTCTCGAAGACGGGCGAAGTGCTGGTCGGCGAGGTCGCGAAGCGTCAGGCGATCACCAACCCCGACCGGACAATCCGGTCCGTCAAGCGCCACATGGGCGAAAACTGGAGCGTCGACATCGACGGCACCAAGTACACCGCTCAGGAGATTTCGGCGCGCATCTTGCAGAAGTTAAAGCGTGACGCCGAGGCCTACCTCGGCGACACCGTCAACCAGGCCGTCATCACGGTGCCGGCCTACTTCAACGACGCCCAGCGCACCGCCACCAAAGAAGCCGGTCAGATTGCCGGCCTCGAAGTGTTGCGGATTGTGAACGAGCCGACCGCGGCCGCTCTGGCCTACGGGCTCGACAAGGGTCCGGCCGAGCAGACCGTGCTGGTCTTCGACCTCGGTGGCGGCACGTTCGACGTCTCGGTGCTCGAGATCGCCGACGGCGTCTTCGAAGTGAAGTCAACCCACGGTGACACCCATCTCGGTGGTGACGACTGGGACGACGCCGTGATGAACTGGCTCGTCAAGACGTTCAAGGACACCGAAGGCGTGGACCTCGCGAACGACAAGATGGCCGTGCAGCGTCTGAAGGAGGCCTCGGAGAAGGCGAAGATCGAACTCTCCGCGGTTCAAGAGACCCAGGTCAACCTGCCCTTCATTACCGCGACGGCCGAGGGCCCGAAGCACCTCGACATCAAGTTGACGCGCGCCAAGTTCAACGAGCTGACCTCAGACCTCGTGGACCGCTGCCGCGGACCCTTCGACCAGGCGATCAAGGACGCGGGTCTGACCCTCGACAAGATCGACCACGTCATCATGGTCGGCGGATCGACGCGTATTCCTGCGGTGCAAGAGCTCGTCACCAAGGTGACCGGCAAAGAGCCCAACAAGAGCGTGAACCCCGACGAAGTGGTCGCCATCGGCGCCGCCGTGCAGGCGGGCGTATTGAAGGGCGACGTGAAGGACATTCTTCTTCTCGACGTGACCCCGTTGTCGCTCGGCATTGAGACCAAGGGCGGCGTCATGACGAAGATCATCGAGCGCAACACCACCATCCCGACGAAGAAGTCGCAGAACTTCACCACGGCCGACGACAATCAGCCTTCGGTTGAGGTGCACGTTCTCCAGGGTGAGCGCGAGATGGCGTCCTACAACCAGACGCTCGGCAAGTTCCAACTGGTGGGTATCCCACCGGCGCCGCGCGGCATGCCCCAGATCGAAGTCACCTTCGACATCGACGCGAACGGCATCGTGCACGTCTCGGCGAAGGACCAGGCGACGGGCGCAACCCAGTCGATGACCATCACCGGCGGATCGTCTCTCTCGAAAGAGGAGATCGACCGTATGGTTCGTGACGCCGAGGCGCACGCCGAAGACGACCGCAATCGTCGTGATGAGGCGGAGGTGCGCAACAACGCGGACGGACTGGTGTACTCCACCGAGAAGTTGCTGAAAGACCAGGCCGAATCGTTCCAGGGCAGCGAGCGTGAGGACGTCGAAGGCGCCCTCGCCACGTTGAAAGAGGCTCTCGCGGGCACCGACCTCGAGGCCATCAAGGCCGGGACCGAGAAGTTGCTCAGCGCGAGCCAGGGCTTCAGCCAGCGTCTCTACGAAGAGGCGGCGAAGTCGAACATTAACGAGCCCGCCGTTCCGGCCAGCGACGATGACGACATCGTCGACGCGGAGATCGTGGACGAATGAGCGACGAGGTTGTAGAGAACGAACCGGTGGCGTCGTTGGAAGACGACGCCACCGAAGCGTTTGACGATCGAAGTGAGGCCGAGCGCCAGCGCGACGAGTACCTTGACGCCTTGCAACGCCTCCAAGCCGACTTCGAGAACTACCGTAAGCGCATGACGCGCGCCACCGTCGACGCGGCGACGCGCGCGGCCGGCGACATTGTCGTGAAGCTTCTGCCGGCGCTCGACGCCTTCGACTACGCCCAGGCCCACTTCGCCGACGTGGAGAGCGAGGAGGCGCAGGCTCTTACTCAGACCCGCGGACTCTTGCTCGACGCACTCGCGAAGGAGGGACTCGAGCGTATTGACGCCGCGGGCGTGGCCTTCGACCCCCAGGTGCACGACGCCGTTGCGCACGCGCCCCACGACGACACCGACAACGACCAAGGGCCGATCGTCGACGACGTGCTGCGCGCGGGCTATCGCTGGAAGGGTGTTGTCCTGCGTCCCGCCATGGTGAAAGTTCTGGGGTAGTAGGTAGTAATGGCCGAACGTGAGTGGTTCGACAAGGACTACTACAAGGTGCTCGGATTGACCTCGAGCGCGACCGATAAAGAGATCACCCGCGCGTACCGCAAACTCGCGAAGCAGTTCCACCCCGACACGCACCCCGGCTCCGAGGAGAAGTTCAAGGAGATCTCGGTCGCCTACGACGTCCTCGGCGACGACGTGAAGCGCAAGGAGTACGACGAGGTACGACGCCACGGTCCGGCCGCGAGCGGTCTGGGCGGAACGGGCACCGGTGGCTTCAACTTTCAAACGGGCGACTTCTCGGACCTCGGCGACCTCTTTGGCGGACTCTTTGGCAACTCGCGCCGCCAGCGCTCTCAGCCCCAACGCGGCGCAGATTTAGAGACCGCCCTGCATTTAAGTTTTCGCGACGCGGTGATCGGCGTCACCACGACGGTGAATCTGCCGACCAACGAGGCCTGTCACACGTGCAAGGGCACGGGCGGCGCTCCGGGTAGCGAGTTCGTCACCTGCGAGCGCTGTCAAGGTCGCGGCGTCATCAACGACGATCAGGGACCCTTCGCGATGTCGAGCGTCTGTCCCGTCTGTCAGGGTCGCGGCGGCCACTTCGCCGTCGCCTGTCCGACCTGTCACGGCACGGGTCGCGAACCGTCGTCGCGCCGCGTCAACGTGCGCATCCCGCCGGGAGTCGTCGACGGTCAGCGCATTCGCCTGAAGAGTAAGGGCAGCCCCGGCGTCCACGGCGGGCCGGCCGGCGACCTCTACGTGGACGTGCACGTGACCTCTGATCTGCGCTTCGACCGACGAGGACGCAACGTCACGACGAATGTGAAGGTGCCTCTCACGCAGGTCATGCTCGGCGCGACCGTCGAGGTGCCCACGCTCGACGGGCCCGTCACGCTGAAGATTCCGGCGGGCACCCAGCCGGGTACCACCATGCGAGTGAAAGGTCGCGGCGTTCCGGCCCACGGGAGGAACGCGAGCGGTGATCTTCTCGTTACGGTCAGCGTTGCCGTGCCGAAGAAACTGACCAAGCGCCAGCGCACGCTGGTCGAACAGCTGGCGACGGCGCTCAACGAAAGTGATGAGGCGGAGGTCGCTAGTGACTGATCGCCCGCTGCACGCCGTCTACGTCATCTCGGTCTTCGCCGAACTCGCGGGCGTGCACCCGCAGACGCTTCGCAACTACGAACGCAGTGGCCTCTTGCACCCCGAACGCACGAGCGGCGGATCACGACGCTTTAGCGAAGAGGACCTCACGGCCCTGCGTCGTATTCAAGAGCTCACCAACGAGGGCGTCAACTTAGAAGGTGTGAAGCGCATCATGGCCCTCGAAGCCGCAGTGGACGAACTACACGGCGAGATCCAAGCGCTCTCGGACGAAGCGCGTCGCAAGCTCGAACAGACTCACCGCCACTATCGTCGCGACCTCGTGCCGGTGCGGAACTCGCTCGCGGTCGTCATCAACGCAAAGAGAAAGGCCCGCTGATGGCCCTCGACCCCCAACGCTGGACGGTAAAGACGCGCGAGGCCTTTCAAGGCGCCACCACCCAGGCCAGCGCGGCCGGTAATCCCTACGTCACCCCCGCACACCTCTTGCTCGCCCTCCTCAACCAGTCCGAAGGAATTGCCCGGCCGCTCCTGATTGCGGCGAACCTCGACCCGATCGCCATCACGGCGTCGTTGAACGAGCGCGTCGCGCGCGAACCACGTACGGTTGGCGGATCGCAGGCCGGGCTCTCGCCCGAGACGCGCCAAGGACTCGAACAGGCCGACGAACTCCGGGCCGATCTCGGAGACGAGTACCTCTCGGTCGACCACGTGCTCGTGGCCTTCGCCGACGAACTCGCCACGACGCGCGAAGCGCTGCTCTCGGCGCTACGCAGTATTCGTGGATCCGCTCGCATCACGTCAGAGAACCCCGAAGAGACGTTCCAGTCGTTGGAGAAGTACGGGCGCGACCTGACGGCCCTCGCGCGGGCCGGAAAGCTCGATCCCGTCATTGGCCGCGACGACGAGATACGCCGGGTCATTCAGGTCTTATCGCGCCGCACCAAGAACAACCCGGTGCTGATTGGTGAGCCCGGCGTCGGCAAGACCGCCATCGTCGAGGGCCTAGCCCAACGAATTGTCGAGGGCGACGTGCCCGAGTCGCTGCGCGATCGTCGCCTCATCGCGCTCGATCTGGCGTCTATGGTCGCCGGAGCCAAGTACCGCGGTGAGTTCGAAGAGCGCCTGAAGGCTGTCCTCAAAGAGATCGAAGACGCCAAAGGTGAGGTCATCAGTTTCGTCGACGAGCTGCACACCATCGTCGGCGCGGGGGCCAGTGAAGGCGCCATGGACGCGAGCAACATGATCAAGCCCCTCCTCGCGCGCGGCGAACTGCGGCTCATCGGCGCCACGACCCTCGACGAGTACCGCAAGTACATCGAAAAGGACGCGGCCCTCGAGCGACGTTTCCAGCAGGTCTTCGTCGGCGAGCCCTCAGTCCCCGACACCGTGGCGATCTTGCGGGGACTAAAAGAGCGCTACGAAGTCCACCACGGTGTGCGGATCCAAGACGCCGCGCTCGTGGCCGCGGCGACCCTGTCGTCGCGCTACGTGCCCAACCGGTTTCTGCCCGATAAGGCCATCGACCTCATGGACGAAGCGGCTTCGAAATTGCGTATCGAGATCGACTCCATGCCGACCGAGCTCGACGTCGTCATTCGACGCCTGCGCCAGCTCGACATCGAGCGCATGGCCCTCGAGAACGAGACCGACGACGCCTCGAAGGAACGTCGCCAGGCGCTCGAAGAGGAGTACGCGGAACTAAAAGAAGAGTCCGATCAACTCGCCGCGCGCTGGCAGGCCGAGAAGCAGGCCATCACCAAGATCCAAAACGCGAAGCAAGAGTACGAGGACCGTCGCGCCGAGTCCGATCGACTTGAACGCCAAGGCGACCTCGCGGGCGCCGCCGCGCTTCGCTACGGGACGCTCCCGGAACTGGAGCGCACCATCGATCAGGCGACGCGCGAGCTCGACGAGCTACAGGCGAACGGCGCGTTCTTGAAAGAAGAGGTCGACGCCGAGGACATCGCCGACGTGGTGAGTCGCTGGACAGGAATTCCGGTTTCCAAGCTCATGGAGGGTGAAGTCGACAAGTTGGTGCGGATGGAAGAGCTCTTGCACAGCCGGGTCGTCGGCCAAGACGAAGCGGTCACGGCCGTCGCCAACGCCATTCGCCGCTCTCGCTCTGGCCTGTCGGACCCGAACCGGCCGATTGGCTCGTTCCTCTTCCTTGGCCCGACCGGTGTTGGCAAAACCGAGCTGGCTCGTGCGCTCGCGGAGTTCCTCTTCGACGACGAGCACGCCATGGTGCGCCTCGACATGAGTGAGTACATGGAGAAGTTTGCGGTGTCGCGACTCATTGGGGCGCCACCGGGTTACGTGGGCTACGAAGAGGGCGGACAGCTCACCGAAGCCATTCGCCGACGTCCCTACGCCGTGGTGCTCCTCGACGAGATCGAAAAGGCTCACCCGGACGTCTATAACTTGCTGTTACAGGTACTCGACGACGGACGACTCACCGACGGCCAGGGCCGTACGGTCGATTTCACCAATGCCGTCTTCATCATGACGAGCAATCTGCCCGGTGATCCGCTCGAGTTCTTCCGGCCGGAGTTCATCAACCGCATCGACGACATCATTCGTTTTCGCCCGCTCAACGAGGACGACCTCGCGGTTATCGTCGGGATCCAGCTCGGTCGACTGCGCCAGCGCCTGGCGCAGCGCCGACTAGTGCTCGACGTCACGTCCGCGGCGGCGCACGCTCTGGCGGCCGAAGGGTACGAACCGGCCTACGGGGCGCGTCCCCTGAAGCGCGTGATTCAACGTCGCCTCGAGGACCCCCTCGCCCTCGCCGTCTTGAAGGGCGTCTACAAAGAGGGCGACACCATCACGGTCGACGTGCTTGACGGGATAATTACGTTTCGATAAAGCACGGCGGCTCGATCACAGTGTTGACGCGCGAGATCGTCACGAGGCGATGGCGAAGGGATCTGAATCGTCTTGCGGATCGCGTTCGTTGATGATCGCCTGACGAAGAGCGGCGAGTAGAGGAGTGGCCGTGTAGAAGCGCCCGCGAGCGCTTCCGTGTGCGGTCAGGAGACCCTTGTCGGTGAGCTGCTTCAGATCTCGACCCGCTACTTGCTCGGTAATTTGTTCATCTGATTGATTGAGGATCGCTCGATACGTGGCATTTCGTATTCGATATCTCATAGCCGCGTCAAAGAGCGGAGAGATTGTTCGGTCGGGAAGTCGGTTTTGTTCGACCAGCCGTTCAAGGTCACCCCACAATCGTTCACTTTCCTTGATGCGTATTTGCAATGTCCGGGCCTGTCGCAAGTGGGCGGTCAATATGAACCGCACCCATTCGGTCGCGTCTCCCGAAGGATTCCAAGCACCCTTGCCAACACCCGCGAGAACGTCGTAATACGCCGGAGTATTACTGCCTAGATACTCTTCGATGCTGCAAAAGACGGGAGACAACACACCGTTTCGAGCCATCACCAGCGTCTGAAGACAACGCGCCATTCTTCCGTTCCCGTCCTTGAACGGGTGAATCATCACAAGATTGAGATGAGCCATTCCCGCGCGAACGATGAGAGGGCAATCGTTCTCGGCGTTGAGTTCGAGGGCCAGTTCATGCATCAGCGATGAGACGTCGTCAATGTCGGCGCCCTCATACACAATCTCGCCGGACTCATCGTTGCGGACGTAGATGTCTCCAGTTCTCCAAAGTCCGGGACGCAACTTCAAATTGTACGAAGTCATCATGAAGTGAAGACTTCGCAGTAGTTGTTCGCCGTAATGAAAATTGGGCTCTGATGAAAGTTGCAGGACATACGTCATCGCGTCGCAGTATCCCTTAATGGCGAGGCGCGTTTCCTCGTCGGCGTCAAGAGGCTCCTCCCCGAGCCCGATAGCGGCGGCGTCATCGACTGCCGCCTCATATCCCTCGATACTGTTGGAACCCTGTACCGCTCGGGCAAATTGAGAGCGTCTCAGCGAGCCGAACCATCGATGCGGTTCATGAAGTCTCAGCCTCAATTTTTGGGCGAGATCGTCGATTAGGCCGAGTACCTCTAGTTCTCTTTCGCCCAACTCTGGAGTTCGATATAACATGATTGTAATTCGCCTTTCAACAGTACTTGTGATTGATAATAGCAGTCATGAAGGCGTAATGTAACAGCATTAAGAAGTGCGTTTTTCCTCCTATCCCTCATTTCGTCCGGTAACCTGTGGGCAACTTCCGAGTTCAGACACGTCGATGAAACCGGGATTCGCTGTCGCTCGGTCACATGAGGCTGGGCTGGAATCGAAATAGAACCGAATCCTCATTCAATTTCCCTTTATGAGCGTTTCGCGTCGAGCTAACCGTCAGCCGACTCGTCCCTAAAGGGGCGTTTGTTTCTCTAAAGTAGACTTTCGTTGCAACGAGGCCGTCTTGAGGGAGTCAAGTGCCCGCAACCGTGGTAGTCGGAACCCAGTGGGGTGACGAAGGCAAGGGAAAACTCACCGACCTTCTGGCCCACGACATGGACGTCGTCGTTCGCTATCAGGGCGGACACAACGCCGGTTATCGGATCGTCGTCAACGGCGAAGCGTTCTCCTTGCAGCTGGTACCTGCCGGCATCCTCAATCCCAACATCACTCCCGTTATTGGCAACGGCGTGGTGGTCGACCCCGCCGTTCTTCTCGACGAACTCGATCGGCTCGGTGAAAAAGGCGTTGATACCTCTCGCCTCGTTCTCTCGGGCAACGCGCACCTGATCATGCCCTACCACCAAGAACTCGATCGGTTGACTGAGCGATTCCTCGGCAAGAACGCGCTCGGCACCACCAAACGAGGCATCGGCCCGGCCTACGCCGACAAGTCGTCGCGGGTGGGACTGCGGGTGCAGGACTTGCTCGATCCGAAGATCTTTCGCGAGAAGCTCGACGTGGTCCTGCACGAAAAGAACCTTGTCTTGACCAAGATCTATAACCGTCCCGCGATGAGTGCCAAGGACATCGCCGAACGCTATCTCGATGAACTGACGCCTCGGCTCGCCCCAATGATTGGCGACACGGTGGCCATCGTGCACGATGCGCTGGATCGTGGCCAGCGGATCCTGCTCGAGAGCACCCAGGCGACGTTCCTCGATCTCGACCACGGGACGTATCCCTTCGTGACGTCGTCGAATCCTGTCGCGGGGGGAGCGTGCGCCGGTTCGGGCCTCGGCCCGCGTGACATCACCGACGTCGTCGGGATCGCCAAGGCGTACGTCACTCGCGTGGGCGCTGGACCCTTTCCAACCGAACTAGACGGCGAGCTCGACGCCTTGTTAGTCGAGCGCGGTCAAGAGTTCGGTACGAACACCGGGCGGCGTCGCCGGGTGGGCTGGTTCGACGCCGTCATGGCCCGTCAGGCGGCGCGTCTTAACTCCCTGACCGAAGTCGCCCTGACGAAACTCGACGTGCTCGACACGCTGGAAGAGATCAAGGTCTGTGTGGGCTACGAGGCTCGCGGCGTCCACTACGACTTTCCGCCCTATCACCAGTCGATTCTCCACGACGTCTCTCCCATCTACGAAACCGTGCCCGGTTGGCAAAGCGACATCACGTCGGCCACGAAGTACGACGAACTTCCGAGTGCTGCGCAGAACTACATCAAGTTCCTAGAAAGCGTGATCGGGGTCCCCATCTCGGTCGTGGGCGTTGGTCCCGGCCGGGAGCAGTTCGTTCGACCGTCGTGAGCCGCTGTGTCATTGTCGGTTCGGGCGCGCGAGAACACGCCCTGGCGTATGGGCTGGCGAAAAGCGCTGAGGTCATCGTCACTCCGGGGAACGACGGCATCGCGGCACACGGACTGACCTGCGTGTCGACACCGGCGACGGAACTCGACGCCGACCTCTTTGTCGTTGGCCCCGAAGCGCCTCTCGTCGCCGGTCTCGCCGATCAACTTCGCGCACAGGGAAAGACAGTCGTTGGTCCGGGCGCGGTGGGCGCGCAGCTTGAAGGCTCGAAGTCGTACATGAAGGAGTTCTTCACCGCGGCCGGTATTCCCACCGCAGCGTACGGCTCATTTAGGGAGGAAACGTCGGCCTTCGAGTTTCTTTCCACGATGAAACCGCCCTACGTGATCAAGACCGACGGTCTCGCCGCAGGTAAGGGTGTCCTTGTGACGAGCGACCTCGACGAGGCGCGTCGCGATGTTCAAGAAAAGTTGAGCGGCGCAGCGTTCGGCGACGCGGGAACGACGGTCGTCATCGAAGAGGGACTCGTGGGTGAAGAGTGCTCGTTCCACGTGCTCTCGGACGGGACGAACACGATCGCACTTGCACCGTCCCAGGACTTCAAACGTGTCGGCGACGGCGACTCAGGGGCCAACACCGGAGGCATGGGGGCCTACGCCCCGATGAACAAAATGACCGGTGAACAGGTCTTTGACATCATGCGCGACATCGTCACTCCGACGATGCACGAGTTGAAGCGTCGCGGTATTGACTTTCGCGGCGTGCTCTACGCGGGCGTGATGCTCACGGCGACGGGTCCGAAACTGCTCGAGTACAACGTGCGCTTCGGCGACCCCGAGACCGAGGTCCTCGTTCCGCTGCTCGGCGACAAGCTCTTCGATCTCTTATTGCGCGTGGGCGAGGGGTGCCTTGACGGTGCCACCGCGTCGTGGTCGGGCGCCGGCGCCGCCGTGACGGTCGTACTCGCGAGCGAGGGCTATCCGCAGAACCCGCGCACCGGCGACGTGATCGAAGGTCTTGGTCCCGACGGACAGCTCGCGACGCCGAACGAGCACGTGGTCGTCTTTCACGCGGGTACGAAGAGCGACGACCAGGGACGCTTTGTCACCAATGGCGGGCGAGTACTCGCCGTGACCGGCTTCGGCGACGATCTCGCGACAGCACGCGAGCGCGCCTATCAAGGGGCCGGACTCATAACCTTTAGGGGAAGTGTGCGACGAGGCGACATTGCGCTCGTCGCGACCCAAGGAGAGACGTGATACCGAGATACGCCCCGAAGGACGTCGCGGAGATCTTTAGCGACGAGCGCCGTTTCGACATGATGCTTGAGGTCGAACTGTTGGCGGCCGAGGCCCTGGCCGAACTCGAAGTCGTGCCCGTCGCCGACGCGAAGGCCCTTCGCAGTCGCCGTCCCGTCGTCGACGCCGCGTTCGTAGCAGCCGTCAACGAACGCGAAGAGATCACCAACCACGACACCGCGGCCTTCGTTGACGTCGTCCAAGAGCGCATCGGTATGCCCGAGGGCGCCTGGGTCCACTACGGGTTGACGTCGTCCGACGTCGTCGACACGGCGCTCTGTTACTGCCTCACTCAAGCGATGGACATCGTCATCACGGAAGTCACGAATCTGCGCGATGCGCTCACGCGCCGGGCCGTGGAGACCGTCGACACGCCTGTCGTTGGACGAACGCACGGCATGCACGCCGAGCCCACGACCTACGGCCAGAAGTTCGCGCTCTTCGCTCTGCAGGTCGATCGTGATCTCGAACGGGCCAACAACGCTCGTCGCGCCATCGCCGTGGGCAAGTTGAGCGGCGCCGTGGGCACGTTCTCCAACATTGATCCGTCCGTCGAGACGTACGTCTGTCAGCACCTCGGGCTCGAGCCGGTTCCTGCGACCCAGGTCATCGCGCGTGATCGTCACGCGGAAGTCCTCTACGCCTGCGCCGCGATTGGCACGTCGATTGAACAGTTCGCTCTCGAGGTGCGTCTTCTCGCACGAAGCGAAGTCGGCGAGATGGAGGAGCCGTTCGCCCCGGGACAAAAAGGTTCGTCGGCGATGCCCCACAAGCGAAACCCGGTCGTCGCCGAACGACTCGTGGGTCTCGCGCGCGTGCTGCGCGGCTACCTCCAAGCGGGACTCGAAGACGTCGCCCTGTGGCACGAGCGCGACATCTCACACTCGAGTGTCGAGCGCGTCGTTCTGCCCGACGCCCTGCAGCTCACCGTCTATATGTTGCGTAAGGCCACCTGGCTCGCCGACGGGGCCGTGGTGCACGCCGAACGCGCCCTGGCCAACCTCACCGAGAGCTCGCTGGGCCTGGTCTTTTCGCAGTCGGTGCTGCTGGCTCTCATCGAGTCGGGCATGAACCGCGACGAGGCGTACCGTATTGTCCAAAAGGCGTCACGCGCCGCCATCGAGCAGCGTCGCAACTTTCGTGAGGTCATCGAGAGCGACGACGAGGTTGCCCTCACTGACGCGGCGATCGCGCGGGCGTTTGACCTCGACCGGCTCTTGACACACCGCCGTCGAATTCTGGAGTCGTTGACGTGGCGCACATAAGCGAGTTGAACCTGCCTCATCTCTATTCCGGCAAAGTTCGTGACCTCTACGAAGTTGACGACGAGTTGATGCTGATGGTTGCGTCTGATCGACTGAGCGCGTTCGACGTGGTGATGAACGAACCGATCCCCGACAAAGGGCGAGTGCTCACCGGTCTCACCGATTACTGGGTCCACGAGTTCAGTGACGTGCCGAGCGCGCTCGTGAGCTGCGACCCGCGAGTGATCGATCACACGGTCGTCGGCTTCTACGACCGGCCCGACTTGCACGGACGAACGATGCTGGTGCGTCGCGCGGAGATGTTGAACCTCGAGTGCATTGTTCGCGGGCGTCTCGCCGGCCAGGCGTACGACGAGTACGTCGCCGAGGGCACGGTGCACCACATGCCCGCGCCCGCCGGGATGCGCCTCACCGATCCCTTTCCCGAGCCGATCTTTACGCCGTCGACCAAGGCCGAGTCGGGCCACGATCTCAACATCGATCTCGCAACAGCCGCCGAGATCGTTGGCCCGGAACGTCTCGACGAGGCGAAGGCGCTCTGTCTGGATCTATTTCGCCGTGCGGCAGAAAAACTGCACCGTGTCGGACTGGTGCTCGCCGATACGAAGTTCGAGTTGGGCTTCGTGGACGGGCGACTCGCGATCTGTGACGAAGTGCTGACGCCCGATTCCTCTCGGATCTGGCCGGCCAATGACGTGCGTCCCGGCGAGACGCCGCCGGCCTTCGACAAGCAACCATTTCGCGACTGGCTCAGCACGCAGGACTGGGATCGAACCCCACCGCCCCCGCCCGTGCCCGACGAGATCGTTGCCGAAACCTCCACGCGCTACGTCGCCGCGTACGAGCGCGTGACCGGACGATCGTTGTTCGAATGGTACGGTTTTTCTCAGTGAACTACTTCGTTATCGTCGACGTGACGCTGCGCGCCGGCATCGCCGATCCCGAGGGCGCCACCATCGAACGCGCTCTACCGGCCCTCGGTTTTACTGGCGTCACCGACGTCAAAGCCGGAAAATCCTTTCGCATGAACATCGACGCCGATAGTGAAACCGACGCCCTCGAGAAGGCGACGGCGCTCGCCGAGCGACTGCTCTCGAATCCAGTGATTGAAGACGCGAGCGCGCGTCTCGGCGCGGTGCACGCCTCGTGACGCGAGTCGGCGTCGTCGTTTTCCCCGGATCGAACTGCGAGTACGACGCTCTCGCTGCGATGACCAGTCTCGGGGCTGACGCGGAGTTGGTATGGCACTCAGTGACCGACCTCGACGGCTTCGACGCGATCATTCTGCCCGGGGGCTTCGCCCACGGCGACTACCTTCGACCCGGCGCGCTCGCGCGTTTTTCGCCGGTCATGGAGGCCGTGACGCGTTTCGCTTCCGACGGAGGGTCGGTGCTCGGGATCTGCAACGGCTTTCAGGTTCTCACCGAAGCGGGTCTTTTGCCGGGAGCTTTACAGAAGAATCGTGGACTCACATTTCTCTGTCAACCGACGACGCTCGTGGTTTCATCAACGGCGTCGGTGTTGACGTCTCACGCGACGTTGGGCCAAGAGCTCGTCATTCCCATCAATCACTTCTCGGGTTCGTACACCTGCGACGACGCCACCTACGACGAATTAATAGCCAATGACCGCATTGTTCTCACCTACAAGGAGAACCCCAACGGATCGCGCGGCGATATCGCGGGCATCACCAACGCGCGCGGCAACGTGGTCGGGCTCATGCCGCACCCTGAACGGGCAATGTCGACGTTGCTCGGCAGCGACGACGGGCGAATTCTCCTTGAGAGCTTCGTAACGGCGCCCATCGCGTCATTCGTCCTTTAAGGAGTCGCGCGGGAGTGCTCGTGCGCGCCGGGTAGTTTTGAGGCGTGAATTCCCCCGCGAGCCTCCACGGAGCCCTCGGGTTGAGCGACGAAGAATTCGAACAGATCAAAGCGGTCCTCGGTCGCGACCCTAATCACCTTGAATTAGCACTCTTTGGCGTGATGTGGTCCGAGCACTGCTCGTATAAGTCGTCGCGACTGCATCTGCGTCGTCTCCCGACGACGGGCGCGCACGTGCTCGTCGGACCGGGCGAGAATGCCGGAGTCATCGACGCCGGTGATGGGATCGCGGTCGCTATCCGCATTGAAAGCCACAACCATCCCTCCGCGATTGAGCCCTACCAGGGTGCCGCCACCGGTGTCGGGGGTATCTTGCGCGACGTCTTCACCATGGGCGCACGTCCCCTGGCGGTGATGGATCCGCTCTTCTTTGGCGAACTCAACGACGCCCGTCAACGCTGGTTGGTGGAAGGCGTCGTCTCGGGCATCTC
Organism: Acidimicrobiaceae bacterium; assembly: GCA_003142095.1. Classification (GTDB taxonomy): domain Bacteria; phylum Actinomycetota; class Acidimicrobiia; order Acidimicrobiales; family RAAP-2; genus RAAP-2. Next base: position 11,530 of record PLON01000026.1, on the reverse strand, counting down.
GGGCTACGGCAACTCCGTCGGCGTTCCGACGATCGGGGGAGAACTGACCTTCGACGACTGCTACAGCGCCAATCCTCTGGTGAACGTTCTCTGCGTCGGGGCCCTCCCGGTAGAGCGCCTGGTACTTGGCGTGGCGTCGGGGGTCGGCAACCTGGCGGTCCTGCTCGGATCGCGCACTGGTCGCGACGGGATCGGCGGAGTGTCGGTTTTGGCCTCGGCGGGTTTCTCCGGTGAAGACGGCGCCGCATCGATCGACGAGGCGAAACGACCGAGCGTGCAGGTCGGCGACCCCTACGAGGAGAAACGTCTCATTGAGGCCTGTCTCGAGCTTCTGGACGGCGGCTACGTCGTCGGAATCCAGGACCTTGGCGGAGCTGGGCTGGTCTGTGGGACCAGCGAGACTGCGGCGCGCGGGGGTGTGGGCATGGACGTCGACGTGACAGCCGTGCCACTGCGCGAACTCGGCATGGCCCCCTACGAGATCATGACCTCGGAGTCCCAAGAGCGAATGGTCGCCATCATTACGCCCGAGAACTTGGCGGCCGTTCAGGCGATCTGCAACAAATGGGAGGTTCGCGCGAGCGTCGTGGGTCACGTGGTCGCGCCGACCGTTGGCGCCGACGGAGTCACGCGCGCGATGCTGCGCATTCGTGACGGCTTCGACGGAGAGATCCTCGCTGAAGTGCCGGCGTCCGCGCTGGCGGACGAAGCACCTCTCTACGACCGGCCGCGCGAGCGTCCCGACTGGCTGGACGCCGTGCTCGCCGACGACCCGACGGACGACGAACCAATCGGCTCACCGAACGACGATCTGCTGGACTTGCTCGTGGACCCGGCGTGGGTCTATCGCCAGTACGACTCGCAGTTGTTCTTGAATACCGTCGTCGGTCCGGGCCGCGACGCCGCGTTGCTCCGTCTGGCGGGACCGGGCTTACCGGCCTCCACCAAGGGAATCGCCATCTCGACGGATTCGAATCCCCGCTGGTGCGCGCTCGATCCCCGCCTCGGTACGGCGCTCACGGTCATCGAGGGCGTCGCCAACTTGGCCTGTGTCGGAGCCACCGCGAAGGCCGTCGTTAATTGTCTCAATTTCGGAAATCCGGAACACCCGGCCGTGATGTGGCAACTCTCGGAGTCCATCGACGGGATGGCCGAAGCCTGTAACGGACTGAACCTGCCTGTCATTGGCGGCAACGTCTCGCTCTACAACGAGAGTGGCGGCAACGACATCGACCCCACCCCGGTGATGGGCCTGCTCGGCGTGATCGACCACCTCGTCGCGCCACCACCGGGCTGGAACTGGCGCGACGGCGACACGGTCGTACTGGTGGGCGCTCGCCACGCCGACGGCGACGTGCCCTTTCCTCTCGGCGGTTCGCGCTGGGCCACCCGGCGTCATCGCCGCGGCGGACACCTCACTGGCGTTGAACCAGGGGCGTTGCACGCGACGTTGCCGTTCGTGACGGGCGAAGTGGCGTCGATCTGTGCCGGCCACGACAGCGACGTGACGGCCGTGCACGACGTGGGTGGTGGCGGACTCGCAACGGCTCTTGCCGAGATGGTGGCCGTCACCGGGATTGGCGCGCGCGTCGAAGAACTCGAAGGTCACGGGGAACTCTTCAGCGAGTTTCCCGGGCGGTTTGTCGTGGCGACGAACGATCCCGCCGCATTCAGCGCTCGCGCCGCGGATGTCGGTGCCCCGGTCGCAGTACTGGGTGTTGTGGGCGGCGAACGACTGACGATTGGCAACGCAGTTGACCTCTCGGTCGAGGAGATCGCGCGTCGGCGCGCGGGTGCCCTCGTCGACGCGCTCGAAGCGAACTAGCGAGCGGCCTTTAGCTCGTCGAGAATCTCGTCGGGCACCCGTAGGTCGCCCGAGCGCCCAACGCCGAGAGAAACATCTTCCTTGTAGTGGCCGTGGTAGTCCGAGCCGCCGGTCGGAATCATGCCCGCGTCGCGCGTCAACTTCACCATCAGCTTGCGCGTGGCCTCGTTGGTTCCCCCGTAGTAAGCCTCGACGCCTTTGAATCCGCGCTCGCGCAGGGACGCCAGCACCCGGGGCATGGTCTTTTCGATCGCCGCACTGGACAGGTCGCCGACGTAGTTGACCAGAGGGTGAGCGATTGAAAACACCGTCGACGAACCGGTGGCCGCGTCGACGAACTGCTCGATGGGCATGGAGGTTTTGGGGATGTAGGCGAAACCCGACGAACCGAGCCAATCGATGAAGAGCTGGTTCCAGCGCTCGTCGGTCCGCTCGCCCACGATCTCGGGGTGCAGTTCGAACATGGCGCGCGCGAAGTGCGGGCGACCGACGGAGTGCACGTTGCCCGAGATGTTGGTCAGGTACTCGAGCGTCAAACGCTCGAAGCCTTTTTGTTGGAGGAGCGCTACTAGTTCGAGGTTGCGTACGTCGCGGTCATGGCGGAGGCTCGCGAGTTGCTGTTGAAGTGGGTGAGCGGGGGTCATGGGTAAGAAGTAGGCGAGCACGTGGACGTTGCGCGGGACGTCGCGATCGCCTCGGCGCATGGGGAATTCGTTATCGCGAAGTGACACTTCGACGCCCGGCACGAGCTCGATTCCGTAGCTGCTCGCCGCAACGTCCATCTCGGTGAAGCTGCGAGTCGAGTCGTGGTCGGTCAGCGAGATTGCGCGAAGTCCCAGTTGGTGGGCCTTGGCCGCCAACTCACTGGGCGTGTCCGAGCCATCGGAGAACGTCGAGTGGAGGTGCAGGTCGATCATCGATGTAGCGTAGCCAAAGTGTCCGAAGCGCCCGGGGCTCTGTGCGAGACTGAGGCGGTGCGCAACCCCCTTATGACCCGTAACCTGCAAGGGTCATGAAAGAAGCCTGCGGTGTAGTTGGCATTGTCGCGCCGGGCCGCTCCGTAGCTCATCTCTGTTACGACGCGCTCTACGCCCTGCAGCATCGGGGTCAAGAGTCGGCCGGCATGGCGACCTTTCAGAATGAGCAGATCACGGTCGTCAAAGACAATGGTCTGGTCAGTCACGTTTTTGCCGAGTCGACGTTGCGCGCGCTCGGCGGGGCACTGGTCATTGGTCACACGCGCTACTCGACGTCGGGTTCGGCCAACTGGACGGCCGCCCAGCCCGTTTATCGCTCGGCCGGTGCGTCGGGCTTCGCTCTGGCGCACAACGGCAATCTCACGAACACGACGGCCCTCGCCGACGCCGTCGGCATCGAATTCACGACGATGCTCTCCGACTCTGACCTCGTCGCCGAACTTCTCGAACTTGAGGTCAACGCGGGCGCCACGCTCGCGAACGCTCTCGGCCTCGTGCTCGCCAAAGTCGAAGGCGCCTTTTCCATGGTGATCCTCGAAGCAAATCAGGTGCACGCGGTGCGCGACCCGTACGGGTTCCGGCCGCTCTGTCTCGGTCGCTTCGGCACCGCCGACGCGCCCGAAGGGTGGATGGTCGCCTCCGAGTCACCGGCGCTCGACGTCGTGGGCGCCACGTTCGTGCGCGAGATCGCGCCGGGAGAGATGGTGACGATCACCAAAGAGGGTGTCACCTCACGTCAACTGCTCGAACCGGCCGCGGGCAAGCAGAAGCTCTGCATTTTCGNNTTCGAGTTCGTCTACTTCGCGCGTCCCGATACGTACCTCATGGGCCATCAGGTGCACACCACTCGTCGACGCATGGGTGAACTGCTCGCGGGTCAGTCAACGATTGACGCCGACATCGTGATGGGCGTGCCCGACTCCGGGATTCCGGCGGCCGAAGGATACGCCAAGGCATCGGGCATTCCCTTTGGCTACGGTCTGGTGAAGAACCGTTACATCGGACGCACGTTCATTGCCCCCGATCAGAGTGAGCGCTCGGCGAGCGTGCGACGCAAGTTCAACCCCTTGCGCGAGAACATCGAGGGCCTGCGCCTCATCGTCGTTGACGACTCGATCGTTCGCGGCACGACCACGAAGGCGCTCGTGAGCATGTTGCGCGACGCCGGCGCGAAAGAGGTGCACCTTCGCATTTCGTCGCCCCCCTTCACCTGGCCCTGCTACTACGGCATCGACACCCCGAACCGCGACGAACTGTTGGCGGCGAACCATTCGATAGAAGAGATGAACGACTTCATTGGCTCGGACTCGCTCGAGTTCATCACGCTCGCGAATCTGCGCGCGGCCATCCAACTCGACGGCGAGTGTTGTGACGCCTGTCTCACCGGTTCGTATCCGGCGCCGATACCCGTCGCGATCGGCGCGGTGGGTAGCCGCTGGTGAGTCGATTGCTCGAGGTCGCCGGCACGAGAACGTACGCCGGCGCAGGAGTATCGATAGAAGCCGGTGACGACGTTGTCGCGCGCATCAAGTCCAGCGTCGAAAGCACCTTTCGACCCGGCGTGCTCGGTGGCATCGGCGGTTTTGGTGGTCTCTTCGCCCTCGACGCCCTGAAGTACGATCAGCCCATTCTCGTGGCGTCGGCCGACGGCGTCGGGACGAAGCTAGAGGTCGCGCGTCTCGCAGGCCGCTACGACACCGTGGGTATCGATCTCGTCGCGATGCTCGTCGACGACCTCGCGTGCGTCGGCGCGGAGCCGCTCTTCGTGCTCGACTACGTGGCCGTCGGTTCCGTCAACCCCGAGCAGCTCGAAGTTCTCGTCGCCGGTATTGCCGACGGATGTCGACAAGCGGGCGCCGCGCTCCTCGGCGGTGAGACGGCCGAACACGGTGGGGTGATGAAGCCCGATGACCTCGATATTGCGGGCTTCGCCCTCGGAGTCGTCGAGAGTCGCGACGTTCTTTCGGCGCAGCGCGTGCGCGCCGGCGACGTGCTGGTCGGTTTTCACTCTCCCGGACTTCGCTCAAACGGCTACTCGCTCGCTCGCGAAATCCTCGTGCGCGACGCTCAGTCCCTCGCGCAACCGGCCTACCCAGGCGCACCTCGATCACTCGGCGAGGAACTGTTGTTGCCGTCGGTGATCTACGCACCGTGCGTGACAGCCCTCTGTCGCGAACTCGGTGCCGGTGTTCACGCCGTCGCGCACATCACGGGCGGGGGAATTGTTGGCAACGTCGTGCGACTCTTGCCAGACGACCTCGACGCGGTCATCGACATGGAGAGTTTCGACACGCCTGAGATCTTCTTCGAGATTCAACGTCGGGGCCCGGTGGCGGCCGACGAGATGGTGCGGGTCTTTAACTGCGGTCTCGGCATGGTGATCGCCCTCGACCCCAGTGCCGCCGAGGCGGCTGTGACCTTGGCGCGCACCAGCGGTATCGAAGCGTCCATCGTGGGTGACGTACGCGCGGGAACGAGACAGGTGGTGCTGACGTGAGCGACGAGAGAGAGCGGGTTCGCGAACACCTGCTCGAGCATTCGGTTCGCCGTGGTGATTTCACGCTCAAGTCGGGACGAAAGTCGTCGTGGTTCATCGACTCCAAACAGACGATCTGTGCCCCTGAGATCATGGAGGATCTGGCGACTCTCGTCTTGGCCGCGATACCGAGTAACGCCACGGCGATTGGCGGACTCACCATGGGCGCCGACGGCGTGAGTTTCATCACGGCGGGCGTTGCGGCGACCCGCGGTCGACCGCTTCGGGCTTTCAGCGTTCGCAAGGAAGCAAAGGACCACGGCGGCGGCGGACGCATCGCCGGTGCACTCGAGCCGGGCGACCGCGTCGTCATTACCGAGGACACCGTCACCCGCGGCACGAGCCTGCTCGAGGCGGCGCACGTCGTCCAAGACGCCGGGGCGGAAGTGGTCATGATCCTCGCCGTGGTGGACCGCGGGGGCACGGCGAGCGCCATGACCGCCGCCGAGGGGCTGACCTTCGCTTCACTGTTCAGCGCGCCGGACCTCGGCTTCGACTACGAGGGCGCGTAAGACTTAGGGCTTGAGGACTTTCAACACTCTTGCGCGCCAGTCGCGAATCGCGGGGTAGTGATCGTCGGAGGTGTGCCCGAAGCGAAGAACGAGCGCGTCGAGCGCGGGCACGACACTGATCTGTTGACCTTCGTACCCACTCGCCCAGTAGGTGCCATATTCGTCGCCGGTGACCCACCACTGCCACGAGTAGAACGTTGCGCTCTCTTCGTCGACACTGAGGGGTGTTTGCGCGGTCTCGGCCCACGTGCGCGAGACCAACTGACGGCCGTCCCACTCGCCGCCTCGTAGGTACAACAAGCCGAACTTCGCGAAATCGAGAGCCGTGGCGTGCACGTAGCTCGAAGCCACAAAGACGCCTGTCGGATCGAACGTCGCTTCGGCACTCGTCATCCCGATCGGGGTAAAGAGGCGGTTCTGGACGTAGTCACGGTAGGCGTCGCCGTAGCCCACGACGTCAGCGACGATGCGACTGAGCACGTTCGTGGTGCCCGAGGAGTAGTGGAAGAAAGTTCCCGGTTCGTGGGCCAGCGGGAGACGCGCGGTATAGGCGGCCATGTCGTCTTCCCCCTCGCCGAAGAGCATCTCGATCACGTGACTCGTCTGGCCGAGCTCGTACTCTTCGATAAAGGCGAGTCCGTCGCGCATGGCCAGCAGATCGGCGACGCGAATGGCGTGGCGCGGGTCGTTCTCGTGGGCCCATTCGGGCACGGGAGCGGGTTGCTCGGGGTCGAGCAACCCTTCGTCCACGAGTGTGCCCACGAGAAAGTGGAGCATCGACTTCGCCATCGACCACGACAGCAGGGGGCTCTCCGCGGTGATCGGCTCAGGCGCCCGATCGAAGAACTCGCGCACGCCGCCGTAGCGCTCGACGAGGACTCGCCCGCCTTGAATCACGACGACTGCGTTCGTGACGGCGAGCTCGTCCAACGTGAACATCTCGTTGACGACGGCCTCAAGTTCTTCCTGACGCGAGTGGGTCGCGCGGGGCCACGTTGTCGTGGGCCAGTCAACGCCCGCGGGCTGCGGTGAAAAGGCGGGCGTCACGTCGGGCAGGGCGGTCATGCTCTGGTCATTGTGTCACGCTTGGCACGTCACACGGGGTTTCTAAGTTGCGGTCATGGACTCCTCCGCAGAACAGGTCAGTGCTCACTATCTCTATCGATCGGTGGCGACGTCGCACCGAACCCCGGGGACGCTCTACTTGGTGTCCCGGCTCGAGGGATCGAACGTCGTCGCGCGCATTGACGTCGTCGCGGCCAAGAGTTCCGCGACGTTGAAAGGTGCGAGTGCGCATCCGAGTGGATCATCACCGACGCCCCTGCGCGTAGTGAGTCCTTGGCGAGAAACGACCAGTCGCCACTACGCCAAAGCGCGCGTCACAATGGCGTCGTAACCGGCGAACCGGTCACGAGAGAGAAGTGGTCGAGACCGGCGTCGATCCGGTGACCTCACGCTTTTCAGGCGCGCGCTCTACCAACTGAGCTACTCGACCTAACCTCTCCACCCTTTCGGGTGTCGAGCGGACCTGACGGGATTTGAACCCGCGACCTCCGCCTTGACAGGGCGGCGTGCACTCCGAGCTGCACCACAGGTCCTCGGTGTTCCCGGGGTAAACCCCGAGACGCGAAGTGCCAGTCTATCCGTTGTTCTACGACGCTTCGAAAGTGCGAGTGAGCGTGAAACGACCTCGCGCCAACCTACGCGCCACTACGTTCGCAGCACCAGGCAGAAGGGGTGGCCTACCGGGTCGAGAAAGACGCGAAATGTCTCGCCCGGTTGGAAGTCGGTCTTTCTCGCGCCCACCGCGAGCGCGTGAGCTTCATCTTTGTCGAGGTCGTCGCTGCCAAAGTCGAGGTGAAGCTGCTGAGGTATGGGACCTTCCGGCCAGGTGGGCGCCTCGTAGTGGGGAACCTGCTGAAAGCCGAGCACCGCTACTCCGTCTTTCATAACTTCGATCCAGTTCACGTCCTCGGGCTTCATGTCGCCGATCGGCTCGACCCCGAGACCCAACAGCGCGGCGTAGAAGTTCGCGAGCGCAATTGGCTCGGGACAATCCAGTGCCGTGAGAGAGAGGTCGATGCTCATTGCTCGCCACCTTCCGCGGGGGGGCCGCCACGCATGACGGTCATGAGCGTCCCGTTGACCGGTTCGCTGAAGGTGCAGATGGCGCTACCCGGCACGGGCATTTCCTTGATCAAGATCGTGCCCCCGTGACGCGGGACCAGTTCGTGGATGCGTTCGAGCGAGTCGACCACGTAGATGGGCTTCCACTGCGGTGCTTCGCCGGTCGGCGAATGTGACAGGCTCGCGTACCACTGTTCGTCGTTCTGGAGAACCCGCATCTCGGGCGCGGGCGACGTGACGTCGTGGCCGCTCAAGGCGGCGTAGAACTCGCTGGCGCGTTCCGGGTCGAGAGAGACCTGGTCGAACCAGCCCGGCGCGTTCTCCTCGAAGGCCACACCAAATCCTTGAAAGCTACCGGGCTGCCACAGACCGTAGCTGGCGCCCACCGGGTCGACCAGGATCGCCATCCAGCCGAGATCCATCACCTGCATCGCGGGCACCACCACGCTCGCTCCGAGCTCGGTGGCGCGCGTTGTGGCGGCTGCAATGTCCTTCGTGGAGAAGTACGTCGTCGCCGCGCCGTTTCCGTCGTCGGTGATCCCAAGGCCCAAGACGGGGTGGCCGTTCGACAGTGCGAGGGCGTAGTGACCCATCTCAGCGCCACCCTCTTGCCATGTCCAGTCGAACAAAGCGCTCAAGAACGCGCGCTTGTCGTGGTGCTGTTCTTGCGTCGCGACCATCACGTCAACCCAACACGGCATGCCTTCATCAAAACTGGTGAGTGTCGTCATGCCCACATCATGTCAGAGGAATTAAAGCGTCGCTAGAGGAGTTTTCGCCGCGTCGCGCGAGCGACTCCGTGTACATTCTCAGGGGGAGGATCACATGGACGACACTGCAATACACGCTGGCGCGGTGCCCGCGACTGCTTCGCGACCAAAGATTCAGGTAGTGCCGCTCGCCGGGCTGCCCATAGTCGCGCTCGCCGTTATCTTCGTTGCACTCTCCATTGGTTTCAACTGGCGGTGGGGACTCATGTTCAACCACGTCGTGGGCGGGGGACTCTGGACCGGTATCGATCTCTTCGTCGGCCTCGTGATCGGTCCAATACTCGGCCGGCTCTCGATTCCCTCACGCGCGGAGTTTGCGGCGCGCTTCATGCCGATGATGGTGATCATCATGCCGACGGTCGTCATGATGACGCTCGCAACGGGCTTTCAGGTCGCGCGTTTCTCGGGCAACCTCGCGGTCAACAGCCCGAACCACGCGTGGATCATCGTGTCGTTCTGCGTCGTCGGCGTGATGGCCGTCGTCGCGCTCGGGATCCTGGAGCCCGCGAACGTCGCCGTTCTCTACGAGATGAATAAGCCTGTTCCCAACGGCGAACGAATCGGTCGCCTGATGAAGCGCTTCATCTACACGGCCGGCCTGACGGGTCTGATGCAAGTCGCGACGCTTATCATCATGACGAGATTGACTTCACGGTGAGCGTCGCCGAGCACCAGTTACCGGTCGCCGATCCCGACCGTCCCTACTCGCCGGTCGGCTGGGCGGCGACGGGCGCGCTGGCGCTCGTCGTGGTGGGCGGGATCATTCTCGCTTCGTACGCACCGCGCACCGCGCCGATCGGACTCGCGACGGGCCTTCTGTGTGCGGCTGCTGCGTTACTCGTCGTGGCTATCGCGATGCTCGCGAGCATCAAGGTCTTCTCGTGGACCACGTTCCGCAACGTCTTTAAATGGGCTCTCCTCGCCTACGCCATCACGTCAGGAATGATCGAGTTCGCCTTCGTTCACGACCACACTCGTGGGGCGTCTCTCCTCATTGTCACGTTGATGCTCGTGATCTTCGCCGTCAGCGTGCCAACGACGATCGCCTTCACGGTGGCGCGCTTCGCCCAGCCCGACTGACGGCGTCTACCTCACCTTCACCCCAGTGTCACCGGCTGAGCTGGCGCGACAATACATATGATGCGTAGAGCAGCACGAGCGAAAGGAAAGAGATGCCAACACGTAAGGCGCGCACCACATGGACCGGCGGCCTCCAAGACGGATCCGGCAAAGTAGAACTCTTGAGTAGCGGGCTCGCGACGTTCGACGTCTCGTTTCCAAAGCGCTCCGCCGACGACGCCGACGGCACCACGAGCCCCGAAGAGCTGATCGCCGCGGCTCACGCCGCCTGTTACTCGATGGCACTCTCGGCCGGCATCGCCGCCGCTGGTGGAACACCGAAGTCGCTCGTTGTCAACGTTGAGGTTCGGCTCGGGCCAGACCCGGCCGGCGGGTTTCGTATCCCCGATATCGCTATTCATGTTCGCGGTGAAGTCGAAGGCCTTGACGAGGCAGGCTTCGTGGCTGCGGCCGAAGGCGCGAAGGCCGGTTGTCCCGTGAGCAAGGCTCTGACCGGAACGACGATCACTCTGGACGCGGCGCTCGGGTAACGTCGTCTCTCGCACGACCAAGCGGCATGCGAGATCCGGTTTCGAAACTGGATGTATTACGATTCGTGATTCACTGGTGGGATGGAAAGTAATCCCTCTCTATTGGTCTCGATTCGCCTTGATAGTGAGGCACAGCGATCCTTACGGGTCCTTGAGGCATCTGGCCTGACTCGGTCAGAAGCGATTCGCAAAGGTTTCACGGTGGCCGCGGATCAACTTCGACGTATGGAAGTTATTCGACGAGAAGCCGAGATGGTCACAGCCGACCAGCAGGATCGTCAAGAGATGTTGGAGATTGCCGCCTTTATGGAGAGTCTTCGTGCCGAGGGGTGACGTTGTGCGGCTGATTCCACCAAAGAGCGACGGGCGTGAGCAGCAAGGGACACGCTTAGGCGCCATTCTCCAATCGGACGCTCTTGCACCACTCTCGACAGTCATCGTCGCTCCGACTTCACGGAGCGCGATGCAGACGCACTTTCGTCCGGGGATCATCATCGGACGCGACTCGACGAAAGTACTAGTAGAACAACTGGTCGCGATAGATGCGCGACGCGCCAGTGAGACAGTTGGTCGGGTCACCATCGAAGAGATGTGGGCGATTGACGAAGCACTTTCTCTCGTCGTCGGCTTGCATTAAACAGTCCGTGTGTTCGTAACCAACCACGTCGTCTCGGGGGCGGCCATTGGTCTGGCCCTCCCGCGGCAACCACTTAGTGCTTTCACCGCGGGACTGGCCAGTCACTTCGCGCTGGATGCTATACCCCACTGGGGACTGGAGTTGGGGCCGGATCGTGAAGGTCATTACCTGCGTGTAGCAAAGCGCGACGGCCTGGTGGGGTTAACTCTGGTGGCGGCTATTCTCTTAGTTGCACCGAGGAAGACACGTCTGAGTGTAGCGATGGGTATAGCGGGGGCGGTGCTGGCGGACATGGACAAGCCAGTCATGCACTTCTTTCATCGGGTGCTGTATCCTCGTTGGTTCAACCGGTTCCACGGAGGCATACAGAGCGAGAATAGGGTGTACCTACGCAATGAGATTGCGGCTGGGTTGGTGGCAGGCCTAGTCACCTTGGGCCTTCTCTGGCGGGCGCGCAGGGTCAGGCCTAACTAAGAGCTGACACCGACGGTCCTTTCTACTTTAGAAGTGAGATGGTTACTGTTCAGGTGGTCACG
>PLON01000023.1:7584-51577 GCA_003142095.1 Acidimicrobiaceae bacterium | reverse complement strand
GAGAACGCGAGTTCGATTCTCGTCGCCCGCTCCAAGCTTGGTTTTGTTCATTTGGTCGTGGCTGTGATGTACTTCATGTACCACGAAATGTGTCCAAATTCTTCCGCTCCGAACTGGATGGCGCACGCAGCAAGTTTCGGAATGATGGCCACCTGGCAGATCGGTAATCGATAAGTGTCTGGAGGAGCAGAGCCATACTCGTTGCGTGGGCGCCTGGCGCACGTGAATCCTACGGTCTACGCCATAATCGCGATTGCCCTCGCCGTCATGGTGGGCAACGCTCTCGCATGGACCGGGCTAGTGAACTTGAGTCCGATGACCTACACGACGGACCTTACGACGTCGGTGTGTCACTTGACCTGCGGACGGGCGTGGATCGACCCCAACGTCGGCTCCATCACACAGCCGGTGGGTCATCTCGCGGCTATGGATCTCCTCCATCTACACGTTCCGTGGTGGAATCCCTTCGAGGGTCTTGGAACGCCGCTGGCGGGAGAGATGCAGTCGACCGCGCTCTTCCCGCTAATCCTCTGGCTGGCTCTGCCCGGTGGACTCGTGTGGTTCCACATCTCGTTCGAACTCATCGCCGGCATCGCCACGTACTTCCTCGCCCGGCGCCTGGGCGCGTCGACCATCATCGCGGCGGTGGGCGGCGCGCTTTTTGCCCTGAACGGAACCTACGCCTGGGTCGGCAACTCGGTGTTGAACCCCGTGGCCTTCCTGCCCATGCTGGTGCTCGGCGTTGAGATGATCATCGCGAGCGCACCGCGTCGTCGCCAGTACGGGTGGTACGTGGCGGCGCTCGCGCTCGCCCTATCGCTCTATGCGGGTTTCCCTGAGGTTGCCTTCCTCGACGCGGTGTTCGCCGGGGCGTGGGCCGTCATCCGACTTCTGTCGGTTGACCGAGGCGCGCGGCTACGCGCGTTGCGGCGACTGGTGTACGCCGCGCTCGCGGGGATGGCACTCGCCCTTCCCATCATCGTGCCCTTTCGCGACTACCTCAACGAAAGTTACGTCGGTGACCACACCTCGCTCGGCGAGCTCTTGCACATGTCACCACGGGTCCTGCCCATGTTCTTCGATCCCTACCTCTACGGCACGATCTTCTCGAACCCGGCCGCTGACCCCTACTGGGCCTCGGTCGGCGGTTACTTCGGCGCGTCCGTCACCGCCCTCGCACTAGCGGGCCTCTTCGGACGACGACACCGTCCCCTGCGGATCTTTCTCCTCGCGTGGATTGTTCTCGGGTTCGCTGGTTCGCTAGACGTTTTCAGCCTGCGCCGCGCGTGGAACCTCATTCCGCTAGTGAGCGACGCGGGGTTTTGGCGCTACATCCCGGCGAGTATCGAACTCGCCGCTATCGTGCTCGCCGTCCTGGGACTCACCGACGCAGCCCAGAGCGCGCGTGCTCGCTGGCGGGTCGCCGGGGCCGCGGGCGTCACCGCAGTGGTGCTGGTGGTCTTCGTCGTCACGTCGAGCAGCGTCAGTCGGGGCGTCGTCCTCTCCGGACGGCTGCGCCTCTACCACGCCGCGCTCGACGCGATTCCCTTCGTATCCCTCGCGTTGCTCGTGGCGGCGGTACTACTCCTGCGGGGCCGTTGGCGTATATGGTTCGCGGCCATAGTGGTAGTCGGGGAGTCGGTGCTCCTCTTCGTCGCCCCAATGGCCGTGGCCCCGTCGTCGTTGACGGTCAACCTCGCGCCAGTCCGCTTCCTCCAGGCGAACCTCGGGCAGTACCGATACATGGACGTCGCAGTCCTCTATCCCAACTGGGGCAGCGAGTACGGCATCAGTTCCCTCGCGGCCAACGACCTGCCTTTGCCGCTGACCTTCGTCAACTACGTCCAAAGCAGCCTGTTCCCCGGGATCCAACCGCCCAACGCCTTCAGCGTTCACGGCACTGCCTACAGCCAAACGGTTATGGAGCAGGAGATCGCGACCCACCTACGGGCCTACGAGGACGCCTCGGTGAAGTACCTCCTTACGAGAACCAGGACCCCCCTCGCACCCCAGTTGGCAGCCGTGGGCGTGAAGAAGGTGTGGTCGGACCGGTTGGCCACTGTCTACGCGTTGCCCGACCCCCGTCCGTTCTTCTCAACTGCGTCGTCCTCATGCACAGTCTCGAGCACGTCGCTTACCGAAGCGAAAGTCAACTGTCCGACGGGCAAGTCGACGCTGCTACGCACCGAGCAGTCGATGAAGGGGTGGACGGCCACGGTGAACGGGCGTCCCGCGGCCGTCACGACCGTCGACACCGTCTACCAGCAGATCGAGGTCCCAAAGGGTACGTCGACCGTCGAGTTTAGTTTTCAGCCGCCCCACGAGCGGCTCGCCGTAATCGTTGGCTCCGCGGCCCTGCTCGCTCTGATCGTGGCGGCGCTCAACGAACGAGTTGAGCTACTCTCGCTCTTTCGCTGGGCCAAAGCGAAGCGCCGACGGACGAAGCCGCCAATGAACACGAGGGGCGCGAATGAGAAAAACTTCGAGAAGTCGAACATGTGGTGAAGAGCGCGGGCGAGGGTCGCGTCGCTCACCGACGCGGCGCGGGCTTGAGCTGAGGGAGATCTGCACGTGCTGGGTGACGCCGAAGATGCTTATCCGATCAAGTGAGCAACAAAACCGGTCAGCGCGTCCGGCCCGCCTCAGCCAGCCAGATCCCTCCTTGCTTCACGGTTGGACCCATGACTCGACTTCCGTCCAGACGGAATCAACGCTCTCGGGATGTTTTGCGTACGCCTCTCTGTCCGCCTTCTCCATGGCGGCTCGAACGGCGTCGGTTACCCCTTGGCGGGCCGCAGCCGAGATGTTCACACCGAACTTGCGAGCAAGCTGGGCAAGATCATCGTCCAGACTGAAAGTCGTCCGTGTAGACGTCAAGCAGGAAGTGCGTTCACTAGCGGGTCAATTGCGGACAAGACATCCGCGATCCGGATTCTGGTGACCTCACGGTCGTAGCGATCCTGAAGGTTCATCCAGAACCCCTCACTCATTACGAAAAACCGTGAGAGTCGCAGTGCCGTGTCAGCGGTAATTCGACGCTTGCCCAGGACGATTTCATTGATTCGACGCGGGGGAACATTGAGAGCGCGCGCCAGTGCATTCTGACTGATGCCGAGGGGAGTGAGAAACTCCTCTTTCAATACCTCGCCCGGCTTAATTGGGTCCATCGTCTTAGCCATCAATCCTCCTCAGTGATAATCCACTATCGATACGTCTTCCGGCCCCGCCACAGTCCAGCGAAAATAGATTCGCCATTGCTGGTTGATCCGAATGCTGTGCTGACCGGCACGATCGCCTCGCAACTTCTCAAGTCGATTACCTGGAGGGACGGTCAAGTCGATCAATTGTTCGCCAGCATCGAGAATCAAGAGTTTGCGTACGGCCGAACGGAGAAGTTCCGGATCGAACGAGCGCACTGGTTCTCGCTGCCACACTCGCTCCGTCGTCTTGTCGCCAAAGGACAGGAGCACGCAACAACTATAACGCGGACCGTTATAGGAAGCAACACCGGTTGCTCTAGGTGGTCATCTGGGACTGCCGTCTGTTTAGATGAGCTTTGCACCACTGTCAACCACTCGGTTCCATCAGTTCTTCAAGCGCTCTGGCCAAAACGTGATCTCGATCGTGCGTGGCGTGTTGGTACCTGAGGGCAGCGTCGGCCGCCACTACGGCTGTCATTAGCCGTAGGTCACTCAAGCAAAAGAGCCACAATCGGCGCTGGAAGCGCCCACGCCGTTTTAGTGGTGTCCAATATCGTTCGAGTCGCTACGACGCCCGACGAAAAAAAGCCCTCGATGGACCTTGCCTCGGCTCGCCAACCAGACGACACCCACTTCGATTCCAATGGAACGCTCTGCTTGACACCAGAAGGACTCGGAATTGGCACCTTTGAAAAATCGATTTCCTTGCCACCTCCAGTCCGTAGATAGCCAATTGCATCGTCAGATTCCCATCGTCCCCTTTGCAAATCATCGACTGCCCTGGCCAGAGCCACCGCCAGCGCGGCTTCGGTGAGACGAGTGAAGTCTGGTGAAGGAAGACCCGACCTTAGTCGCGGGCCAATCCATGAGAGAAGTGGGTCGGCCAGATACATCTTGGACTGGGAACCTCTTATGCGATTCCCGTTGACGTCGATTTGATGACACCACAGCGCCGCGTAGGCGTGCGTCAATCGATTCAGACGAACATCGAGTCCGTTACCGTCGGCGTAACCCAACTCTTGCGACAACGTATTCCTCGAAAGAGGTGAACTGCAATGTTGTT
The DNA here is from genome assembly GCA_003142095.1 of Acidimicrobiaceae bacterium. Lineage (GTDB taxonomy): Bacteria > Actinomycetota > Acidimicrobiia > Acidimicrobiales > RAAP-2 > RAAP-2. The sequence continues at coordinate 47,314 of PLON01000023.1, read as the reverse complement.
CGATTGCTGACAGCAGCCGTGGAACCGAGTCGTCATGGGCATCGGGATCAACGTCGCGGTGCAACCACGCCGCAAGGTCTTCGAGAAACGAGTCGCTCACCCCTCCCGTGTTGTGGTTCTCGGCAACTGCTCGTGGAAACCCACCCGACGTCAAATAGGACTGCCACGCAAGATCGAGTTCATCGACAAATGGTTCGAGTGTTTCAGCGATGCGAAGTGCGGCTGGAGATTGTAACTCCCACGGACGGATCTTTTCAAAGGTTGGATTCAGTCGGTTAGTCGCGATCAGCACCTCGCGCAACGACATCGGATGAAGCACTCGCGACCGCCGATCGGAGCGCTCACCTGATCGACCCGCCAGAAGATCTCGTTCGACATTTGAGGTCCCCTCCCACGATGACCCCGTGCACACAACGGTGTCATTTCCAAAGGGAGTGTTATCACGTTGATATTTGAGTTCAGCCGTCCAGCCCTTGAGTGCGGTCACCTCGTCGAGGAGCCAAATTCGCCGTTGGTCTCCCATTGAGCGCGTGAGCTCTCGCCCGAGACGGAGAACTCGACGCAGATCGGCGACTGTCATGCCATCGAGGGCCACGTAGATGAGTTGGCGCGGATCGATGTCTCTTCGTCCGCAAAGCGCCAACGCGGTGTCCTTTAATAGGACCGACTTTCCTACACGGCGGGGACCTCGAAGTATGACGAGCTTGTCGTCTAATTCTCCATTAACAACATCATGAAGGAGATTGGACCGATATCCCAAATCGAAGGACTGTCGCGCAACTAGAGAGCGATCGGCCGACGCCCAGGCAACGGGATCTCGCTCGTTCGCGACCGCCTGCCACCATGGGTTGTTCTCTCGAAGTCGAGTACGAATTTCATCGTCGCGCATGATTCAATACTAGTACAACCCCCCCATTTTTACTGTGACGTCGCATTACAATCCCCCCTCTTACGAAGTGGCAAAGGTGTGTTACGTTGGCGCACCTAAACACCCGCAGAGCGCCCAAGGACCACAAAAGTGAGCCAGCCAACTAAATATATTATTATTTATCAGGTATAATACGAACTCATACCAAACTAGTCGATCAGCTTCCCAAGCTGAGAACGCGAGTTCGATTCCCGTCGCCCGCTCCAAACTTGAATTTGTTGCCACGAATGGCAAAGTCGCTTCAAACATTGCTCTTGGCTTTCGCCACTGTGTCAGCCGCCACGAGTAAGGGACCACTTGGCAGGTAGCTCCGCCACGAGTAAGGGACCACCCTTCCGCCACGAGTAAGGGACCACCCCGGAGTCCACCAATGTCGACCGAGATTCAACTCGGCTGGACACATCTACCAACGACGGAAGGTGTGTCCCTTGACATATGTGGAGATAACAATGATCCAAGTACTAGAGGTTCTTCGACGGTGGCTGCGGGGTGACGGCGGAGTGCGCGTCATCGCCCAAGGAGCCGGCGTCGATCGCAAGACCGCCCAGCGCTACATCGACGTGGCCCAAGAACTCGGGCTCCAACGAAATGGTAGCGACGAGCAACTCACTGATGAGTTCATCGGGCGCGTGATCGAAGTAGTTCGCCCGTCACGGGCTGGTGAACACGGCACGTCGTGGGAGTTGCTCACCACACACGAAGAGCAGATCAAGCAGTGGGTAGATGGCGATCTCACCGTCGCCAAGATCGGTGACCTGCTTGCCCGTCGTGGCGTGCAGGTTCCCGAGCGCACCCTGCAGCGGTTCTGCTCCGAGAAGTTCACCAAGCCAGGGAACAACACGGTGCGCGTCGCCGACGGCGAACCAGGTCAAGAGTTGCAGACCGACTTCGGTCGCATGGGAATGCTGTTCGACCCTCACACCGATCGACGTCGCGTGGTGCACGCACTCATCGTGGTGGCGGTGTGGAGTCGCCACATGTTCGTGTGGCTCTCCTACGGCCAGCGCACCGACGACGTCATCGAGGGACTCGACGCCGCCTGGACGTTCTTCCAGGGCGTCTTCGCGATTCTCATCCCCGATAATCTCTCGCCGGTGGTGACCAAGGCCGACCCCACCAACCCTCGCTTCAACGACACGTTCCTCGAGTACTCCCAGGACCGCGGGTTCCTGATTGACGCCGCTCGGATACGACACCCCAAGGACAAGCCCCGCGTCGAACGTCAGGTGCCCTACGTGCGTCGTCGCTTCTTCGCCGGCGAGACGTTCGTGGATCTACCCGACGCGCAACGTCGCGCCGAGGCGTGGTGTCGCGACGATGCGGGGATGCGCATCCACGGCAGGACGCGGTGTCGACCGATCGAGGCCTTCAAAGCCAACGAGCAGGGCCTGCTGCTTCCGGCGCCCTTCCTGCCCTACGACGTGCCGATCTTCTCTGCTCCCAAGGTCCACCGCGACCGGCACCTATTGACTGAACTGACTCAGAGGTACTCCCTGGTCATCCCTCTATTCTGACGAATGGCGTGTTAGACAACCACCCATGACATCAAGTGCGGACAACTCAAGTGACGTGGTGGCGATGGTCGTAGTGCAAGCAGGTCGGCTGCTCGCGACTAACGATCCGTGGGAACCCTTCCAACTCATCGACCCCGAAGGAAATACGGTGGACGCGGTCCGTGTCTACTTCGCCGACCTTCAGGCGTCGGGGCGTTCGCCGGCCACTCTTCGTTCCTACGGGATGGACCTTCTGCGGTGGTTCCGGTTCCTCTGGATGATCGAAGTGCCCTGGGAACGCGCCGCGCGCGCCGAGGCGCGGGACTTCTCGCGGTGGATGCAACTCGCGACCAAACCGGTTCGTCCGCACTGGCGTCACCCGGGAGAGCTCGCCGAGACGTCCGCCCTCTCAGCGACGAATCGTTACGCGCCGTCGGTGCGCGCCCACAGCGAGACCGTGCTGCGCAGCTTCTACGACTATCACCGAGAGGAGGGTACGGGACCGATCCTGAACCCCTTCCCACTCAATCGTTCACGCCGCGGCGAGCGAGCTCACGCGCACCACAATCCGATGGAGCGCCATCGCAATGAACGCAGTGGTCTCTACCGGCCCACGGTGGCGACCCGGATTCCGCGGGCCATCGGCGACGAGGAGTTCAACGAGATCTTCGCCCAGCTTCGATCGCACCGCGACCGGGCGCTGGTCGCCTTTTACGTCTCGACCGGAGCGCGCGCGTCGGAGTTGTTGTCGGCTACTCGAGGTGACGTCGACCCGGGACGTCACGTGATCTCGGTGGTGCGCAAGGGCAGTCGAGTCGTCCAGGAGCTCCCGGCCTCGAGCGACGCGTTCGTCTGGCTCCGGCTCTACCAGGTGCAGAGCGAAAGTCTCATCCCCAAGGGGCGCCACCAGCCGTTGTTCTGGACGCTGCGTCGTCCAATCCGACCCCTCAACTACCACGCGGTGCACCGCATGTTCGAACGCGTCAACGTTCACGCGGGCACCGCGGCGACGTTGCACGCGCTGCGTCACACCGCGGCCTACCGGATGGCCGAAGATCCGACTCTGCCGCTCACCGATGTCCAATTCGTCCTCGGTCACGCCCAGCTCACTACCACCCAGCTCTACATCGCTCCTCGCCAAGAAGACGTGATTCGCCGGGTGCTCGCGCACCACGCCGAGCAGACCCGTCGGGCGAAGGAACGTGAACCCGTGGCTCCCGCGCCGGGTTACGCCAGCGAGACCCTCGACGTGCTCTTCGGCCGAGGTGTTCGGTGACGTCGCTCCTTACGGATGATCAGCTCCTCAGTCACGCACTCGGCCTCGTCGACGAGAGTGACGCGCTGTCCTCTAAGGCACTCGGCACCAAGGCACCAAGCACTCGGTTCCCCGCGCGCGCCCTCGCGTCACACTGGCCAGGCGCGCAACGTACTCGCTCCGAGGTACTGGCCATGGTGAGTGCACCGACGGGACTCTCGGGCTTTCGGGTCCAGAGTCACCACCGGCGCGGGCTGCCCCTGCTCCTCGACTGGCTGGAAGATCAACCCGGTGATTCGTGGCAGGAGCGCTGGCTACAAAGCGGAGCGGACGGCGCGGGTGACGACTGGGCGAGCGGACCCCGGCGGTGGCTCGAAGGCATTGACAAATACTCTGCCGGCCGCCTCGAACTCATGACGAGCTCCCTGCTCGTCATGATCGGGGCCGACGTCGTGCGTCCCTCACTCGGATGGCTGCTCACCGGTGGCAAGAAGCGCAAACTCACGCGCAACATAATCCGCGAACGCGACCGCGAAGGGTTCGAACAACTCGACCAGATCTGTGAGCGAGACCCCGGGATACACGTTCAGGACCAGCGCCACGCCTTTTTCCGTTGTGCCGTGATCATCGCCGCCAAGGGGGGCACGCTCGCCGATATCACGATCGGCGACGTCGTGGAGATCCTGGACGCCGAAAGGGGCCTCCGCCGGCGATCTGGCTCGAGCGTGGCGACCTTCAATGCATTGCGAGAGATGGGAGTCTTCGGGTCCGGTGTTCCCACGTTGCGCGAGATCCGCGGCGCGCAGCGGCACTCGGTCGAGGAACTCGTCGATCGCTACTCGATCACGTGTCGTCCCATTCGTGATCTCATCGTTGACTACTTGAAGGAACGCCAACCCGCCATGGACTACGGAAGTCTGGTCACCGCGTCCTACGTGCTGGCCAAGTGCTTTTGGCTCGACCTCGAGCACCACCACCCCGGGATTTCGTCGTTACACCTGTCATCCGAGATTGCCAGTGCCTGGAAGCAGCGTCTGCAGACCAAGACCACGACTACTCGAACGCCCACGGGCGAGACCATCGACGTCACCGTCGAACGGCTCGGCTACCTCGACGTGTTGTCCAGTGTGCGCGCCTTCTACCTCGATCTATCCCAGTGGGCGCTCGACGACCCTGGCCGTTGGGCCTCGTGGGTTGCGCCCTGTCCCATCCGTTCACAAGACGTGAGCCGTCGCAAAGCGCTGCGTCGGCGAAAGGCGCGGATGGACGCGCGCACCCGCGACCGCCTACCCGTTCTGCCAGTCCTCGTGCGCGCGATTGATCAGTGGCGCAAGGACAGTGAGGCGACGCTCGCCGCCGCTCGGCGCGTTCAGCCCGGCGAGCAGTTCAGCGCAGCGGGAGAGACCTTCACTCGGTCCGTGCGCCCGCACGCGGTGCCGAACAATATCTGGGCTGAGGACCTCGGGGGAAAGCCACGTCTGTTGAACCGAGAAGAAGACCACGCCTTTTGGGCGTGGGCGAGCATCGGAGTCCTTCGTCTCACCGGCGTTCGAGTCGAGGAACTACTCGAACTCAGCCACTACAGCTTGGTCCAATATCGACTTCCCGACACCGGCGAACTGATTCCCCTGCTGCAGATCGTTCCCTCCAAAACTGACACCGAACGGCTGTTGGTGGTGAGCCCCGAACTCGCCGACGTGCTCAGCGCCATTATCTGTCGAATCCGCGACGACAGCGAAACCGTCCCCCTCGTGCGGGCCCGTGACTCGCACGAACGTATCTGGCGGAGTGAATCTCCGTTGCTCTTCCAGCGTCGCGCCGGAGCTGAGAACCACGCCATTAGCCCCGGAATGATCAGCTCCCTGCTTGCTGAGGCGCTCTCCCACACTGGCCTGCTCGACCGGGTTCACGGCACCGCGCTGCACTACACGCCCCACGATTTTCGAAGAATGTTTGTAACCGACGCCACCATGAATGGTCTACCTCCGCACATCGCTCAAGTGATCGCCGGTCATAGCGACATCAACGTCACCATGGGCTACAACGCCGTCTACCCCGAAGAGACGATCCGCGCCCACCTTGCCTTCTTGTCCCGGCGCCGTTCACTGCGACCCAGCGAGGAATACCGCGTCCCGACTGATGAAGAGTGGCAAGAGTTCCTGGGTCACTTCGAACGCCGCAAGGTGTCGATTGGAACGTGTGCCCGCGCATTCGACACTCCGTGCATTCACGAACACGCCTGCGTCCGCTGCCCGATGCTCTGGCCGGAACCGGCACTGCGGCCTCGACTGGTCGAGATCACCGAGAACCTCACTGATCGCATTGCTGAGGCCGAGCGCGAGGGCTGGCTTGGCGAAGTTGAAGGTCTTCAGATCAGCCTCGCGGGAGCCCATAACAAACTCGTCCAAATTGACCAGCGGTCGGACCAGTCGGTGACGGTAGCACCGGACGAAACTCCCCGGGACAAAGGATCCAAACACAAGCGCGTCGACTGATTGAGCCGACGCGTCGCGTCGCCCAACCCACCCTCCTCCAAGTTCAGAGAACATGTTGAAGTGGCAAGGTCGATCTATTCGGTCCCGGGTGAGCTCGTCGGACAGACCCTCAGNNGCCAAGGGACAACTGGTGAAGGTGCACCCCCGCGTGGCAGCGGGAAAGCGCCACACCGACCCCGCGGACCTGCCCAGCGAGCGCAGCGTCTACGCGATGCGCGACGTCAACCAACTCATCAAGATGGCCTATTCCCACGGCGACGTCATCGGTGCCTACGCCGAGGCGGTGCTCGACAATCCACTGCCCTGGACCAAGATGCGCCAGGTCTACCGGCTCCTCGGACTGGTGAAGAAGTGGGGTGCGAATACAGTGACGCTCGCGTGCGAGAAGGCCCTCGAAGCCGAAGCGATCGACGTCAATCTCGTTAGCCGCATGATTGAACGAGCGACCGAAGGACTCGAGAACGACACGCCACCGGCACCCAACGTGATCCAGGGACGCTTCTCGCGTGACCCCTCGGAGTTCTCTACCACCAAGGAGGTGGGATGATAAGTGCGCCAACGCCCAGCGTCTCGGTTGATCTCAAGAGATCACTCTCGGCACTGAAGCTCGGCCAGATGATGGACACGTTGCCCGAGCGACTGCTCACCGCTCGCCAGTCCTCGATGAGCCACGCCGACTTCTTGGAGATGGTGCTCAGCGACGAAGTCACTCGACGCGACTCGAGGTCGGCCCAGTTGCGCGCGAAGGCGGCGCACCTCGATCCGTCGATGATTGCCGAGGCGTGGGACGACTCCGCGTCGGTCACCTTCGACCACGCGCTGTGGCAGGAGCTCATGACGTTGCGCTTCGTCGACAACAATCACAACGCGCTGATCCTCGGACCAGTCGGAGTGGGCAAGACGTTCCTCGCGACGGCGCTCGGACACATTGGATGTCGACGTCGCTACCGGGTGCACTTCGAACGCGCCGACAAGTTGTTCAAGCGCATGAAGGTCGCGCGACTCGACAACAGTGTCGACGTGGAGATGCGAAAGTTGGTCGCCGTGGATCTACTCGTGATCGACGATTTTGCCCTGCACCCACTTGACGTCACCGACACGAATCTGTTCTACGAGTTGACCGTCGAACGACACCGTCGTGGCGCCACGGTCATCACGTCGAACCGCGACCCGAGCGAGTTCTTGGCCCAGTTCGCCGATCCTCTCTTGGCGCAGTCGGCGGTCGATCGCATCCAGAGTGCGGCCTACGAACTCGTCATCGAAGGCGAGTCCTATCGCAAGCGTCAGCGGCCACAAATGGAGTCATCGTCGCCTCACCGGGAGACCCCAAAGCGTGGTCGGCGAACCACCAGTTGACACCAGGTCGCCGGTCTGCCAACATCGGAGGCGGTCGGCACGGGCGGAGGGACGAGGTNNGTGGTCCCTTACTCGTGGCGGAGGGGTGGTCCCTTAGTGGTGGCGGGTGACAACTGTTCGTCCGGTCTCATTTTGGGTCACAGCACTTCTGAAATTTCAATTCCAGATCTGTTCATTCGAACTCCTTCTTGATGCAGCGAGTGGTCTACTCTCCACAACTGACCGCAACATTAAGTGCAGAGCAAATCTGGCGCATCCGCCCGTCGCTGAGGCGTCCAATTCTCTCCACCAAAATCGATATCGAAACACTCTCAACCGAATCGAGGTTGACCGCGCAACGACGATCGATTGGATCTTCTCCTGGCTCAAGGACCACCTCGCTCGGAAGGTTACGAATCGTCGTTGTGCACGGTGCAATCAACGTTCGATGCAATCTCGGGATGGCCGCGTCGCGAGAAATCACGACCACGGGTCTTCTTTGTATTTCTGGCAACTCGCACCACCAGACTTCGCCCCTTAGCGGTATTGGAGTCACGAAGCGGCGGCACCAGCATGAAACGTAGCGAGGTTGCCCCATTCATCGAATTCGTCAATTGGGAACTCGTCGTACGCGACGTATGCGGCGTCAATCTCACCCGCACGATTGCGAGCGACAAGCGCGCCGAGTGCCTCGTCAAGCAACGTGGCGTCATTTGCGTTGGAACGCAATCGCCGTGCTTCGTCTAATAGGTCGCCATCGACCGTTGTGCTTACTCGTACCCGGCTCATGCCACAATTATAGCATGATTGTGCCCGTATTCCAAGCTGAGACCGCGAGTTCACGTCTTGCTCAATCCACGTAGCTCTTCGTAGCACTTTATGCTACGATGTTGCCATGACTAAGACCATTCCCCAACGAGAGTTGCGAAACGACAACGCTCGCGTAATCGATGCCGTGGTGTCCGGGGAGACTTTTGTCGTGACCCGCAACGGTGTTCCCGTGGCCGAACTCGGGCCAATCCGAAGCCCACGTCGGAGTTTCGTGCCGAAGAGCGACCTCTTGGCCGTCGCGGTCCATGGGCCGCACATCGACCTCGAACAGTTTCGATCTGATCTCGATCGCGTCATCGACCAGAGTCTCTAAATGTCCACGGGGCTACTCGATACGTCAGTCGTCATTGATTGGGACGACCGTGATGTCGCCGCCGCACTCCCGGACGAAGCCGCGATCAGCGCGATCACACTGGCTGAATTGACTGCGGGTCCTCGTCTGGCCTCGACGGGCGCTGAGAGTGCCCGTCGCCAGTCTCGACTCCAACAAGTTGAGGCAACCTTCGACCCGATCCCATTCGATGTCAGCGCCGCTCGCAGTTATGGCCAAGTCGTCGCCGCCGTTGTCGACACTGGCCGCTCTCACCAGCGTCGTATCGCGGACCTGCTCATCGCCGCCACCGCCCACGCCAATGGGCTCGCGCTTTACACACGCACTCCCCACGACTTCACCGGCCTCGAGAACCTCATCGAGATCATCACCATCTGAGCGCCGTGTGTGAAGTTCACCGTGTCGGCCTGACTCGCTGGCACCGTTGAGTGTGTCACCAGCACCTCGATAGGAGAGACTGCCTTTAGCGACTTCAACCTGACTGATCCCGGGTCAGTCGCCATAACTGAGGCGCTCGCCCACTGGTGCCCATGGAGCGCCCCAGGTGTTCACCTTCCGCCCTTCGTCGTCGCTTAAATTGTCCTAATCAGCACTTTCTTGGTTGGTTCCGACAGGGCGGGATACGCTTCCCCAGGTGAGAACGCGAGTTCGATTCTCGTCGCCCGCTCCAAACTTGAATGTGTTGGAGCGACTGATGAAATCGGCGCAAACACCGATGTCGGCGTTCACCAGCACAGATCGAAACGTGACGTCAAGCAGTACGCGCGTTACTCACCCACGGGTCGATTGCGGACAAGACATCAGCGATCCGGGTTCTGGTGACTTCACGGTCATAGCGATCCTGAAGGTTCATCCAGAATCCCTCACTCATTGCGAAAAACCGTGAGAGTCGCAACGCCGTATCGGCAGTAATGCGACGCTTTCCAAGTACGATCTCGTTGATTCGACGCGGCGGAACACGGAGAGCGCGGGCCAGCGTATTCTGACTGATGCCAAGAGGAATGAGAAACTCCTCTATCAATATCTCGCCCGGCTTAATAGGGTCCATCGTCTTTGCCATCATTCCTCCTCGGTGATAATCCACAATCAATACGTCTTCCGGCCCCGCCGCAGTCCAGCGAAAACAGTTTCGCCACCGCTGGTTGATCCGAATGCTGTGCTGACCCGCACGGTCACCTTGCAACTTCTCACGTCGGTTACCTGACGGGATGGTCACGTCGTTCAATTGTTCGCCAGCACCGAGAATTAGGAGTTTGCGTACGGCCGAACGGAGAAGTTCCTGATCGAGCGCCCAGTTCAACGCTAACATCCGGTAGGTGGTTAGGGACACGTTCGATGCGACGTCCGGCGAGAAGCGACCACTGGTCGCCATAAGTTACGGGGCCCGGTGCCGCCCTGGACTGGATGGACGGATCTCGCAACTACATCATGGCCGTCGTCGGTTCTGTTCATGACGACGCCGAGTTGCAAGCGGTGAATCGACTGCTGCACGAAGAGGTAACGGTGACGCACGACAACGTGAGCGACGACTAGTGGCGGTGCGGCTGGTTCAAGACGCTACGCGTCCGAACCCCTCACCCGAGACGAGTACCAATCAAACGCGCTGGACCTGTGCGTTCGTGAACAATATGCCCGACGGCGCCTTCGACGCCACCGAGCGACAGTATCTCGAACTGCTCGACGCGGGTTCGGGGTCCGAGGTGATCGAGGTTCGTCGTTACGCCATGGCCGTCGTGGCGAGGGGAGAACGGACGGCGGCCAGGATCGCCGAGGAGTACTCGCCCGTCTTCGACGTGTACCTTGATCCACCTGACCTCTTGATCGTGACGGCATCGAAACCTATTGAGACGAAGATGCGAGATGAGCTCTACTGGGCCGATCTGACCGAGTTGCTCTCGTGGGGAAGTGAGAACGTCGCCTCGATGTTGCTCTCTTGCTTGTCCGCGCATGCGGCCATGACAATCTTCGACGGTATCGAGCGTGTCCGACTGCCGTCGAAGTGCACCGGTGTCTTTTCCCAGCAGGTAGATCGAACCCATCCGCTCGCCTTTGGGTTGGAGCCGGAGATCCTTCTTCCTCATACACGCAACAACACCGTGCCCCAGGACGCCCTGGTGCACTCGGGCTACCGCTTACCCATTCAGTCCGACACCGTGGGGTGGAGCGTGGCCACCAAAGAGATCGCCGGATGCAACGTGGTGTTCGTCCAGAGCCACCCCGAGTACGAGCCGTCCAGCCTGCTGCGTGAGTATCACCGCGACGCTCGCCGCTACGTACTGCACGAACGCGACGATTTGCCCATCCTGCCGTTTCACTGCGTGGCGCCCGAGGACTGGGAGCAACTGGAGAAAATGCACGAGTTGATCATCGGGGGCCGGCGAGATCCAGCGCTCCTCGACGCGTACCCGTTCGATGACGTCGGCGCCCGAGCTCCGTGGCCCTGGCACTCCATGGCCAAACGCTTTTACGCCAACTGGTTGGCTAGCGTCAAGAAGAGGAGGGACGGGATCGATGCATGACGAGACCATCGCCATCCACGGTGGTGACCAGGCCAACAGGACCCGGTCGGTCGCGGTGCCCATCTTTCAAACCGTCGCCCACGACTTCATCGATGCCGAACACGCCAACGCGATCATGGACTTATCGATACCGGGGTTCCACTACAACCGGATCAACAATCCCACGAACGACGTGCTAGAAAAGCGCATGGCGGCCCTGGAAGGTGGCCCGGCCGCCCAGCCCGTCGAGCCGACGTCGCCATCGAGGTTGATCGGATCGTCGCTCCGTTGTGCGCAAGCGGGCCCTCGGTGAGAAGTCGTAGTTAACGATGCCCGACGTGCTCCACGAGATCGTCGAACAGGCTCGTTCCGGACCTGATCTTCCCGCCGCCAAGGATCTGGATCGCGACCTGAGCTACGCCGAACTGATTGATGAAGTATCGCGCCTCGCTACAGGTCTGGCCAGTCGAGGCGTATCGGAGGGAGATCGAGTTGCCCTCCTCCTTCCCAACTCCGTCGATTTCGTCGTCGCGGCACTGGCGAGTCTCTGGATCGGCGCCGTCTTCGTCCCGCTCGCCGTCACCGACCCAGAAGCGCGACTAGCAACGATCGTCGCTGACTGCGCGCCGGCCATCGTGGTCACCTCCGACGCCAGCGGAGATGATGCTGCGCCTCCTAGGTTGCTCGGCGGGCTCACGCTGGTGCCGATGTCGGCGCTACGGGCAGAAGCACCGGCTTTGGCGGCGCCGGTCGATACTTCACCACGAGTGGCCTACATGATTTACACGTCGGGTACCACCGGAACTCCAAAAGGGGTGCAGATCGGCAACGCCGCTTTCGGCGCCGCGGTGCAGTCGACGACAAACGCGCTCGGCCTCGACCGAACCACCCGAACGCTGTGCGTGTCTGCGTTCCATTTCGACGGTTCCTACGCCAATCTGTTTCCGACCTTGTATTCTGGTGGAGCGGTCGTCATCCGACCCCGTGACGCATTGTTGTTTCCCCCGACGTTCTTCAACACGGTCGCCCGGGAGAAGATCAACTTTTCGGGCTTCACACCGAGCTACCTACGTCTGCTGCTCGCTAGCCCCCAGATGGCCGAACTCGGCGACTCTGCGCTCAAGATCATCGCACTGGGCGCTGAAGCCCTTCCCGTCGCCGACCTCCGGTCGTTGTGGTCCTACGTGCCAGAGATCCGATTGTTCAATCGCTACGGACCGACGGAGACCACCATCGCCGTCACGAACCTGGAGTTGACACCAGACATGATCGAAGAGGGAACGGTGCCGATGGGTTACCCCCATCCCGGTGTGTCCTTTCACCTCTTGGACGATGACGGAATCGTCATTGAAGAGTCAGACCGAGTCGGCGAACTGTACATCGGGGGGAATCAACTAATGGACGGATACTGGGGGGCGCCGGCGCTCACGAAAGAGGTCATGCGCACCGACGTGGTGCCCGGCGAGACCGTCTACCGCACGGGCGATCTCGTCTACCGGGATAAGAACGGCAGTTACGTCTACGTGGACCGCGCCGACCGGGTGATTAAACGCAGCGGGGTTCGGATATCGCTCGTCGAGCTGAGTGAAATAATGCGCAGTTTGGTCGGTGTCACTGGCGCCGCGTGTATGACATTCGATAACGAAGGCGAGCTCGGTATCGTCGCCTTCGTGGTCACCAGCGGGGCCGCCTCAGCCCTCGACCTGCGCCGCGCGGCCCTAAAACAGATTCCGGAAAGCATGATGCCCAATCGAATAGAACTGGTGGAGGCGTTTCCCCTCAACAAGTCAAACAAGCTCGACGAACGACTGCTTTTGTTAGAGGCCGGTCTGCGATCGTTAAGCCCAGCCGCCACACCCGACGTCACTGCGCCATCAGATTGAGATTCGCCAGTCAACGCGCTGACCTGGACCGTGATTGAGAACGATCTCGTCGGCACCGGCGACCGCTCGGAGCTCGCTCAATCCCTCGATCGCCGTTATTGTTCGTAACTCTTCCGGTGCTTGTGCACAGAACAAGTACGCCGCTCGGTCGCAGTGCGTCAGCACAGGGCGTACTAGGAACATTCCACTTTCGAACACGGAGGTCCATACACTCGTCTTCATGAGCTTCAACTTTCGAAACGATAAAGCAGTAACGAGAGAGAACACGGCTGATGAGATGACGGTCACTCTGAGACCGGGAAACGTTGTCTTCAACACTTCAGACCCCGAAGTTCTCAGCGAGTTCTGGGCCGCACTCACCGGGTACGAGTCACGACCTCTCTTTGGAGAGTACGTAGGGCTACGTGACCCTTCGGGTCGAGGTCCGAACATGACGTTTCAGCGACGCGACGTTGATGATCTCGCTCCCGGGCGCTGCCACGTTGACTTCTACGCGGACGATCCCGACGACGTCGCGGAACGGGCTCTCCAACTCGGCGGTGACTTCGTGCGACGAGTGAGCGAAGGTGGGGTTCGCTGGGTCGTGCTGACCGATCCCGACGGAAATGAGTTTTGCGTTGTTATGTCAGGTAGTCCGGATCGAGTTCCGTAACTGCGCGACGAACGCGCACCTCAACACTCGCTCAACGTAGTGCGACCGCCCGAGTTGACTACGTCTTAGTCGTCGCTACCGTAACTTCGCTCAACGTCGTGTTTGTCACGACCTTTATCGTGACGTGTGTCTTCACCAGAGTTTCGAGAGCGCGGAACTTCACCTACTTACGTCGGTCGCAATTCTTCAAGGTCAGTCGCGATTTTCTCGGTCGTACCGGGACTGACTCCCGCCATGGCTGCGAAGTCGCGCCATTGGGCAATCGCCGCCGAAACTTCCGCCAGCGTTTCTCCGATCCCAGGGACCTCGAGGCGGTCACCCATCACGCGAAAGTCGTCAAGAGTGATGTCTACAAAACTGCCGTTCACACTCATCTGGTGCGTCTGTGTCCACGACGCTCCCCAGTTTGAGTGTGTGACGTCGTACGCGGGCGCGAGCTGCCAGTTGCCCCCTTGGGGAAGCAGGAACGAGAAGTTCTTCGCGTGATCGTCTCGGTTCACGCTCATGACGTTGAAGACCGCCCGACGAAAGATCTGCGACATCTCGTCGGATCCGAGTCCGAGTTGTCGGGCCGTCAAAAAGTACGTTTCGTACGCGTGCGTCCTTCGGGCGTTGTAGTCAAGGTGGGCTAAGGCGCAGAGCGTCTGAGAGTGGATTCGCCTCCCGCCGGGTTCGCGATCAAAACGACGCGTCATGAAGTGCATGCGTGGCCCTTCGGGCCACAGCATTGACTCGCTCATGGTGATGCCGGCACTCTTCGCCATGAGGTAGTACGCGAATTCCACCCGGCAGTACTGCTGGCTCGAGACGAGTGGATCGTGTTGCTCCTGGGGATCACCGACGCCGTCGAACTTGATGAGCCACTGCTCGTACCCGTCGGGCGCGTCGAGTTGGCCAGAGCGCATCTGCCCGGTCGTCGGCTTGAACGCCAAAACCGCCTTGGCTCGGGCGCCGCCGGCGGATGAACCGACGGTGATGAGCTCGGCGAGCGCTCGATGGACGTCCTCGGTGTCTCTGAGATTTCCGGAAATCTGCGCCCGGGCGGCCGTCACGAGGTCCGCCAACTGCACCGCGTTGATGTCGTCCGCAGATGGCCCCGCCGGGGGGCGAAAGCTCAGCGCCCCCATGGCTCGATCACTCGCGTACGCCAATCGGTCGAGCGGCGTGATCATCGATTCCGCGACGCCCTGGGTCGCCATCCACGCGGTGACTAAGTGATTGCCGAAGCGGTCAGGCAACGCGTCGGCCAACATCGCCGGCAGTCCGTAGAAAGTTTCGCGAGGTAGTTCGGGAAAGATGAACCGTCCTCGTTGACGAGGCATATGCAATGGGGCCAGTTCGACGCCGTTGGCTATCCACGAGTCGTCGTACTCAAAGACGTAGAAATTCGTGTCGGGGTCGAGCGCGACTGCGCCCACGTTTCGCCCCCACACCGACACCCCCACGACGTCGACGGGCGAATAGCTCATTTCGGAGTCGGCGGATGACGCACGCGAGCGCGCCGTTCGGTCGCCTCCTTCTCGCGCTCGCGCAACAACTGCAACGGGCTCACTTTCGGCTCTTCTGGAGCGAATGACTCCAGCCAGTCGGTTCGACCGAGCGCTCGAGCGACGCGGATCAGCGTAGACAGCGTGGACCCACCCCCGCGCTCGAGGCTCTGCACGGACGACAGAGATATGTTCGCTTGCCGTGCTAGTTCAACTTGAGTCCAGCGGCGTCGCGTACGAAGTCGTCGGACGTCGCTGCCGAGTCGTTGCTCCCACTCTTCCGTGGTGATTGCTTGATTGGACGCCACTTCCTGATTCCCCAACTTTGTCGCCGATACGCTGATAATCAATCTCTGACAGCGAAACTTCGAACTACTGAGATAAGCATACTTGTATTTCACGCTCTTATAGCGCTATTTTGTCATAAACCTTGGAAATACAAGTGTTTCTAGTGGTCTGGACGTTACCGATTCAACTATGACGCGAAAGCCACTCGAAACGAGAATCGCCTAATACTGGCGGCAGACGGAGATCGTGAATTACTTAGTCGTCGTCGCCCCATTGGCGCTCGTCAAAGTCACAGTAAAGGTCTCGGTCATAGCTTGAGAACTGACCGGTCCGGTGATGGCTCCGCTCGATGAGTCCAGATCGAGTTCCGTAACTCCGCACAAAGTTGAAGTTGATCCTGACCATCCTTTATCAAATGGCGCGAGTCGCCCCTCGCTCGCCGTGCGAGTAAAGGTGAAGTAAGCGCAGTTTCACAACAGACGGAATCGCCTTCGACCTCAATGAACTTCGCCACGGTAGCGACGAGATGCGGACTCGCACCGCTACTCACTGACAATGCGAAGTTGACGATGACCTCTCGGTCCGTTTACGGGAGCCGAAGCGAAACGCTCTCGTGCTTCGTTCCGGCGGCGCTGGTCAACGTCAGTTCACACGTAAGGCGACGACCATTGGTCGCATGCAGGAGCTTCACGCCCGCGGTATTCAACTGAATTGAGAATTGCCGCTGTGATCCCTTTGCCACGGTGTAGCTGATCCTTCCAAGTACCACGATCGTCGTGTGAACGGTGTACCTCTTCGAATGGCCAATTTCAACCTTGGTCGTGATTGTTTTTGTTAGTTCAAGCGTTCCGGAACACCTCGCATTGGCGCAGTACACCGTCGTGAAGACGTTGTTTCCCGATCCGAGCGTGGCGACCGAAACGTTGATCGTCGGCTTCGGAGGATTCGTCGTGGTCGTCGTCGTCGGGTTCGAGGTGGTGGTCGTTGGTGCGCTAGAAGTGGTCGTCGGAGGACTTGTGGTCGTCGGAGGACTTGTGGTCGTCGGAGGACTTGTGGTCGTCGTCTGATGAGTCGTGGTGGTCGTCGGCGGC
This sequence comes from Acidimicrobiaceae bacterium, assembly GCA_003142095.1. Taxonomy (GTDB): domain Bacteria; phylum Actinomycetota; class Acidimicrobiia; order Acidimicrobiales; family RAAP-2; genus RAAP-2. Next base: position 30,747 of record PLON01000023.1, on the reverse strand, counting down.
ACCGTCGTCGTGGTGGTGGACGTTGTCGTCGTAGTCGAGGTTGTCGTTGTGGAGGACGTCGTCGTTGTTGGCGGCACCGTGGTTGTTGTCGTGGTCGTCGACGTAGACGTGGTCGTTGTCGGCGGCACCGTCGTCGTGGTGGTGGACGTTGTCGTCGTAGTCGAGGTTGTCGTTGTGGAAGACGTCGTCGTTGTCGGCGGCACCGTCGTTGTTGTCGTAGACGAAGTTGTCGTTGTCGGCGGCACGGTCGTAGTTGTCGTGGTCGTCGACGTAGACGTGGTGGTGGACACTTCGTTGATGGTTGATGGGTACGACGACCCGTCACCGCTGTTGTTAGTCCACGTGTTGCCTGTCGAGTTGCCTGATCCGTCGTAGTAGTCGTATTGGCCGGGGGCGTAGCTGTCTGTTACGTACCCTTCGGAGTCGGTATCCGAGGCAACGTTTCCACTAATGGTTCCCCCTGTCGCATCGGCGGTCACATAGATCCCATACATCCGAGCGTTCGAGAGGATGTTATCTGTCACGAAATAGTCGGACGGTCCCGGAGAGCAGAGTTCCGGATCTGCGCCATCGTCGTCGTTGTTCGAGATCATGCTGATGTCGTACACAAATCCGGAAATCGTGTTGCCAGTGACAATCTGGTCGGTGCAGCCATTGCCGTACACGCCGTTCAAGTCTCCGTCGATGATCTTGATGCCGGATTTCGGGTCGGCCGTGTCCGGCGCGGCGCCCGAGTCACTGTCGATTCCGCCGCCGTTGAGTGTGTTATTTGAAACGGTGGTTCCCTGGTCAAAGCCAGGGAACCATAGCGCGCTCAAGCTGGAATCGTCGTCGGTCGGATAGGTGACGGTGTTTCCTGTGACCAGGCCACCGGTGGTGTCGGACATCTGGACGGCGTTGTTCTCAAAACTCTCGGCGTACGTGAAGACGTTGTCCCGGATCACGTCGCTGGTGTCAAGGGCCGTGACGTCATTGTTGGGGCCGTCCTGACCGTCGCCGAAGTGGACGTCGCCATTCTGAAAGCCCCCACCGGTATTGTCAAAGAAGTTGTTACTGACCGTGACGCCATTCTCGCCCTGGTCTCCCTCGCCGGACACCAGGCTCTGCACGTCAATCGACGAATTGCAAGCACTCCCACTGCAGTTCGGTGCGTCGGGAGCATTGAAGTTGTTTTCGTAGAAGGTCAAACCGCTGATTGTGACCCCCGATGACTGGACCAAGATGCCCGCGCCATTCTCGAACACCGATTGCGTCGTGGGATCAACCGAGGATGAAGTGTCTGATGGAGAGGGTGGCACGTCCCAGTTGTAACCGTCAATAGTGAGGCTATTGAGAATGTCAACTTGTTCATCCGAGCCGTACGGCGTCGTCGACATGTCATAAGTACCGCGACAGACGTAGATCGTCTGTCCGCTCCCAGCCGTGTCCGCGGCCGCGACCGCGGCCGCGAGATCGCCGAATACATCGCTTGGGCTAAAAGTCGAGAGTCCCGAGGGGCAGGCGCTAAGCAAAGCTCCAGGAGCGACCACATAATTGACGGTCGCCGGCAAAGTTCCTGCGGCACTAGCGCTCGTTGCCACGGCGACAGTGAACCCAAGGGATAGCAATGAGAGAGTGCACAGCCAGACAGAGATCACTCGCGGTGTTCGACGCATATTTTCTACTTTGGCTAGGTTCTTGTTGTGTCGTTCGCTTGATTCACGTACCGCGAAATGCGTTCGCACACCTTACAAGATCAGGGCGTTCGCGGAGATCCGCAGTGTGTTTGGGGGAAATCGAGGATTTAACCCCACTCGTCCACACACTTCTGCGGAGTTGCGTACAAAAAGCCGCCAGTCAACCCGACGCCAGATGTCCCAGTCTGAACAAAGCCCGGAATTTGCAATAATTTTAAGAAAACCCATATTTCAGACGGCTTTGGCCGTCAAACCGGGTGGCAGCGTCGCACACCTCACGATGCAAACGGGCCGTCCCGGCACGAACTCACTACCCGTTTTCGTCCTAGGAGGACGAGTCATATTAATTTCAATTCAAATGTCGCGCGGGACTTGGCTTAAAGCAATTTACGTAATCGAAAAATAATCGCTCCGGGCCACAACAACGGCACCGGATGCCTTGTTGCGGAGAGTTCAGGAAGGTTCCCTGCACGAGCGGCAACGCGACCGTATCGTCTAGGCATGAACAATCCGCTCACCAAACGAGAGATCGAGTCGCTCATCGATCAGCTATTGGCTCTGCTCGATCAGATTGACAGCGGAGATCTTCGAGCGACGCCGGGCATGCGCCACCGCATCGAAGGCGCCCTCATCGGCCTCGATATCGCGCTCGGCCGGTCCTTGGAAGAGACTCTCGATAGTTTTCGAGGACTTGATAAACGGGCCGAATAGCAAATCGACACAATTCACAATTCCTTGAAAACTCCGTCGGTAAACGGCGGTAATAATGCATGGGTGGCAAAGACGGCGCAGAAGTCCGAAAAGACAACAGGCGTCGTTGGCTATTGCCGCGTAATCACCCAAGAGAATTCAGCTCTCGCGCTCAGCCTGAAAGACCAAGAAAAAGCCATTCGCAAGGAGTGCACCAAGCGAGGCTTCGATCTCGTCGCCCTCTACAGCGACGCGGGGCTCGCGGAAACACCCGGACGACCTGCGTTGTCAGCCGCTCTCGCCAGCCTCAATGACGGCAACGGTTCGGTCTTGATGGTTACCAAGCTCGATCGGTTGACGCGCTCGATGCACGTCGCCGCGAGGGTTCTTGCATCCGCTGAGCGTGGAGGTTGGGGGATTATCGCGTTGGACTCGCCGGTCGATACGACGACGACGGAAGGCAGCGCTCTCATCCAGGTACTCGCCATCTTCGACGAAATGGAGCGAAAGCTCATTGGCGAGAGAGAGGCCCGACCAGAACTTTCGGTCCGTCGTCCCCCGGCTCGTCTCGGGCGGCCGTCGACACTCTCACTGGACATTGTCGAAAGAATCGTCGAAGCGCGAAAGGGCGGCGCCACGTGGGCCGCAATCGCCGACGAGCTCAATGAAGAAGGCGTGCCCACGGCGCAAGGTGGAAAACAGTGGTACCCAGCCACCGTGCGCCACGTGGCGAACGCCGCTGAAGCGCGACAGTAATTCTCACCTCTTCGAACTGAGAATTCCCTTTTGCCCAGTTGAACAAAGGTGCCGCGCGCAGCGCGTGAAGCCATTGAAAGATCACTGCGAAAAACGGTTACCGGGGTTCTTTTGACTAATCCACTTCCCGCCTTTTGAAATGTATCCACTGTTCAATGCCCGGTCCACCGTGCACGCTGAGCTGGGTCTTCAGCGCGACGTACTGAGCATTCGTGAGCAGCACGTAATTCCTGGCTGAGAGCGATAATCGAAGCGCGATAGGCGTAGTCGTCGGGCTCCATCAACTGGGGAGACCTCAAGAGAACGACAAGACACATAATGAGAAACGCCGCCGCCGCTACGACTATTTCCCTCGCCAGGGCCGGTCTGGAATTGGCGGCTTCTCGACTCATGATCGGACCAGTGGATTCGCTCAACGCAAGTTCCCCATTCGACGGAGCAAGCTCGAAGTTGCCACCCGTAAGGTAAATGGTGTCATGATCCCCCTCTCCATACTCGACCTCGCAACCGTCGCGACCGGCTCCTCGCCCGCGCAAGCTCTCCAAGAGACGACGATGCTCGCCGTCGAAGCGGAGCGACTCGGATACCACCGGTTTTGGGTCGCGGAACATCACGCCATCGCGGCAGTCGCTAGTTCTGCTCCCGCCGTTTTAATTGAGCACCTGGCGAGCGCCACAACGACGATTCGCGTCGGCTCGGGAGGTGTGATGCTGCCCAATCACGCCCCGCTTGTCGTCGCCGAACAGTTCGCCACGCTGGAGGCCCTGCACCCGGGGCGCATTGACCTTGGGCTTGGTCGAGCCCCCGGAACCGATCACGTCACCGCTCGAGCATTACGTCGAAGTGCGGACCTCGGCGCCGATCACTTCCCCGACGACGTGGTGGAACTCATTCGTTACTTGTTGCCAAACGACAATCCGGCCCACCCCGCGCCCGTACCGGGTAGCGGCTACCTGCCAGAAGTGTGGCTACTCGGCTCGTCCACCTTCAGTGCGCAGTTGGCTGGGATCCTTGGCTTGCCATTCTCGTTTGCATATCATTTCGCGCCCACGCTCTTGGATCAGGCCGTCGAGAGCTACCGTGCGAACTTCCAACCGTCCTTACTGCTCGAAAATCCTTATTTCATGGTTGCCGCCTCTGTGATCTGCGCGGACACCGATGAAGAGGCTCGTCGGCTCGCACTTTCTAGTGCACTCAACATCATTCAGCGAAGTACTGGACGCATGGGACCGCTTCCTTCGGTAGAAGAGGCTTCTACTCGCAAATTTTCCGAATCGGAACAGACACTGGTTGACGACGCCATGTCCACCCACATCATTGGGAGCGCGGATTCTGTGCACAAGGGTCTCGCGGCACTCGCAGAACGTACCGACGCCGACGAACTGATGCTGTCTACAAGAACGCACTCGTATGACGCGCGCGCGCGTTCCTACGAATTAGTCGCACGTACATGGACTCCCCCTCCGAACGAGTAGCCCAGCCATATCGTCACTCAATGTCGGCGGTCCGTCACGTGTCTCGTCTGGTCAAACCGAGGACCCTTCTGCTTGTCGTCACCGCCATGGCCCACGCCGGGTCGCTGGGGAAGAAAATCGGGCAACTTTTCAGGCTGCCATCATTAATTTCCGTGTCTTGCTTAATTCGCATGTGCCGTTAGCATTCACTTATGACAGAGCGTGTTGTCGTCGGGGTCGATATTCAGCCAATTGAAGAGGTTGAAGCGTCGTTGAGAAACTTTGGAGCTCGTTATCGACAACTTCTTTTTACGGACCATGAACTTGAATCCTGTGGCGACAGTCCGGCAACTGCGTCAAGACTCGCTGCACGATTCGCCGCGAAAGAGGCAGTTCTAAAGATTCTCGACGTCGGTGAGTGCGTTCCATCGTGGCGCTCTATCGAGGTGACGCGCACCGCGAGTGGTCGACCAGAAATCGTGCTTCATGACAACGCCGCAGATCTCGCTCAGCTGCAGGGAATACACAATCTCTCCGTCAGTCTCAGTCACGCTGGTGGTGTCGCCACCGCCGCGGTCGTGGCCTCCCTGATGTCTGCACCCGAGGAGTCTGGCCAATGAGTGGTGCAGATCTCAAAATCCGAAGTGTCTTGGAGGCGCACGGTCGGCTTCTGGTCGAGATTGACACGCTAAGTGACACCGATGACTTCTACGAAAGTGGGCTGACCTCGCACGCGAGCGTCAACGTCATGTTGGCGCTCGAGGACGAGTTTGATCTCGAATTTCCCGACGCGCTTTTGCGCAAAGGCACCTTCGAGTCGGTAGCGGCAATTCGTAAGGCTCTGGGCTCTTTAGGCGTCGACGTTTCCTAGCCGAGTCGGTGCTTTTCTATGTATTCGGTAGTGATTCCTCGGAAGACCTGGTCATGTTTTTCGGGCAGCGTAGCGAAACTTAGTCATTACCTCCGGTTTTGGAAGAAACCGCTCTTCGATTCACGTTCCGATGGACAAACGATTCATTTCACACACGGAAGCTGGGTGTTTTGGAAGAGTGGCAAGATGTATAAATGAGGGCCAGTACTGTGATGAATGGCGGGCCTATGAGCTGGACCTCGGTCCGTCGATTCTTGATCGCAGTTGCGACGACGACGCTGGCGGCATACGTCTGCATTGCAGTCATACCCGCCCGTGGCGCAACGGGAGCGCCGTCACTGAGCACCTGGAATATCGCGACAGCGCCTTCGCCCACTGGGAGTTGGTCTGCGGTCGCCTTCGGAGACGGTCAGTGGATCGCGCTCGGTCACGGTTCGGAGGTCGCTGTCTCGTCTGACGGCTCCGACTGGACGGAGTATCCCGTGCCAGCTGGCTCGTGGCAGACGCTCGCCTACGCGAACGGAGAATTTGTCGCGCTTTCGTCGGTCAACGCGACTGTCGAAGAGATGGTCTCGACGAATGGCACTAATTGGACCGCGCAGTCAGGGCCCGCGGGTCAATGGACGGGCCTGACGTACGGTGAAGGTCTCTTCGTGGCGGTTGGGTCACACGGTCAGATTGTCACCTCCACCAATGCGGTCCAGTGGACGCAGCCGTGGTACCACAAGAACTATGACCTCACTGCGGTCACCTACGGGAACGGACAGTTTGTCGCCACGGACGCAGCCATGGGCGCCACCATCATTTCAACGAACGGGCTGGTGTGGCACAGGTTGTTGCCACTGATCCATGGCGTGACGTGGGGCGCCGTTGCTTACGGCAACGGGAACTTCGTGGAGTTCGACGCCTCCGGATCGGGATATTTTGCGACATCCGTGTACGGCTATCAGTGGACCCTGCACCGTTTCGCTCCGGCGCAGGAGATCAACGACGCCACGTTCGGCTGCGGCACCTTCATCGCCGCCGGTCAGTCGAGTGGATCCACGAATAACTTCTTCGCATCGACCTCGGGATCGACCTGGTCCGCGTCCGCCGTGCCGACCGACGCGACGTCAGAGTGGACGGGTGTCGCGTACGGCGCCCATCGGTTCGTCGCAGTTGACAGTGCCGGCGACATCGCGTGGTCGAGCTACCCCGCCGACTGTGCGGCCGCGGTTCCCTCGACGCCGCAGCAAGTGTCGGGGAATATGCATAGCGGTGAGGCGTGGACCTACATGCATCCGTCCGTTCACGCGGGCGGAGCCCGAGTAAACAGCTATCGGGTCACAATTAGCAATGGAACGGTCACGAAGCAATGCACCGCCCCCGTCTACTTTCAACCGAACTGCATTATTCGAGGCCTCACGAACCGCGAGGTGTACACGGTCACCACGCAAGCGCACAACCGCTTCGGGTACTCGGCGACGACGGACCCGGAGTTCGTGATACCCGTCGCGTCGTGGAGTTTTCGCGCAGTGACCACCGCGCCAGTCATTGCGCAGTCGACGCCCGTCGTCATACAAGTCACGGGTGTCATCGCGAATAGTCAAGGCATCTATCCGGTCACCACGATTACCGTTCATTTTGGTGCGAGACTCGCGTATTGTCATCCAAACCCGTTTGGTGAATGCCTGATCACGATAGCGAATCCGGCGGTTGGAGCCACGTCGATCTACGCGACGTACACCGGTTACGGACGGTCGTACGTCTCGCCGACGTCACACGTCACGATCGAGCCCTAATTCGCTCAAGTAGTGGATTTCCACTCCGATGGGGCGAACCGACCGACCGACGGCCGTGAGAGAAAGCAGTCCTCTACGAGAACGTGGCGACGACGGTCGACACTTCCGATGGGCTGGGGCTTGCGAGCGCGAAGGATATCGTCCACCCCTTGAGCCCAATCGCCGCGAGACGCGCTTCCAAATACGTCGCTACCGCGACCGCTCGCGCTCGGCCCAGTTGAGTATTCGTTTCGCTTGACACGGAGGCGTCGCCGAAACCGTACAGGGTTATCTGCTTCTCTCCCTTGGTCTTTGCCTCACCGGCGAGGCTTTGAATCTGGCTCTCGAGTCCTGACGTCAGAGACGACGATCCGAGAGCGAAGGGCCCGATGATCACGCCACCAGGGATGGGGGGCGTCGGTGGGATCACCTTGTTTTTCTTCCACTGGGCATAGAGCGTCGTTGACGCGGCAAATGAGAAGGTAGCCCCGAAGCCGTACGAGGCCCCTGACCCGTGGGCTTTGGTGTTCCAGTCGACGAAGGTGTACCCCGACCGCGTGAAGTGATTTGGCTTCAGTCTCGTCGGGCTCCGGTGCGACTCTGCGGCCATGGCGCCGGCGCCCCCGTTAGCCGCGAACGTAACAACGTGAATGGCGGCTTTGGGTGGCGGCTTCGTCGGAGCCTTCGGAGTCTTCTTCCACTGCGCGTACAGAGTGATCGACCTTTTGAAGGGATAGGTAGCTCCCGGCTTGAAACGCATGGCGGATCCGTTGGCCCTGGTGTTCCAGTCGACGAAGGTGTACCCCGACCGCGTGAAGTGATTCGGCCTGATGGCGGTCGGCGTGTCTTCGATCTCCGAAACGGTGGCGCCGGTACCTCTGTTGCTAGCGAAGGTGATCGTGCGCAGTGGTGACTTTCCGCGCTTCCATTGAGCGAAGAGAGTGGTCGCGGTGACAAAGCGGAATATGGCCCCGTTCGCGTACGAAAGCCCCGACCCGTTGGCTTTGGTATTCCAGTCGACGAAGGTGTACCCCTTTCGTACGAAGCCGTTCAAAGACAGTGCCGTGGGTGCGCTCTCACTCTCAGGTGTGATGACACCGGATCCACCATTGCCGTCAAAGGTGACGGTGATGACAGCCGTGGCGATCACCGACAACGTGTACGTCCATGTTCCCGTGTCGCCGTTCGTGTCGGAGTCGGTTCCCGACACCATGTACGAACCGACCGAGAGAGGACCCGTCGTCGATATCGATCCCGAGGAGCTCGCGGTCAGACTCGAACTTGAGCTGGTCGTGACAAACGTCACCGGACCGACGTTGCCCTCAACGGTGATCGGACCCGCCGTGAACGTCCCTGATGAACTCGCCGAAACAGAGCCTGACGTGAAAGAAGCTTGAATGAGGCTCGTCGTTCCACCCTCTGATCCACCCCCCGAGGCTGGCGTCACGGTCAAGGAGTAGCTCCAGGTCCCACTGTCGCCGTATGCGTCGGAGTCGGTGCCCGTAATTGTGTAGGGAGAACTCCCCGCGTTCAAAGGACCAGTGGTCTCGAGTTCGTCATCATTACTAATAGTGAAACCGGTGGTCGGCGTGACGAAGGTGACCGGACCGACAAATCCAGAACTTGCTTCCAAGGTGTCGGTGAAGGCAGTGCTACTCGTCGTGCTTGTGGAGCCCGAGGTAGGAGAACCTTGAACGATCGTGTCCGGCGTGACGGTCAAGATATAACTCCAGGTCCCACTGTCGCCGTATGCGTCGGCGTCGGTGTCGCTGCCCGTGATGGCGTATGGCGAACCGGAGGCCGAGAGCGTTCCGGTGCTCTCCAGCTCGTTGTCGCCAACGATGGCGAAGCCCGACATTGACGTGGTGAACGTGACTGTTCCCGTAGCGCCCGACGCCGCCGTCAGAAAGTCCGTATAACCGGCACTGCCGGCCACGTCAGTTGCACCGGAGCTGGGTGGTCCCTGAACAATGTTTGACGCGGCCGACGCGAGGGGCGACGCGACGACGCTGGCTGTCAAGACCAACGCCACCACCGCTGCATTCGTGGCGAATTTCAAGAATCCGGCCCTCCCACTCACCTGGGCAACCTACTACTAAACCCCTTTTGGGGCCGGGGGAACTTCCACCCGCCACGCTCCTTGAAGAAGCCCTCCTGCGAGCCACGGAAGCCTCCTCGATGAATTCGAAATGTAACGGCGACTCGATTCTCCAGATTGCCGCGATGTGATTTTCATTACGCCCGTGAGACAAAAGTCGCCTAGGGCACTGAAGGAGTTGTCATCACGATGAAGAAATACGAGGATTCTTCATCAGTGAAGTTAGGCAAAATCGCACTTTTCGATACAAAATTCACCGTGTAAATCCTGATTAGCAGTGTTGGTGAAGAGAGTTGGGCGAATATTGAGGGACCGTAGGCGGGGCAGTGATCTGAGTCTGTGAATTTATGCAGCATGAACAAGGGCTCATTTACTCAAATTGTCAAGGGCAAGACCGCGCACCGTTTTCCAAAGGTCGTTACTCTCGCCATAACTACCTCCGTGTTGGTGGCGATGATCGCTCTCGACGCCTCGGCATCGCCCAACGGGATCACTGATCTGACTGCGGGATCGTCGAACCACTCGTCCGTCTTCGCGTCGGAATCAAGCCTCAGCCAGCTCATCGAGCTCGGGCGTCACCACCGTAATCCGGTCACCCCCACAACGACCACCACGTCGCCAAGCACTCTAGTCACGCCTAGCGGCGGTGGTGCTGGTGGTGCTGGCGGTGGCGGTGGCGGTGGCGGTGGCGGTGGCGGTGGCGGTGGCGGTGGCGGTGGCGGTACCACGACCACGACCACGTCCACACTTCCCCCAACGACTACAACGACCACGCCGTCAAATCCTGCTGCCTCGGGAGGGCCCATCACGGCCGGTGCGTCGCGAAGCGAATGCCTCGAGCCAAACTTCGATGACACGGGACTCGCGTCGCTTCAAGCTGCAGTCACCAGTTTCGATCACTTGACCAATTCAAACGTGACGTGTGTGCTGGCCTACCTCAACGGTGCACCGACATGGGCCGACTGGGTTTCGCCGTGGGTCTCCACCCCGGGCTACGGGTACACGGATTGGGTTGCGGAAGCGCCTCAGACTCGTCAACTCGTGTTGCAAGTGGACTTGATCCCTGTCAGCCTCGAAGACGTCAACGACCCGCTGAGCTGGGAGCAGTCGTGTGCCGCCGGAGACTTTGACAACTACGCAACTCAACTTGGTCAGAATCTTGTCGCCGCTCGACTGCAGAACTCGGTTATCCGACTCGGCGCGGAAATGAATGGCGCGTGGGAAGCGGACTTCGTTGGCGCGACCACGCAGGAGCAGAATCTGTGGGCTCAGTGCTTCGCCAATGAAGTCACAGGTCTTCGTCAGGCGTCCGGCGAGAACTTTCTGATCGACTGGAACCCCAACGCGTTCAACCAGGACATTCCTTACGCGAACTTCTACCCGGGCAACCAGTACGTCGACATCCTCGGGCTCGATCAGTATGACGCCTCAGGCCTCACAAGCGGACCGTTCACCTTCTCGCAGCTCGCTACTGAGCCGGACGGCCTCAACACTTTTGAGGCGTTCGCAGCGGCACATGGAAAGCCCATGAGCTTCCCCGAGTGGGGACTGTACGCGACACCTGGAGACGATGCAGGGTACATCAACGGGATTGGTTCAACGGTTGCCAACGGGAACTTCGCCTTCGAGTCCTACTACGACGTGGGTAATGACAATACGTCGGCACTTGAGTCGAACACGCCGTTGTCACTGGCAGCGTTTCAAAAGTGGTTTGGTAATAGCTAAGGATTCGTCATCGAATGCCTTGGTGTCGGGGTCGTAGTCGGTAACTAATCCGATTACGACCCCGACACCTTCTTTAGTTGCCGCACCTTCCCCTTGGATGTGTGTCACGCGGCAGATCTGGCGAGTGAACCTGATGGAGTGTCGTTGAAGCTCGGCGAGAACTGTCGAATGCTCCAGTGATGATTCTTCGTCGATGACCCGATGCTCGGTGAGTCGCCATCCTTCACCGTGGAGACTCTTAGCGGAGCTTGGTCAATGACCGTAATCTCTGACGTGAGTTGGCCAAGACTCCCGTCACGCCGCGAACAGCCCGTACAGTTAATCGATAGCGCGAGACGATGCAGGTGCCCTTTGCCAATGAGAGTCCAAATATGAAAAGTTTCTGTTTCGAAGCTTTCGCCAATGCAAACCGACAAGTGCTCTGCGAACCCCGCCACTCGACTGGGGCCGTAACACTTCAGGTCCAAGAGACACACCAGTTGCAAATCAGTTTGGACTCCGAACGTGAATGACGTCGCTCCATCGAACGAATCAGTGAGCGATGTGAGTCTCGAGGGACGCAGTATTTGCGTGGTGTACGACTGTTTGTTCCCTCTGACGCACGGCGGAGCCGAGCGATGGTATCGAGTCCTCGTTGACCAGATTGTCGCAGCCGGGGCGACCGTCACCTACGTAACTCGTCGTCAGTGGACAACCGAACCCCCTAATTGGCCGGGGGTGCAGATTGTCGCCGTAAGTCGGGCCAGTCAGCTTTATGACTCAGAAGGCACGAGACGAACCGGTCCAGCGCTGGCGTTTGGAGCCGGAACGTTCTCTTGGATGGCACATCGCCGACATGAGTTTGACGCCGTAGTTGTTGCGAGTTTCCCGTTTTTCTCGCTCCTCGCCGCTCGCGGCGCACTGTTGGGCACGGGAATTCCCGTCTTTGTCGATTACCACGAAGTCTGGTCATCGAGGTACTGGAGGACTTACGCCGGTCGGCTGACGGGCACGGTTGGTGCTCTCGTTCAAAGGGTGTGCATTAAAGCGAGTCGCTTTGCTCAGGTCTTCACGCCAGAGAGTGCACGACGATTGCGCTCGCTCGGGTTCCGAGGAGACGTGGCGGTCCTGCCGGGCCTATTGCCGAGCAAACGAGAGGGAAGTGCTCCCTCATTGATGCAGCCGGAAGATCCGATGGTGCTGTTCGTGGGTCGGCACGTCAAACACAAAGGGGTTGCACTGCTTCCTCAAATACTCGCCGCCGCTCGAGAATCATTACCGTCTCTAAAGATGACCGTAGTAAGTGACGGCCCGGAGCGCGTCAGCGTTGAAAGCGAAGTGGATCGTCTCGGGCTCAGCGAAGCGGTGCTCTTCACAGGTTCGGTTTCCGACGATGAACTCTTTGACCTCTTTGCACGAGCGTCGTGCACCATTGTTCCGTCGCTTCGAGAAGGTTACGGCATCGTCGTCGCGGAATCGGTATCTGCCGGCGCACCGGTAGTTGTCGCAGATAACCCCGAAAACCTTGCCACGCATCTCGTCGAGTCAGGAGTCAATGGCTTCGTGGTCGAAGCTTCGATTCGTGGAATGGCTCGAGGAATACTCGCCGCGGTCGCCGCCGGCGACTCTCTTCGCCGCTCGACCGCCGAGTGGGGTGCTCAATATTCGACGACGAAGAGCATCGATCGATCGGCCGAAGAGATGGTCGAACGGATTTCTGCACTCGTGCGTGACGCACCTCTGCTCGGTGGGAACCGTTCGCTCTAACTCACTGTTGGATCAAAGCCACAACTTCAATCGCAAGCAGCAGATCACCGAGTGGCCGACGCCCGCCTGTCAGTCCCCGAAAGCGTTCTCTTGCATACGTTGCGGGCCAGCGTCCGTCGAGGCGTCCTCGTTTTCGACGCCTCTTACGCGTAGCAGCCTTTTCTTCTTGTTCCCCACTTCGGCCGTCGGCAACAGGGAGCGCGGTGACGTGATGAGAAAAGGAGCGATCACTGGTGCGGCGCTCAACACGATACCTACGACGAAGGCGCTTCTAACAAATGAAGCCAATGACGCGGCAACCGATTTTGAAATGAATTCGGGGTGGTGGTAAAAGCTAAGCAGAAGGACAGCGAGACCTGCCAGCGAGATGAAAACAAGAAGGACGCCGTACAGAGAGAACCGACGAACCAAATTTGCAATCGGTAGCTTGACGTGAGCGCTACGAAGACCCGATGACTCTGCGCGGTATTTGAGAACAATGCCAGTGCAAAGAAGGATTGGGCCAAGGATGCTGAGAACGCCCGCGGCGACGTCAGCAATCCAACTGAGCGATCCAGCGTGCCCAAAGCCGGTCGACGACTGCGCGGCCATAATCCACAACAAGAACGCGGCGAAAGTCGCGAGTACGCCGGGAACGGTGGCGGCAGTCTCAGGGCTCAACAAGATGATTTGACGCAGGTGACGAAGGCCGTCGGAGAACGTACTGAGCTTTGATTGCCCAATACGCTCGGCGTACTTCGTGTCAACTTCTTGGATTCTCAAATTTGCCCAGGAGCTACGGATGAGCATCTCCGAGGCGAACTCCATGCCGGTCGATGAAAGCCTGAGGCTGAGAATCTGCTCGCGACGAAATGCGCGAAAGCCAGATTGGCTATCGCGAATGGTGATCCTGTTCTTGGTGGCCTTCTTCACGAGGTAGGTAATCGCTGGCGTGCCGACGTAGCGATGTAGCCAGGGCATTGTTGCCGCCGTCGCGTCGCTGAGCCTCTGGCCGAGCACCATGTCGGCTTCGTCTTTGACCAACGGCAACAGTAGGCGTGGGATGGCGTCTAGCTCGTAGGTGCCATCAGCGTCAGCCATGATCACGAACTCTGATTGCGCTTCATCAATGCCCGAGCGCAGGGCGGCGCCGTAACCTGGTTCGCGCTGGAAAATCACTTGGGCGCCGGCTTCAGAGGCGAGCCTTGCGGACTCGTCGGTTGAGCCGTTGTCGACCACGATCACCGTTCCGTCAATTCCTGCACGACGCATGGCCGTGAGGGCTCTCTTTACGCACAGTCCAACTGCGAGTTCCTCGTTGAGGCAGGGGAAGACGACGGTAACTCCGACTCCGCACAGCAGACGATCTTGCTCCGCGCGGAGATCCTCAACTTGCGCTTCGATGACGAAATTTTCACTCTCAGCGTCGATCGTCAAGTTCTCAACCTGAGCAACTTCCATGGCGAAATCCTCATTCACCAAAGTCTCAGTTTGAGTGTCGATTTCGCTTAATGGCTTCGTAAAAGTCATTAGAGGACATCCGAAAAATGTAGCTGGTCCAACAGACACTGGCTCACTCCGCTTCAGCCCTTGCGACACAAACAATCCCACAACGGCATAGATTTGTCAAGTCGTAGATAATGCGTTGTGATAACCTCGCACCTTTGTTATATTATTGTGATCTTTGTGATCCCATTATGGGCGAGAATTATGAGGGATTTAGGGGCACTGCGAGTGTTCGTCGGGTTCGTTACTTGAATCTGATGGCTACTGGGTCAGCGAGGGGGACCCTGGGACAGTTGACGCCGCGAGCGGAGCTCTCGCGACACACCCTGGACGAAACCTACGTTGTTGAATATTTCTTCACCGGCTTGTATATATGGGTAGAAAATTGCTTCGCGGGATCCGCCCGATTTGAGCCACTGGAACCAGCGGCGGTAGAGAACATACGGCGAAAATATCAGCAATAACGCCGAAAACACGGGACTCACCACTGCTACCACGGCGGCAGCGAGCGTTGCGATGGGAATCAATGGGGCAATTGTTGGGATGTCTCGGTCCCGTACCCAATCTCTCCCTTTAGAGCGGCCGTAGCTCCGCGACCGGCGAAACGTGTCTCGAAGAGAGGCGTCAAAATTGTGACGCATGATGATATTGGGGAAGAGTTGTATCGTCTGGGGTCCAAATCTTGAACGCAAGGGTCGCGCCAATGACTCTTCTTCGCCGGCTCCGGAGGCATCAGTGAATCCGCCAGCGTCCCGCGCGGCGTCTACTCGTACGGACATGTTGGCGCCGACGGTGAAGTACACCGGACGTTGGTCTAGACGCATCCTTGGTGGCGAAAACTGGTAGAGCAGCCGCGTCCAAATTCCCGCGTCTTCATTGATTTCAGCCTCTTGATGACTCAGTGGGCGACGAAACGCCACGTAGCGCCGATTGAACGTATCAGTCTCAATAGGTTCAACCAAACCTCCGATCATGGTCACATCCGGCCCGACGCTTTTCCACGCGAGCCCCAGCTGTTGAATCCACTCCGGCGGAGGAACGCAGTCGTCATCCATCATCGCCATGAACTGACCACCCGCTTCCGCGAGTCCTACGTTGAGCGTGTGGCCATGGCCCTGGTTCCGTTCGAGATTGATAAGTCGAACGGACGGGCGGGTCGCAACTGCTGCGGTCGAATCCGTTGACGCATCGTTGACCACGAGAATCTCGTATGTGAATTCGGTGACTTGCGCTTCTAGAGCGCCAAGCGCCACTCCAAGAGTTCCCGCACCATTGAAGGTGCCGATCACCACCGAGAACATTACGTCGCCAGAGTTACCGATGTTCTCTGACGCGCTCAACGGAATCTACGTGGGATTGAGCATGTGGACATTGCTCAATACGATAGTGACACGAGTTGGCTCGCTCGATACTACGCCGAGTTTTTCGAGCCTCTTTGTGCCAGCCCAATGGACAAGATGTGCTCGGCCACGTTCGCGAAGGTGTTAACGAGCGCGCGCTCTGCGGACAGTTCACGCATGTGTTGTCGTATCGAGGCGTTGTCGTCGCCCAATAATCCCGCGATCTGCTTCGCGATTGCTCTTGAGTCACCGACTGCGACGTACTTTGCCGCGTCGCCGAGATCGCTCCGTAATCCGGGAAGATCCGAGCTCACCACAACAGATCGGCTTGAGAGCGCAAGGTTCGCAATCCCGCTTTGCGTGATCTTTCGATACGGTAGCACGACGACCTCCGCCACGAAAAGTAGAGCGGCGACGTCCGAGTCAGGGACGAATCCCCGAAATGCAACGTCGACCGCAGTGATCTGCCTTCCCTGATTCTCAAGGTGCTGTTGGAATTTAACGTCGCGACGCTCCAATATTCGAAAAATCCCACGTCTCCTTCTTGGCGATCCGGCAATGAGAAACTGCACCTCATTGCTTCGGGCCTCCGCAATTGCGTCGACAGCATCAAGCAGCACGTCCGTTCCCTTGTCGGGGTGCGTAAAGCCGAGTGCGAGCACTAGAGGCTTTTGGACGTGGTAGAGATCTCGTACTCGTTGGACATCGTCATCGGTAATTGTCGCGACGCCCAATGTCCCGTGAGGGAACTCGGCTACCTCGTTGAACAGCCCACGCTCAGTGAGTGCCTGTCGGCCCGCCGAAGAGAATGCAATTGGCACACTAGTAACTCGAACCATGGCACGATAGATGAAGCGCGATACAAAACCGAGGAGATCGTACTCGCGTAGAGGCTCGTGATATGCAACGACAACTGGGATCTGTGCGGCAAAGCATTTCTTGCTGAGACTCCTAATCGACCAAAAGTTGACGCTCGCCGCTGCGATGGCAAATTGTACGAAGACCACGTCCGGTTGAAACTCGATCACCTCATTCCAGGTTCGACGTCGTGGAACCTTTCGCAGTACGCGAGCGACCTTCGAGTGCGAGCCGATACGCTCTGCTCGTCCGAGATCTCGTTCATTCCCCGGAGCAATGACCAACACGCTGTGTCCGTCAGAATCCCACGCGCCTACGAGGTGGGCCGTGTGCTTTGCGATCCCGTCCGACGGAGGTTCGTATGGCGAGATGACAAGAATTCGAGCCATACGCCTCAGACCGCCCTCTTCCTGAGGACGCGTCGCTTCACCTTTGACAGAACCCGAATCACGGGGGGCTTGAGGATGTAGTTCACAATTCTCACTACCGAAAACTTGACGATGTACACCCTCTTGTTTCCTATATCGAAGTTGTCCTTGATGAAGGCCGCGTGCTTATTCACGAACCGCCAATTGTTTTTGATGACCCACTTTTCCCGCCGCAGCCCGTCAGACGCGTGCACTCCTCCACGGTCGTTGGAAAAAACGAAATTGAAACAGATGGCGTGAGGGCAGCTGACCAACTTATTACCGCGCTTACGGGCTGAAAGTTGAAAGTCGGTCTCTTCGCGCCAGAAATTCACCTCGTAGATGTTGCTGTACCTCACCTCGCGAAACAGCGCTGCTTTGGCGAGCATGGGGGAGGCAATGATCGGTGACTCCTGATCGACCCCGATATCCATACCCGTTTCGATCTCGATGGTCTTCATGTTCACGTACGGGCCCGTGAGCTTGTCGGTGCGACTGATTGACGCTGCCGCAGACTCAGTTTCGGGTCGAAAGATGTTGCGACCGCAGATCACGTCGGCGCCGGTGGAAGCCATATGGTCGGCGAGAGTGCCCAGAAAGTTATCGCTCATCTCGAGATCGTCTTCTGCCATGAAGATGTATTCGAATCTCGCCGCATCGATGCCTCGGTTTCGTGAAAACGGTAATCCGCGGTTCTTCTCGTTGTCTAAGTAGCGAACTACGTCACTGGTTCGACTGAGTTCGTCTAGGTACTCCAGAGTGCCGTCGGTACTTCCGTCGACAACCACGACGATTTCTTTGACCTCGTCTTGGGCCAACATCGAAGGCAAGATTCGCTGCAGTGAAGCAAGTCGATCCTTTGTGGGGATGATTACTGACACTTCCATCGTGCGCTGATCCTAATCAATCGCAACAACGCCATGATTTTGCCGGTAGACGACGACCCCGCCGAGAACGAACAACACCAAGTTGACAACCTCTCCCAACATCCAGCCAATCGCGATCCCGTCGAGGCTATGAGCGAACAGCAGGCAGTACAAGATGACAACTGCGGCATTGGCGGCGTTCACGACTGTTATATAGAGAACCTTCTTGTAGACCTGGAGAATTGAGCCGGAGATGTAGTTCGCGACACCGATCAACGCGAATATCGTCATCAGCCTCAGCACATGGTCGGCGGCAACGTAATCACCGTGCAGCAGTCTCAAAATGAACGGCGCTAAGACGAACACACCCACGGACAGTGGGATCAGCAACGCGTACATCGAGAGCGATGCTTTCTTCAGAAATTTATTGATGTTCCCCTCCGCATTTGCCAATTCGGCAAACATGGCCTGGCTTACGGTTCCACTGACAGTGAGGAGCACGGTGATGATCTGCATGGCCACGTACCACAGAGCTCCGGCGACTGCGCCCAGTCGAGCAACCACAATGATGGGCAAGACGCTTGTTGGCAGTCCACCGACCAAGTCGGAGGTGTAGCTGCCTAACGCGAATCGCCACTTTCCTTCCATGCTCGTCTTGGATGGTCTCACGAAAAAAGTGAATCCATGCCGATGTCGCAGCAACAAGACGGATGCTACGAGTGCGAGAACGACCCCGGCGAGTTGCGCGCTGAAGATACCGAGATAGCCCGATCCGATTACAAATATCGGAAAGAGCACCCGTACGGCGCTAAAGAGCGAATTCTCAATCAAGGTCCCCGAAGACTTTCTGATGGCGACAAAGACACTGTCAAACAACGCCTTTATCGACATCAAAAACGCTGTGGCGATGAAAACTATTTCGACCAATGGGTCGACGTGCTTTATGCCGAAGGAAGAAAAGAAGTGACTCAGGATGATTGCGACCAGAATCGAGAATCCTGAAACCAGAAGGATGTTGGTGATGAGGTCTTGGGATTTGTTTTCAGATCTCCCCATGAACCTGACGATGGTTCGACTCATCCCGATGTTGGCGAGGGACGTGACAAGCCCGAGTGCCCCAAGCAGGGATGTCGCGTACCCGAAGCTTGCTTGAGAGAACAAGTGCGCGCAAATGATGACAAACAAGAACCCGCTGCCAGTCGACACGCCCATGTTGATGAGCAAGTAGGTCGAGTTTCTATAGAAGCTGTCGTCAATGAAACTTCGATAGATGTGTGCAGCGCGCTTGCTAAACGGAGCTTCTTTCATTGGATGCATTCGGATCCGATTTGTCCAGCCTGGGTCAGGCGGCGAAAAAGTACATCGTACCGCGCGGACACACGAACGCTGGTTTTAGTACCCTCGCGCTGGAACGCGTGGCGGGAAACCCTCTCAACGAATCGCCCGAGCGCGTCTTCGAACTTGAGTGCGGCGAATTGCTGCAGCCCGAGAAGGCGTTCTGCCGTGACGTCGCCGTGAAAATTTACTTGCGCGAAACCCTCGTGTGCCAAGTTGCGTCGCCTATTCGATTTAACAACGTATTATTATGATTTGGTCAAAGGAGTGACTTGAACAAGACGTCCCTGGTCATTGTCAACAAGGACGAACGGCTCTTGGATGACACGCTTCAGGCGCTCAAGCCATTCGTTGGATCGATACTCCACGAAGTGTTGGTTGTCGACGCCTCAAGCGGCGCACTCGACGACATCCGACAGTCCCACGACTGGGCTCGTTGGATTGACTACAAACAACCGCCGGGTGCTCACATCACGATCGCTCATCAACGTAACGTCGGTGTGCAAAGTGCCGAGGGCGACATCATCGTGTTCACCGACTCGGGCTGCTTGCCCGAGGACGGATGGCTTGAACGATTGCTCGCGCCGATTTATGAAGAGGGCGAATTCGTCACTGCTGGTCCCGCGAGATCGATCGGCAGGAGCGTCTACAACGCGGTCCACCGGTGGGGAAACTCTGACTCGGACTATGTCCCGATGGCGGCAACCATAAACTTGGCTTTCCGGCGCGAAGCCTATGACATGGTGGGTGGTTTCGACGAGTCGTTTGGGTCGGCAGAGGACATCGACTTCACATGGAGACTTAATGATTACGGCTATCGCATTCGGTGGGTGCAGGATGCGGTCGTACGGCACGACTGGGGTACTCCGCGGCGGCAGCTTCGAAGGGCGTTTTTCTACGGCAAGGGTGGATGTCGACTTCTTCGCAAGCATCACGATCGAATTGGCGAGGCCGTCAGGGAGAATTCGGCCCCCTTTGTGTACGCGCTCTTTTTGCTCGGCCTACCGCTGACCCTGAAGTGGCGGTGGTACCCACTGCTCCTCTTGTGGCCGATTTGGCGTCACCGAAATGAAGAGCTTCGCTGGCTCGTACTTGCCGATCACCTTGTGATGGGAGTCGGCGTACTGCACGAATTAGCGAAGCCAGGTACGTGAATCCGAGGCTCTCGGTATTGGTGACTCCGCGTAGCGGGCCGCCCTACCAAGAACTTCTCTACCGAAGTCTTGTGGCCGATGGTGTTCGAGTTCGCTACGCCAGCGGGCCCACTCCATCTCAGACGCTCAACATTCTTCTCGCGCCCGCCGTCCTGGCGTGGTGTCGTGGGCGTGGGTCTCGGATCCTGCACATTCACTGGGTATTTCAATTTTCACTCCCGTGGGCTCGGCAAAGGCGATGGGCCAGGCGTCTGATGGAGTTTTGGTTCGGCGTGTACCTCCGAACAGTTCAAGTACTCGGCTACAAGATCGTTTGGACCGCTCACGATCTCGTGCCACATGAACGGGTATTCGCGAACGATGATCGGGCGCGCGGCGTGCTGTTATCGAAAGCGAAGGTAGTGATAGCCCTCTCAGAGGCAACCGCGATCGAGCTGCGCACATTGGGAGCTCGAAGCGTGAGAGTAATTCCGATGGGCTCATACGCCGAACCGTACCCAGTGACGATGACGAGGGAGAAAGCGCGCGCGAGTTTTGGGTTCGATCAAAACGATGTCGTGGTGTCGCTGATCGGAAGAGTGGAGGCATACAAGGGAGCGGATCTGCTGTTACAAGCGGCGGCGCTGTTGCCGACCTCCTCAAGGATCAAGGTTCTGCTGGCGGGCTTTTGTACGGACAAGGCGTATCAAAGAGAACTACTTCATCTCGCCGGAGAGGCGAAGGGAAGAGCGGTCTTAGATTTTCAGTGGATACCGGACGAGGAGCTCGCTCGCTACCTCCAAGCGAGTGATTTCGCGGCGTTTCCCTTCCGTGAGATCACCAACAGTGGCTCGATATTGCTCGCCCAATCGTTTGGTCGACCAGTCATCATCCCGGATCTGCCAACGCTTCGCGATATTCCAGACGACACGGCGGTTCGCTTCGAGCCAGGGCTCGATTCGTTGGTCGCTGCGCTACAGCGTGCTGAGGGTCTCAGCGAGCGGGAGTACAGCGAGCTCAGTACCGCCGCACTGAGGTGGTCAGCGAGAGCCGATTGGGCGGACATCGCCCGTGACACCATTGAGGCGTACGAGGTGGCCTTGCTCGATCACGGCAAATGAACCATCCGATCAATCGAGTGCGAGAAGCCTTTTGCACCACATCTCCGTGCAGTGAGTTGGTTCGACGGAAAACGCGCTTTCAATTAGACCCGACGTGGACTCCTTGATGACGACGGTTCAACTGGGGAGATATTTGGCGAGGAGTTGAGCGGTGGCTCGGCCTATCCATGTCGCATATGTCGCGTTCATGTGGGCCCAATCCTGGTACACCAAATGGCTCTTGCCGGGACTGTTGACAAAGGCGTCGCACCGCACGCGTCCGCAGAACAACTCGCGAATCGGAACAGTGTCCAGGTGATCATAGGAAGCGATGGCAGCGATGCCAACACTCGTACCGAGTGTCTTTATCTCCTTGACAGTGAGTTCGCAATTCTCAATTGACGACGTATGTATCGTCAAGCAAGACTCCGGCGTGGCCGATGTCAAGTTCGTATAAAACTGTGGAATCTCCTGGAAGAAGAGAACCTTGGCGCCACTCGGTGCGAGCGCCTTCACCATCGATTGAAGAGAGCTTTCGAATTGGAGGTTCGTCGGGTACTTGCCGTCACTTAGCGTTGCTATCGTCAGCCCGTCTGGAATCACCACCTGAGGCTTCAATTGGTTCGCAAGAGCGATTTCACCGCGAACCCAATCATTGCAAGCGCTCGTACCTTCGTTCGCGATGTTGATCCAGGGACCGCAACCGGTCCTCGCCACAAACACGACTTTCCAATGGAGCATCTGGCCCGCAATATTGAGCGAGGGCAGCCACATCGCAGCTTGCGAATCACCGAAGAGGAGCAGCGTTTTGGTTGCCTCTTTGTCGCCAAAGGCACAGGTCGTACCAGCATCCGTGGGCAATGCCTGAGCGGCAGTGGTCGTTGAATAGCACTGCGACGGGATCATCGCGTTGGGATTGTCGTCGCCAGCTTGTTTCAAAGTTGGCAGTGACGAAAACACATTTGGTCCATGATTCACCTGAGACGACGCATCGACATAGGAAATGAGTTGCGACAGCGTTGGTCCTGAGGACGCTGAGCTCGAAGCGAACGCATCGCTCGACGAGGAGAGAATGGCGATCGGCAAAAGGGCAAGGGCGCCCACAACGCGAAGGACTCGGAGGATTCTCATGGGCGATACGCTATCGTTTCCCGCGGCGAGCATCTGAGCGACCAGCAACCGCCCGCTCCAACACAGTATTGATACTTAGTGCAAGGGGTGAGGGCAGTCATCCACTGTGACGCGCGAGTGATTAGCCTGGATCCCACCATGAAATCATCGCTCTGAAGAGTTGACCATGCGCGAAAAAGGTGCCTCTATCAGGTAGAATTGGAGTCTCTACACAACCAGCGCCTGGGCCGTGCTTACTTCAATCGCCCAGTGGAGCAACTGCTTCGTGCGTCTCGCGCGACCGCAGACCTGACCGATCAGTCTCGAGGTCCGCCGCGGAACACCCGGTGAGTCGAGTAGCCGGAGGGAATCGCACCCCCCGGCTCTCTCGGAACCGAACGTGAGCCTCTCAACTCATTCGGCTCTTGCAGGCCGATTGGTCGTGGAAGAAAGTAACGGCCAGTGCGCAAAAAGACTGGGGACCTGCTGTCGAGCAGCGTTTAACCAATCCCACGCGCTGAGAGGTTTCCTCCTAAATCGTTTGAACTTTCGCATAGCCCACCGAACAAGATGCTGGTCGATGCGCCTCGCGAGGAAGTACAACTCGGAACGGTAGAACGCTCCGTAATAGTTGATCCAGCCCCGCACTTGAGCGTTAATCTCACGAGCGAGACCAACGAGGCCCGTGCCACTGCGACGGTTGAGGTGCCAGTCCCTGATCTTCTTGCCGACCGCCTTCTTCGCCTTGGTGCT
>PLON01000023.1:0-7569 GCA_003142095.1 Acidimicrobiaceae bacterium | reverse complement strand
TTCGCGTCTTTGCAGTACACGACCTTCGTCTTGTCGGGATGTAACGCAAGTCCTAAGGACCCGAGTCGTTCAGCGAGTGCGGCCCAAAGACTTCGAGCCTGTGCCTCGGTGTTGCAGTGGATAACGGCATCATCCGCATACCTCTCAAAGGGCNNTGACCCCTATGAACAGCGCTGGGTTATGCGCAGTGCTGGCTTGTAGCTTCCGCTGCGAACGGGTTTGACGACCGAACACTGCGCATAACGGGGCGAGACTCCGGTCACGCGGCTCGGCATGGCGTCGGGTCGTTTGTGACCGGAGGTGAGTTGGCATGGTTGTCATTTCTGAGCTGGTGTCCGCGCTGGATGCCGAGTTGGTGCGTCTGGGTTATAAGGACTCGACGTTGGTCTGGTATCGAGGTTGCTGGCGACGTCTGGAGAAGTTCTTCGCTGTCCGTGGCGTCGATGAATTCTCGCTGGATATGGCGATGGCGTGGGTCGATGAGTCGTGCGGCTTCTTCGAGAAGGAAGAGGCTGGCACGCTCAAGGCGAATGACGTCTATCTGTTCAGGGTCGCTCAGATGCTCGGCGATTACGCGCTGCGTGGGGCGGTGCTGCGCCGCTACAACCGCTCCGTCGACAAACTGTCGCGCGAGGACGCCGACACGGTCGCCCGGTTCCAGGCGTGGCTGCGGGCCGCGGACCGGTCGGTGTCGACGGTGCGGACGTATGGAACGCTGGCCGGGGATTTCGTCGCGTTCACAAGCAACCGCGGTGGAGTAACTCGCTGCGACGCTGCCACGATCGAGGCCTTCGTTAGTGCATTGGCCGGTTATCAGTTCAAGACCGTTGAACAGAAACTGTGCGCCGTGCGATCCTTTCTCAGGTTCGCAGCCCGTGACGGACTGGTCGACCCGGTCGTGTTGGATGCGGTTCCGACTATGAAGTCCCGCACGCAAACCAGGATCCCGTCGGTGTGGGGCCCCGGCGAGGTGGCCCGGATCCTCGAGGCGATCGACCGGGCCAACCCGTGCGGGAAGCGGGACTACGCGATCGTTCTATTGATCGCGAGGCTCGGACTACGCGGCGTCGACGTCAAGCGGTTGGAGTTCGACGACTTCGACTGGCCGGGCAACCGATTGTTCGTGACCCAGGCCAAGACCGGCGGCCGAGTGCAGTTGCCGTTGTTAAAAGACGTCGGTTGGGCGGTGATCGATTACATCCGCGCTGGCCGGCCGGCGAGCAACTGCCCCCAGGTGTTTGTGCGCCACACCGCCCCGATCGGTCCGTTCTCCGACCAAGATCATCTGCACCAGATTCTGGTCAAGCACGCCCGGGTGGCTCACGTCGCGATCAGCGAGACACGCCGCCACGGCATGCACTCGCTGCGCCACACCTTGGCGACGCGGTTGATGGAGAACGGCACGCCGCTCGAGCAAATCGCCGACATCCTCGGTCATCAGTCGGTTCGATCGACGGGCGTGTATCTGAAGTCGTCGCTGGGGTTGCTGGCCAAGTGCGCCCTCGACCCCGACGCGCCAGCGCAGGGGGTGTCACGATGAATTCCGAGATCACAATGGACAGCGCGATCATGGCGCTCGTCACGGAAAAGCGCGCGGTCGGCTACAAATACGTTGCCGAAGAACGGGTGCTCATCCGGTTCCAAGAGTTCTGCCACGCCGAATTCCCCGGACTGGACGCGCCCAACCGGGCCTCGGTGGAGGCGTGGGTCGCGGCGGCCCGCCAGCGAGGGGTCAAACCATCGACCTTGCAGAACATGGCCGCGACGCTCAGGGAATTGGCCCGTTTCCTGGGCCGCCGAGGCGTCGAGGCCTACGTCTTACCCGCCGGCACGCTGCCCCGGCCCACCCGTTACGTCGCGCACATCTACACCGACCAGGAACTGGCGAGCTTGTTCGCCCAGACTGACCGCTGTCACTACCACTCGCTGGTCCCGTTCCGACACCTGGTCATGCCGGTCCTGTTCCGCACGATCTACGCCTGCGGACTGCGTGCTTCCGAAGCTCGCCTGCTGCGCGTCGACGACGTTGACGTCAACACTGGCGTGCTGCAGATCCGTGACGCGAAAGGCGGCAAGGACCGCCAGGTGCCCGTCAGCGCACCGCTGCTCGAGCGACTCGCTGTCTATCACGCCGCGCTCGCCGGACAGCCCGGCTGGGAGTGGTTCTTTCCCGGCGCCACGCCCGACGTGCCGTTGACGCTCGGGAACGTCGACAAGAACTTCCGGCGGTTCTTGTGGCAGGCGCGCATTGCCCACGGCGGGCGCGGTCACGGGCCCCGTGTCCATGATCTACGCCACACGATGGCGGTTAACAACGTTCGCCGCTGGTTTGAGCGAGGCGAGAGCGTCAACGCGCTGCTGCCAATCCTGCAAACCTACCTGGGGCACTCATCGATCGGCGACACCGCCTACTACCTGCACCTGACCGCGGAGTCCTACCCCCACATCACCGCTCAGGTTCAACTCATCGTCGGTGACGTCGTCCCGCCCGTTACGCAAGGGTCGCGCCATGGCGACTGACTTCGCTTCGTTCTTGGGCCGTTTCCTCACCGCGTACCTGGCCGGGCTTCGCGGTTGTTCACCCAACACGATCACGTCCTATCGCGACACGTTCAAACTGCTGATCGTCTTCTTGCGCGACGAGCGGTCCATCCCGCCAGAGAAGCTCACCCTCGAGCGCATCGACGCCACCGTGATCGCTGGGTTCTTGGACTGGCTCGAGGCCAGCCGGCACAACAGCGTGTCGACCCGGAACCAGCGCCTAGCCGCCATCAGTTCGTTCTTCCGATGGATGCAATCGCAAGACCCTGCCCACATGGCCCGCTGCCAAGACATTCTTGCCATCCCCGCCAAGAAGCAGCCCCACCCGGATGTGCACCACCTCAGCGTCGATCAAACCCGCCGTCTGCTCGCCCAGCCCGATCGCTCCACCCAGCGGGGACGGCGCGACGCGACTTTGCTCGCTGCCCTCTACGACACCGCAGCCCGGGTCCAAGAGCTCGCCGACCTCACCGTCGGCGACATCCGACTGGAAGCCCCACCCCTGATCGCCTTGACCGGCAAAGGCAACAAGACTCGCCACGTCCCCCTTGGCGATAACACGGCAGCATTGCTGAACGCCTACCTGGGCGAATACCGTCTCAACGGGCCCGGTCACGACGGCGACGCGGTGTTCGTCAACCAGCAGGGCCGCAAGCTCAGCCGTGGCGGGATCGCCTGGATCATCGCCAAGTATCAGGCCATGACCCACGACCCGGTGCTCACCGACGCTGAGCTCAGTCCACACGTCCTGCGCCATAGCAAGGCCATGCATCTCTACGAAGCGGGCGTTCCGCTGCCCTACATCCGGGACATCCTTGGCCATGTCGACCTATCCACTACCGAGATCTACGCACGTGCCTCCACCGAAGCCAAGCGCAGAGCCCTCGAAGCCGCCTACGTCGATATCGTCTCTGACGACCTGCGCGAATGGAACCGAGATCCCGGACTGCTCAACTGGCTCGCCACGCTTTGAAACTCTCCAGCCTCTGCGTTATGCGCAGTGCTCGCGCGCCGACACGACCCCCACCAGGTCCGACAGACCAGCGCTGCACATAAATCGACACTGTTCATAGGGCTCTTTATGTTCAGCTGAACATAATGACCCTTGGGGGGTTCCTTTCTCTCTAGCCACGAGGGTTCCGTCCGGCATCTGCATGGGGGCTGTCAACCACCGCTCGATGTAGAGCAGAATCCAACGCTCTTGGGTGTGATGCGCTACCGCTTTAAGTAACAGATCATGGGGAACGCTGTCGAAGAAGGCCCGGACGTCAAGGTCCAACACCCAGTCCTTCTCCCAACAGCGCTTGCGCGTCACGGCCACCGCATCCAGGGCACTTCGCCCCGGACGATAGCCGTAACTGTCGTGGTGAAAGATCGGTTCTAACTTCTCTTCCAGCACCATCGCCGCCGCGCTTTGGGCAATTCGGTCCGCCGTGTTTGGGACGGTGGATTCATACTGCCTCCTTGTTGGTGGACTGTGGGGTTTGGGAATGTGAAGAAACATCGGTTCGGCATGGTCGGGGAGCAGAAGTGCTGCGTGAATCCGACGCGCGGGTTGGAGAAGAGTCTTTCGACAACGGTGACACTGAAGGCACCGTAGCTGGCGCAGGTCACATCGTGGCGAGCAAGTCGCAAAGCGTTGCTCATCGCGCCAGGTGTCGTCTCGGTCATGACGCATTCCTGTCGAGACGTCCGAGGTGACCGGAGGTGGCGATCCGAGTGCGACAAATATCTTCGACGTCGGGGTTGTAACTGATGAGCCAACGGCAGCCGGGACCCTTGCGAGCCTCGAGCTGGCCAGTTTCGAGCCAGTAGTAGACAACGTTGGTGCTGATGTCGAGGGCGGCTGCTACTTGCTTAACGGTCCACTCGTGTTCGTCGGCGCGATTCGTTGTGCCGTGACGAACGATATGGACCGATGTGGCCGCTCGTCGCTGGCAGGCGTGTTCGACCTCAGCGTCAAAGGGGATGCAGATCCGCCCACCCGGTCCGCGGCGCGCTGCGAGGGCGCCGACGTGGATCCAACCGTAGATGGTGGTGGTGCTCACCCCGACGCGTTGGGCGGCGTCGACGACGGTGATCTCGCCCTGCGCGAGTACACCGATGGGGGCGATGTGGTGGTAGCTGCGCAGGTTGGCGACAGCGCTCACGTCAAATGGCCGCCCGGCACCGGTCAAGTAGCCCTCGCTGTTGAGCTGATTGGCGAGGTCGATGTTGGTGTGGGTGGGGCCGAGTAAGCGCACCACGTCGACCGCCGCCGGATCGGTCCGGCGCGATTCAACGATGCTGCGGTGTCGCGCGATGGTGAGCTCGTCGGTGGCACCGGTGTGCCAACGAATCCCGATACGGGCCTTGGCCATATCGAGCTCAGGGAGCAGGGTCACGTCGGCGATGAGAGTGCGCAGCAGACGTTTGCGGTCTCGGGCCAGGGTGCTCGACGCGTGCCACAGCGCGCTCACGTCGCCGGTGAGAATTTCGAGTTCGGCGCGTCCGGGCAGGATCGGCGCGGCAGCGGCGTCGGCGCTGAGCGCTTTCTCGGCGTCGGCCAGAGCGGCCAGGCGTGTCTCCCAGCGGGCTTCAAGGCTGCGGGCCACCAGACGGTTCTCTGGTTCACAAGCACAGAAGGCCCGCTCCGCGCGCTCCGCTTCGTAGTGGGCTCGTTCCACGGCTAGCTCCCCGGCCCGGGACCGCCGGGTTCGACGCTGGGTAACCTCGTCCGCGGCGGCGAGCGTCAGAGCGACTTCTTGCGGGTTGAGCGCTTCGAGAAGCCGCTGCGCCACGGCATCGTCGACGCTCGCAGCGGCGATCGAGCGGCACGTCTCAGTCGCCATCTGATCGGCCCGCGACGCAGAGCACTCATAAGTGGCGTGTCCGTTGCGGTGGTAGCGGGTGGACATGGGACGTCCGCACGATCCACACGCGATGATTCCCTGACAGATAGCGTGGCCTTCGCGAGCGGGACGGGCCCCGGCGTTGGTGGTGTTGGCCGCGAGGCGAACCCCGTTCGTCAGGTAGTCGTCCCAGGTGATGTAGCCAGCGTGGTGGTTGGGGATGACGATCGGCCACTGCGAGCGGGGCAGCTGGACGATCTTGGTCGAGATCTGGCCGTCGGGACTGACCGTGCGGGTTGAGTGGTAGCGACCGTACACGTAGGTTCCGGCGTAGGACGGGTTCGCGAGGATACCCAGCACTCGGGGGTGGGTGAGACGCCCCCAGCGTAACTGCCCGGCCCACACCCCGCCGTAGGCGCGAAGTGGGAACCGTCGTCCCTTGAACGCGACGACCACCTGATAGGCGGACCCACCAGAGCGAAACGCTGCGAACACGTCAGTGACCGCGGCGGCGACCTCTGCGTCAGGGTCGATGACCGTGAGGCCGTCGTCGTCGTAGACGAACCCGACCGGGAGAGCAAAGCGCAGCTCGCCGCGCTGCGCTGCGGCCTGCTTCGCACCGTTGAGCCGGCCAACCAGAAAATGCAGTTCCGCCTCGGACATGGTGCCCTTCAATCCGAGCAGGAGGCGGTCGTTGAAGTTGGCCAGGTCGTAGATGCCATCGGAGTCGACCACTAGCGTGTCGGTCAGGCGGGCCAGTTCCAACAGACGCGACAGGTCCGCCGACGAGCGCGCGAGGCGCGATATCTCGAGGCCGAAGATCGCCCCGACCTCGCCCAAACAGACCCTGCTGACTAGGTCCTTGAACCCGGTGCGATGATCCGCGGAGCGTCCCGATAGTCCCAGATCGGCGTCGATCACCTGCACCTGGGAACGGGGCCACCCGAGGCGAACGGCCTCGTCGGCCAGCGCATACTGGCGCGCAGTCGACTCGGTGTTGTTGCGCACCTGGGCCAGGCTGGACTGGCGTATGTAGACGACCCCCGCCCGGTCCAGGTGGCCTGAGGTGATCTTCTCCGTGCCCCTCATCGCGCACCACCAACGCGGAGACGGCCATGTTGGCCAGCACCGCTACAGCCTCGGCCGACGGCGCCATTCAGACAAGCTCCCCGCGAGCCAACAACTCGATGTTGATCGCCGAGATCTCTTCTAGCGCACGGCGCACCGACGCCGAGATCGCCGCCCCCGCTCGGACCGCTTCTGCTGCACCAGCCGGTACGTACACCGACCGGCTCTGCCCCCCTGCCCGGGGCAGCACCACGTAGGTATAAGGCCCGTGTAACTCGCCCCTGGAACATCGGCATCCCTCCTTGCCGCACGTGCGGCCCTGTTCGATGACTGACCCGCCGATCAACTCCTCCACGTCGGGAAGCGAACGAGCAAGACGTCGGCGCCGGGCCCGTAGTTGTCGGCTGGTCTTCGAAGTGATATCTATCTTGTCTGTCATTGCTACACAAGATCATACGTGGTCACGCTTCCCAAGTGGTGGATGTTCCAGTGCGGCCACCAAAGCAGCCAACTCCGTCAAACACTCCGCTCCCAACCGGTGAGTCAACGGCGCCGGGGCGTGATTGGTCCAGGCGACCGGAAGTGTTACCCGCCCCGCAGCGCCTCCTTCGCAGATCAACACCCGCTCGGAACCCGGGCGGCTCTTTTCGAAGATCACCGTGAGATGTTGGCCTACTAACGGATGGAACGGATGAGTAACGACAACCGATTCCGAAACCGGTCTCGACTTGAACGACCGGGCGCTATGCGGGGACCGTCGGCACCCCTAATACCCGCACCGCGGCCCCATTATCCTTCGGTATCTCCACCGCGCGCACCGGTCCGGGAAAGTAACTCCCCGAACTCATGCGGTTCCACAGACGATAGAGATTGTCAGTCTCATTGTCGCTGAACCGCTCGATGCTCACGGCGTCCACGCCCGGTGCTCCGCCGTTCGCTTGGACCTTCTTCCACGCCTCGAAGACGAGGCGCTTGGGAATCTCAAACGACTTCACTTTCAACTGTGGTTCATCCATCAGTTCCTTCTCCAAAGAGTTGACCTCTGGGTAACCTGACCTGCCCGACCCCTTCGCTCCAGTTCCGTTACAGAACCTTCGTCACTACTACGGGTCGGTCCGCCCCTGTGCCT
>PLON01000028.1 GCA_003142095.1 Acidimicrobiaceae bacterium | reverse complement strand
TGCTTCTTCTCCTTGAGCTCGACTTCCGTCGCGGCGCCGACCTTTACGACAGCCACGCCACCGGCCAATTTCGCCAGGCGCTCTTGGAGCTTCTCGCGGTCCCAGTCGGAGTCGGTGTCTTCGATCTCGCGCTTCAGTTGCGCAACGCGACCGGCGACATCTTCCTTCGAACCGTCACCGTCAACCAACGTCGTCGCGTCCTTCGTGACAACGATACGACGGGCCTTACCCAACAGGTCGACTGTGGCGCTGTCGAGCTTGAGACCAATCTCGTCGGAGATCACGGTGCCGCCAGTGAGAATCGCCATGTCCTGGAGCATTGCCTTACGGCGCTCGCCGAACCCCGGCGCCTTCACGGCGACTGAAGTAAAGGTTCCGCGGATCTTGTTCACCACCAACGTCGCGAGGGCTTCGCCCTCGACGTCCTCGGCGATGATCAACAGCGGACGACCGGCCTGCATGACCTTCTCGAGCACCGGCACAAGGTCGTGCACGGCCGAAATCTTGTTGCTCGTGAAAAGAATGAAGGCGTCTTCGAGAACGGACTCTTGGCGCTCGGCGTCGGTGACGAAGTACGGCGAGAGGTAACCCTTGTCGAACTGCATACCCTCAGTGAGTTCCAGCTCGATGCCGAAGGTGTTCGACTCTTCGACCGTGACCGTGCCGTCCTTACCGACCTTGTCAATCGCGTCAGCAATGACCTCGCCGATCGCGCTGTCCGCGGCCGAGATGGTTGCTACTTGAGCGATCTGATTCTTGCCCGATACCTCTTGGCTCTGAGCGGCGATGGACTCGACGGCCGCGGTGACGGCCTTCTCGATACCGCGCTTCAGGCCCGAGGGGCTGGCGCCGGCCGCCACGTTGCGCAGGCCTTCCTTGATGAGGGCTTGAGCGAGGACCGTCGCCGTCGTGGTGCCGTCGCCGGCCACGTCGTTGGTCTTGGTCGCAACTTCTTTGACGAGTTGCGCGCCCATGTTCTCAAAAGGGTCTTCGAGTTCGATCTCGCGAGCAATCGACACACCGTCGTTGGTGATCGTCGGCGCGCCGAACTTCTTACCCAAGACCACGTTGCGGCCCTTGGGTCCGAGGGTGACCTTGACCGCGTCAGCCAACTTGTCGACGCCGGCCTCGAGGCCGCGGCGAGCGTCCTCGTCAAACTTCAATAACTTTGACATTTCTTTTCCTTCGTTCGATTAGGTGACGAGACACTCGTCACGGACTACTTAGAGACGGTCGCCAATACGTCGCGGCCGGACAGAATCAACAGGTCTTCGCCGTCGACCGTGATCTCCGTGCCGCCGTACTTCGAGTAGACGACGGTGTCGCCAACCGAAACGCCCGTGGGGATGATCTCGCCGGTGGAGTCGGTACGACGACCGGGACCGGTAGCGAGCACTTCACCCTGCTGGGGCTTTTCCTTGGCGGTGTCGGGAATCACCAGGCCAGACGCCGTGGTGGCCTCCGCGCTGTTGGGACGAACGACGATGCGGTCTTCTAGTGGGTGCAACTTCATTGTTCTTGCCTCCTGAGCAATTAGCACTCGATACTTGCGACTGCCAATTTAGCAGCCGAAGGCCCCGAGTGCCAACAGAAGATCTCCAGGGCCACGCGGTCTCCCCGATTTCCGTCTGAAATCACTCAACCGAACCCGAATTACGGGTTTACGGCGACAGGCGCTCCCGGCGCCACGAGGATCCATCGGGCACATAGACCGCGCGGTCGTGGAGGCGGTCCTCGCGGTGTTGCCAGAACTCAAAGCGATTTGCCGTCAGTCGGTACCCGCCCCAATTGGACGGACGAGGGACGTCCACTCCCTCGAACTGCCGATCGAGACCGCGCACGGCCGCCTCGAGCTCCTCCCGACTCGCGAGGGGCTCGCTCTGGTGGCTCGCGTAGGCGCCCAGTTGACTGCCGCGCGGACGCGTCGCGAAATAGGCGTCGGACTCCTCGGCCGACGCCCTCGTGATCGTTCCTTCGATGCGAATCTGACGACCGAGCGCTTCGCAGTACCAGAGAAGTGCGGCTTTCGGATTCGCTGCGAGCTCGTCGCCCTTTCGTGAGTCGTAGTTCGTGTACCAGCCAAAAGACGATCCGTCATGATGACGTAAGAGCACCATGCGCGCGCTCGGCTCTCCCTCGCTCGACGCCGTGGCCAGAGCGATCGCTTCTCGCTCGGCCATAACGTCTTTCGCGTCATCGAACCAGCGATCGAATTGAACGAAGGGGTTGAGGTCAAGATCGTCAAGCTCGAACGGTACCCAGCGCTCTGTCACGAGACGTCCGCCAGTTGCCAGTTCGGTCGCGCGGAGAGATCAAGCGGGCTCGGTCCACTCGTCGCCAAGCGGTGCAAACCTGCGGCAGCGATCATGGCCGCGTTGTCGGTGCACATCGCCATTGTGGGCAGGTGGACCACGAGACCGAACTCTTTGGCCAACTGCGTGACGCCCGCACGTAGCGCCGAGTTCGCCGCGACTCCCCCGGCGAGAGCCACTCCCGCCACGTCGTATCGCTCAAGGGCGTGGCGCAACTTTCGAAGAAGTTGTTCTGAGAGCGCCGCCTGAAAGGACGCCGCTACGTCGGCGAGCGCGATCTCGCGGTGCGCCTCGGTGGCGCGAACGACCGCGGTCTTCAGTCCCGAGAACGAAAGGTCAAAGTCGTCGCCGATCATGGAGACCGGGAGTTTCATCGCTTCAGGCGAACCTTCTTTAGCGAGTCGATCGATCTCGGGCCCCCCGGGGTAACCAAGTCCGAGCCAGCGCGCCACCTTGTCGTAGGCCTCGCCCGCCGCGTCGTCGATCGTCTCTCCGAGTACGTCGTGTTGTCCCGGGCCAGGTTGCAGGACAATGAGACTGTGACCACCCGAGACGAGCAGCGTCATGAGAGGCCACTGAAGATCCCTCGCCTCAAGGAGCGGCGCGAAAAGGTGGCCCTCGAGGTGATTGACTCCAATGAAGGGCACGTCCCACGCGTAGGCGAGCGCCTTCGCGCTCGAAAGTCCGACCAGCAACGAGCCAATGAGGCCCGGACCGCTCGTGACCGCGACGCCGCTAATCGCGGGCGAACTGGGATCGAGGCCGGCGTCGTCGAGAGCGCGACGCACGACGGGTCCGATCGTTGCGACGTGCGCGCGACCGGCCAGTTCGGGTACGACTCCACCAAAGGCCCGGTGTAGATCAATCGAGGACTCGACGACCGACGAATGCACACGAAACTCGTCGTCCACCACGGCGGCGGCCGTCTCGTCACAACTCGTCTCAATGCCCAGGACTAACGCCACCCGAATAGCGTAAAGCGCGCCACGCTCAGCTCAGTCGAGGTCCGCCCAAAGAATGAGTGCGTCTTCCTGCGTGCGTTCGTAGTAGTTCTTGCGAACTCCCACCGGTCGAAAGCCGTAGCGCGCATAGAGGGCTTGCGCGCGGTTGTTTGAGACGGCGACTTCTAGGGTGGCGCGAAGAACGCCCCGCGCCTGGGCGTCGATCCAGGCCTCGTCCATCAACGACGTCGCGACTCCACGACTTTCGTGGCCCGTTAGTGTGCCGAGCGTGTTGATGTGCAGTTCGTCCATAACGAACATGACACCGAGGTACCCGATGATCGTCTTGTTTTCTATCGCGACGGTGTATCGGCGGTTCTCCACGTTGTTGATCTCGTCGAGCAACATGGCCCTGGACCACGGCTCCGGAAACTGAGCGACTTCGATGACGAGTAACTCGGGCACGTCGCGACGTTCGGCCAAGCGAATGATCCAATCGCTCACGACGATCGTTCTCGCGTCGAAAAGTTCGCGACGGCATCCGCTTCACGCAGATACATCGGCGAAACGAGAGATTCAGGTGGCCGAATCGCACCGAGGCTCAACGCTTCGATGGGCGGAGGGACGCGTAGGTCGAGGAGCGTCGCGCGCGACAGTTCTCGAAACGCGGCCTCGTAGCGCGCGACGCCGTCACCGCCGAAGGTCGCGGTTTCGTCGCGCTGAGCCCACTCATCTCGCAAAGCATCCGGCCGGGTCACTTCGGGCTCACTTCGTGGGCTCACCTCGTCGCCCAACGAGAATGTCTGCACGAACAGTTCGCCGCGACGACCGTCGACGGCGCTCACGAATGTTCCGCGTACACCACTGCGGTGTGCGCCGTGGGCCAACAGTTCGAGCGACGTCACCGACACGAGTTCGGCGCTGGCCCCGAGGCTAAGCCCGATTGCCGTCGCGACGCCCACGCGCAGCCCGGTGTAGAGACCGGGTCCACGATCGACGACCACCCGATCGAGGTCCTTGGCCGCGAGGCCGACGCGCGCGAGCAGATCGCGGATGCCCGGGGTGAGGGACTCGGTGTGGTGGCGTTCGTCGTCGAGAATGACCTCGAACTCTTCGCCCGACGCGACGCGTAGCGCAATAGCGCACGCCGTCGTCGCCGTCTCGATCGCGAGGATGTTCACGACTGGGCCCACGCGTCGAGAGCCGCCTCGCGGCCACTCAATGCGCCGTCCACTTCGAGAGTGCGACCGTCGTGTTCGTCGATGACGAACACGACGGTGATGACGTCGAGTCCGAAGACCGACGGTGCGATGTCGCCCCATTCAACGAGAGCCACGCCAGACTCCTCGACCAGTTCGCCGAGCGCGAGGTCGTCCACTTCGCCGAGCGAGCCCACTCGGTACACGTCGGCGTGGTGCAGAGTCATAATTCCAAGGTCGTTGACACACTCGTGTTGTCGCACCATCGTGAAGGTGGGACTCGTCACGCGCTCTCTAACTCCGAGGCCGCGCCCCACGCCCTGGGTGAACGTTGTCTTGCCCGCGCCGAGCGGTCCACTCAAGAGCACGATGTCGCCAGGTCGCAAGACGAACGCGAAGGCCTCGCCGGCGGCCTGGGTCTCCTCGGCACTCGCGCCGTACCGTCGCCAGCTCACGACGCCTCGATGAGGCGTTTGATAACGCCAAGGTCTGCGCGCATGACGCCGACAACGCTCGGACCTCCACGAAGCGCCGCCGCCGGGTGATACGTGGGGACGCCTCGGATCGCTCCGGAGCGAAACACGTGGCCGTGCACTTGGCCGATTCCCGATTGGTAGGAGAAGATGGCTCGTCCCGCGGTATTACCGAGGGTCAAGATGAAGCTCGGAGCCACTCGATCTAACTGTTCGATCAGCCAGGGTCGACAGGTGGCAATTTCCACGGGTGTCGGTGTTCGGTTCGCGGGCGGACGACACTTCACGACGTTGGTCACGTAGCACTCTTCGCGCGTCAGGCCGACCTCTTCTTCGAGCAACGTAAAGAAGAGTCGACCGCTTCGTCCAATGAAGGGCGCGCCGCCTTCGTCTTCGGTGCGACCGGGGGCCTCACCCACGATCATGAGGCGCGCCTCGAGAGGCCCCGATCCGACCACCACTCGCTGGCGAGTCGCCGCAAGAACACAGCGCGTGCACGTCGACATTTCTTCGAACTCGCCCACGTCAGTCCACGAGGATTCGAGGAACGCGCGCGCCAAGGCTCGCGAGAATCTCCCAGGTGATGGTGTCTCCCCACTCGGCCAAGTCGTCGGCGCTCACGACTTCGCTCCCCTGGCGCCCGAGCAAGACAACGTCGTCGCCGGGCGAAACGTCGTCGTCACCCACGTCGACCACGAGCTGGTCCATGGTGACATTGCCGGCGACGCGATAGCGCTTCGCGTTAATCAGAACCTCGGCTCCGCCCTCAAAGAGATGCCGCGGGTATCCGTCGGCGTAGCCGAAGGGCACGGTGACGACGGTGGCGTCACGTTCCAACGCGCGGCGGCGCCCGTAACTGGGGCGAGCCCCCGCCTTAACGCGATGAACGGCCACTACTTGGGCGCGAAGCGCGAGCGCGGGTCGTAGATGCTGACCCTTTTCATCGAGAGCCGCGGTGAGCCATTCGCTCGGCACGTAGCCGTAGATGGCGAGACCAACGCGCACCATGGTGTGCCGCGACGTCGGGTACCCGAGGGCGCCCGCCGAGTTCGCACAGTGTACGACGGAGGGGGTGATGCCTCGCGCCGCGAGACCCGCCACGAGTTCGTCGAACAGTTGAATCTGCGATTCGGTGAAGGCGCGATCGGCGGGACTTGGCCCGTCAGCGACACTGAAGTGGGTGTAGATGCCTTCGAGCTCCACGTTCGAGGATGCGGCGAGGAGATCGACGACGTCATCGAGCTCGTCGGGCGCGACACCCATGCGGTGCATGCCCGTGTCGACTTTGACGTGAACCGCGTGGGTTCCGCCAACGGTCTTCGCCCAGCGCACCGCCGCTCGCGCGCCCTCGATCGACCCGATGGTCAACGTGATGTTGTCGCCAAACGCGTCGGGGATCGTCTCAGCGGGAATTTCGGCCAACAGCAGAATCGGCGCCGTGACGCCGGCGTGGCGTAGTTCGAGACCCTCGTCCACGAGGGCGACGGCGAGCGACGTCGCCCCACCCTGCAAAGCCGCGTTCGCGACCACTACCGCACCATGTCCGTATCCGTTCGCCTTGACGACCGCGCAGATGGACGCCTCACCAACAACGGCGCGCAGCGCCCGAACGTTGTGGCTAATGGCCGAGGTAGAGACTTCCGCCCAGGCCGGACGGCGTACGCCCTCAACCACCACGGAGCTCATCCCTCGACGAGCCGACGACGAAGGCGGCGGCGAGGTGGTCCGTGTGCGTCATGGAGAGATGCAGCGCGTCGATACCAAGGGCCTCGGCGATCTCACTCGCATGCTCGTGTAGCACCACGCTTGGGGCGCCCGCGTCATTGAGAGTCACCTCGATCGAGCGCCACGACGTCACGCCCGCACCGATGCGCAGCGTCTTCAGGACCGCTTCTTTCGCGGCAAATCGCGCGGCCAGACGTTCGGGCTGCGAATGAGCATCGCGGCGTTCGCCGTCAGTGAAGAGTCGCTCGACGATGCGCGGATGGCGCTCGAGCGCGAGGCGAAAGCGATCGACGTCCACGAGGTCGATGCCGACTCCGGTCGTGGCCACTACTCCACCGTCACGGTTTTGGCGAGGTTGCGCGGACGATCGACGTTGCGACCGAGACCGCGCGCCATGGAGTAGGCGAAGATCTGCAGCGGCACCACGTCGACCATTGGCGTAAAAAGCGGTTCCGTCGCGGGTACTCGCAGCACGTAATCGGCAATCGCGTCGACGTACTCATCGTCATCCGTCGCGACCGCGACGACCGTGGCGCCGCGCGCCTTCACTTCAGCCAAGTTGGAGAGCATCTTCTCGTGCATGGCCGGGTCGGTGACGACGGCGACGACGACGACGCCGGGCTCAATGAGCGCAAGCGGCCCGTGCTTTAATTCGCCCGCCGGATATCCTTCCGCGTGCAGATAAGTGAGCTCCTTCAGTTTCAAAGCTCCCTCCAGCGAGGTGGGAAAGCCGACGTGGCGGCCGATGAAAAAGAAATCTCGCGCGCCGAGAAGTTGTTTCGCGACGTCTTCGACACTGGAGCGACGCTCGAGAGCCGTCGCTACCTGGGCGGACACCGCGTTGATGCCCTTGAAGAGCGCGTCGACATCGTCCGGCGGCAGAGTCTCACGAAGTTGCGCGAGACGCAGCGCCAGGAGTTCGAGAGCCGCGACCTGGGCGACGAAGGCTTTGGTGGAGGCGACCGATACCTCCAACCCCGCGCGGGTGTAGATGACGGCGTCGGACTCTCGCGCGAGCGACGAACCGACGATATTGGACACGCCCACGACGCGCGCGCCACGGCGCTTGGCTTCGCGAATGGCCTGGATGGTGTCGATCGTCTCACCACTCTGCGAGACACCAATGACCAGGGTGCCCACTTCGACAATGGGGTCGCGGTAGCGGTACTCGCTTGAGATATCGACCTCGACGCTCAATCGCGCCCAGCGCTCGATGGCGTACTTGGCCACCTGGGCCGCGTGATGCGACGTGCCGGCGGCCACGATCACGACGCGATTAACGTCACGCAGCTCTTCGTCGGAGATGCGCATCTCGTCGAAAGTGATGGTTCCGTCGCGACGACGTCGATCAAGCAAGGTGGCGCGAATGGCCTCGGGCTGCTCGTTGATCTCCTTGGTCATGAAGTCCTCGTGACCACCCTTCTCGGCTGTCTCAAGGTCCCAATCGATAGAGAGCTGATGCAAGCGAACGGGCACGCCCTCGAGATCGATTGCGCGAAAGCCCTCCGGCCCAAGTCGCACAATCTCGTCGTCGTTCACGGCGTAGAACGACGTCGCTCGATCCAAGATCGCGGGAACGTCGCTCGCGAGATACGTCACGCCGGGAGCCGTGCCCACGATGAGCGGCGAGATGCGCCTCGCCGCCACGATGACGTCTGGTTCGGTCGCGTCCATAGCCGCGACCGCGAAGGCGCCTCGCACGACGAGGAGGCTTTGGCGAACCGCTTCGATGAGCTCGAGGCCTTGCGCACGAGCCTCTTCTATGAGGTGCGCGAGAACTTCGGAGTCGGTGCGTGAACTAAAGAGATGACCGCGCGACTCTAGAGCCTCTTGTAACTCCGTGTGATTTTCAATGATGCCGTTGTGAATGATGGCGACGTTGCCCGAACAGTCGAGGTGAGGATGGGCGTTCACCGTATCTGGGCCGCCGTGAGTCGCCCATCGCGTGTGGCCGATTCCTGAGGTAAAGCCTGTGGGTGCCAACTCGCACTCGAGCTTGAGGGCCCGTACTGATTCGGTACCCTCCGCAGTACGCGCTCGCCAGATTTCCCCGGCGCGAACAAGGGCAATTCCGGCTGAGTCGTAGCCACGATATTCGAGGCGCGCCAAGCCTTCGAGCAGCGTCTCCAGTGTGTCCGTGGAGCCCACGACTCCGATGATGCCGCACATATAGCCAGCCTACTCTGGGCGATTTTCGCCCTCTCCAGACGCTTTAGGCGTACAGCGAGGTGAGACGTTCGCTGAAGACTTCGACGAATTCGGCGTTGAGTGCTTCGATCATGATGCGCACGAGTGGCTCGGTTCCCGACGGACGCACGAGAAGACGGACGTCGCTGCGCTCGACTCCGTAGACCTCGAGCAGCTCGTTGAAGATCTCTTGGACGACGTCGTCGCTGAAGTGTTCGAGCGACACGCTGAACAACTCTTGGGGCACACGACGCCACGCACCTCCGGCAACTTCCGCGAGTGGTCCGCGCCGCACGATCAGCTCGGCGAGCAACAGACCCGTTAACAGTCCGTCGCCGGTCGGGGCGAGGTCGCGAAAGATGACGTGACCCGACTGCTCACCGCCGAGAATCCAAGACTTTTCCTCAAGCGCGAGCAAGACATTGCGGTCGCCGACGTCGGTCTCTTCGATCTCCACCTTCGCCGCATCGAGGGCGCGTTTGAGGCCGAGGTTGCTCATCGAAGTGACGACGACGCCACCGCCCAGAACCCCTCGTTCGAGTCGGTCTAGGGCGAAAAGCACCATGAGGTCGTCGCCGTCGCGCACCGTACCTTCCGAGTCCACCGCGATGAGCCGGTCGGCGTCACCGTCGAACGCGAGTCCGAGATCGGCGCCGATATCGCGCACCGCCGCGACGAGGCTTTCGACGTGCGTCGATCCAGATCCTTCGTTGATATTTCGTCCATTGGGTTCGTCGTGGATGATCGTCAGCGTCGCGCCCGTTGAGTCAAATAATTCGTGCGCGACGTGTGAGGCCGCGCCGTTGGCGCAGTCGACGACGATTGACAAAGACGAAAGGTCACTCGGGGCGAGCTCGCGCAGGTGCTTCACGTAGTCGTGTTCGGCCGATTCGTCGATCTCTACCGCCGCGAACTCCTTCGACGTCGGGCTCTCGGCGACGTTCAGCGCACTTTCGACGGCGGCTTCGGTGGCGTGGTCAAGTTTCGCGCCGCCCACGCCAAGGACCTTCAGTCCGTTGTCGTAGTAGGGGTTGTGCGAGGCCGACACGACAATCCCCGCGCCGCCACGTTGTTGGGCAATGACCGCGACACCGGGCGTCGTAAAGAAACCGAGGTTGACACCCTGCGCTCCGCCGTCGCTCAGTCCCGCGAGCACGGCCGCGGCCAGCGTGGGTGAACTTTCACGGGTGTCGTAGCCGACGAAGATCGGCACGGAAAAGACAGTCGCGACGGCGCAACCGAGTCGGTACGCGATGTCCGTGGTGATCTCGTCGCTCGCGCGCCCTCGGATGCCGTCCGTGCCAAAGCGCACGGGCATAACCATTAACGCTTGGAGTACTGAGGAGCCTTGCGCGCTTTTTTGAGACCGTACTTCTTGGTCTCCTTCTTGCGCGAGTCGCGAGTCAACAGTCCGGCCTTCTTCAGCGCCGGGCGTACGCCCTCATCGATTTCGAGCAGCGAGCGTGAGATGCCGAGGCGCAGCGCGCCGGCCTGGCCCGCAACGCCGCCACCTTCGATGGTGGCGTCGATGTCGTAGGTCTGTTGGGCGTCAATGAGGCGCAGCGGCTCCATCACCATCTGGCGGTGCGTGGCCGAGGTGAAGTAGTTGTCGAAGGCACGCGAGTTAATCGTGATAGTGCCGGTCCCGGGACGCAAGCGCACGCGCGCAACGGCTTCTTTGCGGCGGCCGGTGGTCTGGGTGAGGGGTTTAGTCAACGTCGCTCCTTAACCGCGGCGAATTGCCGAGGTGTCAAAACTCTTAGGCCCTTGGGCCGTGTGCGGGTGCTCGGCACCGGCGTAGACGAACAGCTTGTCCATCTGCGCGCGCCCCAGGCGATTCTTCGGGATCATGCCGCGAATGGCGTTCGTCACGAGCTTCTCCGGGTCGGTGTCCATCAATGTCTGCCATGAGGTGGCACGCAGCCCGCCGGGATATCCCGAGTGGCGGTAGTGGAAGTTCTGAGCCGCCTTGTTGGCCGTGACGACGACCTTGTCGGCGTTCACGATGATGACGTAGTCGCCGGTGTCCACGTGGGGGGCGAAGAACGTGCGGTGCTTTCCGCGCAGCAGGGACGCGGCGACGGTCGCGACGCGCCCGAGCACGAGGCCTTCGGCGTCGATGACCAGCCAGTCACGGGTCAACTCGGCGGGCTTTGGTGAATACGTCTTCACAGTTCTTCCTTCAGCGAAATCTTCGGATCAGCCCCAACGGGGTCCGAGGGGACTCTCTATCTTACGGATTTTTCCTTCGGGTTAGCAAGTTCGCGAACTCGTTCCCTCAAAAACGGATGGTTCAACTAGTTGCACCGTGCTCGCCCGACCCCCGTGAGAGGCATTTAAACCGCCTTAGAGACACTTTCAGGATCCCGACGCTCCCGCCGGGTCAAAGGACGATGTGCTGGTGCCCGTCGATGAGCTCACGAACGGCGTCTAGGTGCCCCGCGTGCGTGGCCGTCTCCTCGACGACGTGCATCAGGATGAACAATAGGTCGCCCACCTCCCATTCACCCCACATCGGGTCACGGAAGACCGGGGTAGCGTCGAGGTCCAGCCGAGCGATGACCTCGTTCGAGCGCGCCCACTCGGCTCGATAGAGAGCGCGCAGCGCGTCACCGGTATCGCCCGGGTCAGCTCGCCATTCGCCGTTGTCGCGTAGTTCGTCGCTGTCAAAGAAGTCGAGCGATTCGCCCCCATAGATGCACGAGAACCAGTAGTGCTCCACGCCGAGAGCCAAGTGCTTGAGCATCGTCATGCAGCTCCAGCCCGAGGGCAGCTTGGCTTCGCGCATTTGCTCGTCGCTCAGTCCCTCGACCGTCGACAACACGTGCTCGCGGTCAGTGTCAAGCGATTCGAGGAGAAACTGTTTTATGTCCGTCATTCGAAAATCGTACCGATAACCCTGTGACGCCCCGACATCACCAGATCGTCACGCGTTGGGCTGGCTCGAGCCACAACTCGTCGCCTACGCTGACGCCGAACGTCTCGTAAAACTCGTCGATGTTGCGCACGATCTGGTTGCAGCGAAACTCCGGCGGTGAGTGAGGATCGGTGGCGAGTCGTCGCGCCACCTCTTCGCTGCGCGCCTGGTACTGCCAGACCTGGGCCCACGAGAGGAAGAATCGCTCGGCGCCGCTGAGTCCGTCGATGACCGGTGGCGTCTCTCCCTTTAAAGCAATGAGATACGCCTTCCACGCAATGGCGAGTCCGCCCAAGTCGCCAATGTTCTCTCCGATGGTGAGCGCGCCGTTCACGTGCTGGTCGGGGGTCTCCTCGGGTGAGAGCTGGTTGTACTGATCGATCAGCGATCGCGTACGAACTTCGAACGCTTCGCGGTCGGCCGGCTCCCACCAGTCGGTGAGTCGTCCGGTGCCGTCGAACTTCGAGCCCTGGTCGTCAAAGCCGTGACCGATCTCGTGGCCGATGACCGCGCCGATTCCGCCGTAGTTCGCCGCGTCGTCTCTCGTGGCGTCAAAGAACGGCCATTGGAGGATCGCCGCCGGAAAGACGATCTCGTTAAAGCCGGGGTTGTAGTACGCGTTCACCGTCTGGGGCGTCATGAACCACTCGTCGCGGTCGATGGGCGCACCGATCTTGGCGAGTTGGCGGCGGAACTCAAACTCATTCGCCGCGCGCACGTTCGCGATCAGGCTGCCCGCGTCGATGGACAGCGCGGAATAGTCGCGCCACTTCGCGGGGTAGCCGATCTTCGGCGTGAAGGCTTCGAGTTTCTCGAGCGCTCGCTCGCGCGTTGCGGGCGTCATCCACTCGAGCGTCGAAATGCTCTGTCGGTACGCTTCGACCAAGTTGGCGACGAGCTTATCCATGCGCGCCTTCGCCGAAGGTGGGAAGTGGCGTTCGACGTAGATCTGACCAACCGCTTCGCCGAGGACTCCCTCGACGAGCGAAACGCCGCGCTTCCAACGCTCGCGCAGTTGAGGGGCGCCGGTGAGCGTACGTCCATAGAAATCGAACTGCTCGTCCACGAACTTCGACGAAAGATAGGGCGCATAGCCGTGCACGACCTGCCAACGCAGCCAGTCGCGCCACGCGTCAAGGTGAGATTCGTCGAACAGCTCACCGAGATCGTGCACGAAACTGGGCTGGCGGATAACGACTTCGTCGAAGGCGTGAACCGGCGCGTCAAAGGCGCCCGACCACTGGTCGAGGCTGGCCGGTTCGTTGCCACTCGGCACACCCGAGGCGAAAAGGTCGCGTGCGCGCTCCCAGGTCATTGGGTTGTACGTTTTCTCGCTGTCGCGTGTCGCCACGTTGTCCCAGTGGCGGTGGGCAATCTCGGTTTCAAGGTCGAAGACGCGCTTCGCGCGAGCCGGCGCGTCCTCGAGACCCGCGAGCTCGAACATGCGCTGAATGTGAAGGACGTAGGCGTCGCGCACCGAGGCGAAGTGTTCTTCGCGGTAGTAGCTCTCGTCGGGGAGTGAAATCCCGCCTTGTTCGAAGAAGACGAGGTAGCGCTCGGGGT
The DNA here is from genome assembly GCA_003142095.1 of Acidimicrobiaceae bacterium. GTDB lineage: Bacteria > Actinomycetota > Acidimicrobiia > Acidimicrobiales > RAAP-2 > RAAP-2. Next base: position 34,050 of record PLON01000028.1, on the reverse strand, counting down.
TGCCCGGGTCATTGTCCACGAAGACGCCGTAGAAACCCGAGAGGCCCCCGCGCTGAAGTTGACCGGTCACGCTCACTAACTGCTCGACGGAGGTCACCGCGTCAACGAGCGCGAGGTCGTTCGCCAACGGCTCCGCCCCAAGCGCTTCGATGCGCGCTTCGTCCATGAAGCTGGCGTAGAGGTCTCCGAACTTTCGAGCCTCGGAACTGTCGGACGCGGTGCTCGCCTCGTCCACGATGGTGCGAATTGCCGCCTCAGACTCTTCGCGCAGCTTTTCGAAGGCGCCGTAACCGGCCTTGTCGGCGGGGATAGGCGTTCGCTTCATCCAGTTGTTGTTCATGTGACGGTACAGATTGTCTTGGGGACGAATCTCGTCGCTCAGTTCGTCGACGTTTATTCCAGCGGAAGTGGGTTCAGACATGGCGCCAGCCTACCGAGCACTTTGCGCGGCGTTCCCTCTCAGGCGTCGTCGTAGCCAACGTCGATAAGCGCCAGTCCGGCCGCCGGGGCGGGCTGGGGAAGTTGGTGGCGATCCCCACTTTCGAGACGCTTCGCAATCTCGTTCTCATCGAGCGCACCGCGCCCGATCGCCACCATCGACGACACGAGACAGCGCACCATGTTGTGACAGAACGATTGAGCTCGAATGGTGAGACGAAGCACCGGCACGTGGCGCGGACTCATCGCCCACTGGTCATCAATACGGTCCCAGTGCGCCAGGAGTACTTTGCGCAGCAACGGCTCGCCCGCCACAGAGTTCGATGGTCGGCGGCAAAAGGCGCGAAAGTCATGTGTGCCGAGAATCACCTCACCGGCGCGGTTCATCGCCGCGAGATCGAGCGGACCGGCCACCGACCAGGCCCAGGTGTTCGTCGCGTTGAGTCCCGGTGCGTTGTTCTCCAAGACCAAGTACCGATACTCACGCCACGTGGCGGAAAAACGCGCGTGAAAGTCGTCGCTGACGGGTTCAGCGCGAAGGATCTGCACCCGACCGCGCAGCTGCTTGTTCAGCGAATTCGCGAGACGATCCCCCTCGAGGACGCGCACGTTCGTCGTTCGCGGTAGATCGACGTGGACGACCTGATGAAAGGCGTGAACCCCAGCGTCGGTGCGCCCCGCGCCGACGATGACCGGCTCCTCGCTCAGGCGAAGTGTCGACACCAGGGTCGAGCGCAGTAGTCCGACCACGGTGTCGTGTTGAGGTTGGTACGCAAACCCACTGAAAGCCTGGCCGTCGTAGGCCAGGTCGAGGCGCCAGCGTTGCGTGGCGCCAAGTGGATCAGACGAACTCAATGCGCGCCATCGGCGCGTTGTCGCCCTGACGCGGACCGAGCTTCAAGATGCGCGTGTAGCCGCCGGGACGATCCGTGTAGCGCGGCGCAATCTCGGTGAAGAGCTTGTGGGTCATGTCCTTGTCGCGAATGAACGCCACCACGCGACGGTTCGCGTGAACGGAGTCTTCGGGCGAGTTCTTCGCGGCCGTGACAACCTTCTCCACGATGGGTCGCAGCGCCTTGGCCTTGGCCTCGGTCGTCACGATGGATTCGGCCGCGATCATCGAAGCGACGAGGTTTCCCATCATCGCCTTCTGGTGCGCCGAGTTACCACCGAAACGCTTGCCCTTGGTCGGGGTACCGCGCATCTCTAGTCCTCGGCTCGCAGCGACAGGCCGCGCTCTTCGAGACGGTCGTTCACATCCTTCAGCGACGTCGCGCCGAAGTTGGTGATCGAGGTCAGGTCACGCTCGGTGGCGTTGACGAGCTGCGCGATGGTGTTGATACCGGCGCGCTTCAGGCAGTTACGCGAACGCTCGGTGAGGCCGAGCTCTTCGATGCGGATGTCGAGCTCGCTGGCGGCGGCCTGGGCCGAGCCCACGTCACCGAGTTCGAGCGAGGGTGCCTCTTCGTCGAAGCTGGCGATCAGTTCGACGAGCGAACCGAGGGTTTTGCCGCCGGAAGCGAGCGCCTCGCGCGGCGAGATAGAGCCGTCGGTCTCGATGTCGATCACCAGGCGGTCGAAGTCCTTGCTCTGCTCGACGCGCACGGGCTCGATTTCGAAGCTCACGCGACGCACGGGCGAGAAGATCGCGTCGAGGGGAATCACGCCAATGGTCGAAGAACCCTTGTTGCCCTCGGCGCCGACGTAGCCCTTACCGCGCTCAACAGTCAACTCGAAGGTCAAAGCGCTGCGGGCGTTGGTCAGGTAGGCCAGGTGCAGGTCGCCGTTCAAGATCTCGACGTCGGCCGTCGTAGACAGATCCGAAGCAAGGGCCGGGCCCTCACCGCGCTTGTCCATACGCAAGGTGACGGGCTCGTCGGAGTGCACGCGAAGAAGGAGATCCTTCAGGTTCAGCGTGATGTCCTGCACGTCTTCCTTCACGCCTTCGATGACACCGAATTCGTGCAATACGGCGTCGAACTTGACGCGCGTGGCAGCTGCGCCAGGAATCGACGACAAGAGCGTACGGCGCAGCGAGTTACCCAGCGTGTGGCCGAAGCCCGGGTCGAGCGGGCCGATGCCAAAGGACTGGCGGTTGTTGACTTCGTCGCCGAGGGCTTCGATAGTGGGTCGTTGGATGATCAACATAGGGACTCCTAAAGGTATGTAAAAAGATCGGTTACTTGGAGTACAACTCGACGATGAGTTGCTCTTGGATCGACTCGTCGATCTGCTCGCGCTGGGGTACCACGCGCACGGTGACGCTGAAGCCGTTGTCGCCCTTTTCCAGCCAGCCCGGGACGCTACGGTCCAGAACGTCGAGGTTGCGCTTCACGTTGAAGTTCTCACGGGTCGCGGCCTTCAAGGTGACGACTTCGCCGGGACGCACGCGGTACGAGGGAATGTCGACGCGCTTGCCATTGATGCTGACGTGCCCGTGGCGCACTAGCTGACGGGCTTGGGAGCGCGAGGCACCCCAACCGGCGCGATACGTCACGTTGTCGAGACGGGTCTCGAGGAACTGCAGCAAGTTCACGCCGGTCATGCCGGGGCGACGGTTGGCCTCTTCGTAGAGGTTGCGGAACTGCTTTTCGAGCACGCCGTAGATGCGACGAGCCTTCTGCTTCTCGCGCAACTGGGTCAAGTACTCCGAACCCTGACGCTGGCGGTCGCGGCCGTGCATGCCGGGCGGAAAGGCGCGGATGCGACGATCCGAGTTCTCGGCGACGGGGCACTTCAAGGTGAAGCAGCGCTCACCCTTCAGGTAGAGCTTCGTGCGCTCACGTCGACAGAGTCGACAAACGGGTCCTGTGTAACGAGCCATAACTGTTCCTTAACCTCGACGCCGCTTTTTGGGGCGACATCCGTTGTGCGGCAGCGGCGTCACGTCCTTGATCGCCACTACTTCAATACCGGCGGCGGCAATGGAGCGAATGGCCGTCTCGCGACCCGATCCCGGACCGCGCACCAGCACATCGACTTTCTTCACACCGTGCTCCATGGCGGCACGCGCGCACTTCTCTGCGGCGAGTTGCGCCGCGTAGGGCGTGGACTTGCGCGATCCCTTGAAGCCGACCTGGCCCGACGACGCCCACGAGAGCACGTTGCCCTCGGGGTCCGTGATCGAGACGATCGTGTTGTTGAACGAGCTCTTGATGTGCGCCACGCCGAAGGCGACGTTCTTGCGTTCTTTCTTGCGGACCTTGCGAGCCGTAGTGGGCTTAGCCATTACTTCGTTACCTTCTTCTTACCGGCGACAGTGCGCTTGGGTCCCTTGCGGGTGCGAGCGTTAGTGCGAGTGCGCTGGCCGCGAACGGGCAGGCCCTTGCGGTGGCGAATTCCCTGGAGACAGTTGATCTCCATCTTGCGCTTGATGTCTTGTGCGACGTCGCGACGAAGGTCACCTTCGACGGTGATGTTCTGGTCAATGTACGTACGAAGAGCGTTGACTTCGGACTCGGTGAGGTCCTTGACGCGAGTGGATTCATTAATCTCCGTCGCGGCGCAGATCTGTTGGGCCTTGGTGGGACCAACGCCGAAGATGTAGGTAAGGGAAATCACCGTGCGCTTGTCGCGCGGAATGTCAACACCAGCAATACGAGCCATCGTTTTTCTCCTAACCCTGACGCTGCTTGTGGCGTGGGTTTGCTTCACAGATCACGCGAACGACCCCGGCCCGTCGAATGACCTTGCACTTCTCACAGATGGGCTTGACGCTCGCGCGAACTTTCATTTAATTACTTTCTCGAACTAGAAGAACGTGAGTTAGCGGTAGCGATAAGTAATGCGGCCGCGAGTCATGTCGTAGGGCGTAATCTCTACCTGGACCTTGTCGCCGGGAAGAATACGGATGCGGTGCATGCGCATTTTCCCCGAACTGTGAGCGAGGACGGTGTACCCGTTCTCCAACTCGACACGAAACATGGCGTTCGGTAGTGGCTCAACGACGGTTCCCTCTACGGTGAACGCATCTTCCTTAGGCTTACTCAGGTTCTTTCTCCTTGTATCTTCACTACGGGGCGTGCAGGAGCAAAACTCCTTCACGGATAGACCTCGGAGTCCTGCCCCGAGGTCGGCTTTCTATTCTACCGGAAAATTTGAAAAACGCAAAATAACGGCACTTTCCCGATACCTCACCCACTCGACTTCGTGAATTTGTGCTCATTCAGTCTACGGGTCGGCCGTAAATTCCACTCCGGCGGGTCTGAGGAGCGGCCTAGCTAGTGTCGCGAACACTCAACGAACTCGGACAGGGTGTTACCCCTCATCAAGGAGAAGATCGTGAAGGCGTTCGATGCTGTCACTCGAGACGCCCGCACGGCGAGCCCAGGCGACGGGTCCCCCAAAGCGTTCGTCGACTTCGGCGAGAAAGCTCGTCATCGTCGCTTCGCGGGCAGCGAGCAACACCGGATCGGTCTGGTCGATCGTGTCGCTCTGGACGGGATCACGGCGAAGTTTCTCCACAATAAAGGCCACCCGGGCGTCAGTGAGGGCGTAATCCTCGACGACGGTCAAGCGCTCGACGCCCAGGCAACTGAGTACGAGGGCCGCGAGGACGCCGGTTCGGTCCTTGCCCAAAAAGCAGTTAAAGACCAGCGGATAGTTATCGGCGATCGTCATCTCCTCGATCACGCGCACGAAAGCCGGTGCGCCAACGTCGAGGTACTGCAGATATCGGCGCGACAGATAATCCTCGTCGAAGGCGATTTCACGAGGCTCATGGATCTCGTAATTCGACAGGACCGGAACGTTTACGAACTTCTGCGCTTCCAGGGCGAGCAGTCCACGACCCGTGCGCTCAACCTCTGACACGCTGCGCAGGTCGACGACGGCCGCAATACCGAGTCCCCGGAACACCACGAGGTCGTCCTCGGTGAGATCGTGCATCGCGTCACTACGAAAGAGCCGACCCCAACGAGTGCGCCGTCCGTCCTCGCTCTCGTAACCTCCGAGATCACGAAAGTTGAGTACGCCCTCAAAGGGCACGAGTCGATTGGTCACTTGAGCCAGCGTAACGAGGAGCGCCGGCGCCACGATGCGTTGACCCTCGCGCGTCGCGACGTTCGTGACTAGGATCGAGTCACTTCGACTCCACGTCGAGGTGATGTAGTCGTAGCGAAGTCCGGTGAAATCCCGGCGCTGTCCCGCAACGGTAATGCCCTTTTTGGGGTCGAGTCCGGTCGCCTTCCCTACATCGACGTAATCAGTCCTCGGTGGAAGGACGATTCGTTCCACTCCGTTGGAGCGGGCGGAAAGGTTTTCCTCCGATCTAGCTAACGGAGATTAACTATGCGTTCCCTTCCAAAGAGCCTGTTGGCTCTTTTGGTTCTTGGCGGCTTCTCGATACCACTCGTGTCGGGTGCCTCAGGAGCATCAAGTACCACGAGCTTTCCGGTGACCCTCAAACTGGCCGACGGCACCTTTACCTTCAAGACGCGTCCCGACGCCATCGTTTCACTCTCTCCCACTTCTACGGAAATGCTCTACGCCATTGGCGCGGGGCCCCAGGTAAAGGCCGTGGACAGCTACTCCGACTATCCGCCGAACGCACCGAAAACGACGCTGAGTGGATACCAGCCGAACGTCGAGGCGATCGCGAAATATAACCCGGACCTCGTCATCGTGGCGTCTGACGCCTCCAGTTTTAATACTCAGATGGCCGCGCTCAAGATTCCGGTGCTCTACGCTCCCGCGGCGGCGAACCTCTCGCAGGCGTACGCCCAATACGGTCCCCTCGGAAAGGCAACCGGCCACGTCGCACAGGCCAAGAAGGAAGTCGCGTCGATCAAGGCGAAGATCGCCCACATCGTCGCAACCGCACCGCACGCGAAAAAGGGCACGACGTATTACTACGAACTCGAGCCGGACTACTACTCTGCGACCTCGGCAACCTTCGTCGGAAAACTCTTCTCACTTCTGGGTCTCGCCTCGATCGCCGACAGCGCCAAAGGCCTCGCATCAAGTGGCGGGTATCCGCAATTGAACGCCGAGTTCATCTTGAAGGCGAATCCCACCTACATCTTTCTCGCCGACACCATTTGCTGCGAGGCAACGGCGGCCTCCGTCGCCGCCCGACCTGGCTGGTCGGCGCTGAACGCCGTGAAGGATCATCGCATCGTGCCGCTCAATGACGACATCGCCTCTCGCTGGGGACCGCGAATCACGATACTGCTGCAAGACGCCGCTGACGCACTCGAAGGCAAGCACGTGCCGGTAACGTCGTGAGCGGTGGTCGCCGAATGAGAGCAGTTCGACTCGCGACGTCACCGGTCTCGCCTCGCGTTCCGCTGCTCGTGACGGGACTCGGCCTCGTGGTGGTCATCCTCGTCTCGACCGCCATTGGACCCGCGGATCTTTCGATATTGACGGTCGCGGGGATTCTGCTCTCCCACGTTCCGCTCGTCCACTACCACTCGTCGGCGTCGGCGATCAATCAGGGGATCGTGTGGGACATACGTCTGCCGCGCGTCATTCTCGGCGGCATCGTCGGCGCGATGCTCGCGGCCGGCGGCGCCTCCTACCAAGGAGTGTTTCGCAACGCGCTGGCCGACCCCTATCTCCTCGGCATCGCCGCGGGGGCGGGGCTCGGCGCGACCATCGTGATTGTGGCGAGCTCGGGATCGACCTCCTGGTTGCCCGCTGCCGCATTCATCGGCGGTGCGGCAGCGGTGACGTTGACGTACGTCGTGGGCGCCAAGTTCGGCGGCCGTTCCTCGGGAACCTCCGTCGTGCTGGCGGGAGTCGCGGTCGCCGCGCTCTTCACGGCGGTGCAAACGCTGCTCCTACAACAGCACGCCCCCGATCTCCAGAACGTGTACTCGTGGATCCTCGGTAGCCTGGCGGCCGCGACCTGGTCCAACGTATGGCTCATCCTGCCGTACGCCGTCGTGAGCGCGGTCGTGTTGCTAATGCACCGTCGTCTGCTCGACGTGCTGCGCCTGGGCGAGGAAGAAGCCGCGAGCTTGGGCGTCAATACCCGTCGCGTGCGACTAGTCGTGGTCGCCGCCGCGACGCTCGGTACCGCTGCGGCGGTGTCGGTGAGCGGTCTCGTCGGTTTTGTGGGCATCATTGTGCCCCACATGGTTCGCCTCACCACCAATGCGAGTTATCGAGTGGTGATGCCGGTTTCCATCGTGGGCGGTGCCGCATTTCTCATCCTCGCGGATCTGGCGGCGCACACGATCGAATCTCCGGCCGAGGTGCCGCTCGGGGTGGTCACCGCCTTCGTCGGTGCCCCCTTCTTCATTTTCGTGCTGCGCTCGCGTCGCGCCCAACAGGGTGTCCTGTAGCGATGGCGGCGCGCGAGATCGAATCGCCTCGGGCAATTGTCGAGTTCCGCGATCTTCTCGTGCGCTACGCGGAATCCACCGCGCTGCACAGCATCAACTATTCCGTCGAGCGCGGCCGTTGGCTCGGTCTCATCGGTGCGAACGGCGCCGGCAAGACATCTCTGCTGAAAGCGCTCGCCCGGCTCGTGGACTTTGAAGGCGCGGTGTATGTCGAAGGGCGCTCGACGCTCGATTTATCCCGTCGCGAGTTCGCCCAACTCGTCGCGTACGTTCCCCAGAAGCCTGAGTTTCCACCAGAAATGCGTGCGGTCGACTATGTAGCGCTGGGTCGCCTGCCTCATCTCGGATATTTTGGCGCCGAGGGCCCCCGTGACCGCGTTCACTCGCTCGAGTTACTCGAGCGCCTCTCGCTCAGTGCGATGGCTACACGACACCTCTCGACTATGTCGGGCGGTGAGTTGCAACGTCTCGTCCTCGCGCGCGCTTTAGCCCAAGAGGCACCTGTCCTTCTGCTCGACGAACCGACGAGCGCACTGGACTTGGGTCGACGCGTCGAGGCGCTCGAGCTCGTGGACGAGCTTCGCATCGAACGCGGCCTCACCGTCATCAGCGCGATGCACGATCTGACCCTCGCCGCACAGTTCGCCGACGAGTTAGCGCTCCTCTCAGGCGGCGAGATTGTCGCGACGGGCAGCGCCGACGAAGTGTTCGAAGAGAGCTCTCTCGACTTTCACTTCGGAACGCGAGTACAGATTCTTCGAACCGACGACGGCGAACTCATCGTCGTACCCCGACGCACCAAACCCAAAGGATCCCATGCCCGAGCCCCAGCGTGACGTCCCGCCCGTACCCGAGAAACTCATTCGCGCCGATTCCATCATCATCGTCAACACGGGTGACGGCAAAGGCAAGTCGTCGTCGGCTTTCGGCGTCATGGGGCGCGCGTGGGCCCGCGACTGGCGAGTCGTCGTCGTTCAGTTCGTCAAGAGTGGTAAGTGGCAAGTCGGCGAGAAGAAACTGGCGGAACACCTCGGGATCGAATGGCACACCATGGGCGACGGCTTCACCTGGGAGTCCACGGATCTCGATGAGACGATCGCAAAGGGCCGCCACGCGTGGGACGTCGCGAAGGAGAAGTTGGCGAGCGGTGACTACGACCTCGTCATCTTGGACGAAGTCACCTACGCCGTCTCCTATGGCTGGATCGAAGTCAGCGACGTCGTCAACGCTCTCACCCAGCGTTCCGCCAAAACGAACGTCATCGTCACGGGGCGTAACGCACCCGCTGAGGTCATCGAACTCGCCGACACCGTCACCGAGATGACCATGATCAAGCACGCGTACCAGCAAGGTATTCGCGCAAAGAAGGGTATCGAGTACTGATGTTCGCCGAGTTGACCTCTCGTCACGAGGACGACGCTGACCTCGACGCGCTGGTCTATCACTTTGCGACCACGTTGCTCGGCGTTTCGAGCGCCGCCGCGGGTGGAGGTCTCGGTCCACGGAACTGGGCTCTGAATGCGCAGGTCCCATCCAACTACCTGAGAGAAGACCTCGGAACTCACGTCAGCGAATTGGCCTCGACGTTTCATCTGGAAGGACATGGCGTGGGCATGTTCACCGCCGCAACCGTGCAGCGTCGCCAGAGCGCGAGTCACAACGGCGTGGACGTTGAAGCCACGGTCGGTCTCAGCCATCCCACGTGGGCCGCGAGCGCTGAGGACGAGACGTCTCGTGCAGTAGGCACGATCAACATCGTGGCTTTCCTTCCGGCGCGACTCAGCGAGAGCGCGCTCATCAACGCGGTCGCGACGGCGACTGAAGCAAAAGCCCAAGCGTTGTTTAACTCGTCGATTTCAGCGACGGGTACGCCGAGTGATGCCCTCGCCATCTTCTGTCCCGTCGACGGCGACGCGCAGGACTTCTGCGGTCCTCGTTCGCTCTGGGGAGCCCGTCTCGCTCGCGCCGTGCACGACTCGGTGCTCGCCGGCGCGAGAGCGTGGTCGTCGTGAAAACGCTCGTCCTGGGCGGAGCTCGTTCGGGCAAGTCACTCGTGGCGGAGCGTCTCGCGTCGCGGGGATCTGCGCCCGTGACATACCTTGCGACGGTGCGCGTCGGCGATGACGTCGATCTTGCCGCGCGAGTGGACGAACATCAACGACGCCGCCCCTCAGATTGGGCGACCGTTGAATGTGGCGACGACCTCGCAGCGCTCCTGAGATCAACGTCGGGAACGGCGTTGGTCGATTCGCTCGGACCCTGGCTCGCCGATCTAACCGAGTGGCGTGAGCATGCGGGCGCGCTCTGCGACGCGATTGTCGCGCGACACGGCGACACGATCATCGTGTCAGACGAAGTCGGGCTCAGCGTGCATCCCGAAACGCGAGTCGGTCGAGAGTTTCGCGATGCGCTTGGGACTCTGAATCAACGCATTGCCACTGTCTGCAATGACGTGCTGTTCGTCGTAGCAGGACGCGTCATCAGTCTCGCGAAGGATCGCGACGAGTGAGAAGAGCCATCTCGTTTCTCACTCCGTTCGGTGTCTCTGACACACCGACAGCCACAACCTTGGCGTGGTTCCCGCTCGTCGGTGCGGTCATTGGATTCATCGTCGGTGGTGTGTGGTGGCTCGCCGCGAAAGCGTGGGTGGCGCTACTCGCCGGGGCCGTCGCCGTGATCGCCGACCTGGCCGCGACGGGTCTCTTGCACTTCGACGGCCTCGCTGACGCCGGCGACGGTTTGATCGCTCCGATGTCGCGAGCTCGACGTCTCGAAGTGATGGCTGACCCCGCGATTGGCGCATTCGGCGCGATCACCGTGGGTGCTGTTCTCCTTCTGCGCTGGGGCGCCTTCGCGTCATTGCGTCCCGCACCCCTCGTCGTCGCGGGTCTGTGGTGCGCATCACGTACCTCAATGATCGCGATCACCGAGTTCGTGCCCTACGCCCGTCCAGCCGGACTCGTGCAAACGTTTCTTGGCACCAATGGTCACCAACGCGCACTCAAACGCGGCGCCATCGTGGCGGGAGCCGCCCTATCGGTCGGTCTTGTCGTGGTCGGACGCGGTCTGCACGGACTCGTCGCCTTAGGCGCTGAACTGCTCGCCATTGCTGTGGTCGCCGCATTCTCGCGACACCGACTCGGCGGCTACACCGGCGACGTTCTCGGTGCGGCCGGCGTCGTCGGCGAGACCATTGGACTCTTGATCTTGGCGACACGATGAGGCGGCGTTCGATGGTGCCTCGACCGTTGGGCGCTGCAGCAGGACTCACCCTCGATCAATTCTTCGAAGAGCCGGCGACGTCCGTCCACCCGGTCGCACACTTTGGTCGAGTCATGTCTGACTTCGAACGTCGTAACTACGTCGACCGTGTCGGTCCGGGCGTGACGCACGCGATTCTCGGGACAAGCCTCGGCGTTGTGGCCGGACGCGCTCTTCGCTCAACAACACTCGCGACCGGTCTCGCCGCGGGCGGCCGAGCGCTGTGGCGAGCGGCGAGCGATGTCGGTGACGCCCTCGCCACTGGCGATCTCGACACTGCGCGCTCTCGCTTACCCAGCCTGGCTGGGCGCGATCCGAGTGACCTCGACGAATCTGAGATCGCACGAGCCGTCGTCGAATCGGTCGCCGAGAATACCGTCGACGCCATCGTCGCGCCGGCCCTATGGGCGGCCTTCGCCGGTGCGTCCGGTGCGCTCGGCTACCGAGCGGTGAACACGATGGACGCCATGGTTGGACACCACTCACCTCGCTACGAGCACTACGGTGCGCCGAGCGCTCGACTCGACGACGTCGCGAATTGGGTGCCAGCTCGCGTAACGGCGGCACTCGTGGCGATGGTGCGCGTGACGTCGGCGCGTGAGATCAGAAAGGCCGTCACAACCCAAGCACCTCAGCACCCTTCGCCAAACGCCGGCGTTGCGGAAGCCGCGTTCGCGGCCGCACTCGGTATTCAGCTTGGAGGCCGCAACCGATACGGCGAGCGAATCGAAGATCGAATTCCACTCGGGTTCGGTCGCACCGCTCGGACGTCGGATATCAACGAGGCGATCCGACTGAGTCGCGACGTGACCTACGCACTTGCTTCGACGCTCGGCGTCGTCGGGCTCGCACTCTGGTGGCGCCGTCGATGAAAGTACCTCCCGCACAAGGGCACGGTGGCGACGGAGCGCGAGTCGCTCGCGCTCTCGGCCTCGACCCCGCCTCAATCCTGGATCTTTCGCAGTCGCTCAACCCCGTCGCGGTAGATCCGCGAACGATTGTCGCGGCGCACCTCGACGCGCTCGGTCGCTACCCCGATCCCTCGACCGCTCGCGACGCCCTGGCTGACGCCATGAACGTCGACCCCGACCGCCTCCTTCTTACCAACGGTGGCGCCGAGGCCATTGCGCTCGTGGCGGCCCGCCTCGGCGGTTCCGTCGTCGAACCGGAGTTCTCGCTGCACCCGCGTGGCGACGGACCGCTCTGGCGATCGAATCCCCACAGCCCGAGCGGGCTGCTCGCCGCGAAAGACGATCGAGCTGTTGTTTGGGACGAGGCGTTCTACCCACTCGCGACCGGCCAATGGACGAGGGGCGACACCGAGGCGGTGGTGGTGGGATCGTTAACGAAGGTGCTGGCGTGCCCGGGCCTTCGGGTCGGCTACGTGCTGGCGACGTCGTCGTTCATTGCGGACTTACGCGCCAGCCAGTACGAATGGTCGCTCAACGGCCTCGCGGCCGACGCGTTGCCTGACCTCTTGGCGACGCTCGACCTCGAACACGACGCCGTGCGCATTCGAGCGTTGCGTGCGCAGCTCGCCGACCTTTTGGCGACTCACGGTTGGCACGCCCATCCGTCGGACGCGAACTGGCTGCTCGTCGACGCACCGGGGCTACGCGAAGCCCTGGCGCCCACGGGCGTCGTGGTGCGCGACTGCGCCAGCTTCGGGCTGGATGGTGTTGTGCGCATTGCCGTACCTAACGAATCCGGATTAACGCGCCTCGGCGAGGCACTTGAGAGCATCCGCTCTTCGACTCATCACCAAGGAGAGCAATGAACAACGAGACCTTCACGGAGCTCGCCAACCGCGTCACGCCGATCGACGTCGCTGCGGTAGCGTCAGCGCGCGAGCTGCAAGACCGACTCACCAAACCGCAAGGGTCGCTCGGATTTCTCGAGACGCTCAGTGTGCAGCTCGCCGGTATCGCCGGTGTCTGTCCACCCCTCGTACCTGAGCCGGCGACCATCGCGGTCTTCGCCGGTGATCACGGGGTCGTCGATGCGGGGGTGACGCCATGGCCGTCAGAGATCACGGCCCAAATGGTGGCCAACTTCTGCGGCGGTGGCGCCGCGATCAATGTCCTCGCTCGACACGTCGGCGCGCGCGTCGTCATTGTTGACGTCGGAGTCGCGACTCCCGTTCCCGGAGACGCCGTCGGTCTCGTGCGACGCAACGTCGCGGCCGGTACCGCGAACATGGCGACCGGCCCCGCGATGAGCGAAGCGCAGGCCATGGAGGCACTCAACGTTGGCGCTGATGTCGCACGGGGCGCCATCCAAGAAGGCGCCGGTCTCCTCGTCACCGGCGACATGGGCATTGGCAACACCACACCGTCGGCCGCTCTCATCGCAGCCTTCACTCACACGAGCGCGCGCGTCGTCACCGGACGCGGAACGGGTATTGACGACGACATGCTGGCGGTCAAGACCCGCGTTATCGAGACGGCACTCGCTCGCCTCTCTTCCGATGCGTCGCCCCTCGCGATCCTCGCCGAAGTGGGCGGCCTTGAGATCGCGGCGTTGGCCGGATTCATCGTCGCGGGTGCCGCCGCGCGTGTGCCCATCGTCATCGACGGCGTCATTGCCGTTGCGGCGGCTGTCGTGGCGTCGGCCTTTTCGCCCGAGGTTCCGAACTACCTCATCGCGGGGCACCGCTCAAGCGAACCCGCGGCGAGCGCCGGTCTCGAATATCTGCACCTCACGCCGGTGTTAGATCTCGGACTACGTCTCGGCGAAGGCAGTGGCGCGGCGTTAGCCGTTCCAATTGTCCAGGCAGCCGCGAAGGTCCTGCGCGAGATGGCCACGTTCGACTCGGCGGGAGTCAGCGAGCGAGACGCCGAGTGAGCGTCATCGAAGGTCGTCACCTCGACCACATTCCCGACGACGAGTGGCACGGCAGGGTGTGGCGCCAAGGACCGTTCTGGTTCCTCGGCAACTTTCAACCCTTCACGTTGGCCCTCGCCTTCTTCGGACCCGTCGTCGGTCTGAACGGTCTTTGGACGTCGATCGCCGGCGTCGCGGGCATTCTGTTCGGGGCCATGTTCATGGCCGCGCACGCGGCGCAGGGTCCCGCGCTGGGTCTGCCCCAGATGATTCAGTCGCGCGCGCAGTTTGGCTACTCCGGCGTGGTCGTGCCCGTCACCGCCACGACGTTGACCTTCGTCGGCTTTAACGTGGTGACGCTCGTCATCATCAAACAGGGCCTGTTTGATGTCTTTCACTGGAATACCGTCGCTGTTGCGATCGCCGTCACGGTGATCGCGGCCGCGCTCGCCATCTACGGCCACGACTGGATCCACAAAGTCGTCCTCGGCGTCTTTTGGGTTTCGCTGCCACTGTGGATCCTGGTGACCTGGGGCATTATCTTCGGCCACGCGGGCGGTACCGGTCCGCTGACCGGAGGTTTCAACGCCGTCGGTTTCTTCGCCATGTTCACTGTGGCGGCGTCGTACAACATCACCTACGCGCCGTGCGTGTCGGACTATTCGAGATACCTCGCGCGCGACACTCCGCGCCGGCACATCACGACGGCCGTGTTTCTCGGTGCCGTCGGTTCACCGATTTGGCTGATTCCCTTGGGCGCGTGGATGGCCACGCGACTACGCGTCACCGACGCACTGAGCGGCATCAACGCCGCAGGGAACGCCACTCTCTGGCATCTCGGGACGGCTCTCGCGCTAGTCGCGGTCGCGGCATTGGTGGCGGCGATGGGCATCGCCGCCTACAGCGGCATGCTTTCGATCGTCACCATCATGGACTCGTTCCGCCCTGTGCGATCGGGTTCAACGGTGCGCGTCGCCACCATTGTGAGCCTCGCGGTGGTCTGGTTTGTCGTCGGTCTCGCGTGTACCAACGCAACGACGGTACTCAACGACTGGCTGATCGTGATGCTGTATCTGCTCGCTCCGTGGACGAGCGTGAACCTCATTGACTTTTACTTCGTGCGTCACGGGCGCTTCGCCATCACTGATCTCTTTACACCCACGGGCATCTACGGTCGTTGGGGCATCAGAGGTCTCAGCGCCTACCTCCTCGGTATCGCCGTCGAGATTCCCTTCATGCTAATTCCCAACGTCTACCAGAGCCCCGGCGCTACGTGGCTCGGCGGCGTCGACATCTCCTGGCTCATCGGCCTGGTCATCGCGGGCACGGTGTACTTCCTCAGCACCCGTCACCTCGATCTCGCAGGCGAGGCGCGCGCCATTGCCCGTAGTGACGCAGCTCTACTGCGCGCCGAGGCGAGTCTGTGACATCAGGTTCGCTGCTCGTCCTCGGGACCTCGTCAGGCGCCGGCAAGAGCACGGTCGTCACCGGGTTGTGTCGATGGCTCGCGCGACAGGGCGTCTCGGTTGCACCGTTCAAGGCGCAGAACATGTCGCTCAACTCCTACGTCACGAGAGACGGTGGCGAAATGGGACGCGCCCAAGTCATCCAAGCTCAAGCGGCCGGCGTCGAACCCGACGTACTGATGAACCCGGTGCTCTTAAAGCCCGGTTCCGACTCGACCAGCCAGATGATCGTGCTTGGCCATCCCGTTAGCGACCTCGACGCCGCGACGGGCTGGCACGAGAAGCGAGATCTGCTGGAGGTCGTTGTCGAGGCGCACGCCAAACTACGTCGTCGTTTCGACGTCGTGATTTGCGAGGGTGCCGGAAGCCCCGCGGAGATCAACCTTCGCCGCAGCGACATCGCAAATCTCGGCTTCGCGCGCGCCGCGAATGTACCGGCGGTCCTCGTGGGCGATATCGATCGCGGTGGAATGTTCGCCTCCATTGTGGGCACACTCGCCGTCCTCGCACCCGAAGACCAACATCTCGTGCGCGGATTCGTCGTCAACAAGTTCCGTGGATCGAAGGAACTGCTTCAACCAGGCGTTGATCAACTCTCGGATCTCACCGGTCGCCCTACCTTTGGCGTACTTCCCTTTCGACGAGGTCTCGAACTTGACGCCGAGGACGCGACTGACTTCACGTCGTGGCTCGACGCAACCGCTCCGTGTGGCGAGGATGTCCTCTCGGTGGGCGTGATCGCATTGCCGCGTGCGTCCAACTTGACCGACTTCGATCCCCTCGTCGACGAGCCGGGCGTGGTGCTGCGACCGCTCTATCGACCTGAAGAGATGCGCGACTGCGATCTCGTAGTCATTCCCGGGACTCGCGCGACCGTGAATGACCTCGCCTGGTTGCGCGAGCGGGGCTTCGATGACGCACTCGTAAGTCGAGTCGTGGCCGGTGGCTCGGTGCTCGGTCTCTGCGGCGGATATCAAATGCTCGGCACCCGAATTGACGATGAGGTTGAAAGCGCGAAGGGCTCCGTCGACGGGCTCGGCCTCCTGCCGACACGCACCGTTTTTCAACGTGACAAAGTTCTCACTCAGGTCCAGGCCACGTTGGAT
Organism: Acidimicrobiaceae bacterium; assembly: GCA_003142095.1. Classification (GTDB taxonomy): domain Bacteria; phylum Actinomycetota; class Acidimicrobiia; order Acidimicrobiales; family RAAP-2; genus RAAP-2. The sequence continues at coordinate 17,667 of PLON01000028.1, read as the reverse complement.
GATGGATCAACCGTGCACGGTTACGAGATCCATCACGGTCGAGTCTTCGTTGACGGCGACGCTTTCTTCGCCGACGAAGGATGCGCGCGCGGTCCCGTTTCGGGAACACTGTGGCACGGACTCTTCGAGAACGATGGGTGGCGTCGCGCGTATCTGACGGAAGTCGCAACACGAGCTCACAAACATTTCGTCGCGGACGTTGATCACAACTTCGCGACTCGCCGAGAAGGGCGTCTTGACACGTTGGCCGACCTCGTCGACGAACACCTCGACACGGCCGCTTTGATGTCGCTCTTGGGTGGCGCAAGTACCGAGCTTCCGACCATGCGATTATCGCGGCAGTAGATACTTCCAGATATCGCTCGACAGCGTCGTCACGGTGTTCAGCCCGTACGTCTCATTCGGGTCACTCGCCGTCATGATCGTCACGAGGTAGAACCGCCCTTGGTACTGCACGAAACCCGTCGTGTTCACTTGCCACCCGGTTGGGATTTCGTCGTACCAGCCGTCTTTCATGGCGACGGTCGCATGCGCCGGAGAACCCCAACCGAGCCCGGCCTGCTGACCTCCGATGACGTTCTCCATCAAGTCGATTTCGTACTCGCGCGACGCAGTATCGAGAATTCCATTCGGCAACGCGATGACCTTGAGCAACTGCAACTGATCGAGTGGCGTTGTTGAGATATCGCCCCACGACCAGCTCGGTATGGTCGATTTGAATCCGATCAGCGCGTTGAACGAATCGATGGCGTCGCGGCCACCAATCTCCGCCCACAGTTTCGTCGCGGCCTTATCGTCCGACGCTTCGATCATGCTCGTTGCGAGCGCCTCCTGCTTTGCCGTGAGAGCTCGACCACTCTGTTGAGATTCGTACAGCAGGTCGGCCAGGATGTCGACCTTGGCAATCGAGGCCGTCCGGTCGTGATAGCCGTTGTGGTACGTGAACGTCGCGCCGGTGGCAACGTTATAGACGGCGGCGGTGATCAATCCCGCGCGTCCCTTTAGGTAGAGCGCCGTCGCTCGACTGGTGAAGGGATTGTCCGGGTTGTGCATCGGCGGAGTCGTGGTGGTCGTCGTCGTCGTCGTGGTCGTCGTACTCGTCGCGATGGGAACGGTACTCGCCGGAGGTCCGTTGTCCGACGCGGCCGTTGTCGACAAGAGAACGAACGACGCGGCAATCGTTACTACGACAGCCGTACTCGCCTTGAACCGAAATGTCATGCACTCCCCCTCTTCGAGGGTACGAGAGATCGAGTCAACGAATGGTCGTCACTTCGTTATTCGGTCACGACAAGGTCTTGTGATAACGCACCTCGGTGATGTCGCGTCCACCTACTTCAATCGTCTGGACCCTGCCGTCGCAGCGCCACCCCGCGATCTCGTAGAACCTTCGAGCCCGGGTGTTGCGCTCAATCACCCAGATCGTCGCATCAGCAAATCCGCGATGCACCAAGAGCTCCTCACCCTTCGCGAGGAGTCTCGATCCGATGCCGGAGCGCCAGTTCGACGGCGCCACGTAGAGAGCCCACACTTCGCCCGCACCAATGCCATCCTCGTCGCGACAGCGACCTACCGCGACGAGACCGACGACATCAGCGCCGTGTGCCGCGATCCACACCACCGGTTCATCGGGCCCGCGCGCGCTAAATCTGTAGCTGCTGGCGCGCTCATCGACGTCAAGTGCGTCAAGAAACCTCTCCGGCACCAGTCCCCGATACGCCACTTGCCAGGAGCCAACGTGAACCGCCGCAATGGCGTGGGCATCTCGAGGCCGCGCTCGGCGTAACGTCAGCCAGTTGTCGTGTGGCACGTCTCTATTGTTCTCTCTGGCGGCACTGAGGCGACATCATGCGAGTTTTCAACACCACCATCTGCGGCGACTGGCTTCACGTCGTTCAAGAATGAACGTTCAGCGCGCAAGCGCTTACGCAATGGTGAAGACTTCGGGCCCGTCGTCGGTGACGGCGATGGTGTGTTCGAAGTGCGCGGAAAGTTGACCGTCGTCGGTCATGACGCTCCACTCGTCATCGAGAACGTACGTCTCGTAGGTGCCGACGTTGACCATCGGCTCGATGGCGTAGACCATGCCTGCTTTCAGGGTCGGTCCCGGAGAACCCGGCCAGTAGTTCGGCACTTGCGGGCTTTCGTGCATCTCGGTACCAATCGCGTGGCCCACGTATTCGCGCACCACCGAGTAGCCCGCCGCCTCGGCGACGTTCTGCACCGCGCGACCGACTTCGTGGAGCCGTCCACCCACGACGAGCTTGTCGATGCCCGCCCAGAGCGAGCGCTCGGTGACCTCGATGAGACGTTTCGCGGTGGCGCTCACTTCGCCCACGGGCGCGGTGTACGCGGCGTCGCCGTGGTACCCCTCGATAATGGCGCCGGCGTCAATAGAGATGATGTCGCCCTCTTGCAACACGTAGTCGCCCGGGATGCCGTGAACGATCATGTCGTTAGGGCTTGTGCAGATAACGGCCGGAAAGCCGTGGTAGTTCAAGAAGTTTGACCGTGCGTTGCGCTTCGCGAGTACTTCCGCCGCGAGGTCGTTCAACTGCTTCGTCGTCACGCCTGGTCGGATTGCGGCGCGCGTCACGTCGTGCATCTCAGCGACGACCTTGCCGGCCTTGCGCATTTTGGCCAGTTCGTCCTTTTTGCGGATCACACCAGTCCCCGAGAGTGCAGCAGCTCGTCGATGGCCGCCGAGACCGTCTCGACCGGCTGATCACCGTTCACCTTCACCAGAAGGTCACGCGATTCGTAGAAGGAGAGGAGCGGGAAGGTGTCGCGCTCGAAGGTTTCGAGGCGCTTCGCGATCACGTCGGGCGTGTCGTCACTGCGCTGAACGACGTCGCCGCCGCACACCTCGCACGTGCCCGAGATCGCCGCGGGGTCGGTGTCCTTGTAGGTCATTCCGCACTCTTGACAGACGCGGCGCGACGAGAGCCGCTGAATCACCAGTTCGTTCGCCAAGTCGATGTAGATGCAGAGCCTGATCCCGCCCTCACCCAAGAGGCGCCCGAGCGCCTGGGCCTGGCCGGTGTTGCGAGGAAAGCCGTCGAGCACGGCGCCCTTTACGGCGTCCGGCTCTTTGAAACGGTCCTCGACGAGCTTGTTCACGAGGTTGTCCGAGACGAGTTGGCCGGCGTCGAGGACGGACTTCACTTCATTGCCGAGAGTCGTCCCCGCTTGGACGGCCGCGCGAAGAATGTCTCCGGTCGAGATGTGGGCGAGGCCATAACGCTCGCAGAGGAGCTGGCTCTGGGTGCCCTTACCGGCGCCCTGTTTTCCCAGGACGACAAGATTGAGTTGACCCGACATGGCTAACGCTTCAAGAAGCCTTCGTAGTTGCGCATCATGAGTTGAGAGTCAATCTGGCGCATGGTCTCGAGTGAGACACCCACGGCGATGAGAAGGGTGGTGCCGTAGTACGGGAAGCGGTTAATACTCCAGAGCGCCATCAAGACGCTCGGGGTGACGGCGACGGAGGCGAGAAAGACCGCACCCACGACGGTGAGTCGCGAGAGCATGCGCGAGAAGTACTTCTCGGTCGGCATGCCCGGTCGAATTCCCGGCACGAAGCCGCCTTGCTGGCGCAGCATCTCGGCCTGCTGGTGTGGGTCGAAGGCGATGTAAACGTAGAAGAACGTAAAGGCGAGGATCAATATGAAGTCCGACGAGATGTAGAAGAAGTTCGTCGGGGTGAGCGAGTTGCGCACGAAATTCTGAAAGCTCGCCCAGGGCACGATATTGGACATCAAGACGGGAATGTACAACACCGACGAGGCGAAGATGATCGGGATCACGCCCGACTGGTTGACCTTCAACGGGATGTACGTCGAATTGCCACCCATCTCTTTTCGCCCGACGACTCGTCGCGCGAAGGTCACCGGGATGCGCCGCTGGCCGTTATCCATGAAGACGATGAGCACCAGCAGCGCGAGTGACACCACCAGAATGACGAGGAACTTGTACGGTCCCCCCTCTTCCCACACGGCCTTACCGCCGGCGGGAAGTCCCGCGACCACGTTCGCGAAGATGAGGAGCGACATGCCCTGGCCGATACCGCGTTGGGTGATGAGCTCCGCGAGCCACATCACGAAGGCGGTGCCGGCCGTCAAGATGACGACCATGAAGAGTGCGAGCCAGACAGTGAACTTCGGGATCAGGTTGATGTTGAAACCGAGCAGCGCTTCGTCGTGGCCGTGGAAGGCGTAGATGAGTCCCGTCGACTGCAAGAGCGCAAGACCGATGGTCAGGTAGCGCGTGGTCTGGGTGATCTTCTTCTGCCCGACGGCGCCCTGGTCGCGCCACTCGCCGAGCTTGGGAATAACACCCGTGAGGAGTTGGATCACGATGGAACTCGTGATGTAGGGCATGACCCCGAGGCCGAAAACGGCGAGGCGCGTCAACGCCCCGCCCGAGAAGAGGTTCAAGAAGCCGAGCACGCCACTGGCGCCGGCCTGCTTTTGCAGCGACTGGACTTGGTGCCAACTGACGCCCGGGATGGGCAGGTTTGCGCCTAACTGGTACAGGCAAATAATGCCGATCGTGAAGAGGACCTTGTTGCGAAGGTCCGGGACACGAAAGATATTCGCCAGGCGCTGGAACACTGTTCGACCCTAACGGTTCTGGTGTTGATTACCCGACGCGGGAGGACGAACGGAGAAGGGCAGGTCGAGTACGGTCACCGTCCCACCGGCCTCTTCGATCGCGGCCTTGGCCGACGCCGAAAAACCGTGCGCGGAAACCTGCAGCGCTCCTGAGACGCCACCGCGACCGAGCACCTTCACGAGGTCCTTTTTGCGCGCGAGGCCGCGACTAACGAGGACGTCGGGGTTGATCTCGCTCACCCCGAGCGCCACGAGGGCGTCGAGGTTGACCGGCGTGTAGGCCACCCGGAACGGGTTGGTGAATCCCTTCAACTTCGGGATGCGCTGCAAGAGGGGTAGTTGGCCACCCTCGAAGCCGGGGCGAATCTGGCGACGAGCCTTTTGACCCTTGGTGCCACGTCCGGCCGTCTTGCCGCCCTTGCCCGCGATGCCGCGACCGACAATCTTCTTGCGGTGCGTGGAGCCTTCGGGGGACTTGAGGTCGTGCAACTTCATGTCTAGACCTCTTCCACTTTGATCAGGTGCGGTACTCGAGCAATCATCCCGTGAATCTCGGGACGGTCCGGCAGCACGTTGGACTGGCCGATCCCGCGCAGTCCGAGCGCTCGCAGTGTCCCGCGGTGCTTGGGCTTCGTGGCGATCGACGAACGAATCTGGGTAACTTTCAACGACATTACTAACCCTCCGTCACTTTGAAGAGGTCGCCCTCGCGCTGGCGCTCGCGATACGCGCGCAACGTTCCCGAGGGAACAACTTCTTCGGGCGTCTTGTCGCGCAGCGCGGCGATCTCTTCGGGACGACGCAGCTGCTTCAGTCCTTCGATGGTGGCGTGGGCCACATTGATGCCGTTCGAGGAACCGAGCGACTTCGCAATGATGTCCTTCACGCCCGCCATTTCGAGAATTGCGCGCGCGGCGCCGCCGGCGATGACGCCGGTGCCGGGAGCGGCCGGCTTCATGAGGACGCGACCCGCACCGGCGTTGCCGATCACCGGGTAGACAATGGTCGATCCCGCGAGGGGCACGTCGAAGAGGTTCTTTCGTGCTTCTTCGATGCCTTTTTGCACGGCGAGGCCGGCTTCTTTGGCCTTGCCGTAACCGAGACCGACCTTGCCCTTGCCGTCACCGATCACCATGAGGGCGGTGAAGGAGAAACGACGTCCACCCTTGACGACCTTGGACACGCGGTTCACCTTGATGGTGCGCTCTTCGTACTGCTCTACTTCGCTCATTAAAACTCCAGTCCACCGGCGCGAAGAGTGTCGGCGAACGCCGCCACTCGGCCGTGGTAGTCGAAGCCACCGCGGTCAAAGACCACCGTGGCGATGTTGGCTTCTTTCGCGCGGCTGGCGAGCAGCTGCGCGACGGCCTTGGCGCCTTCAATGTTGCCGCCGGTGGCGTCCTTCAACGCCCCTTCGACCGACGACGCCGCGGCGAGCGTGCGCCCGTTGACGTCGTCGATGATCTGGGCGGAGATGTGCTTATTCGTGCGGCTCACCGCGACGCGCGGACGCTCGGGCGTGCCCGAGAGGACCTTGCGCAGACGACGATGACGACGCTGACGAAGTTCACGTGTAGTGCGTGCCATTACTTTGCGGCCTTTCCTGCCTTGCGCACCACTCGTTCGCCGAGGTAGCGCACGCCCTTGCCCTTGTAGGGCTCGGGCTTACGGAGTTTGCGGATGTTGGCGGCCACCTGGCCGACGATCTCTTTGTCGGGTCCCTTGATGATGACCCGGGTCGGCGTCGGTACCTCAAAGGTCACGCCCTCGGGGGCGGTGAACTTGACCGGGTGGCTGAAGCCGAGAGCGAGGTCGATGGCGCTCGGTCCCGAGGCCGTGGCGCGGTACCCCACGCCAATGATCTCGAGTTCCTTGGACCAACCGTCGGTCACGCCGACGACCATGTTCGAGACCAGCGTGCGGGTGAGTCCGTGCAGCGCCTTGTGCGCGGTCTCTTCGCTCGCGCGGTCAACGACGAGCGTGTCACCCTCTTGGGCGAGGGTGATGCCTCCGGGGATGTTGCGGGTCATGGTGGCGTTCGGACCTTTCACGGTCACGACGTCACCGGCCACGCTCACCGTGACGTTGCCCGGCACGGTGATGGGATTGCGTCCAATACGCGACATTAGAGAACCTCCACGGGCGCGGGGCTACCACACATAGCAGAGCACCTCGCCACCCAACTTGGCCTTGCGGGCTTCGCGGTCGGTCATGAGTCCGTGACTCGTCGAGACGACGGCCACGCCGACACCACCGAGAACCTTGGGCATCTGATCGGACTTCTTGTAGATGCGCAGCCCCGGCTTCGAGACGCGTTTGATGCCAATGATGGTCTTCTTGCGGTCTTCGGAGTACTTGAGGTTGATCTCGAGCTGGGCGCCGGGCTTGTCGTCGAGCTTCGTCACGGTGTAGCTCGCGATGAAGCCTTCCTTCTGGAGAACCTTCGCCAAGTTTTCCTTCAACTTCGACGAGGGCATTTTGACGCTGTCAAACATCGCGGCGTTCGCGTTGCGGATGCGTGTGAGCATGTCGGCAATCGGGTCAGTCATTGTCATTGCTGTCCTCCTACCAACTTGCCTTCGTCACGCCGGGAATCTCACCGGCGTGGACCATCATGCGCAAGCAGATTCGACAGAGGCCGAACTTGCGGTACACCGAACGCGGACGTCCGCAGCGCTCACAGCGCGTGTAGGCACGCGTCGAGAACTTGGGGGTCTGCTTTTGCTTGATTCGAAGAGCTTTTTTCGCCATGCTTATCGAGTCTCCTGTTTGAAGGGGAAGCCGTAGGCCCGCAGAAACGCGCGACCCTGCTCGTCGGTCGCGGCCGAGGTGACAATGGTGATGTCGAATCCTCGGGGCGCGTCGATCTTGTCGTAGTCAATCTCGGGGAAGATCAACTGGTCATTCACACCAAAGGTGTAGTTGCCGTGTCCGTCGAAGGACTTGGGGGACAGTCCTCGAAAGTCGCGGATACGCGGAATTGCGAGGCTGATCAAGCGGTCGAAGAACTCCCACGCGCGATCTCCCCTCAGGGTGACCTTCACGCCGATGGGCTGCTCTTCGCGCAACTTGAAGCTCGCGATCGACTTCTTCGCGCGCGTGACGATCGGCTTTTGGCCGGTGATCAGTTCGAGGTCGCGCTGGGCGCCCTCGAGGAGGCTCGCCTGCTGGGTGGCGCGTCCGACCCCGGAGTTGAGGACGATCTTCTCGAGACGCGGCACCTGCATGATATTCGCCAGTCCGAGCTCTTCTTTGAGGGCGGGACGAATCTCTTCGTCGTAGCGAACTTTGAGACGTGGTCGAGTAGCCGTGGTCATAGGACCTCTCCACACTTGCGACAGACGCGCACCTTCTTGTCGTCGACGATCTCGGAGCCGATCTTCGCCGGACCCTTGTGCTTGGGGCACCAGACGGCGACGTTCGACGCGCTGAGCGGCATCAACTTGTCGATGATGCCGGCCTGCATGGTGGCACCCGACTGCTTGGTGGCGCGCTTGGCGACGTTGAGGTTGTCGAGGATTACTTTGTTGACGCTCGGCAACGCCTCTTCGACGTTGGCGCGATTCCCGCGATACTTGCCTGAGAGGACGAGCACGTCATCACCCTTACGAATTTTCATTACAACACCTCCGGTGCGAGCGAGACGATTCGCATGAACTTCTTGTCGCGCAGCTCGCGGCCCACGGGACCAAAGATGCGCGTGCCGCGGGGCTGGAGCTGATCGTTGATCAACACCGCGGCGTTTTCGTCAAACTTGATGTAGGAACCGTCGGGACGACGCTTCTCCTTGGCGGTGCGCACGACGACGCAGCGAACTACGTCACCCTTCTTCACCGCGGCGCCGGGAATGGCCTCCTTCACCGTGGCGATGAAGACGTCACCGATCGAGGCGTAGCGACGGCGCGATCCCCCGAGCACGCGGATGCAGAGAACTTCCTTCGCACCCGAGTTGTCGGCAACCTTGAGTCGGCTTTCTTGTTGAATCATCGCGCACGCTCCACGACTTCGGTGAGGCGCCAGCGCTTCAGCTTGGACAGCGGTCGCGTCTCTTGGACGCGAACCTTGTCGCCGAGCTTCGCCTCGTTCTTCTCGTCGTGCACGTAGAGCTTCTTCGTGCGCTGGACGGTCTTGCCGTAGCGGGCGTGGCTGACGCGTTCGTTCACCGCAACGACCAAGGTCGAGTTCATCTTGTCCGAGATGACAATGCCCTCACGGACCTTGCGGGGGTTGGCGCGCGTTTCGTTTTCTGTTACGTCACTCATGACTGGGCACCTTCTTCTAGGGCTTCGGCGGCCGCGATCTCACGCTCACGCATGAAGGTGGACAGTCGCGCGATGTCTTTTTTCACGGCGCCGATGCGCGCCGAGTTGTCGAGCTGGCCGGTGGCCAACTGGAATCGAAGGTTGAAAAGTTCGCGACGCGCTTCGCCGAGGCGTCCCAGCAGCTCGCTATCGCCGAGGCGGCGTAGCTCCGCGCGGTGTTCGGTGGTCTTGGCCATTAGATCGTTACCTCCGGGGTGCCGTGCGTACCGGGACGAACGACGAACTTCGCTTTGATGGGGAGCTTTTGAATGGCGCGCTCCATGGCGGCGCGCGCCAGTGTCTCGTCCACGCCACCCAACTCGAAGAGCATGCGGCCGGGCTTCACGACGGCGACCCAGAACTCGGGGTTGCCCTTACCCGAACCCATGCGAGTTTCGGCGGGCTTTTGGGTGACGGGCTTATCCGGAAAGACTCGGATCCAGACCTTGCCACCACGCTTAACGTGACGGGTCATGGCAATACGAGCGGCTTCGATCTGGCGGGCGGTGACCCAACCGGACTCGAGGGCTTGAATACCGAAGTCACCGAAGTTGAGGTCAACGCCGCCTTTGGCCATACCGGCGCGACGGCCGCGCATCTGCTTGCGGTACTTGACTTTACGGGGCATCAACATGACTACTCGGCGTCCTTTCGAAAGTGCGGCGCGTCACTGTGCTCGGACGCGGTGCGACGCTCGATCTCTTCTTCGACGCTGAGCTGGGCCTCGACCTCGGGGGTGGAAGCGAGCAGGTCGGCCACAGCCACGTCGGCGACGGCACCGTCAATGAGGGCGTCGGCGTTCTCCAACACGGCTTCGCCTTCGAGGGCCACTTCGGTCGTCGGTTCGGCGTCCACGCGGCGGCGGCCGCCACCGGCGCGCACGACACCCTTCGGGCCCGACGACGTCGCACCCACGGGCATGGCGTCGCCGGCCGCCATGGCGGCCTCGCGAACGATCTTCTCGTCGTTGGTCAACTGGTAGGGCAAGATGTCGCCCTTGTAGATCCAGACCTTCACGCCGACGCGACCCGTTGAAGTACGGGCCTCACGAAAGCCGTAGTCAATGTCGGCGCGCAGTGTGTGCAGGGGCACGCGACCTTCACGGTAGGACTCGCGACGCGACATTTCCGCGCCACCGAGACGGCCCGAGGCCTGAATCTTCACGCCCATGGCGCCGGCCTTTTGCACGGTCTGGATGCCGCGCTTCATGGCGCGGCGAAAGGCCACGCGACGAAGTAGCTGGTCGCAGATGCCCTGAGCAATCAAGGCGGCGTCGAGCTCGGGTTGCTTGATCTCTTGGATGTTCAAAGAGATCTTGTTCTTCTGACCGGTGATCTTCTCGAGGTCCTTCTTCAGACGCTCGGCCTCGGCGCCGCGACGTCCGATGACGATTCCCGGGCGAGCCGTGTGGATGTCCACGCGAATGCGGTCCGAGTTGCGCTCGATCTCAATGCGACTGACGGCGGCGCTCTCGAGCTGCTTGGTCAGGTAGTCGCGAATCTTCCAGTCCTCGATGACGAGGTCCTTGTAGCCGCGCTCTTTGAACCAGCGCGACTTCCAGTCCGTCGTGATGCCGAGACGGAAACCGTAGGGGTTTACCTTCTGACCCATTAGTTGGTCTCCTCCGTGGTGTCCTCAGACACCGGCTCGTTCTCTTCGACGACATCGGTCGCCTCTTCGTTCTTCTCCACGGCTTCGGGAGCCGGGGTCTCGTCGTCGTAGTCACTGATCGTGCCCGTGTCGTCCGTCTCCGGGACGTCCGTCGTGACGGCGTCGGTCTCGGTCACTTCGTCGGTCGTGACAGTGTTCTCGGCCTCGAGCGCCTCGGCGGCTTGGGTCGCTTCGAGCTCGGCCTGGGCTTCGTGGGCGGCTTCGCGCTTGTTGACGCTGGCGGTCTGGTCGGCGCGACGGCGCGAGGAGGCGACGCGACGCGAGCGAGTGGCTTGGGCCTGGGCGCTGCGGGCACTGCGCATGTGTTCGAGACGCTCTTCGTCCATGCGCGACACAATGACCGTGATGTGCGTCGAGCGCTTGAAGATCTTGCCGGCGCGACCACGCGCGCGCGGGCTGAAGCGCTTCATGGTGATGCCCTCGTCGGCGTAGGCCGCCGACACGTAGAGCTCTTCGGCGAGCAGGCCGTCGTTGTTGACGGCGTTCGCGACGGCCGAGGCGAGAACCTTCCCGATGACGTCGGCCGCTTCACGGGTCGTGCCGGCCAAGATCTCTCGCGCCGTGTTGACGTCTTCGCCGCGCACGATATTAAGGACGACGCGAGCCTTGCTCGCGGACATCTGGTAACCGCGCAACGTGGCGCGGGTCCCGATACGTTCGTTGGTCTTGGAGGCGGTCATTATCGACGACCCGTCTTTTCCTGGCCCGCGTGGAACCTAAAGGTGCGCGTGGGGGCGAACTCGCCGAGCTTGTGGCCGACCATCGACTCGTTGACGAAGACCGGTACGTGACGACGTCCGTCGTGCACCGCGAAGGTGTGACCGACCATGTCGGGGATGACCGTCGAGCGACGACTCCAGGTCTTGATGACCTTTTTCTCGTTAGCCGCGTTCATCGCGTCCACCTTCTTCAAAAGGTGGGTGTCGATGAAGGGACCCTTTTTTAGGCTGCGTGACATTGTCTACCTACCTCCGCGCGCCGCGTCCACGGCGACGACGAATAATGAGCGCGTCTGATGTCTTTGGCAGACGCGTACGACCTTCGGGCTGACCCCATGGCGACACCGGGTGACGTCCACCCGAGGTCTTGCCTTCGCCACCACCGAGTGGGTGGTCGACCGGGTTCATCGCGACACCGCGAGTCTGGGGGCGAACGCCCTTCCAGCGGTTGCGTCCGGCCTTACCGATCTTGATCAACTCGTGCTCGGAGTTACCGACGATGCCGAGCGTCGCACGACAGTCGATCGGCACGCGGCGCATTTCCGTCGAAGGCAGACGCAACGTGGCGAACCCGCCGTCTTTCGCGACAAGCTGCACGCCCATTCCGGCGCTGCGCGCCATCTTGCCGCCGCCGCCGGGACGAAGCTCCACGTTGTGCACGGTCGAACCAGTCGGGATGAAGCGCATGGGCAACGCGTTGCCGGTGCGGATGTCGGCCTTGACGCCGGATTCGACGTAGTCGCCGACCTTCAGGCCGTTGGGCGCGAGGATGTAGCGCTTTTCGCCGTCGGCGTAGTGAAGAAGCGCAATGCGACACGTGCGGTTGGGGTCGTACTCAATGGTCGCGACTTTGGCGGGAATGTGGTCCTTGTTGCGCCTGAAGTCGATGACGCGGTACTGCTGCTTGTGGCCACCGCCGCGGTGACGCGAGGTCTTGCGGCCGTTGTTGTTTCGTCCACCGGTCCTGGGCTTGGCCTCGAGCAGCGACTTCTCGGGCGTGGTCGTCGTCAGTTCGGCGAAGTCCGAGACCGTCTGGAAACGGCGACCGGGACTCGTGGGTTTGCGGTGACGTAGGGCCATGGCAGTCCTTAGTTCTCGAAGAGGTTGATCGTGTCACCCTGCTTCAAGGTGACGATGGCGCGCTTGGTGCCGGGCTTGGTGCCGCGAACGCCGGTACGGCGGTTGCGGGTGTTCTTACCCTTGCGGTTCAGCGTGTTGACGTTGGTGACCTTCACGTTGAAGGCCTGCTCGACGGCGTTACGCACGTCGATCTTGGTGGCGCGGGGATCGACCACGAACACGTAGGTGCCCACGTCCATCATCGCGTAGGTCTTTTCCGAGACCACCGGACGGATCAGAATGTTCATCGCGTCGCGCATTAGGCAAGCTCCTTCGCGGTGGGCAGCGTGGCGTCGGTGAAGAGCAGCCAGTCGCAGTCGAGGACGTCGTAGGCGTTGAGCTCACCGGCGTTGATGGTCTTCACGTTCATGAGGTTGCGAAACGAGCGAATGGCGTTGTCGTCGTCGCGACCGAGCACGATGAGGATCTTGCCCTCGAGGCCGAGCGTCTCCAACAACGCTGTTGCGCTCTTAGTCTTGGGCGTGGTCCACGCGTCGAAGCTGTCGATAAGAGCCACGCGCTCGATCTCGGCCCGGTCCGACAGGGCTGAGCAGAGGGCCAGGCGAATCATTTTCTTCGGGGTCTTCTGCTCGTAGCTGCGGGGCTTGGGTCCGAGCGCAATGCCACCACCCGGGTAGTGCGGGGCGCGAATCGTGCCCTGACGTGCGCCGCCGGTGCCCTTTTGGTTGAAGGGCTTCCTACCGCCACCGCGAACTTCTTTACGAGTCTTCGTCGATTGCGTACCCGAGCGCTTCGCGGCCAGCTGGGCCTTCACGACTTGGTGCATCACGGCCATGTTGGGTGTAATGCCAAAAAACGCGGGCTCGAGCTTGACCGTGCCAAGCGAGGCGCCGGCGATCGATTTGCGCTCCACCGTGCGCTCCACGAGGGCGGGGCGCTCCTTTTTGATGGGACCACGGAGGGTAAAGACGTCGCTCATCGGTTACCTCCGGCCTTCATGGGGTTCTTCACCGAGGTGCGCAGCACCACGACTCCCCCGCGCGGGCCGGGAACGGCGCCCTTCACGAGCAGGAGGTGGCGCTCGACGTCGACGCCGATCACTTCGAGGTTGGTGGTCGTCACTTGGCTTCCGCCCATGCGACCGGCCATTTTCGTACCTTTAAAGACGCGTCCGGGCGTGGCGCAGGCGCCAATCGAACCGGGAGCGCGGTGGTGCTTGTGGTTACCGTGGGCGGCACCTTGACCGGAAAAGTTGTGGCGCTTCATGGCACCGGCGAAGCCTTTGCCCTTCGACACGGCGGTGGCGTCGATCATTTCGCCCTTTTCGAAGGAGTTGGCGAGGATCTCCTGGCCCACGCTGTAGCCAGTGACGTTGTCGAGGCGAAGCTCCACGAGCTTCTTGCCCGGAGCGACGCCCGCCTTTTCGTAGTGGCCGAGCTCGGGCTTGGTCATGGTCGAGGTGCGCCGTGTGCCCCAGGTGACCTGGACCGCCGAGTAGCCCTCTTTTTCGGGCGTCTTGACTTGGACGACGCGAGCTGGGCTGACGCGAACGACCGTGACCGGGATCGCCCGGTTCTGGTCGTCCCAGACTTGGGTCATGCCCACCTTCTCGCCGACGATCGCTTTGGTCGCCACGTTTTCCTCTTCCTCTTTAGTTTCTCTACGTCGACCAGGGCCGACATACAGACGCTCCGCCGGGCCATGAAAACCCGAACGGAGCGCTCGACTGGTTCGGTTCAGCGTTCCACGAGTGGCAACTGAACACTTCTGTTGTTCGCCCGATTCGTAATGAATGGGGCTATTCACCCTACACCACTGGGCCCCGCACACGCAAAGTGCGCGGGTCCCAGTGGGTGAGGCTAGTTCTGGCGGATCTTGATCTCGATGTCGACGCCGGCCGGCAGGTCGAGACGCTGGAGCGAGTCGACCGTCTTGGCGGTGTGGTCCACGATGTCGAGCAGACGCTTGTGCACGCGCATCTCGAAGTGCTCGCGGCTGTCCTTGTGCTTGTGGGGACCGCGAACCACCGTGTAGCGGTGCTTCTCGGTCGGCAGCGGCACGGGACCCTGCACGCGGGCGTTGGTGCGCTCGACGGTCTGAACGATCTTCGCGGTGGACTGATCCAAGACGCCGTGGTCGAAGGCCTTCAATCGGATTCGAATCATCTGCTTGTCGGCCATGACCAGACCTACTTCAGGATCTTCGTGACGCGACCGGAACCAACGGTGCGGCCACCTTCGCGAATCGAGAAGGTAAGACCCTCTTCCATCGCGATGGGCTTACCGAGGGTGACGGTCATCTCGGTGTTGTCGCCGGGCATCACCATTTCGGTGCCCGAGGGCAGCTCGATGGTGCCGGTGACGTCGGTCGTGCGGAAGTAGAACTGCGGACGGTAGTTCGCAAAGAACGGCTTGTGACGGCCACCCTCTTCCTTGGTGAGGACGTAGACGGCGGCCTCGAAGTTGGCGTGGGGCGTGATGGTACCGGGCTTGCAGAGCACCTGGCCACGCTCGACGTCTTCCTTCTTCGTACCGCGCAGCAACGCCCCGAGGTTGTCGCCCGCGCGACCCTCGTCGAGGAGCTTGCGGAACATCTCGATGCCGGTCACGACGGTCTTTTGCGTGTCGCGCAGACCCACGATCTCGACTTCGTCGCCGATCTTCACGACACCCTGCTCGACCTTGCCGGTCACCACGGTGCCACGTCCGGTGATGGACATGACGTCTTCAATGGACATCAAGAACGGCTTGTCGGTGGCGCGAACGGGCTCGGGAATCCACGAGTCGACGGCGTCCATGAGCTCCATGATCTTGTCGCCCCACTCCTTGTCACCCTCGAGGGCCTTTAGAGCGGAAACGCGCACGATCGGGGTGTCGTCGCCCGGGAAGTCGTAGCTGGAGAGCAGCTCTCGAACTTCCATCTCGACGAGCTCGAGGAGCTCTTCGTCGTCGACCATGTCGGACTTGTTGAGGGCCACGACGATGTAGGGAACGCCGACCTGACGGGCGAGCAGCACGTGCTCGCGAGTCTGGGGCATGGGACCGTCGGTCGCCGAGACCACGAGGATCGCGCCGTCCACCTGGGCGGCGCCGGTGATCATGTTCTTCACGTAGTCGGCGTGGCCGGGCATGTCGACGTGGGCGTAGTGACGCTTAGCCGTCTCGTATTCCACGTGAGCAATAGAAATGGTGATACCGCGCTGGCGCTCTTCGGGCGCCTTGTCGATCTGGTCGAAGGGCGTGAAGGCTGAGCCGCCGACGCGCTCGGACAGGACCTTGGTAATCGCTGCGGTCAGCGTGGTCTTACCGTGGTCGATGTGGCCCATGGTGCCAATGTTGACGTGCGGCTTAGTGCGCTCGAACTTCTGCTTTGCCATTGTCGGGGACTAACTTTCTCTCTCGTGACCGCTTCTACGTGAATCGGTCTGGTTTATTTCGGCCCTCCCCGACGACGGTTTGGACCTTTTCACTGGTTTCCCAGCTTTCTTACGCGCCAGTGGCCTTAGCGACGATCTCTTTCGCGATCGCGTCAGGTACTTCCGCGTACGACTTGAACTGCATGGTGTACGTCGCTCGCCCCTGAGTGCGAGAACGCAGGTCAGTAGCGTAGCCGAACATGTCGGCAAGCGGCACCAGGGCCCGAATTACTTGGTTATTGCCGAGCGCATCCATGCCCTCGACGCGACCGCGTCGACTCGACAGGTCACCAATCACGTCGCCCATGTAGTCCTCGGGGGTGACGACTTCGACGGCCATAACGGGCTCGAGAAGCACGGGACTCGCGAGACGCGTGGCCTTTTTGACGGCGATGGAGCCGGCGATTTTGAAGGCCATTTCTGAGGAGTCGACGTCGTGGTAGCTACCAAAGGTGAGACGGACTCTCAGGTCCACCATCGGGTACCCCGCCAGCACGCCCGAAGTCAACGCCTCCGTGATGCCCTGGTTGACCGGGCCGATGTATTCCTTGGGAATAACGCCACCGCTGGTCTCGTCGAGGAACTCGTATCCCCCGCCGGGACCCGTGGGCTCGACGGTGATGACGACGTGGCCGTACTGACCCTTACCACCGGTCTGGCGCACGTACTTCTCTTCGACCTTTTCGACCTTCTTACGGATCGTCTCGCGGTACGCCACCTGGGGCTTACCGACGTTGGCGTCGACGGAGAATTCGCGGAGCATCCGGTCGACCAGCACTTCGAGGTGCAACTCGCCCATACCCGAGATGACCGTCTGGCCGGTCTCTTGGTCGGTGCGCACGCGAAAGGTCGGGTCCTCTTCAGAGAGGGCGTAGAGGGCCTTGCCAAGCTTTTCCTGGTCGGCCTTGGTTTTCGGCTCCACGGCGACGTGAATCACCGGCTCGGGGAACGTCAAGGTCTCGAGCTGGATCGGCTGGTTGGGGTCGGACAAGGTGTCACCGGTCGTCACCTGCTTCAAACCCACCGCCGCGACGATGTCGCCGGTACGAATGGTGTCGAGGTCCTCGCGGTTGTTCGCGTGCATGAGGAGCAGGCGCCCGAGGCGCTCGCGCTTCATGCCCTTCGTGGTGTTGATCACGGTGTCGCCCTTTTCCAGGGTGCCCGAGTAGACGCGCAGGTAAATGAGCTTGCCCACGTAGGGGTCGGTCATGATCTTGAAGGCGAGCGCGGAGAAGGGCTCGGCGTCGTCGGGCTTGCGCTCGAGGGTCTCTTCCTTACCGGGCTTCGTGCCTTGGGTCGGCGGCAGGTCCACCGGCGACGGCAGAAAGTCCACCACGGCGTCGAGCATGGGCTGAACACCCTTGTTCTTGAAGGCCGAACCGTTCAGGATCGGCACGCAGTGGTTTTCCAGCGTTCCGCGACGTAGCGCGCGGCGAATGTCGCCCGCGGATATGTCCTCGTCACCGAGGACCTTCTCCATCAAGTCGTCGTCGAAGGTCGTCAGAACGTCGAGCAGCTTCGCGTGGTACTCCTCGGCGAGCTCTTTGAGGTCGTCGGGGATGTCGACGACGTCGAACTCCTCGCCCTTATCGTCGTGGTACAGCGTCGCCTTCATAGTGGTCAGGTCGACGACGCCGCGGTAGTTACCCTCGGAGCCGACGGGCAGTTGAATGACGGCCGGCACGCAGTCGAGGCGGTCCTTGATCATCTCGACGCAGCGAAAGAAGTCCGCGCCCAGGCGGTCCATCTTGTTGACGAAGCAGATGCGCGGGACGTTGTACTTGTTGGCTTGGCGCCAGACGGTCTCGGTCTGGGGCTCGACGCCGGCGACGGCGTCAAAGACCGCGACCGCGCCGTCGAGGACCCGC
>PLON01000053.1 GCA_003142095.1 Acidimicrobiaceae bacterium | reverse complement strand
CTCGACCGCGATTAGCCGGTTAAAGCAACGACAACCCCTTCTCCGAAGCGGCCTTCAAGACGCTCAAGTACTGCCCGACCTTCCCGTCGCGCTTCGGATGTCTCGAAGACGCGCGGGTGTTCAGCGAACGCTTCTTCACGTTTTACAATCACGAGCACCGACACTCCGGCATTGGACTGCACACTCCCGCGTCGGTCCACTACGGCACGCATTTGGAGATTCGAGAACAGCGACAAGTGACTTTGAACGCCGCCTACGAAGCCAACCCGATTCGCTTTCGCCGACTCGCGCCGCAAGCCCCTTCGATCCCCGAACTGGTGTGGATCAACCCACCAGAATTGGAGGTGGCCGCTAACAACTAAATTTGACCGCGTGTCTCATTCGACCTGAGAGGTTCCGGATGACGCCGTCGTCTTTCGGATCAGCGTGACGAAGTTCCTCAACCATCTTCACGGCCCGGTCTTTCAACTCCTGGGGATACCTGGCGTGTCCCGATCTCTTCTTTTCCATGATTCCATCCTCTCGTTCCAAGGATGAAAGTCAACGGATTAGTCAGGCCTATTCAGTCCCATTGGTCGGAGAATGTCCTAGGTGTTCCAGCCACGCAGATGTCAGGAGCGGAGAACGTGCCGACCACGGCAATCGTCTTATGGTTGACGATCTTGCCCTTGATGAAATGGCCGCTCAGGGTAACCGGGAGATTAGAGAAAGTCATCGTCGCCCCGGTTTCTACGGGAGTCAGAGTCACGTCTCCGTTGAACGAGAACGCGCCACTTGGAGAGATTGCGAGAGTGGGCAATCTGACAACAATGAAGCCGAGCGAACTAAGCTCGTTCGGGTCTAGGGCAATGAATGACGGTGACTCGGTGCATGACACACCGCCTTCCTTCAATCCCATGAGGACCTTGGTCCCGTTGCCCACAACGGTAAGCTCGACGTCCGCGCGGCCAGAGCCAGCCTGCGACGAATAGAAGCCGTCGTGAATCGTCGACTTCGTGGGACTCGCACCAGCCGGCGCGACTCCGGCCCCAGCCATTGCCATCAAGATACCAATGCTGACCAGGAAGCGACGAGACCTCACGCGGTGCACGGTAGCACCAGACAGGAGTCTCCGCAAGTGAACGGGCATTCGATGTCTCTAACACCGAAGCCCTGCGCCTTGTCTTCCCAATGCACATACCCTCGCCGTCATAGACGGGTTGCAAACTCTCCATTGGCATTTTCCGAAGGATGACTCGAGATGAACAAAAGGCTGCAATGTTCATCCAGGTGGTGGCACAATTTGAAGACTCAGGGCAAGATGGAACGTTGGCATCGGACTTTGAAGCAATGGCTCGACAAACACGAAGGACACCGTTCGTCGCATATCACGAGCGCGAAAAAGCCCGACCCGGACCGTTCAAACATCTTCCCCGCAACCGAGTGCGCCGTGACGTCGTTGATCCCGGAGGTAAAGTCTCCATCCGCTAACTCGAGACTGATGCATATCTACGTGGAGCGTTGACACATTGGTCAGCGCGCCATCTTGCACGTGGTCAACGATGACGTGTGCGTTCTTACCGAGAACTTCAAGCTGCTCGGTGAAGTAACCCTCGCCGCTAGCCAGTGCTACCAGTCACTGAAGCGGGTCAACTAACTTCCCCTTAGGGGTTCAAACGTCCCCGATGACCCGAGAGATCGCAGTGGTGTCGGAGACGGGACTTGAACCCACACGCCCCTAAGGGCACCAGCCCCTCAAGCTGGCGCGTCTGCCTATTCCGCCACTCCGACGCGGCCTCCACTCTAGCCGCCGAACAACGCTGACAATTTCGTTATGAACCCGTCGTCAAAGGCACCTTTGACCACGTCGGTATCTGATCAACGAAACCGGACACCACAAAACTGTTTGATACCGGCGTCAATGTGCTCGACCAAATCGTCAGCGATGGCGCTGTAAAGAGCGGACGCACCCAGAAGTCGTTCATGATCACTTGATCGAGCTTCAGCCACGTCACCGACGCTGTGACCGGATTAAAAATGTCGCGCGCTTGATCAAAAAGCGTCGTCACACTCGCGAGGCGCACACCGCTCGGATACGTGTCTGGGTATGCGGGACCGGCCCACGAGCGCGCCGCGTAGGAGGGACTCGTTGCCGTCGGACGCGCGAAGAGCGCAACGTCCACGCGACCCACTGCGGCCGCGAGGGCGGCGCCCTGGTCCGACGATTCGTCCACGACCGTCGAATCGATGCCGATGGCTTTCCAGTCGTGTTGCACCAGCAGGGCTACCGCGTGATCGAGATCACTCGGCCCGACTCCTAGGCGAATCGTGAGGGCCTTCGTGGTGCTGTCCATCCAACCGGCCGACGTGCGCTGAAAGCCCGCGTCGCGCAACGCCGTCAGGGCGCAACTCTCACAGTCGGCCAGTCCGCTCGTTGCGGGGCTCGTGGTGGTCGTCGCTTGACCGCCTGGATTCGACCCCGATGGACCGGGGTAGGCGCTCTCACCCTGAGAATAAATGGCCGACGCCGCGACCGATGGCGAAAACGTCACTGCACCAAACATCGTGTCGATCATGGCCTGGCGATCGATGGACCAACTGAGCGCTTTGCGCACCGCGAGGAGACTCGTCGTCGCGACGCTCGGTGAATACGTGAGCTCTTCAACGTTGCTCGATGAGGAGATACGACTCAAGAGCGCCGGATGGTTGCTCAATTCGAGAACCTCCGCACCGTTCACGGCGAGTGTGTAGTCGGCGAAGTTGGACGTTTCGGTCGTGGGCAGATTCTGGTTGTCGGTGATGACGATGCGGCCAAAACGATTGGTGTCGGGAGGCCAGTGTGAATTCATCGTGAGAACGATGCGGCTCGCGGTCGCGCTCTGTACGTCGTAGGCGCCGAGTGACGGGCGCGTGGCGAGGTCGGCTATCGCGCATCCCGGCGTCGTGCCGGGTGCTTCCACGTCACGGAACAACAAGTCCCAGTCCGCGTAGGGAGACGAGAAAACGGCCGTCACCGAGAGACCATTGGTCGACACGACCAGCGACTTGATTGCGCGATATCCGTCACTGGTGACGCTGGAAAGAGCGCGCGCGCGTTGCCACCAGTCCACGAGATCCGAACCATTAAACGGCAGTCCGTCACTCCAGGTCAGATTGGCGTCGATGGTGTAGCGGACGGTCTCGGGTGCCAAGGAAATCAATTCGGTCGATGAGATGGCGCCACCCTCACCCTCCAGGGTGCCGTTCGCGTTGGTGACGAAGGCGGAGGGTCGCACGAGGTCGAGGATGGCGTCCGAGGTCGGTGTCGCACCGGGGTCGAGAAATGAACAGCCGTTAAACGGACCCGGTAGCGAGAGATCGAGCGTGGCGGCATTCTCGTTCGCGCCGGCGACGGCTCCCGAGAGCGTCATGGGGACCCCTACCGTGACAAGGCAGAGCACCCCGAGCGCCAGCGCGATCCAGCCGCGACGCGAAGGCATCGCCTTTACTGAAGGCGTAGGTCGAGCGCCAGCGTGGCAAAGGTGAAAATGAGCGCCACGCCAATGGTGATGCGGTCGAGGTTGCGTTCCACAACCGTCGAACCCGTCGCCGCAGCCCCGATTGAGCCACCCATCAGGTCCGAAATACCGCCCCCGCGACCCGAGTGCAACAGGACGAGAAAGATCAGGCCCACGGCGGCACACGATTCAACAGCAATGATTGCCCAGGTCAGCATTGGGTCCTCCGATTAGCGCTTTATAGCGTAGCAGTCGTCGCACGCCTGCAGAATGGCGTAGAACGACTCCGCTTTCAGTGACGCCCCACCGACCAAAAAGCCGTCTACGTCACTGTCGCGCACCAAACTCCCCGCGTTTTCGGGGTTCACCGAACCGCCGTAGAGAACTTGCGGCGCCGAGAAGGACAGTGAACTCATGACCGTGCGTACGAATTCGGTCATCTCGCGCACCTGGGTGGACGTCGCGTTGACGCCGGTGCCGATGGCCCAGAGTGGCTCGTAGGCCACTGCCACCAGGGCGTGGAAGCGCTCGTCGAGTCCGCGAAGGGCGCTGTCGAGTTGTGCGCGAACCACCTCTTCGTAGTCGCCGGCCTCGCGACGGGCGGAGTTCTCCCCCACGCAGAGAACGGCGTGTTGACCGGCGCGCACGACACTTCGCAGGGTCTCCGCGACGATCTCGTCGGTCATGGCGTAGTGGGTTCGTCGTTCGGAGTGGCCGACAATGATCCACTCCACGTTGAGACGTTTCAGCATGGACGTCGAGATCTCGCCGGTGTGCGCCCCGTTGTCGTTCGGGTTGACGTGTTGCGCCCCGAGTGAGATCGCGAGCCTCTCGGAATCGAGGATGGAACTGACGGTGCGCAGGTCGACGAAGGGCGGCACCACCACGACGTCGGTGTGCTCAACGGGATGGTTCTTCAAGAGAACGCCCAACTGTTGGACCAGGTGCAACCCCTCGACGAAGTCCAGGTTCATCTTCCAGTTGCCGATGACCAGGGGCCGCTTAGAACTCGTCATCGCTGTGACCAGGGACTTTCCCGCAACGCGCGTAGTCCCGGCAGGTCGCCCAGCTCAACCAGCTCGAGGGAGGCTCCCCCGCCGGTTGAAACGAAGCTCACGTCGTTCTCGAGCCCGTACACCGACAACGCGAATACCGAGTCGCCACCACCCACGACGCTGACGGCCGGCGACGACGCGATGGCGCGCGCCACCGCTTCCGTCCCGGCGCCAAAACGCGGATCTTCGAACACGCCCATCGGTCCGTTCCAGAGAATGGTGCGAGCGCTCCCGAGCGCGGCTTCGAAAATTTCAATCGTGTTCGGGCCGATGTCGAGACCCATGAATCCTTCGGGGATGTTCTCGTCGAAACCGACGGGCTCTTCCGCTCCGCCTTCGGGTCCGAAGGACGATCCACTGGCGAGACCACGTGCGTCGACGGGAATCAACACGTTCCCGCCCTCGAGAAGCGCCGAACACTGTTCCACGTGCGAGGCGTCAAAGAGTGAACTACCGACGGTTCGCCCTTCCGCCACAGCGAAGGTATAAGCCATGCCTCCTCCGACGATCACGAGGTCGGCCTTCGCGGCGAGGACCTTCATAATGCCGAGCTTGTCCTTGACCTTCGCGCCACCGGTGACGGCGACGAAGGGACGCTCGGGCGATTCCAACAACGCCAATAACGTTGCGACTTCGCGTTGCAAGTTTGGTCCCGCCGCGCTGGGTAACAGAGTCGGGGGAACCATGATTGACGCGTCGGCGCGGTGCGACGCGCCAAACGCCTCATTGACGTAGTAGTCGAATCCCTCAACAAGCGAGGCACCGAACTCGGGATCGTTCCCCTCTTCGCCCGCATGAAAGCGCAGATTCTCGAGCAGCTCCACGTCGGGTGCCAGCACCCTCAGCGCACGACGGAGCGGTTCCACGCTGTAGCGCTCGTCCACTCGGCCGTTCGGGCGACCGAAGTGGGTGCACGCGACGACGGTGGCCCCGCGCGCGAGCAACGTCGAAAAGAGAGGAAGCGCCGCGCGCAAGCGAAAGTCGTCGGTGACCGTGAGAACGCCGTCGATCTCCGCCACGGGAGCGTTGAAGTCCACGCGCACGAGGACTCGCTTACCGGTGAGGTCGTCGCCCCAGGCGTCGATGGAGGGTAGGGGGGCCGGCACTAGCGCGAGACGTGGTGGGCTAAATCGACCAAGCGGTTCGAGTAGCCCCACTCGTTGTCGTACCAGCCAAAGACCTTGACGAGGCTCTTCGAATCGTCCAGGCGCTGAACCATGGTCATCAACGAATCGAAGGTGCACGACGCGGCGCTGCCAACGACGTCCGACGAGACAATGGGCTCGTCGGTGTAGACGAGTATTCCCGCGAGCGCTCCATCGGCCGCGGCGCGAAAGGCCGCGTTGATCTCCTCCACGCTGGTCGTGCGCACGACCGCCGTGAAGTCGGTGATTGAGCCGACGGGAATCGGCACACGCAGCGACGTGCCGTCCAGCTTGCCCTTCATGGCGTTCAGCACGAGGCTCGTCGCCCGCGCCGCTCCTGTCGAGCACGGCACAATGTTGATCGCCGCGGCGCGGCCTCGTCGCAGATCCTTGTGGGCGAGGTCGAGCAGGTTCTGATCGTTGGTGTAGGCGTGCACCGTCGTCATGAGTCCGGCCTCGACGCCAAAGGCGTCGTCGAGCACTTTGACCATCGGCACGAAGCAGTTCGTGGTGCACGAGGCGTTCGAGATCACGAGGTCGCTCTCGGGGTTGAAGGAGTCCTCGTTGACGCCCATCACGAAGGTGGCGTCGGCGTCGCCGGACGGCGCGGAGATGATGACGCGCTTCGCGCCCGCGCTGAGGTGCGCACTCGCGGCCTCGCGCGAGGTGAAGATTCCCGTCGACTCGATGACGACGTCAATGTCCAGATCGCCCCACGGCAGTGAGGCCGGATTGCGCTCGGCGAAGACCTTGATGGTCTGATCGCCGACGTGCAGGGCGTCCTCGTCCACGCTCACCGCAAGGTCCAGCACTCCCTGGGTGGAGTCGTACTTGAGGAGGTGGGCGTTGGTCGCCGGCGACACCAGGTCATTCAATGCGACGATCTCCACCTCGGGGTTAGCCAGGGCCGCACGAAGAAAACCTCGCCCGATTCGTCCAAATCCATTAATCGCGACCCGTATTGCCACTGCCGTCTCCTTCATTTCGTCGGTCTTCTATCTTCGCACTCTCGAGCACGGCCATCGACAATTTTTGCACATCGTGCACTAGACCATTTGCGCCCGAGAGGTCAACCACGTGCGTGGGGATGCTTGCCGTGTGGGTCGCGAAGGACGAGCGCTCGCCTACGAGTACGAGATCAACGCTGATGCCGTGACGTTCCAGCGCGTCAATATGGTCCTGCAGCGTGAAACCCTCGGTCTCGGGAATTTCGGGGTGCAGGTTCGCCACGTAGATCTTTAGCGCGCGCGTGCCCGCGAGTGCCTGCGTGACGCCGGGCACCACGCAGGCCGCGATCACGCTCGTAAACAGTGACCCCGGACCGATGACCACGACGTCGGCGCGCTCAATGGCCTCAACGGCGGCGATGGGCGCGGCCGGATTCTCGGGCTCGAGGCTGATGCGGCGAATGGAGGACGACCGGGCCACTTTTGTTTGACCGCGAGTCTCACCCTCTTCGGTGGTGGCGAGAAGCACAACTCCTTCGCAGCTGGCGGGCACGATGGTGCCGGTGACACCCATGACTTGCGCGACGGCGTGGACCGACTCTTCGAGGTTGCCCGTGGCGTCAATGAGTCCCACTAACAAAAGGTTCCCGACGGCGTGTCCGCTGAGCTCGCCCACGCTAAAGCGGTGCTCGAACGACGCGGTCAGTGGATTGTCGGGGTCGGCGAGCGCCACGAGACACTTGCGCAGGTCGCCCACCGCCGCGACGTTCAACATGGCGCGAAGCCGACCGGTCGATCCCCCGTCGTCGGCGACCGAGACAACCCCGGTGACGTTGCCCGAAAGGCGCTTCAGCGCGCGCAGGGACACGGCGGTGCCGTGGCCCCCACCGACGGCCACGAGCTTCATCGCGCGATGTCGCGGTGAAAGACAGCCGTATCGAGGTCGAGTCGTCGCCGCACCTCTTCGGCAATGGCGACACTGCGGTGACGGCCCCCGGTGCAGCCAATCGCAATCGACAGGTAGGACTTCCCCTCTTTCGCGAAGGCCGGGATCTGCCATTCGAGCATGCCCACCACGTCAGCCAAGAAATGCTGCGCTGGCTCCTGGTCGAGCACGTAGCGCGCCACGGGTTCGTCGAGGCCGGTGAGTGGTCGTAGTTCGTCGATCCAGTGGGGGTTCGGGAGAAAGCGGCAGTCGAAGACGATGTCCACGTCGCGCGGAATGCCGTAGGAGTAGCCGAAACTCACCAGCGAGACGCGCAGTGACTCCATCGCGCTCGCGTCCGTGAAAGTCTCCACGATGCGCCGTCGCAGTTGGTTGGTGTTGATCGAACCGGTGTCGATGACGAGGGCCGCGGCGTCGCGGATGGGCGTCAGCAACTCACGCTCGCCCGCAATGGAGTCCGCGAGGGTGGCCGCGTCGAAAGGGTGACGACGTCGCGTACCCTCAAAACGATGAATCAACACATCGTCCGGCGCGTCGAGAAAGAGTATCGTGGCGCCTTCGTGGCGATGGCGAAGCTCTTGTTCGACCTCCAACAGGGCGTCGGGTTGCAGTCCCCCGGAGCGGCCGACAATGAACGCGACCCCGGCGTATTCGTGCGATCCGGCCGAGGCCAACTCACCGACACGCACCACCAACTCGAGCGGCAGATTGTCAATGACGAACCACCCGAGGTCCTCGAGCGCGGAAGCGACCGTCGAGCGCCCCGCGCCCGACATGCCCGTCACCAAGAGGACCTCACTCATCGTCACTATCCTTCGTGGGTCGCGGCGCCGTCGGCGCCCGTAAGTGATCGTAGAGCCTCGACGCGACGTCGCTCGGCAACCAGGCCAGCGCGTCGAGTTCATCGAGGGTCGCCTGACGCAGGGCATTGAGAGATCCAAAGGTTTCAAGAAGTCGACCGCGTCGCGCCGGGCCGAGGCCCTCGATGCCCTCGAGGGACGTCGCCACCATCGACTTGCCGCGCTTGGAACGGTGAAAGGTGATGGCGAAGCGGTGGGCCTCGTCGCGGATTCGTTGCACGAGGTAGAGACTCTCCGAACCGCGCTCTAGGGCGATCGGCGTCGAACTGCCGGGTCGATACAGCAACTCCTCGCGCTTCGCGAGCGCCGTGAACTCGACGAGTCCCAACAGCTCAAGCGAGCGCGCGGCCTTTTCGGCGGCGTGCAGCTGCGGGAGTCCCCCGTCAATGATGATGAGGTCGGCGCGGCGGAACTTGGAACTGCCCTGATGCTCCTCCCAGTGACTGAGGCGTCGGCGCACCACTTCTTCCATTGCGCCGACGTCGTCGTTGCCGAGTACTTCTTTCACGTTGAAGTGTCGGTAGTCGCTCTTCACGGGCAGTCCGTCCTCGAAGACCACCATCGATCCGACGTAATTCGTGCCCTGAAGATGGCTCATGTCGAAGCACTCGACACGGTACGGAGGTTGCTCGAGCCCCAGGGCCGCCCCGAGTTCTTGAAGTGCGCGCGATCTCACGTTGTGGTCGGCCTGGCGACGCAGCGAGTCGCGCCGTATCACCGACTGGGCGTCGTGGATCGCAAGCTCGACGACGCGTCGGCGTCTCCCGCGCTGGGCCGCGACGACTTCGACGGGCTTACCCCGCGCCTCACTCAAGTATTCGCGCACCAGCGCCGTCGCGAGTTCCGCACGTTCCACCACCACCGTGGCGGGAATCGACTCGGCGTCGAGGTACATGTCGGTCATGGCGTTCTCGAGAATTTCGGCGTCGTCTTCGTCCATCGAACGATCCACCAGATGCACCGTGCGACCGATGATCCGGCCGAAGCGCACGCGAAAGCGCACGATCGCCACCCGACTGCCCTCGCTCGCGAGGGCGATGACGTCAAGGTTGGAGTGGTCGTCGAGCACCACGCTCTGCGCGCCGGCCGCTCGTTCGAGGGCGGCCAAGCCGTCGCGCGCCTTGGCTGCCGCCTCGTAGCGCTGCTGTTCGGAGGCTTCGCGCATCTGACGACGAAGTCGGTCGCGTAACTGACGCACGTCGCCCTCAAAGAAACGGGCCCACGACTGCGCGAGCTCTTGGTAACCCTCGGGATCGATCTTGCCCACGCACGGACCCGAGCACTTCCCGATGTCATAGAGCAGACAAGGCCGTTCGATGCGCTGTTGGTAGAGGAACTTGTGCTTCGAGCACGACCGCAACGGAAAGGCCTGCAGCAGCTCGTCCATCGTCACGCGCAACGCTCGCACGTCGACGAAGGGCCCAAAGTACCGCACGCCTTTCACGTGCTGAGCCCGCGTCGTATACGGCGCCGCGAAGGGTGTGCGCGAGTCGAGCGCGACGAAAGGGAAGCTTTTATCGTCCTTCAGTCTCATGTTGTAGCGAGGTTGATTGTCCTTGATTAGTTCGTTCTCGAGGATGAGGGCGTCGAGTTCGTTGGGCGTGACGATCCATTCGACGCTCGTCGCCTCGCTCATCAACAGTTGCGTT
This sequence comes from Acidimicrobiaceae bacterium, assembly GCA_003142095.1. GTDB lineage: Bacteria > Actinomycetota > Acidimicrobiia > Acidimicrobiales > RAAP-2 > RAAP-2. The sequence continues at coordinate 6,567 of PLON01000053.1, read as the reverse complement.
TTCTGCGACAACCCCGACTCTCGCTGGAAGTAACTCGACAGGCGTTGCGACAAGGTGCGCGCCTTGCCCACGTAGATAATGGTCCCGCGTTCGTTGCGAAAGAGGTAACAGCCACTCTGGCGCGGTATGCCGGACGGTTTAGCCAGCATTAGCCCTGGCCGTGACCGGCGAGCACCTCTTTAAGCACCGTGCCCGTGGCGGTCGGGAGCTGCGCGATTGCTTCGGGTGTCCCCTCACCCACCACCAGTCCCCCGCGCCGACCTCCTTCGGGTCCGAGGTCGATCACCCAGTCGGCCGTCTTCACGACGTCGAGGTTGTGTTCGATCACGAGGACGGTGTTGCCCTGATCGACCAGTCGGTGCAGCACGTGCAGGAGTCGATTGACGTCTTCGAAGTGCAGACCGGTCGTGGGTTCGTCCAGCACGTAGAGCGTGTGACCGGTCGGGCGACGCGCGAGCTCCGTCGCGAGCTTCACTCGTTGCGCCTCACCGCCGGACAACGTCGGCGCCGGTTGACCGAGTCGCACGTAGCCCAGACCCACGTCGTAGAGGCTCTGGACGTGACGCAAGATCAGCGGCTGACGTTCGAAGAACTCCAGCGCTTCGGCGATCGGCATACTCAGAACGTCGGCGATCGAGCGACCGCGATACAAGATCTCGAGCGTCTCGCGGTTGTAGCGAGCACCGTTGCAGACGTCGCAGTTCACGTACACGTCCGGCAAGAAGTGCATCTCGATCTTCAACGTGCCGTCACCGGCACACGCCTCACAGCGCCCACCCTTCACGTTGAAAGAGAACCGACCCGGCTGATAGCCCCGCACCTTCGCCTCTTGCGTTTCGGCGAAGAGCTTGCGAATCTTGTCGAAGACACCCGTATAGGTTGCGGGGTTCGAGCGCGGTGTGCGACCAATGGGCTGCTGGTCAACGGCCACCACCTTGTCAAGGTTCTTCACCCCGAGGATGGTGTCGTGTTCCGCTACCTGGGTCTTCGCGCGATTGATCTGACGCTCCAAGGACGCGAGCAAGATCGCGTTAATCAGCGAGGACTTGCCCGAGCCCGACACGCCGGTGACGGCGACGAAGTCACCGAGGGGAATGTCGACCGTGATGTTTTGCAGATTGTTGGCGCGCGCACCTTTAATGGTCAGCTTCTTGCCCTCGCCGAGGCGCCGTTCGGTGGGTACGGCGATCGACTTCTTGCCCGAGAGGTACTGACCGGTCAAGGACCGGTCGTTCTTCAACAGCGCCTCGTAACTGCCGGCGTGAACGATCTCCCCGCCAAACTCACCGGCACCCGGACCAATGTCCACGACGTAGTCGGCCGATCGAATCGTCTCTTCGTCGTGCTCGACCACGATGACCGAGTTTCCGAGATCGCGGAGACGTTCGAGGGTGGCGATGAGTCGTCGGTTGTCGCGCTGGTGAAGACCAATAGACGGCTCGTCAAGCACGTAGAGCACGCCCACGAGATAGCTGCCGATCTGGCTCGCGAGGCGAATGCGTTGCGCCTCACCACCCGACAACGTGGCCGACGCGCGGCTCAGGGTCAGGTAGTCGAGTCCGACGTTGAGCAGGAACGTGAGTCGTTCGACAATCTCTTTGATCACCTGGTGCGCGATGGTCTCTTCGCGATCGCTCAACGTCAACGAAGCGAAGTAGTTGAGGGCTTCGTCGATGGTAAGCGAGTTCACCTGGGCGATGTTGTACTCGTGCACCCGCACGGCGAGGACTTCCGGCTTCAGTCGTTGGCCCTTGCAGACGGTGCACTCGACTTCTCGCATGTACTGCTCGGCCTGCTCACGCGACCAGTCACCGTCGGCCTCGTTGCGTTTGCGTTCGAGCCACTCGACGATGCCGTTGTAGGTCGTCTCGTAGCTGCGCACGCGCCCGTAGCGGTTGCGATACTTTACCGGCACTGACTTCGAGTCGACCCCGTAGAGGACGAGCTTCTTGTCCTTCGCCTTCAACTTCTTCCAGGGGGTGTCAATGTCGAAGCCGCCGAGACTGGCAATACCCTCGATGAGTCGTTCGAAGTATTTGAAACGTGCCCCGGCCCACGGCGCGAGAGCCCCTTCAGCGAGGGACAACGTGTCGTCGGGCACCACGAGGTCCGGCGCCACCTCGAAACGGGTGCCGAGACCGGTGCACACGGGACAGGCCCCGTAGGGCGAATTAAACGAAAAGTCGCGTGGCGCGAGTTCGGAGAAGCTGATCCCGCAGTCACTGCAGGCCATTTTTTCGGAGAACTGAACGATCTCTTCAGGATCGAGAAAGAGGAACTTGACAACGCCTTTGGTGAGTTTCAGCGCCGCCTCGACCGACTCGGTCAAGCGCTGGCGATTCGACTTCTTCACGGTGAGTCGGTCCAGCACAACGTCGATGGTGTGCTGCTCGTATCTCGCCAACGTGAGTGAGTCGCGCTCGGAAAGTTCCGTGACGACGCCGTCGACACGTACTCGCGAGAAACCCTGACCGGCGAGCTCGTTGAGCAACGTGCTGTACTCGCCCTTACGACCCTCGACCACCGTCGCGAGCACTAAGAATCGCTCGCCGTCCGAACGAGCGAGAACCTGATCCACGATCTGCTGGGAGGTCTGACTAGTGATGGGCTTGCCGCAGTTCGGGCAGTACCGAACGCCGATGCGCGCGAAAAGCAAACGCAGGTAGTCATGAATCTCGGTGATCGTGCCGACGGTCGAGCGCGGGTTGCGTGACGCCGTCTTTTGGTCAATGGAGATCGCCGGCGACAGTCCTTCGATGAACTCGACGTCGGGCTTGTCCATCTGACCGAGGAACTGTCGAGCGTAGGCCGAGAGGCTCTCAACGTAGCGGCGCTGCCCCTCGGCGTAGATCGTGTCGAAGGCGAGCGATGATTTGCCCGAACCCGAGAGCCCGGTAAAAACGACGAGTTGGTCGCGCGGAATCTCTACGGACAGGTTTTTCAGGTTGTGAACCCGCGCGCCCTGAACCCGAATCGACTTAGACATACGGGGAATCTACCGGTTCTTCTTCGGCGAGAAAACTTTCGATAGGGGCCACCATCTGGCGCTGAAGGTTCTGGAGGGTGTCGCGCAGTAGAGCCGCTTCCTCGAAGCGCAACTCACGTGCGGCGGCGAGCATGGCCTCTTCCACCCGCGCGATTTCGAGACTGAGGTCGTCGGGCAACATGTCGTCCAGCGAGGAGATCCCGTGAATCTTGGAGATGATTTCGCGTGGTGCCTCACTGCGCAGACGATTCAGAATGTCCGCAACGTTCTTCGTGATGGTCGTGGGTTCGATCCCGTGCTCTTCGTTGTAGGCGGTCTGGACTAGTCGGCGACGTTCGGTCAACGAGATGGCGGCGCGCATCGAATCGGTCATGCGATCGGCGTAGAGAATAGCTTCGCCGTTGGAGTTTCGCGCCGCGCGACCGATGGTCTGGATGAGGGCGCTGCGAGAACGCAAGAAACCTTCCTTGTCGGCGTCGAGAATGGCCACCAGCGACACTTCGGGGAGGTCTAGACCTTCGCGCAACAGGTTGATGCCGACCAGAATGTCAAACTCGCCGAGGCGAAGCGAGCGAAGGATCTCGATGCGCTGGATCGTGTCGATGTCGCTGTGCAGGTACTGGACCTTGTACCCGGCCTTGGTGAGAAACGTCGTCAGGTCTTCGGCCATGCGCTTGGTCAGAGTTGTAATAAGTGCCCGTTCGCCGCGTTCGACGACCGCGTCGAGACGCCAGCGCAGGTCGTCGATCTGATTCTTCGTCGGCACGACCGTCACCACGGGATCGAGAAGCCCGGTCGGTCGAATGACCTGTTCGACCACTTGGTCGGAGTTCTCGATCTCGTAGGGTCCCGGCGTCGCCGACACGAAGACGATCTGGGGAACGAGTTCCATGAACTCATCGAAGTTCAACGGACGATTGTCCATGGCGCTCGGGAGGCGAAAGCCGTGTTCGACCAGGGTGAGCTTCCTCGAGCGGTCCCCCGCGTACTGGCCGCGCACCTGGGGTACCGCGACGTGCGATTCGTCGATGACGACGAGAAGATCGTTCGGGAAGTAGTCGAGCAGCGTGAAGGGACGTTCACCGGGCGAACGGCCGTCGAGGTGCGCCGAATAGTTCTCAATGCCGGCGCAGATGCCGGTCTGTTCGAGCATCTCGAGGTCGTGCTCGGTGCGCGAGCGCAAGCGCTGCGCTTCAAGGAGCTTGCCCTCACTCTGAAATGTGGCCAACTGACGGCCCAGTTCTTCTTCAATCGTGCCGCAGGCTCGTTGCAACGTGGCGAGGCTTGTGGCGTAGTGCGACGCCGCGAAGAGCGTGAACTCGTTGACTTTGCCGCGACTTTCCTGCGTCACGGGGTTGAAGAAGGAGATCTCCTCGATCGTGTCATCAAAGAAGGAAACTCGGACCGCTTCGTTGCTGTAGGCGGGCTGCACCTCGAGGGTGTCGCCCTTCATGCGAAAGGTTCCTCGATCGATCACTAGTTCGTTGCGGCTGTACTGCATCTCTACGAGGCGTCGCAGCAGGGCTCTCTGATCGAAGTGTTCACCGACTTCGAGCGGCAACATTCGCTCTCGGTACTCCAGGGGCGACCCCAGACCGTAAATGCACGACACCGAGGCCACGACGACCGTATCGCGGTGCGTGAGAAGAGACGAGGTGGCGGCGTGACGCAGTCGGTCGATCTCTTCGTTGACCGAACTGTCCTTTTCTATATAGGTGTCGGTACGAGGAATGTAGGCCTCGGGCTGGTAGTAGTCGTAGTACGAGACGAAGAACTCGACGCGGTTACTCGGCAACATGTCGCGCAGTTCGGACGCCAACTGGGCGGCGAGCGATTTATTTGGCTCAAGAATCAAGGTCGGACGCTGCACCTGTTCGACTAACCATGCGATGGTCGCCGTCTTACCGCTACCGGTGATGCCCTCGAGAGTTTGGTAGCGCAACCCATCCTCGACGCCCTGAGTGAGCGCGGCGATAGCCGCGGGCTGGTCGCCCGCCGGCTGGAAGGGTGACTCAACCAGAAAATCAGTCATCGGCCATCAACTCATCCAGGGCTTCGTCGAGCGAACCGTAGAGTTCGTCGAGCGTGCCGTCGTTCCACAACACTCGATCAACGATTGCGGCGCGCTCGTCGTTGTCCATTTGGGCGGCGAGACGCGACAACGCATCGTCGGCGTCAAGGCCGCGCAACGTCGTGAGACGTTGCAAGGCGATCGCCGGATCGACCTGGACGGCCCACGCTTCGTCGAACCCGAACTCCTCACGGTGTTCGGGGCGAAACAAGGGCAGCGCCACGAACACGGCCGAGCCGCTCGCAGCGTCCAACTCGGCCTTGATCTCGGCCGCGATGTAGCCATGGGTGATGTGATTTAACCGGCGCAGTGCGCTGGCGTCATGAAAGACCACGTCCGCTAAAAACTTTCTGTCGATATCACTCTCAGGGGTTAAAACGGCAGTCCCGAAGGCGTCGCGCAAAGCAATCCACGCAGGCTGACCCTTCTCGACCACGCGTCTCGCGATGACGTCCGCGTCAACTACCAAAAAACCGAGGGATGAAAGTTTATCGGTAACGGCAGTTTTCCCCGCACCTATCCCCCCCGCAACGGATACACGTTTCACACGACCACGGTACTCAGGGCCCGTGACACGCCAATCGACGTCAGGTGTTACTTGTGAGTACGTCCACTTGGGTAATGTCGCTACAGGTCTCGGAGGGGGAACGTTGGCTCGATACTTGGTACGGCGCCTGATCATGTTGATCGGCGTCGTGTTCGTGATCACCGTCGGGGCCTTCTACCTCATCCACCTACTTCCCGGGGACCCCGCCGCGGTGATCCTGGGCACCGGCGACACCCCCGCCAACCGGGCGAAGCTCTTCAAGCAGCTGGGCCTCAATAAACCCGTTATTGAGCAGTATTTCGTCTGGATCAAGAATGTCTTGCGCGGTAATCTCGGCACTTCGTTTATCTCCGAAACGTCGGTATGGAGCACCATCAAGGCGGCTTTGCCTATCGACGTCGAGATCATTATCCTCAGCCAAATCTTGGCCTTCGCCGCGGCAATTCCGACGGCCATGCGCAGCGCCCGCAAGCCCGATGGCGCGCTCGACCGCATGCTCAGCGCCGGCAGTTTCACCCTTCTGAGCGTTCCCTCGTTTGTCCTGATCGTCGTCCTCGTGCTCGTCGTCGCGATCAAACTCGGTGTTCCTCATACCGGGGTCTCGTCGTACGTGTCGTTGAGCGCGGACTGGGTCGCGAACCTCGAAAGCTTGGCGCTGCCCTCAATCACCTTGGCCATTGGTAGTTACGTGGTGTACTACCGAGTCCTACGCAGTGACCTCATCGTGACGCTGCAAGAGGAGTTCATTACCATGGCTCGCTCCAAGGGCATTAGCCAACGTCGCATCATGTGGCGCCACGCCTTTCGCCCCTCATCGGTCTCACTGCTCGGCACGGCCGGTGTCAATATCGGCGGCCTCTTGGCCGGTGGTTTCATCGTCCAGTACCTCTTGAGCATTCCGGGCCTCGGGTATCAGTTGATCGCCGCGATCGGTAGGAGCGACTACCTGGTCGTCCAGGGCAT
>PLON01000055.1 GCA_003142095.1 Acidimicrobiaceae bacterium | reverse complement strand
TGGCTGGTTAGCCTGCCATAGCTCCAACAAGTGGACTTGCCAATCTCAATCACGGGTGCGAATATGATCCATGTAGAGCGCGTGGCGGTCCTCCGGGACCATCTTAAAGTCAAGGTTTAAGCGCTCCCCGCTCAGAGAGTACTTTGCCGACGTTGCGACGTCGCTTTAGGGATATCTGTCTGACTGCCAGAATTCTTACCCCGTATGATTGCGACAGCGCAGACCGAGATTTTCAATCCTTGCCCGCGTAGTTCCCCGCTGTCTCGGGGAACATCGCTCGAACAATCTTGAAATTCGATACGTCGGTCGTGCCATCCGAATGCAGATTAATGAGGGCGTCGCGCATGTACTTTTCGATCCCGACTTCGAGCATGGCACCATATCCGCCGTGCAGTTCCATTGCATGCTGGCACACTAGGACTATCTCGTGGGACGCGAAGACCTTCACCATATTGCAAAGCGCGTCGGCGTCGGGGGAACGCTGATCAACAGCCAGCGCGGCGTGGCGAAGCAGCGCGGCAACCGCTTCGAGACGAGTTGCCATATCGGCTATCCGTAAAGCGACCGCTTGGTGCTTGATGAGTACTTTGCCACCCTGCACGCGTTCGTGGACGAACGAGACAGTGTCTTCGTAGGCGCCAACTCCGATACCGAGGCTCTTCGCCGCGACGAGGATCTTCCCGGGACGAAAGTAGATACCAGCCTTACCAAGGGCGTCGTCGCGCACGAGGAGGTGATCAGCTGGCACTCGACAGTTGTCAAAGACGATCTCGCCGTTGTTCATGAAACGTCCGCCTATGGTCTCGTTGCAATGAGTCACCTCTAGACCGGGCGTCTCGCGTGGCACGAGAAAACTTGATGTACCCTTCTGCATGCCAACTTCATTATTGGTGTTCGCGTAGACAACGTAAAGCGACGCGTCGTAACCGTTGCTTATGAACTGCTTACGACCATTGATCACCCACTCGTCGCCCTCGAGTACCGCCTTAGTGTCCATATTGATCTCGGGCACGTTGTACGGAAGCCACCGGTCCGACGCGCCGTGCGGCTCAGTGAGGCAATGGGCCATGAGGAACTGCGGCTCGGCCATGTAACGAGTGAACCAATGCTCTTGCAACTCTTCAGTAGCGAATTCGGCGAGGAGAACCGCAATCTTCCAGTTCTGCACCAACTTGTCGGCCAGTCCCGAGTCCCCGCGAGCCAGTTCGGTGGCAATGATCGCGAGCGTCTGTGACTGCGTCGCTGAGTCGAGCGAGATGCCGCCGAACCGATCTGGGACACCTAGCGCGCGAAGGCCTGCTGCGTCAGCCTGTTCCAGTATGTGGGGCGCGAGACGATCGAGAGGGTCCATCTTCCATTCGCGGGTACGGTCCCCTTCGATAAACGGAATGACGACGTTATCCACGTAGCGGCGAGCGGTGTCGCGCATCATCCGCTGCTCCTCGGTCAGATACCAGTCCTGAAAATACATTTGTTCTCCAAACGCATGGGCGCCGCAAGTAGATCCGAGAGAGGCAGCTGTGGTCGAAGCCAAGGATAGCGAGCAGCTCGACTGGCTCTCGAGTTGGCCGCCTGGAAACTTCTCAAGAGAGACGGCACCTGCAATATCCCACTCGTTACGAGGTAGCTCTGAAGACTGACTATCTCGCCGCGATAGAGCGAGGTGATACTTGGATCGCCGAGCTACAGAACGAAATCGTGGGACTCCTCGTTTTAGAGCCTCACCCGGACTATCTACTCTTGGAGCCGATGAAGAAATCTCGGCAGTCTTCAAAACCAAAAACTTCAACAGTTGCATGCGCGACCTGCCGCCACGTCGAACGATCAAGGCGTAGCTCGAGCATCTCAGTGGGAATGCCCCGCCGCAGAACTGACCGTCGTCCGTCGTCCTTGTACCCGAGCGCGCGCGAAACGCTTAGAGAAGATGCGTTGTCGATGAATCCCCCACTATGTGCCTCTAACGCTTCCAGTGTCTCGAAAGCGAAATGGAGTATCGCCGAGCGCATCTCCTTGCCGATTCCCTTACCCTGATGCGCGACGCCTAGCCACGACCCAGTCTTCACCGAGCGAAGTGCCGCGAAGTCAGTGGCCATCAAGCTTTGGACACCGACAACCTCACCATTGACGAAGACGGCGCCATTAAAACTCCAGTTATTCGGACTCCATTCGGCGCGATGACGCCAGCCCCACTGCATCATTCCTCGTTCAAGTTGAGGCGAGGGCTCATCGGTCCAAGGATGGAGGAAAGGCATGAGAGTCGGATCATGAACTCCCTTTAGGGCAAGTCGCGCGAGTTCTACCAGGACGTCATCACTCGGTAAACGAATTTCGACGCGCTGTGTCCGGATTCGAAGATCGAACAACGGCCAATAAGGATTCCCCATATTCCATTATTGCTTAGTTGGTGTCGTAGAGCCGACCCGCACATTCTCCGACTGGCGGATTGAACAATGGTGGATCGCGAGTTAGGTTCGTACCGGTGCGACAGCCGTCTTGTCGGCTGATACTCAGGTTTGCTTGCATCGGTACGGCGTTTGTTCTCGCTTGGTCTCGGCCTGCGGCGACGTCGTCACAGAGACCGATCATCGGCTGTACGGCGGAGCTGGAGCGCCAGGCTGGGCACGAAGAAGGACGCGAGAAAGATCGGCAGAAAACTCTTCCCGGTGCATCGGAAGGCGACGGTTTGGCTCTCGGCGGCGTCGAAGGTCTGAGTTCGGCTGGAGTTTCGGCCACTGCGAACTTGCAGGGTGTGACGTCCAGGTTCGATTGGTATCTCGAACGTGTCGTTCATTTCGAGCGATCCGACAGGCTGACCGTCAACCACGATGTCGTACGTGCCACGTCGGACCTCGACTCCGATTGCTTTATGCGTCAGTTTCAGCGTTGCGGCCATTATTGACCTCCTCTTGTTTCTGGAAGGTGTTTCTACGCAATCGCGCACGATGCACCACCCCCGCTAATTTACGTCACGCTGCCAAGAAGACGCTGGAAACTCACGAGTGGCGATTGCGTCCTCTGATGCTCCTATGTCTGTCAAGTCGATGGCCCGACTCAACAGGAATGCCACCTTTCACTGGCGACTCCTGTCGACTGACACCGAGGGTTTGCATGATACGTAGCACGTGTCTTCATTTAGCGGAGCCGGTAGAACCGGGAACGAAGGGATGAACTTCCGGTTGGAAGCAGTATCGGTCCGGGAAACTGTTGTGGAACGTATACGTCCCGCCAGTGACGTGAGGCAGCGAAACGACGTACGAGGTGAAACCAGGACAGGTATGGCGCAGAACAGATTCCTCCATTGACGACGCAACTCCGTGGCGGGCACGCAACGTAGCGACAGGCAGTTTGGTCCTACTCGACGGGTTTATGAAGAGACCTCCGAGATATCCATTTAGCGTGTCCTTAAAAATCCTCTGAACGCCTGAAGCGAAAACCCCCGTGACCCTCGGATAACCCGTGAGCGAACACACCTTGCCACTCACGTTGGTGACTTGAATCACCCTGCCCTCGTGTCCGAGACCACCGCTGACACCGACGAATGCCACGTGAAGTTGCGACCGCAGACACGTCGGCGGTGCCAAGGTAACCGTCTTGGTCGTAGGTCCGCGCGTGACAGCGATGAGAATTGCCGCGATGACCACGACGACTGCGAAGAGCATTACGCCGACAGTCAGACGATGATGACGCGCCTTCGGTCGGGCATCTTTGATGAGCAGTTCGACGGGGCCTGGGCTCTCGTATGGAGGAGTGTGTTCCGTGGGGGGGATAGTCATCGGAACTCCTTACGCAACTGCAAAGACATCGTAGGGTTTGACAGTGCCATAAGTGCCGTTTGCGATCGCCCGGGAATGGGCGACGCTAGGTCGGGCAGGGCGCCCGTAACCGCCGATACCGGTCATGGGTCGAGGGCGGACGTGTATCACAGCACCCGCAAACTGCATCCCATAAATCGACGCACTAAGAACGTTGCAATAACTCGCGAAAGAATGAGTCGGAGATTGTTGGTGTCGGAGACCCGAAGCAACAGATCTGCAACCAGGCACTGGAGACTTGAACCACCCACTTCTTGACGAACGGTCGACTGCCGACCACGACGGGCGGCATCCCATACGTGCGGGCGGCCGACTCCACACCTGGATCCAACACCTCAGGTAGATTCGAATGAATTAGGAGGGGAAGCCCATGGACGAAGGACAGCCGATTTCATATCGAGGGGTGCTGTTGTCAGCCAGACAAAATGA
>PLON01000056.1 GCA_003142095.1 Acidimicrobiaceae bacterium | reverse complement strand
TTGGACTCGGGCGTGCACTTCGGGCACCAGACCCGTCGTTGGAACCCCAAAATGCGTCGTTTCATCTTGGGCGAACGAAACGGCATCTACCTGATCGACCTGCGTAAGACCCTCGCCGGCATCGAATCGAGTTACGCCTACGTGCGCGACCTCGTCGCCGAGGGCGGAGTGATCCTCTTCGTCGGCACGAAGAAGCAGACCCAAGGTCCCATCGAGGACTACGCGAAGGCCTGCGGCATGCCGTTCGTGAATCAGCGCTGGTTGGGCGGGATGTTGACGAACTTTACGACCGTCGCCGGTCGCGTGAAGCGCCTCATCGAACTGCGCGCCATGGAGCGCGCCGGAGACTTCAACAACATGCCCAAGCGCGAAGCGCTGCGCCACAGCCGCGAGCTCGAGAAGCTGGACCGTAACTTGAGTGGTATTGCGAACCTCGACCGCGTGCCCGACGCCATCTTCGTGATCGACACGAAGAAAGAGCACATCGCCGTCACCGAAGCGCGCAAGCTCGGCCTGCCGGTCGTGGCGGTCGTGGACACGAACTGTGACCCCGACGTCATTGACTACGTCATCCCGGGCAACGATGACGCCATTCGTGCCGGCGCACTGCTCTGTCGTTTGATCGCCGATGCGGTGACCGAAGGACGTTTCATCCGCCAGAACCGCCCCGCGGTGACGGCGACTCCGACGGCCACCGCCGTCGGCGCGTAATACACACTTACTCAAGAGGAGAACCCAAGGTGACAATCACCGCGAAAGACGTACAGAATCTGCGCCAAGCCACGGGCGTGGGCATGATGGACGCGAAGCGCGCCCTCGAGGCCAACAACGGCGATATGGAAGCCTCCGTGCAGTGGCTGCGCGTTCAGGGCCTCGCCTCGGCCGCCAAGCGCGCTCACCGCGAAGCCAGTGAAGGGGCCGTTGCGGTCGTGCGTGATGGCAACGTCGCCGCCATCGTCGAACTGCGCAGCGAGACCGACTTCGTCGCGAAGTCTGAAGAGTTCGTCACCCTGGCCGACGAGATCGCCGCGCGCGTCGTCGCTGAGGGCGAAGAGTCCATCGTGCATTTCAAAGAGAACATCGAAACGATGCTCACCACCTTGAAGGAGAACATCTCCATCGGCCGCGTCTACCGACTGGAAGCCGGTCCCGATGAGGTCGTCGAGACTTACATACACAACCAGGCGGGCCGCGGGGTCAACGCCGTTGCGGTCGTCATAAAGGGCGCTAGCGAAGAAGTGGCCAAAGAGATCTGCCTGCACATTGCCTTCGCGAAGCCGCTTTATCTGGCGCGCGAGGATGTCCCCCAGGGCGAAATTGACGCGGAGCGTAAGACCGTCGAGGAGATCACGCGCAACGAGGGAAAGCCCGAAGCGGCACTTCCCAAGATTATTGAAGGTCGACTGAATGGCTGGTTCAAGGAGCGTGTTCTCTTAGACCAGCCGTACGTGAAGGACGAAAAAGAAACGGTGGCGCAGTTCTTGAAGGGTGCGACAATCAGCGCGTACGCTCAAGTAGTCATCGGGGGATAGGACATCGTCGTGCGTCGTGTGGTCTTAAAACTCTCGGGCGAAGCGCTGGCTTCTGCCGCGAGCGACGAAACAATCGATGCGTCAACGGTGGACTTTCTCGCCATTGAGATCTCGACCGCGATGGAACGCGGTGATCTCGAACTCGCGGTCGTCGTCGGTGGCGGGAACATCTGGCGCGGCGCGACCGGAGCCATGGCGGGCATGAACCGCGCAAACTCGGACCTCATGGGCATGTTGGGCACGGTCATCAACGCACTGGCCTTGCAAGACGCCATCGAGAATCACGGGCGGCCCACGCGCGCGATGTCGGCCGTCAACATGGATCAGGTCGCCGAGCCCTATATTCGACGTCGCGCCGTGCGCCACTTGGAAAAGGGCCGCGTCGTTATCTTTGCGGCGGGCATGGGCAACCCTTATTTCACGACCGACACCGCGGCCGCCCAGCGTGCCGCGGAGATCGAAGCCGAAATTGTGCTGAAGGGTACTCACGGCGGGGTTGATGGCGTTTACTCCGAGGACCCGCGCATCAACGCTGACGCCGTCAAGTTCGATGAAATCTCCTTTGACGAGGTGATTGCGCGAGACCTGCGGGCGATGGATATGACAGCCATCACGTTCTGCAAGGACAATCGTCTGCCGATTCGAGTGTTTGACCTGATGGCCGACGGTAATTTAGGTCGCGCCCTCGACGGTCAGCCCGTCGGTACGCTGGTGAAGTAATGGAAAACGAACTCATCGATCTCTTGATGGAAGACACACGCGAGAAAATGTTGCGCGCGATTGAGCACGTGAAGAGTGAGTTCGGCGCGGTCCGTACGGGCCGGGCGTCGTCCACGTTGATTGAAGGACTTCTGATCGACTACTACGGCACCGAGACACCGCTCAAGCAACTCGCTAACTTCTCGGTGCCCGAACCACGCCTCCTCGTGGTGTCGCCCTTCGACAAGCAGTCGATCGCGGCGATTGAAAAGGCGATCGGTAACGCCGATCTCGGATTGACGCCGTCCAACGATGGGCAAGTAATTCGTCTCGGTTTTCCGGCGCTCACTGAAGAGCGACGAAAGGCCTTCGTGAAGATGGTGAAGAACAAAGCGGAAGAAGGTCGAGTGGCGCTGCGCGGGGTGCGTCGTCACGCTCGTCAAGAGTTAGAGAACCTCGAAAAAGAAGAGGGTCTTTCGAGTGACGAGATTGAGCGACTCGAAAAGATTCTCGACAAGATGACCCAGGACGAGGTCGCCGTCGTTGACGCGATGCTCGCGCACAAAGAGCAGGAACTTCTTGAAGTCTGACGACGGCCTCTCCGACGACGAGCCGACCGGCCAGTTTCCGGTGGCCAGTTCGAGCGACCCTCGCGTCACCGTCACCGGCGCCGATGTTGCGTCCGAACTTGTTGACGAACCGCCAACGATCGATCCCGCCACTTTGTTGCCGCATTGGACGGATGCTCCGACCGGTCAAGTACCCATCGTCGTAGCGCGCGAAACCGCGATGAATGACGATCCGTGGGCGGCCGTGCCCGCGCCCGCCTGGCGGGAAGGCGAGGCCGACTGGGTAGCGCACGAAGGCCAATTCGACGCGTCGATCTTGGCGGGCGAAGAGAAAGTCGACGACGCCCGGCCCTGGGAGTTCAACCTCTCCGACGACACGCTCGTCGAGGAAGACGAGCCCGCCGTCGAGGCACCGCGCCCGGCGCCACTGCGCTCGCAGCGCACCCGCCACCGCGTGTCGGCGAACCCTCTCGCCGGTCGCGCGGTGCGACGGAGTTCGAGCAACGTCTCACTCGCGACCATGACCGGCATCCTGCTCGCGATCGTTGTCTTCGGTGTATTTTTTGCGGGTCCCCTTGCGGTGACCGTTCTGATTCTCGTGGCCCTGGCCTTCGCCGCGGCCGAAGCGTTCGCGGGCTTTCGCACGGTGGGCGCACATCCGGCGACGATTCTTGGCATCGTTGCCGTATTGACACTGGGCATCGCGGTCTACAACAAGGGTCTGGTTGTTGTGGGTGCGGTGACGGTGCTCTTGGTCATCTTCGGATTCATCTGGTACATGAGTGCGCCGCAAAAGATTGACGTTCTCGACGGACTCGGGGCGACGATCTTCGTGTACGCGTGGGTCGGAGTGCTCGGCGCGTACGGCATTTTGATGCTTGCGCCGCACACCTACCCGAATCGCAACGGCATGGCGTTCGTCTTTGGCGCGTTGGCGCTGACGGTCTGTAACGACGTCGGCGCGCTCTTCATTGGACGTTGGGTGGGCCGTCGTCCACTCAATGCGGCGCTGTCGCCGAACAAGACCATCGAAGGCACCATTGGCGGCACGATTATCACTCTTGTCGCGGGTGCGGTGCTATTGCCGCGCGTGAGTCCCTGGACGATCACTCACGGTCTCGAAGCGGCGGTCGCGCTCTCGATTGTGGTGCCGCTTGGCGACCTCTTTGAGTCGATGGTGAAGCGCACGCTGGGACTGAAGGATCTTGGTCGGCTCTTGCCCGGGCACGGGGGATTGCTCGATCGCGTTGACGGGTTGTTGTTCGCTCTGCCCACGATGTACTACCTCTTGCACGTCATCAAGCTGAGTTAACGATGTCGCAATCGCGCCAAAGCGTGGCGTTGCTCGGTGCGACGGGTTCGATTGGCGTACAAACGCTCGACGTGTTGCGTAGCGAACTCGAACGTTTTGAACTCGTCTCCCTCGCCGGGGGCGAACACCTCAGTGAACTCGCGGCGATCGCGCGCGAGTTCGACGTGAAGCGCGTTGCGGTGAAGAGCGAAACGCACCGCGCGACTTTGGCCGACCTTCTCTCGAGCGATGTCACCATCGTTGTCGGTGATGAAGGACTAGAAGAGCTCGCGCGCGAGGCGGACATCGTTGTCAACGCGGTCATGGGATTTGCGGGACTGCCCGTCACCCTGGGCGCGCTCGCCGCCGGCAAACGACTGGCGCTCGCGAACAAGGAGTCGTTGATCGCGGCGGCCCCATTAGTCGCGAAGGTGCGCGCAACGCCGGGCGCGCAGTTACTGCCGATCGATTCGGAGCACTGCGCCATTCACCAGTGCCTCGCCAGTGCCCCACGGCGCCCGGGGTATCCCGACGTGCGTCGAGTGTTGCTGACGGCGTCGGGCGGACCATTTCGCGGGTGGACCGTCGAACAGTTGAAAGGCGCCACGAAAGACGACGCTCTGCATCACCCGACGTGGTCGATGGGTGCGAAGATCACCATCGACTCGTCGACGCTCATGAATAAGGGTCTCGAAGTACTCGAAGCGACCGCGCTGTTTGGCATCGACGTCGATCGCGTGGAAGTCGTCGTGCACCCTCAGTCGATCGTGCACTCGATGGTTGAGTACGTGGACGGCTCAGTGCTTGCCCAACTGTCGCGGCCCGACATGCGACTGCCCATCGCCTACTGCCTCGGTGCGCCTGACCGACTCGACCACGGGTACGGCCGGCTCGATTTCTCAACGCCGCTTACTCTGACGTTTGAAGCACCCGATCTCGACGCTTTTCCGGCTCTAACTCTCGCGTACGAGGCGGCGCGTCTCGGGGGTGCCGCACCCGCGTGGCTGAGTGCGGCGAACGAAATCGCGGTCGAAGCACTTCTCGCTGACGAGATCAACTGGTGTGACATCGTTCCCGTGGTCGCGGCAACGATGGATCAGTACGAAGCGCAAGACCTCGACTCGTTGGCGTCGTTGTACGAGAACGACGACGTCGCACGGCGACGGGCGCGCGCTAGCCTCAAGAAGTAGACATGGAACACGCGTCATTACGCCAATCGCCCCTGGCGTTGTTCGTCGGCGTGATCGCCTTCGTTGCGCTCCTCGCCTGGTTGGTCGGGTGGGCCCTGCCACTCGTGATCTTTCTCATTCTGCTCATGGTGATGGGCCACGAGTTCGGTCACTTCATTACCGCAAAGCGCGCCGGACTACTCGTGACCGACTTCTTTGTCGGTTTTGGTCCGATTCTCTGGTCGACGACGCGCGGCGAAACGCGCTACGGCATACGGGCCCTGCCGCTCGGCGGGTACGTGAAGGTTCCCGGGATGACGTGGGGCACGCCCGTTGAACCCGGCACCGAAGCCCGTACCTATCGCGAGGCGTCCTATCCGAAGAAGGTGCTGTTCGCTTCGGCCGGATCGCTCATGCACGTGGTCATGGCGCTCGCCCTCGCCTGGGTCGCGTTGACCTTCATCGGAGCACCGTCGTCGACCCACGTGGGCGTGCAGGCCTTTACCCCGTGGCAGGGGCTTAAAGAGAACGCGGCGCAGTTGGCGGGATTGCACGTGGGCGACCAGATTGTGAGCATCGACGGCACCACGATCACGAGCATCAATCAGTTGACCAATCGGTTGCACGGCTCGGCGGGTAAGCACCTCACCATGGTCGTGGATCGCGACGGGCGTGACCTCACGTTGCACGTGACGCCGGTGAATGGACGCACGATCAAAGAAGACGGACAACGCCTCCCGGCGCACGGCTACATCGGCATTGAGGTGGGGGACCTGACGGTGCACACGTCGCCCCTCGCCGCGATTCCGCGGTCCTTCACTCAGGTCGGCAGTTACGTGGCTGACGCGGCGCACGCCATCGTGCACGTCTTTTCGCCCGGCGAGTTCGCGAGCCTCTTTCACCAAGTGGCGTCGGCGAAGGCCGCCACCAACCCGGCGAACCAGAACTCACGACCTGACTCCATCGTGGGCGTCGTGCGCATCGCGGTCCAAGGGGCCGACGTCGGCGCGCTGCCCCTCATCACGATTTTGGCGGCCGTCAATATCTTCGTGGGGGTCTTGAACATGTTGCCGATGCTGCCCCTGGACGGGGGATACGTAGCCATCGCCACGTATGAGCGGATCCGTTCACGTCGCGGCGTGCGTTATCAGGCCGACATCAACAAACTCGCGCCCGTGGTCTACGCCTTTATGAGCGTGCTACTGGTGCTGTTTGCCTGCACTTTGTACCTGGACATCGCCCATCCGATCCCGAATCCCTTCTGATGAGGTGTATCGCACGGCCGTCAAACACGGCAGACTAGAGCAATGGATGTCACCGCTAGTTTGTTAACGCCCCGTCGGGTCACCCGCCAGATCGCCGTGGGGTCGGTGAAAGTCGGTGGCGACGCGCCTATCTCCGTGCAGTCAATGACGACGACGAAGACGGCCGACGTTGAAGGCACTCTCCAACAGATCTACGCGCTCGCCGCGAACGGCGCCGACATCGTGCGTTGCACCTGCAACGACCGGGCGGCGGCTGAGGGACTCGCCCAAATCGTGCCGCGCTCGCCCGTGCCGATCGTGGCGGACATTCACTTTCACGTCGAGATGGCCCTCGCCGCGCTGGAGGCCGGTGTCAACGGACTTCGCCTCAACCCGGGCAACCTACGAAAGCCCGAAGAGATCAAGCTCGTCGCGAGCGAGGCGAAAGATCGCGGCGTACCCATTCGCATTGGTGTGAACGCGGGCTCCCTGCACCCCGACATCTACGAGCGATTCGGCGGGGCCACGCCCGAAGCGTTGGTGGAGTCGGCGCGAATCGAGTTGGCCTACTTCCAGGAAGTGGACTTCAATGACGTGAAAATCTCCGTGAAGGCTTCGTCGGTCGCGACCATGATTGCGGCGTATCGTCTCGCCTCACAGACCTTCGACCACCCGCTGCACCTCGGTGTGACCGAAGCGGGACCGCTGCCCGGGGGACTGTTGAAGGGCACGGCCGGAATTGCGACTCTTCTCGCCGAGGGCATAGGCGACACCCTTCGCTACTCCTTGACGGCGGACCCCGTCGAAGAGGCGCGCGCCGGGCGCACGCTCCTCGAGTCGCTCGGACTGCGTGAACGTAAGGGCCTCGACCTCATCGCGTGCCCGAGTTGTGGACGCGCCGAAGTCGACGTCATCAAAATAGCGAACGAGGCCCAAGAGGCCCTGAAGGCGCTGAACGTCCCACTACAAGTTGCGGTGATGGGATGCGTCGTGAACGGTCCGGGTGAAGCGCGTCACGCCGACCTCGGGATCGCCGCCGGTAAGCACCGCGGTCACCTTTTTATCCAAGGTCAGATCATTCGCGTGGTACCCGAAGATGAAATGGTCGAAGCGCTGGTCGACGAGGCGAAGAAGATCATCGCCGAGGGAGTCGAAGCGCGACTGCTCGCCAAAGACGCGGGCGCCGAAGAAGAAGCGGCGGCCGACCGCGCGGCCTTGCTCGACGACCGCGGTGCCGACGCCAACAACTCTCAAGCCCGCATCGAGAAGATTCGTCGCCACGTCGAGCAGTAACTCCCTGACTAGGCTTTACCGAATTCGTCAAGGAGAGCCGTGGCTTCACAGAGTGTTCTGACCCCTCAATCGCAAGACTTCCCGCGCTGGTATCAAGACGTCGTCGCGAAGGCCGAAATGGCCGACAACGGACCCGTTCGCGGCACGATGGTCATTCGTCCCTACGGCTACGCCATCTGGGAGCGCATGCAGTACGAGATGGACGTGCGGATCAAGAAGACCGGCGCGAAAAACGCCTACTTCCCGCTCTTTATCCCAGAGAGCTACTTCGCCCGTGAGGCGGAGCACGTCGAGGGCTTCAGCCCCGAGCTCGCCGTCGTCACCTACGCCGGTGGCGAAGAGTTGGCCGAGCCGATCGTGGTGCGTCCTACTTCGGAGACGGTCGTGGGCGAGTTCATGGCCAAGTGGATCCAGAGCTATCGCGACCTGCCGCTCCTACTGAACCAGTGGGCCAACGTGGTGCGCTGGGAACTGCGGCCACGGTTGTTCCTGCGCAGTTCGGAGTTCCTCTGGCAAGAAGGGCACACCGCGCACGAGAGCCTCGACGACGCGTCAGCCTACGCGCGACGCATCCACTACGAGGTCTACAACGATTTCATGGTGAACGTGCTGGCGTGTCCTTCCTACATCGGGATCAAGCCGGCGAGCGAACGCTTTCCCGGGGCGATCAACTCCATGACCGGCGAAGCGGTGATGCGTGACGGCAAGGCGCTGCAGATGATGACCACCCACGAACTCGGTCAGAACTTCGCACGAGCGTTTGACATCTACTACCAAAGCGAGGCCGGTCAGGCCGAGCTCTGTTTCACGACGTCGTGGGGAGCTTCGACGCGACTCGTCGGGGGGCTCATCATGGCCCACGGCGACGACAACGGACTCGTCGTTCCACCGCGCCTCGCGCCGATTCAAGTAGTCGTTGTCGCCGTGCGCGACGACGCTGAAGTCAACGAGGCCTGCGAGCGAGTGGCCGCCAGCCTTGGCGACGCGGGAGTTCGCGTGGAAGTGGACCGGGGTCGAGGCAGCTTTGGTCGTCGGGTGACCGACTGGGAAATCAAGGGCGTGCCGATACGCATTGAGGTCGGGCCGCGCGACCTGGCGCAGGGTCTCGTCACGTTGGTGCGTCGCGACAACGCGGAAAAGACGACGCTCGGACTGGGCGCGCTCGTGAGTGAGGTGCCCCTCGCTCTGGAGAGCATCCAGACGAACTTGTTGGCGCGAGCCATCGCGCACCGTGACGAGCGAACTCGCGACGTCGACTCGGTGGCCGACGCCATTGACGCCGCAAAAGACGGCTTCGCGCGTCTCGCGTGGGACCTCGTCGCGGGTGAAGGCGAGACAACTCTTAACGCCCAAGCGGTGAGCGTGCGCTGCCTGCAGCGTCAAGATGGTTCTATGCCGTCGAGCGAAGACGAAGGTGGTCTTATCTGTCTCGTCGCGAAGAGCTATTAAACAATTTCTAAAATGACTTTTCTTGCACCGAGGTGAGTTTTGCTGCGGTCGTTCACCGATTGTGAACTCCGTGTTTGACTGCTACAATTGACGTCTACAGTCCGCTCAGGACGTATGGACTCGTTTAAGCGCGGGCCTCGGGCCCGCGCTTTTTCAATGTCCGTACGACTTTGGGCGACAGCGAAAGGAGACGGACATGGAATGGGACACCACGCTACGTCCGCTCGTAGAGCCGCTGGGACTCGAACTGTACGACGTGGAGTTTTCCTCGGGCACCCTGAACGTCGTCGTCTCACGGGTGGGCGGGGTCGACCTTGAGTCGCTCACCAAGGCCAATCGCACTATTTCGGAGTGGCTGGACGCCAACGACCCGATTGCGGGCCGCTTCACCCTCGACGTGTCGACCCCCGGGCTCGAGCGGCGCCTGCGCACGCCGGTGCACTTTCGTAGCGCCATCGGTGAAATGGTGACACTGCGTGAACTTCGCGGTGATGAGTCGACGCGCCGACTCGAAGGAACACTGCTTGACGTCACCGATTCGTCACTGACGTTGGACGAACAAGAACTCGGCAAGGTAACGGTGCCCCTCGACGCCATCGAGCGCGCACGCACCGTCTTCGTCTGGGGCGCCACGAAGCCCGTGAAGGCGACGCCCAACAAGACGAGCAGCAAAACGAAAAGCAAGACCACGACCAAAGGCGCACGTACGCCATCGACGAGCAAGAAAGGCTAGACATGGCTAACTTCGAATTTCTTGAGGCTCTCGGTCAGATCGCGCGCGACCAGAACATTGATGAGGGTGAACTATTAATCGCTCTCGCCAATGCGTTGCTGGCGGCCTACAAGCGCCGTCCCGACTCGGCCGAAGACGCCGAAGTGGAGATCAACCCCGAGACGGGCGAGATCAAGGTGTGGGGGCTCGAGCTCGACCTCGAGGGCAACGTCACGCGCGAGTGGGACGCCACGCCGGAAGACTTCGGACGAATCGCCGCTCAGACGGCCAAGCAGGTCCTGATGCAACTGATTCGCGACATCCAGCGTCGTCAGATGTACGAGGAGTTCGCGAACCGCGAAGGCGACATCGTGTCGGGCACCGTTCAACAGAACGACAACCGCTACACCCTGCTCGACCTTGGTCGGGTGGAAGCCTTGTTGCCCCAGGCCGAGCAGATCGCGTTCGAACGCTACGAACACGGCGCGCGCGTCAAGGTGTACATCGTCGAAGTTCGAAAGACCAACAAGGGTCCCCAGATCGTGGTCTCGCGCACGCACCCGGCGCTCGTGGCGAAACTCTTCGAGATCGAAGTGCCCGAGATCGCGAACGGCATCGTAGAGATCAAAGCTCTCGCGCGCGAACCCGGTCACCGCTCGAAGATCGCCGTCGCCTCGAACGACCAGATGATCGATCCGGTTGGTGCCTGCGTGGGCGCGCGCGGATCACGCGTGCGCAACATCACGAACGAACTTCGCTCCGAGCGCATTGACGTCGTACCCTACAGCGATGATCCGGTGGCGTTCATCCAGTCGGCGTTGCAGCCCGCGCGCGTGCGTGAGGTTCGTCTCGACGAGGTCGAGGGCATCGCGACAGTCATTGTTCACGACCAGCAACTATCTCTCGCGATTGGCAAAGAGGGTCAGAACGCACGCCTGGCCGCACGCCTGACCGGATGGCGTATCGACATCCGCTCCGAGAACGAAGGCAACGACGAAGTGGTCGAAGAGGTCTGGACCGAAGGCGACGTAGTGGTGGACGAGACCGTTACCGAAGTCGTGGGCGAGAGCGGCGAGGTCGAGGCGGTCATCGAGGACACGGTGATCACCGACGCCGAAGGCGACGTTGAGGAAGTAGTTATGGTGGAGACGATTTCGGAGGACGAGGCATAGCACCGACACGAACGTGCGTTGTCTGTCGAACGAGACGGGATGACGCTGAAATGGTGCGCGCGGGCCGCACCGCCCAGGGTTTGTGGTACTTGGGACGGGGCGAGGGCCGCGGGGTGTGGTGGTGTCGTGACCACGCGTGCGCGACTGAAGTACGGGTTTCGCACGTGGCTCGGGCGTTACGCGCGAGCGTCGGTGAATCTGATGTAGCGGTGTTGCATGGTCTCGCGACCAGTAAAAGGCCGTAGTTGTGAAAGAATAGGAAACTGTGCCCGCCGAATGTGCGGGGACACGAAGTAAGGGAACGTTTTGGCGCCAAAGAAAATTCGAGTGCACGAGCTCTCAAAAGAGCTCGGGTTAACGAGCAAAGAGTTGCTCGCACTCGCCCAAAAACTAGGTATCGGCGCCTCGAGCCCGTCGGCGTCGATTGAAGACGCACAGGCGGATCGCATTCGTCGTCGCGCCGACGCGGACGGACTACGCCGCGAAGTGCCGGCTGACGCCGCCAAGGCGGTCAAGGCCACCAAGGCAGCCGTTGACGCGGCACCGGTTGATGACGTCCCACGTCCCGCACGCGTGACGAGCACGCCCGCTCCCGCTGCGACACAGGCCGCCGTGGTCCACGCACCTGCACATCCGACTGACTCTGTGACCGCGACGATCGACGCGCCCACGGCTGAGGCTGCCCCGAGTGGCCCCAAGGTCGTGCGTTCGCGCGTCGTTCCACCCAAGCCCGTGCCCACGCGCAACGTCTCACCGGACGGGCCGACGACCATTCGCCCCACGCCACGCGGTGGCGCCAGTGGCGACGGCAGCCAGCGCCCCCCACTGAGTTCGAGTGGACGCCCCATTCCGCCACCTCCGGGACGCCCCCTCAGTGCGACCGGTCGTCCCATCCCACCTCCGCCCGGAGTACGGCGCCCCATGCCGAGCGCTACCGGCCGTGGTCCCTCGAGTGGACCTCGTCCCATGAGCGCGCGTCCGAGCACGGGCGCTCCGCGAACCGGCGGACCATCACGTCCAGGTGGCGGAGGATTTAACGCCACGCGTCCCGGCGCTCCGGCCGGCGGCGCGCCCGCTGGCGCTAGTCGTAGTGGTGGACCGGCTCGCGGCGGCGGCGGACCTCGCGGATCGCAGCGCAAAACCACGCGTCGGCGTCGTCGCAACGTAGAAGAGCTCGAGCCGACCCAGATGACGACGTGGCAGCCGAGCAGTGCGCCGGTGCCCGACGGCGAGATCATCATCGAGCGCGGTTCAACCGCGAAAGACGTTGGACCCAAGCTCAACCGCAGTGCCGCGGACATTATTCGTTTCTTGTTCCTCCAAGGCGAGATTGTCACGTCGTTGCAGGGCCTCACGGACGACATGATCGAGCTCTACGCCGCCGAAGTGGGCGCTGACGTTCACCTCGTTGATCCCGGTGAACAAAAAGAAGCCGAGCTGCTCGCCAAATTCTTCGATGAAGATGATGACGACGACAACATTCCCGTTGCTCCGCGCGCGCCGATCGTGACCGTGATGGGCCACGTCGACCACGGTAAGACGTTGCTCCTCGACAAGATTCGTAAAACCAATGTGGTGGCCGGTGAAGCGGGCGGCATCACCCAGCACATCGGTGCCTACCAGGTGACCTGGCACGCCAAGCAGATCACGTTCCTCGACACCCCCGGCCACGAAGCTTTCACCGCCATGCGAGCGCGTGGCGCGAAGGTCACCGACGTCGTCATCTTGGTCGTTGCGGCCGACGACGGCGTCATGCCCCAGACGGTTGAAGCGATCGATCACGCCAAAGCGGCGGGTGTGCCGATTATCGTCGCGATCAACAAGATGGACCGGGCTGACGCCAATCCCGATCGCGTCCTCCAGCAACTCTCCGAGCACGGACTCGTGCCCGAAAAGTGGGGCGGGGACACCATCGTCGTCGAGATCTCGGCATTACAGGGAACCGGTATCGACGATCTCCTCGAGCAGGTCCTTCTGGTCGCCGAAATTGGAGAACTCTCCGCGCGTCCAACGGGTCGAGCCGTTGGTTCGGTTCTCGAAGCCAACCTCGAAGTGGGCCGCGGTCCTGTGGCGACCGTTATGGTCCAAAAGGGACTGCTGAGTGTCGGTGACCCGGTGGTCGCCGGCCCCGCCTACGGCAAGGTCAAAGCACTCATCAACGATCAGGGCAAGCAAGTCAAGAGCGCGGGGCCTTCCACGCCCGTGCAGATTCTGGGATTCAGCGAGCCACCCTTCGCCGGTGACGAGATGCGCGTCGCGCGTGACCTCGCGCACGCACGCTCTCTCGCCGAAGCCCGTGCGCAACGTACGCGCCTGGTCGGTCAACAGCCGGTCGCCTCGGGCGGGGCTCGTCTCGAGGATCTGTTTGAACAGATTCAGCGTGGCGAGACGGCGACGCTCAATATCGTCTTGAAGGCCGACGTCCAGGGCTCGCTCGAGGCCTGTACCGAGTCGCTGCGCAAGCTCGAACGCGACGACGTGAAACTCGTCATCGTGCACCGCGGTGTTGGTGGCATCACCGAGAATGACGTGCAACTCGCGAAGGCCTCCAGCGCGACGATCATCGGTTTCAACGTGCGCCCCGACAAGCGCAGCCGCGAGTTGGCCGTGAGCGAGGGCGTGCAGGTACGCACCTACGAAATCATCTACAAGTTGATCGAAGAGATCGAAGCGGCCATGCTCGGACTCTTGACACCGGTCTACGAGGAAGTTGTCACAGGAGAAGCCGAGGTCCGCGAGGTGTTCCGCATTCCGCGCGTGGGCGCGATCGCGGGCTGTTTCGTGCGCGACGGCGTCATCACACGCGGCTCGAAGGTGCGATTCCTTCGCGAGGGAGTAATCATTTGGAAGGGCACGGTCACGTCGCTGCGTCGCTTTAAGGACGACGCGCGTGAGGTTGCTTCGGGCTTCGAGTGCGGAGTTGGTCTCTCGGACTACCAGGACCTCAAGTCTGGTGACATCATCGAAACTTACGAAGAGCGCGAGATTCCGCGCACGGCGTAAGCCATGGCTCGCTCCTCCGGCTCGAACCATCCGTACCCTCGATCCGCGAGGGTCAACCAGATACTGCGTGAAGTGATCTCCGACGAACTCGTTCGGATCTCGGACATCGACGAACGCCTGGGATTTCTGACGGTGACTGGCATTGACACCTCGCCCGACCTTCGCCAAGCAATGGTCTACTTTCATTCGCTCTCCGACGTGGCGAAGGAGGCGCTCGAAGAACGCCGGGCTCAGATCCAGGCGTCCGTCAACGCCCAAACTCGTCTGAAACGCACTCCCAAGCTCTCGTTCATGGCCGACCCCGCGGTAGCGAGCGGCACGGCCGTTGAGGAAGCTTTGCGTCGCCAACATCATGATGATGAGTAACGGGCTCCTCCTTATTGACAAGCCCCAGGGCGTCACGAGTCACGACGTAGTGGGACACGTGCGACGGGTGTTGAACGAGCAACGCGTCGGTCACGCGGGCACCCTCGACCCCATGGCGACGGGTCTCTTGATCCTCGGTGTCGGTCCCTCGACGCGCCTGCTCCGCTTCGCCCAGAGTGAAATCAAGCGCTACGAAGGCGTGGTTACCTTTGGCGTACGGACCGACTCGCTCGACGCCGATGGGGCCGTGGTCGAAACCGCGCCGGTACCCGAACTGTCGCCAGAGACGGTGAACGCGGTAATCACGGGTCTTCTGGGTGAGCAAGAACAGATCCCGCCCATGGTGTCGGCGATCAAGGTCAACGGTCAGCGACTCCACGCTCTCGCGCGCGAAGGCGTCGTCATCGAGCGAGCGCCGCGAACGATCACCGTGCACGAGCTGTCACTGGCACCCCTCGACGAGACCCGGTGGTCCTTCGACGTGACGTGTTCGGTCGGCACGTACGTGCGAGTGCTCTTGAGTGACCTCGCCGAGCGACTCGGAACGATCGGGCACTTGAGCGCACTTCGTCGTCTGTCGAGTGGAACGCATCACGTGCTCGACGCCCTCACGTACCACCAACTCGACGATCGCATCAGTGAAGATGCACCGGTCTTACGGCCACCGCGCTCGTTCGTCGAACACCTCGCGTCGGTCAATGTCAGTGACGACGAGGAGCGACGTCTGCGCATGGGTCAGCGCGTCACGCTTGATCAGCAAGGCGGTGACGAGATCGCGGCGATCAACGGGGCGGGCGACCTCGTGGGGGTGCTGCGTCGTCGCGGCGAGGTGTGGCAACCCGTCGTTGTGTTGCCTCGCATCGACGGATCGTCCGAGTAGGTTGCCTGTCATGAAAGTGCGTCACGACGGTGATGAGACGTCCGGCGAGCCGAGCGTGGTGGCGATTGGCGTCTTCGACGGGCTGCATCGCGGACACCAGGCAGTAATTGCCCAGCTCATCGACTTGTCGCGCCAGTGCGACGCGACGGCGAGCGTCGTGACGTTCGATCCGTCTCCCGCGAGCGTGCTCGCGCCCGAGCGAGCTCCGCGCCAGTTATCTACCATCGACCAACGCCTCGAGGGCTTTGAGACACTCGGCGTCGATCAAGTGCGCGTCCTGACCTTTAGCCGGGCGCTCTCCAACGAATCGGCGCGCGAGTTCATTGATCGAGTCCTGGTTCACGATCTCGCGGCACGATGTGTACTCGTCGGCGAGGACTTTCACTTCGGACACAATCGTGACGGCAACCTCGCGCTGTTACGCGCAGTGGGTGTAGAGCGTGGATTCGACGTCGTCGCGGCGCCGACACACGGCGACGGCGCGCGATGGAGCTCGAGCGCCGTGCGTAGAGCCCTCACCGCCGGTGACCTCGAGGAGGCTCGTCGGATCCTCGGACATCCCTTCACGTTGCGCGGCGGCGTCGCTCACGGCGACAATCGCGGCGAGGCTCTCGGTTTTCCGACGGCCAATCTGAGCGTCGCCGACGAACAGGCGCTTCCCGCCGAGGGTGTCTACGCCGGTGCGACCCTTATTGACGGCACCTGGTGGCCGGCCGCGATTTCGGTGGGTACGCGCCCGCAGTTCTACGAGGACGGTGCGCTACTCGTGGAAGTTCACGCGGTGGGCTATGAGGGACAGCTGTACGATCGCACGCTCGACGTGGTCTTTCTCTCGCGCCTTCGCGAGCAGTCGACCTTTGCGACGGTTGACGAACTGGTCGCACAAATGGGCCGCGACGTCGCGAAAACCCAGCAAATGTTTGAGCGGGAATCGCTCGAGGAATCCAAACTGCTAGGATAGATATTCGGTCAGCGACGCTGATCGTGTGGGTCGTCTCGTTGGCGGCTCGCAACGGGACCCCCGATTCAATAAGGCACACACGTTATGACTGAGAAGCAGGAGATTATTAAGGACTTTCGAGCCCACGACACGGACACCGGCTCGCCGGAAGTCCAGGTTGCGCTCTTGACAGCCCGAATCTCTCATCTCACTGAGCACCTCAAGGTTCACAAAGGCGATCATCACACCCGCCGTGGACTGATGAAGCTCATTGGTCAACGCCGTCGTCTGCTGGACTACGTGCAAAAAGGCAACGTGGAGCGCTACCGCGCGTTGATTGGCCGTCTCGGCATTCGTCGCTAGCCGAACAACGCACGTCGACGCCGTCGACGTGTTCAACACATCCGAGGCCTCGAAGGCCAGTGGAGGACAGTCGCTCCGAGCGAAGGTCGCCCACTGGGATTCGGGCGGAGTGTTGCTACACAAGGAGCCAACCCATGACTAACGCAATTCGCGTCAGTAGTCCCATTACGGGTACCGACAAAACAATGAGTTTTGAAGCCGGTCACCTAGCCCAACTCGCCAACGGCGCCGTTCTCGCGCGCCTCGGTGACACCATGCTGCTCGCCACGGTCACCGCGGCGAAGACGGCCCGAGAGGGAATGGATTTCTTCCCTCTCACCATCGACATCGAAGAGCGGGCCTACGCTGCGGGAAAGATTCCCGGGGCATTCTTTCGGCGTGAGGGAAAACTCTCCGACCAAGCCATTCTCATCTGTCGCCTCATCGACCGCCCACTGCGTCCGTCCTTTCCCAAGGGCTTTCGCAACGAGGTCCAGGTCGTCGGCACCATCTTCAGCGCCGACCAGGAGAACCCGCACGACATCCTCGCCATCAACGCCGCCTCGGCCGCGTTGATGATCTCCGGCATTCCCTTTGATGGACCCATCGGTGCGGTGCGCATGGCGTACACCACCGACGGAGAGTGGGCACCGCACCCCACGTACGCCGAAGGTGATGCCGCCACGTTCGAACTCGTCGTGGCCGGCCGCGCACTGAGCGACTCGGTTGACGCCGATGTCGCGATCATGATGGTCGAAGCCGGCGGCACCGAGGGATCGTTCGAGAAGTACCTCGACGGTGCACCCAAGGTGAGCGAAGAAGTTCTCGCCGCAGGAC
Source organism: Acidimicrobiaceae bacterium (assembly GCA_003142095.1). Lineage (GTDB taxonomy): Bacteria > Actinomycetota > Acidimicrobiia > Acidimicrobiales > RAAP-2 > RAAP-2. The sequence goes on along the minus strand of PLON01000056.1, from coordinate 31,364 downwards.
TCGAAGCCTCCAAGCTCTGGATCCGCGAGGCCATTAACTTGCAGCGCGAACTGGTACGTGACTTCATCGCCGACCGTGGTCCGCTGCCTTCGTTTCCCTACGAGACCTTCGCCGACTACCAGGACGACGTGTACGCCCGTGTTGAGAGCGTCGGTCAGCAGGCCCTCAGCGACGCGAACAAGATCACCACGAAGGCCGCTCGCGCCGAGGCACTCGACGCCGCGACCAAGTCGATCACCGAACAGATCAGTGCAGAGTTCGAAGGGCGCGCCAGCGAGATCAAAGCCGCGATTCGTTCCGTCACGAAAAAGCTCGTGCGCGAGCGCATCGTCCAAGACGGCGTGCGCATCGATGGACGTGGCGTCTCGGACATTCGACCGTTGTCGGCCGAAATCGACCTCTTTCCGATGACCCACGGCTCGGCGCTCTTTCAGCGCGGCGAGACCCAGGTCGTGAACGTGACGACGCTGGGCATGCCCCGCATGCGTCAGCAGCTCGACACGATCTCGCCCGACGAGTTCCGTCGCTACATGCACCACTACAACTTCCCCCCGTATTCCACGGGCGAGACCGGTCGCGTCGGTGCGCCCAAGCGCCGCGAAATCGGTCACGGCATGCTCGCCGAGCGTGCGCTCGTGCCGGTACTGCCGAGCGAAGAGGACTTCGCCTACACCATCCGTGTTGTCTCCGACATCATGCAGTCCAACGGCTCCACCTCTATGGGTTCGGTCTGTGGTTCGACGCTGTCGCTGATGGCGGCCGGCGTGCCCATCAAGGCTCCCGTGGCGGGCATCGCGATGGGGCTCGTCTACGAGGGTGGCAACTACGTCACCTTGACCGACATCCTCGGCGCCGAAGACGCTTTCGGGGATATGGACTTTAAGGTGGCGGGCACCGCGGACGCCGTGACGGCGTTGCAGCTCGACACGAAGATCGACGGACTGCCGGCCGACGTGCTCGCGAAAGCGCTGCACCAAGCGAAGGACGCGCGTCTGGCGATCTTGAAGGTCCTCACGGACACGATCGCCGAGCCGCGCAGCGAAGTCGCTGAAGTGGCGCCGAAGATCGTGACGTTGGAGATCCCCATCGACAAGATCGGTGAGGTCATCGGGCCCAAGGGCAAGGTCATCAATACTCTCCAGCAAGAGACCGGCGCCGACATTGCCGTCGACGACGACGGTGTCGTCGGTACGGTCACCATCGGGGCGAAGGACGGACGCGCCGTTGAGGAAGCTCGACGTCGAATCTCGCTCATCTTGGACCCGCCGTCGGCCGACGTGGGCGCGATCTACCAAGGTCGTGTCGTGTCGATCGCGAAGTTCGGTGCGTTCATTAACATCCTGCCGGGCCGCGATGGCCTCTTACACATCTCGAAGTTGGCGCCCCTGAACGGTGGCAAGCGCATCGGACAGGTCGAAGACGTCCTCGAACTGGGCCAGGCCCTCGAAGTCAAGGTCGACGACATCGACCCCCAGGGCAAGGTCTCGTTGTCGCTCGTCGGGGACTTTCCTGACGTCGTCGAAGAGCCGCGCCGCGAACGTCGTCCCGAGCGCGACAGCCGTGAGCGCCCCGAGCGCGAGAGTCGCGACCGTTCCGAGCGCCCTAGTGCGTCCAACGTGTCGTCCTCATCCTTTGAGGCGAGTTTCGAAGCCGAACTGGCCGGCGAGATCGGTGACCTCGGTCCCGGCGGCCCGACCTTCAGTGACGGTGATGGCGGCGGACGCCGCAGTCCGCGTCCCCGTCGACGCTAAGTAACGAAGGACCGTGTCGCGCCGAGGTAGTCGCGACACGGTCCGTTTGTTTTTCGTAGCGTGGGGACAATGAGTACCGATCTCGAGCCTTCGGCCCTCACGCCCTGGTGGCGACCGTTGGCTCGCGGTGACCGCTGGGCCCTCATCTGGTTCGTCGTCATCCCGGCCGCGCTCTTCATTGTTCCGGCCCTCTTTGGTCACCCGGCGATCGACGCCGACAACCTCATACAAAACTTCCCGTTGCGCGTGCTCGCGGGCGAGCAGATTGCCACGGGTCACCTTCCGCTTCTGGACCCCTTGACGAACGCGGGCACCCCGCTGCTCGGAGGAATGAACGCCGGGGCGCTCTATCCGCTCACGGTCATCTTCGCCTTTATCCCGCCGATCGTCGCTTGGCTCATCAACATGATCGTGGTCTACGTCACGGGGGCCGTCGGCGTGTTTGCCCTGCTTCGTTGGCACGGAGTGCGGACGGTCCCCGCCTTCGCTGCCGGACTCAGCTACGCCTACTCCGGCGCGATGATCGGTCAGATGGTTCACCTCGGGGTGATCCAGGGCTACTCCTTTATTCCTTGGGCGACACTCGTCATGCTGGCGCTCTCGCGGCGGCTCACTCACATTCGTCCGGGGGCGAGCGTGCTCGAGATCGCCCGCGTCGCTCTGCCCTGGGCGCTCGGCGTGGCGGCGTTGTGGGGGCTGACCTTTCTTTCCGGCGAGCCGAGAGCGATTGCGAGCATCGAACTGCTCACTCTTCTCGTCGTTCCGTGCGTGTTGATACTTCGTAGTTCGTACTGGCTGAATTCGTGGCGCATGAGAGTCGCGTATCTCGCGACTCTCGCCGTGGGCTTCGTGTGGGGCCTCGGGATTGGGCTGGTTCAGCTCCTGCCCGGATGGTCCTTCATCAACTTCTCAGAACGTTCGCAAGTGAACTACTGGTTCTTTGGCGCCGGGTCGCTCGCGGTGCGCTGGTCAGCGCTGCTCTTTTCGCCCGATCTCTTCGGCGGCAACGGGGCCTTCGGTCAGCCGGCATTCTTCGCCAACTACAACCTCGCGGAGGTAACGGGCTACGCCGGAGTGTTGGCGCTGGTGGCGGGAGCCGCGTTTCTCACCCGACTGACGCGTCGGGGCTGGCGCGGCAGCGATCGCGATTACATGATCTACGTGGTCATTGGCGTCGTCGGACTCTTTGCCACCTGGGGAAGCTTCACGCCGCTTGGCCACATCTTTCGCGACATTCCGCTCTTTGGCTCGACGCGACTTCAGAGTCGAAACGTCATTCTCGTCGACTTCCCGTTGTCGATCATGTTGGGCTGGTGGCTCCAGCACGTGCGTGACGCACGACCGGAGTTGGCGGGCCTTGGTCGCTGGTCGCGGTGGGTGAGCGCGGCCCCGGCGCTGATTGTGGTCGCTCTGTCGGCCGCGCTCCTCGGCTGGGGACCGTGGGTGATCAGCAAGATCAACATCGCTGACGCAAACACCAACCTCGAAGAAGGACTCAAATTCTCGAACGTCCTGCACCTCGTGATTGCGCTCGTCGCGGCGATAGCGGTGGTGTTCCTCGGGCGTCACTCGCGGCGCATGTTTAGGGTCTTGATGGTGGTACTCGTCGCAGACCTGGTGGTCTTTGTGATGTTCACCTCCACCGGTCTCATTGGCGGCCAGGGCCCGCGCGAAGCGTCGCGCGCGAAGGCCGAGAGTCTGTTGCACAGCAACGGCCGCTTCGCTCTGGTGGACGACGAAGGCGGACATACGGGGGTGTACCGCACGATTGGTGAGCCCAACATGAACGTCTTCACCCACATGGCGAGCGTCCAGGGGTACGGCGCGTTGATCTCGACCATCTACGACAACGCGACGGGAACTCACCCCCAGGCGCACTTAAACCCCTGCCATCTCGCGGCCGGGACCTTCACGCAGTTGCGACTCGGGGCGATCGCGATCTCGTCGTCCGAACTCATGACGACCACTGCCTTCACGCCGACTGTGCCGAGGAGCTGCGTGAAAGAGGTCGGGTCCAACGAGGTGGATCGCTACTTCGGCGAAGTTCTGCCGGTGGGTTCGATCACACTCACGGGCTTCGATGGCAAGCCAATCTCCAAGAGCTCGTTCTCGGTCCTACTACTGAATGCGAAGGGTCACTTCCTGAAAGAACCACGGTGGACCATTCGTGCTGGCGTCACGCATGTCGTCCTCAAAACGAGTTCGAATGTGTCGGCGGCGGGATTTGTTATCGGGTCGCTCAGTTCCGCCGAGATTGGCGATGCCGTGATGACGCCGCGTGGCTCGACGACGAGTTATCGACTCGACACGAACTTTCAACTCGCGATCGCGAGCTATAAGTGGCGCCTAACGTCGACCGAGGACACGTTCTCGGTCTTCAAAGCCACCTCATTGATCCCGCGTGCCTGGCTCGTCACACCGTCGTCGGGACGCGTCACTAACGTACGCACCGCCACTTGGGGCGACGCGTGGGTGAGCGTGACCCTCACAAAGGCGAGCGCGCTCGAGCGGAGCGAGGCGTACTTGCCGGGCTGGCGAGCGACGGCGGTCAACGACGTGACGGGGAAAGTCGATCAGTTAAAGGTCACCCGGGCGGGGCTGATCGAGAAGATCGATGTGCCTCGTGGGAAGTGGGTGATTCACTTTCACTACCACGCGCCCTACATTGAAGTCAGCTCGGCGGCGACCGTCGTGTCGCTCGTGCTGTGGATTGGCGTCTCCTCGACTCTTCTCGTTCGAAGACGGCGAAAGCGGAACGATAAGGTTCTGACGTGAAATCACTGGCAATCGTGGGCGGCGCCGGTCGGATGGGGCAGGCTCTGGGCGAAGGTCTCACGGCAACGGGTCGTTTCAGCGTTATCGGCTTGATCGACGAGCACGAGCCTCGTGAGTTATTCGGCGGACGATGGGCAAAATCACTCGATGATCTCGACGCCGGTTCACTCGACGCGGTGGTGGATTTTTCTTCGCCGGAGGGTGTCGTGCACTCGGCGACGTGGTGCGCCGAGCACGTCGTGGCGTTGGTCGTGGGCGCAACAGGTCTTTCGGACAGTCAGCGCGAGACCCTACGGGTCGCGTCGTCACGCGTCGGGGTCGTCGTGGCGTCGAACTTTTCGGTGGGTGCGGTGCTCGCCGAGCGCTTCGCTGCCGCTGCCGCGCCATATTTCGAACGCGTAGAGATTATCGAACTGCACCACGATCGAAAAGTTGATGCGCCATCGGGGACGTCTTTGGCGACGGCTCGACTCATCGCCGACGCGCGACGAGCGGCCGGCCAGGCGCCCCTCGTCGACCCGACGACTCGCTTCAGCGTCGAGGGTTCCCGCGGTGCCGACGCCGTCGACGGCGTCAAGATTCACTCGGTACGCCTCCCGGGACTCGTTGCGCACCAAGAGGTGCTCTTCGGTTCACCGGGTGAAGGGCTGACCATTCGTCACGATTCCTTCGATCGCCAGAGCTTCGTCCATGGCGTTACCGTGGCCCTTGACGCGGTCGACACGACGCCGCGCTTCATCGACGGTCTCTCATCCTTGATTCCTTGACGGCTTCGTCGTCTCAGAGTGACTGGTAACTTCGTAGCATGAGCGAGCCGCGTTTTGGACGTGTCCTGACGGCAATGGTCACGCCCTTTAGCCCCGACGGATCAGTGAACTTTGACGTGGCGACGTCGTTGGCGCAGTTCTTAGTCGCCGAAGGAAGTGAGGGTCTCGTCGTCGCGGGCTCGACGGGCGAGGGCTCGTCGCTGAGCGATGAAGAAAAGCTCGATCTTTTCGCCTGCGTCGCCGAGGCGGTGACGGTTCCGGTGCTCGCCGGCAGCACGTTCGCCAATACTCAACAGTCCGTAGCGCTGACTACTCAAGTGAAAGCGACCGGCGTCGCGGGAGTCTTGGCGACGACGCCGGCCTACGCACGCCCGAACCAGGCGGGCATCGCTGGACACCTCGGCGCCATCGCCGACAGCACCCCACTGGACGTCATGCTTTACGACATCCCGGTGCGTACGGGACGAAAGATCGCCTCGGCGACCACAATCGACCTGGTGCACAACCACAAGAACATCACGGCTCTCAAAGACGCCTCGGGTGACGTGTCGGCGGCGGCGCACACCAAATCCGTTCTCGGCGATGCCTTGGACCTCTATAGCGGCGACGATTCGATGCTGATGGCCTTTTTGGGTGTGGGCGCCGTGGGCATTGTCTCGGTCGCCGCTCATTGGGCGGGACCGGAAGTTGCCGGCATCGTGCGCGCGGCGGTCAACAACGAGTGGGACGAAGCTCGACGATTGAACGAGCGTGCGGCCAAGAGTTTCGCCTTCGAGAGCACTGATGCCTACCCCAACCCGATGCCGTCGAAAGCGGCGCTGCGGGCGTTGGGATTACGCGTGGGGGAGTGTCGACTGCCCCACGGCCCGAGTGACCACGACCTCGACGCCGCGGCGGCCGAGGTCGTGGCGTCGCTAAGGACCGCCCGTGCCTGAGTCTCTGCGCGTTACTTTTCTCGGCGGACTGGGCGAGATCGGCAGAAACTGTCTCGCGATTGAGCAAGACGGTCGGATCGTTGTCGTCGACGCCGGCTTGATGTTTCCCGAGCCCACCATGTACGGCGTCGACATCATCCTGCCGGACTTTCGCTGGCTCATCGAGCGGAAGGACCGCATCGACGCCATCGTGCTCACGCACGGCCACGAGGACCACACCGGCGCGCTTCGTTACCTGGTGAAGGACGTCAATGTTCCCATCTACGGCGCCCCCCTGACGCTCGGATTCGCCAGACACCGCCTGTCCGAAGCGAAGGTCGCTCACGATCTCACGTTCATCGAAGTCGCTGACGGAGAACGTCGTCGCATCGGACCCTTCGAGGTCGAGTTCATCCCCGTCACGCACTCCGTCCCGAGTGCGCACGCCTTGGCCTTTCACACCAAAGTCGGCATTGTCGTGCACTCGGGCGACTTCAAGCTCGACCTCACGCCAATTGACGGGCGTCGTACCGACATCAACCGCTTGGCCGCCCTCGGTGACGAAGGCGTGGCGTTACTCCTCGCCGATTCCACCAACGCGGAAGAACCGGGCTTCACGCCGTCGGAGAGCAGCGTGGGTGTCGCGCTTCGTCGCCTGTTCCTGGAACGGCCGAACCGTCGTATGGTCGTCGCCTGTTTCGCGAGTCATATTCACCGCATCCAGCAGATCGCGAATGTCGCGCACGAGACGGGTCGCAAGATCGCCTTCATGGGACGATCGATGGAGGCCAATGTCAAGTTGGCGCGAAAGTTGCACCTCCTGCGGGTCGACAGCGCCGACATCATCGACGTGGAGAACATCAGCCGCTACGCCCCGGGCGAAGTGTGCGTGATCTGCACCGGCAGCCAAGGCGAACCACTCGCGGTGCTCTCGAAACTCTCGCGCGGTGACGCCCGGAACTTCAAGGTCGGCGCCGACGATACGATCATCTTGAGCTCGCACCCCATTCCGGGCAACGAGTGGTCAGTCGGCCGCGTGATCGATGACCTGCACCGCGAAGCGACGGAGGTCATTCACTCGGGCCAAGAGCTCGTTCACGCGTCGGGTCACGCACGCCAGGGCGAACTTCGCACCTACCAGCAGCTCCTTCGTCCGAAGAACTTTGTACCGGTGCACGGCGAGTATCGACACATGGTTCACCACGCGGAACTCGCCGTCTCGATGGGACTCAGCTCGCGTCACGTACTGATCTGCGAGGACGGCGACCAGATCGAAGTATCGGAAAAAGGCATCCGTCGTGCGGGAAAGGTGCCCGCCGGCTTTCACTACATCGATGGGAGCGCCGGAGACCTCGACGAACGCCCCCTCGAGGAGCGTCGCATGCTCGCCGAGTACGGCGTCATCCTCATCTCGGCCGGGGTCGATCGTGATCGAGCGACTATTGCCCAGCCCGTTTCCGTGACGGCGCGCGGATGGTTTGAGGGCGCCAGTGACGGGGAACTACTCGTGAACCTGACGGGTGCGGTGCGCACCGCCCTGCAGGAGGCGATTGCCGACGGTAACCTCGACGGTGACTCGCTGTCCAAGATCGCTCAACGCGCCGCCGGTCGACTGCTCGGCCAGCGCTATCGGCGCCAGCCCGTCATTTTGCCCGCGGTGATCGTTTTCTAGTTACGACTTGTCGGGCTCGCCGTGCTCGGCGTTGCTGAGGCCGCTTCGCCAGTAGGGCTTGTGGCTGATCTGCTCCGCCGCGACTCCGCGATCGGTAACGGCCGCCACCAACGTGCGCACCACGTGGAACTCGCCAAAGAGGTACACGTGACCAAGGTCGGGTGGTAGTTCAAAGGCGGCCAGCCCGCTGAGTAGCCCCGCGGCGTCCTTCAGGTCGCGACCGCGTCGTTCCACGAATATCCCGGTCACGCCCAGTCCTTCGTCAAATGTGGTTCCGATCGCATCGTCGGGTGCGTCAATCTCGATGATGAAGATGGCGCGGCCCGGCACATCGATGCTGCTCGCCATGCGATACGCCGCGGCGAGCGCGCTGATGTCGCCCATAAAGAGGTGCCAGTCCGCCACGGGGTCGAGGGGAATCTTGCCGCGTGGTCCGATGACGTCAATCTCGTCGCCGGGCTTCGCACTCTGCACCCAGGTGCTGCCCGGACCTTCGTGATCAACCGTAACCCAGAGCGTCAACTCGTCCTTTTCCGCGTCGACGTCGCGCACGCTGTAGCGGCGACTCACGAGTCGCCCGTTCGCATCGCTGAGACGGATCATGACATCGTTACCGGGCACGCCCGCGAGCGCCAGTGCGTTCCCGCGCAGTGCAATCTCGATCATTGACGTGCAAAGACGGGTCGTCGACGCGACTTCGCAGCGCGTGGCGTTCGCACCCGTTCGTTCGGCGAGCTTTACGGTCGTGGCGTCGGGATCTCTGGTCACGGGCTCAGCCTATGGGCGGCGAGGACGCGTCACGGTGTTTTAGGATCACTGCGCTCGAGAAGCGCCACGGTGTGCGCGTCGATGGAGCGCTCGATGTCATTGAGTTGAGCCGCACTCGTGGGATCGAACCGGCGCAGTAATCGTGGTTCGGAATGAGCATTCGAGATGGCGGATCGGGCGTTCGTGACGGCGCGCAATGCGGTCCGGCGAAGCTGATGTCGGAGTACGGGATTGTCGATCGTGGCTTCGTTGCCGTAGCGCGCGGACGCCTCGCACGCGGTGGCGAGCCGTTGAGCCGGTCGCATTGACGGCGCCGTCGTCCAGAGGAACACGTCGAGCACGAGCACGATTGCGGCGCCGAGAGCCGTGTCGATGATGCGAGCGCCGAAGAGGTTGTTATCCGTGCCGAGGAGGCCGAGGAATACGAAGACGATGGGCGTGAACGTGATGACGGCGAGGGTGTGCGAGCGGCGCGCGGCCCACGGTTGGATAGCTGCCATGATGCACGAGAGAACGATGAGCTCGAGAACGGTGTTTCCTGTCCACGAGACGAACGCGGCGATGCCCACGCCCACAACTGTGCCGATTGTTCTGGCCACGGCGCGTGAGATGACCGGGCCCACGTCGGGGCGCAGAATAAAGGTCACGGTGAGGGGTAGCCAAAAGCCGTGAGGCCCATCGAGGATGCGCGACACAGTCATGGCGACCGTGACAGCCACGGCGAGAATGACGGCGAAACGGAGTCGTTCCGTTGTTGAAAGTAGAACGTGCGTCGGCGGTCGGCGAATCGTTTGTGGCTGGACGACGTCGAGGTCGACGTCGAAAATCGCCGCGACCAGCGCGCTGAGCTCGGGCGTCGTCGCGAAGTCCTCGCGAACGGCGGTGAGCGTCGCGACGGCGGCTTGAGCGCCGTCGTCTTCAAGAGTACGGGCCACGCGGCGCAGATCCTGGGCCGCCGAAGGACCAATGACAATGTTCTTGCCCTCAAAATAAGAAATCGCCTCTCCGCAACGCAGCGCCACGATGAGACATTGGTAGAGCGAACGTATCTCGTTGTTTGACGTTTCCAGATGAATCGATCCCACGACGTCGTGGGCTCGATCGAGCGCGATGACGGCGCGAGCGCGAACGGCGTAGAACCTGGGAGTACCGATCGCTTCGGCGATGGTTGCGAGAGAGTCGAAGGCGTGGGCGAGAAAGATGCGCTGATTGACCAAGCGATTCTTTCTGTTCATCAACGCCGCCACGAGATACACCCATAACGCCCCGATCATGATCGCGAGCGATGACTGCCACACCTGGCCGCGAAATTCGAGACCTACGCCGAGCACCGTACCGATCAAGAGGTACGCCCCGGCGGTGGCGTGATTGGACGCTTCAATGAACCCGGCCACGAGAGCGAGGAGGCCGACAGCGAGCGCAAGTATCCACGTCGCGGAGTCATGGTCGACGACCGTGGCGCCGAGAGCGACGCCGACTCCTCCCGCAACGGCGACCCACAACAGACGTGGACCGCGGTCGTGCCACTCGTCGAGCCCGTCTTGACTGATCGCCCAAAGAGCTCCGATGCCCGTCACGATGGCGTAGAGCCGCTGGTGAACGATGAGGCCGATGATCAAGGGGACGCTGAGACACATCGCCGCGCGCAGTGAAAGACGAATCTCGGGCGTCCAAGTGATGAGACGTCGAAGTCGTCCGTTCATGGACGCCCGCGTGGGGCGTCGCGACGGAGTCCGTCACGCTCCACGACGTCACGCTCCGCGCATGCGAGCACCATCAAATGTCGCCTCCCAAGCACGGGCTCATCCTATGTTCTCGTTACACCCGTTTTGAGTGCCCACGCGGCAATAGCGCCCGATCACGCAAGTGGTTCAGGAATTGAGTAAGTCGTTAGTAAGTTAGATAGTTGTGGTACAAGCGCGACACCAAAAGAAGCCGGTAAAAAAGACGGCCACGCGTGCTCGGGCCAAAGTTAAGTCCGAACCGAACGTGTGGCAGCGACATCAGCGCGATCTCTCGATCGTCCTACTGATCGTCGTGGGACTCTTCGTCGCCCTGGCCGACGTACACGCCCTCGGTCCCGTGGGTCACCAGATTTCGCGCGCCCTCTCCGATGCTCTCGGCGTCGGTCGTTTCGCGCTCGCTCTGATTCTTCTCGGACTCGGTGTTTCGCTCGTCTGGGGAAAAGTTGAATTTGATCAAGCCAGGGTGAGTTGGGGTGGCCTGTTCGCGATGATTGGCGTGAGCGGCATTGCGGATCTCACGGGGGGCCGTCCCGGCGTGCACGCGACGACGCACGTACTCGGTCACGCGGGCGGATGGCTCGGCGTCGTGACCGGGGGTGCTCTCGCCAGTGCGATTGGCGTTGCGGGTGCGACGATCATTCTTCTGGCTCTGCTCGTTATCGCGATCATCGTCGTGACCGGGGTCGGACTACGTGGCCTCGTCACGGGTATCGGTGTGGTCCTCTCCGCCATTGGCCGAGCGCTCTCGAGGTGGTGGACCGCGCGTCCGCGTCGCGAGGAGCAAGAAGACGTGGAAGAGGATGAACCCGTCGCCGAAGTAGCGCCCTCTCGCCGTGCACGGTTGCGCCTCGTTGAGCCCGAACCGGATCCCGAACCCGCATTCGAGTACGAAGAGGAAGAAGAGGAAGAAGAAGAAGAGTACGAAGACGACGATTTTGAGGAAGAGACGTCGAGTGAGCGCCCGGTGTACGTCAGTCCGCCGAGCGCCTGGGTATTGCCGCCGTTGTCGCTCTTGCTGAGAACGCGAGACCAAAAGCTCGATCGTTCCTTGACCGACGCCGCGGGAGAAGAACTGGTCGACGCTCTGGCCGCTCACGGCGTCGATACGACGCTCGTCGGCTACACCGTCGGGCCGACGGTGACGCGTTTCGAGCTCGAACTCGGTCCGGGTGTCAAGGTGTCGCGGGTTACCTCGCTCAATAAAGACATCGCCTACGCCATGGCCTCGCCCGATGTACGCATTCTCGCGCCCATCCCGGGACGCTCCGCGATCGGCGTCGAAGTTCCGAACCGCCAGCGTTCCCTCGTGGTGCTCGGCGATCTGCTCTCCTCCGAAGAGTCGGTCTTGGCGTCGCACCCCCTCGACGTGCCCCTCGGCCGCGACATCTCGGGTCGGACCGTGGTAGTCAACCTCGGCGAGATGCCGCACGTGCTGATCTCGGGCGCTACGGGTGCGGGCAAAAGCTCGGCCATGAACTCACTGATTACGGGGCTCGTGATGCGCGCGACACCGGATCAACTGCGCCTCTTGCTCATTGACCCCAAGCGTGTCGAGATGGGACAGTACAACGACCTACCGCACCTGTTGTCACCGGTCGTCGTCGATCCGAAGAAGGCGGCCGGTGCGCTTCACTGGGCGGTGAAGGAGATGGAACGCCGCTACGACCTTCTGGCCGAGAGCGGCGCGCGCGACATCACGAGTTATCAGCAGATGATCGCGCGCGGCGAACTGACCCCTGAACCAACGTCGCGCGAACTCGTGGCCGATGCCGTGGAGCGCGCCACGGGATTGGTCTCGGACGCGCCCGCACACCTCGGTCCCGAAGAGTTGCCCTACATCGTGATCTTGGTGGACGAGTTAAACGACCTCATGATGGTCGCGCCGCGCGACGTAGAAGAGTCGGTGGTGCGCATTGCCCAGATGGCCCGCGCAGTCGGGATTCACCTCGTGCTCGCGACGCAGCGCCCGAGCGTCGACGTCATAACCGGCGTCATCAAGGCCAACGTGCCAAGCCGCATGGCTTTTGCGGTGTCGTCGCTCGCGGACAGCCGTGTCATCTTGGATCAGGCTGGCGCGGAACGACTTATTGGCAAGGGCGACATGTTGCTCGTGACGGCGTCGAGCAACATCGCGCGCCGCCTGCAGTCACCGTGGGTCTCCGAAGAAGAGGTGCGTCGCGTGGTCGAAAACTGGCGCGCGCAGGGCGGCCGTCGTGAGACCATTGTGGCGATCGACGTGCCGCTGTCGCGCGGGCAGTCGTCGGGCTCGGGCTCGAGCGACGATGACGACGAAATCCTTCGTCAAGCGCGCGACATGGTCATTCGTAATCAGTCGGGATCGACGTCGATGCTGCAGCGCAAATTGCGAGTTGGTTTTGCGCGTGCGGGACGCATCATGGATCAACTCGAGCAAGAGGGGGTTGTCGCCGCCGGTGATGGCTCAAAGGCCCGCAAGGTGCTCATCTCACCCGAAGAGTACGACGAACAGACGTCGCTGTAGTTTTGGGGCGTCACTCGGCATCACGTCATCCACGACGCCGTGGTCTTTTCTCACGATTCGTCGGAGTTCTGCTGGGCCTCGTCATTGCGGCGGGTGCCGTGGTGGCGCTCCAGGTGCCGTTGTTTCATCGACCGGCCCGGGTGTACGTGGCGCTGAACGCCACGCCCACGACGGCCACGCAGGCGTCGCTCGCGTGGCCGAGCATCGGTTCAGCGGCGCTCGACATTCCTTCGCTCGGCGTGCTCACGGGACACAACGACGCGATGGTGCCGATTGCGAGCCTCACCAAGATGATGACCGTCTACGTGGCTTTGCAGCACTCTCCACTCTCGATTGGCGAAACCGGTCCTTGTCATGCGGTCACCCAGGTCGACGTGGAGAACTACGATCAGCTGCTCGCGCTGGGCGAATCAACCGTGCCCGTCATCGTTGGTGAACAACTCTGCGAAAGTGATCTGTTAGACGGCATTCTCGTTCACTCGGCGGGAAACTACGCCGTCATGCTGGCCACCATGGTTGCTGGTTCGAACGAGTCATTTGTGGCCCTTATGAACGAGGAGGCGCAGACTCTGGGCCTCCTCGGTACGAACTACGCCGACGTCACGGGTCTCTCGTCCGATTCGGTCTCGACCGCGCTCGATCAGGCGCAGGTCGCGGTGCTCTTGATGCGTTCTCCGCTGGTGCGTTCGATCGTGATTCAACCCAGTGTCACCTTGCCGTACGCCGGCGTCGAAGACTCGTTTACCCCTGACGTCGGGATCGATAACGTGATCGGAGTGAAGTCGGGACGAACGGCGGCCGCGGGAGGGTGCGACGTCATGGCCATGACGTTCCAGGACGGCACCTCGACTCGAGTGCTCTACGCCGTCGTTCTCGGTCAACGTGGCGGCAATCTCCTGACTCCCGCGGGTGAGGCGGCATTAGCGCTCGCCAATTCGGCCGTGGCCAGTCGCCAGCACTACACGTTTTACGGGCAACGTGCCTACGGCGAACTCGCGTACGAGGGACGACGAGTCGCCTTCGGTCTCACGAACTCCCAGGAGTTTTGGTGGTGGCCGGCCCAGGGCACGTTGCACGAGCGCGTGATCATTCGACGCGTGACGCGTAGCGTCCGGCGCGGCGAAGTCGTCGGTCACCTCGTGGTGAGTGGACCGGTGCACGACACATTGACGCTTCGCTCGTTCGGTTCGCTTGCCCCGCCCACGTTGCTCCAGCGCCTACGCTGACGTAATGTTTGCGCGCGCCCCCGCCACGTCGGCGAACCTAGGACCGGGGTTTGACGCGCTCGCCGTGGCTCTGAGTCTCTACGTAGAAGTGTCCCTCGAAGTGGCGGATGAGTTCGCTATTTCGAGTGAGGGTTGCGGGGCCGGACTTTTCGACGACGAGAACCATCTGGCCGCGCGCGTGGCGAGGAGCGTTCTCGGTCACTCGAACTTTGCGTTGCACGTGAACTCATCGATACCTCTCGCGCGAGGACTCGGTTCCTCGGCGGCGCTCGCCGTTGCCGCAGCTGCCGCGGCCGGTGCCGCGGACCCCTTGGCTATCGCCGCCGACCTCGACGGACACGGCGAAAACGCGGCCGCATCTCTCTACGGGGGACTGGTCGTGGCCAGTATGGGTGACGACGGTGTCGTGGCGCGCAAACTTCCGCTGGACGAGATCTGGCGATTCGTTGTGGTCGTGCCCGACGAAGAGTTGGCGACCAGTGAGGCGCGTCGGGCACTGCCTGATCGGGTGGCGTTCAGCGACGCGGTGCATAATCTCAGCGCGCTGGGGCTTTTGATTGCGGGACTGGGCGACCACCGACAGTTTGTGGCGTCATCCATGGACGATGCGTTGCACCAGCCCTACCGGGCAGCCCTGTTGGACTTCTCGATCGATCTTTTGAAGGAGCTGCGCGACGCGGGCGCGTCCGGCTCGTGTTGGTCGGGTGCCGGCTCGTCCATGCTCGGGCTCGTGACGGGCGAGACCGCCGCCGCCGTCGCCCTCGGTGCCAAGGAATTCCTGCACGCCCGTTCGATTCCCGGCGAGGTGTACACCCTCGATGCGGATCGGGTGGGCCTGGTTACGCATTGAGTCGAGGCGACTCGACGCTCGACGCTCGAACACTCAGTGGCGCGGGCTTCATGCTGGCCGGCGCCGCACTGATTCAGTGGAGCGCCGCGATCGTGTTGCGCGTTTTCCCTGTGCTCGGTCCCTCGGCGACCAGCGCGTGGCGTTTTCTCCTCGGTGCGATAGTTCTCCTGGCGTTAACGCGCCCGAACGTGCGCCACTGGTCGCGTCGTCAGTGGCTGGGCGCACTCGCGCTCGGTGCCACGACGGCGTTCATGAACCTGTGTTTTTACCAGGCCATTGAACGAATACCCCTCGGGGGAGCGGTCGCCATTGAGTACCTCGGACCGTTCAGCGTGGCGGCGCTCGGAAAGCGCAACCCGCGACACCTCGCCTTCGTGGCTCTCGCCGGGTTCGGTGTCGTCGCCCTGACGCGACCGGGCAACGGGCTCACCGCGATGGGGGTTCTCTTTGCGGCGGGGGCGGGGCTCGGCTGGGCCACGTACATCTTTGCCGCGCGCGCAGTTGGAGGATCGACGCGCGGATTCGAGGGCCTCGCCGTGTCGATGTCGCTTGCGGCCCTGTTGACGCTGCCGTTCTCTCTAGGTTCGGCCGATCGGCTCATCGCCCATCCGGGATCGTTTGTCAGAATTCTCATCGTCGCGGTCATGGCGATCGTGCTCGGCTTTGGCGTAGAACTCCAAGGCCTTCGCCGACTGAAACCTTCCATCGCCGGGGTCCTCATGGCCGCCGACCCCGCCGTCGCGTTCCTCGTCGGTTGGTTGCTTCTCAACCAAGCCGTACGGGGTTGGGACCTCGTGGGACTGGCCTGCGTGGTGGTCGCCGGTGCCGCGGTGACGTACGGGTCCACCGTGAGTGAGGGCGAACTGCCTCAGTAGGCTACAGAAGTGGTAAAGCCGCGTACTTTCGCTATTCGCACCTTTGGCTGTCAGATGAACGAACACGACTCCGAGCGCCTGGCGGGACTGCTGGTCGCCGACGGACTCGTCGCGGCCGCCAACGACGCCGAGGCCGACGTTGTGGTGCTCAACACGTGCACGATTCGAGAGAACGCCGACCTGAAGCTCTACAGCGCCCTCGGGCAACTGAAGGCCTTAAAGGAGTCGCGTCCGGGTATGCAGATCGCCGTCGGCGGATGCATGGCCCAAAAGGATCGCGGGAGCATCCTCGAGCGAGCGAACTGGGTTGACGTCGTCTTTGGCACCCACAACCTGGCCGCGGCGCCGTCGCTGCTGCGCCGTTCGGCGAGCGAAGGCCCGTTGATGGAGATCCTCGACGCTCCGGATCCCGTGACCAGTCGCGACATGGCCCCGGCCCTCTACGCCGCGCGCGAGCTCGGCTTCGCCGCGTGGATGACCATTCAAACGGGTTGCGATAACACGTGCGCGTACTGCATTGTGCCGAGCGTGCGCGGCGGCGAAATCAGCCGACCCATGGGAGATCTCCTCGCCGAGGCCTCCATGCTCGCCACATCGGGCGTCACCGAGATCACCGTGCTTGGCCAGAACGTCAACTCCTACGGGCGTGACATCACTGGGCGACGGCCGCTCTTCGCCGAGCTGTTGCGTGCGCTCGGTGAGGTCGACGGCATCGAGCGCGTGCGCTTCACGAGTCCTCACCCCAAGGACTTACGCCCCGAGACCATCCGCGCGATGGCCGAAACACCAAACGTCTGCAACCAACTGCATCTGCCCCTGCAGTCCGGCTCAAATCGCGTCCTCGCCGCGATGCGCCGGGGGTACCGGGTCGAACGCTACGTCGAGAAACTCGAAGCCGCGCGCGCCGCGATACCTGACCTCGCCGTGACGACCGACCTCATTGTGGGCTTTCCCGGTGAGAGCGATCGCGAGTTCGACGAAACGCTCGAGGTCGTCGCCGCCTGCGAATTCGATCTCGCCTACACGTTCATTTTTTCTCCCCGTGAGGGAACGCGCGCTGCGCAGATGGGCGACTCCTTCGTGGCGAGCGAGGTCATCAAGGAGCGCTTTGAGCGCCTGAAGGATGTCACCGATCGCTCGGCGCTGCGTGGACACCGCGCCCGGGTGGGGCTGCGCGAAGAGGTGCTGGTCGAAGGGCCCTCGCGTCGCAACGATCAGATGCTCTCGGGTCGCACCCGTCAAGGCAAGCTAATTCACTTTCCGGTGAGCGACGCTCCGCTGCGCGCGGGATCTCTCGCGAGTGTCGACGTCACCTACGGCGCGCCGTACTACTTACTCGGGGAGTTGCACGAAGTGTTGCGTGCCCCGCGCCACAAAGTTCGCGTTCCCCTTCTCTCGTCGTGACATCCCTTGGCGGTCCGGCGGTCGCGCTCGTCGGGGCGACCGCCGCGGGGAAGTCGGCGCTGGCTCATCACCTCGCCCTCGAAAGCGGTGAGGTCGACATCGTGAGTGTCGACGCCATGTGCGTGTATCGCGGGATGGATATCGCGACGGCCAAACCCACGCCGAGCGAGCGCGCCGAAGTTCCTTACCACCTGCTCGACCTCGTCGAGCCGAGCGAGGAGTTCACGGTCGCGCAGTTTCAACGCGACGCGCGCGCGACTACCGAACAGATTTGGAGTGAGGGACGCCGGACTCTCTTCGTCGGCGGCACCGGCCTCTATGGACGGGCGGTCCTCGATGATCTCGACATACCCGGGCGCTACCCCGAGGTTCGCCGCGTGCTCGACGAGCGTGTCGGTAGCGACCTCGTTGCGCTCTACGACGAGCTCGAAGCGCTCGATCCGGTTGCGGCGAGTCGAATCGAACGCACCAACGAACGTCGGATCGTGCGCGCCCTCGAGGTCACTCTCGGTGCGGGCAGACCATTCTCCTCGTACGGCGACGGACTAACGAGCTACGGTCCCGTGCGCGTGATCCAGGTCGGACTGGACGTGGAGCTCGAGGTGCTCGACGAACGCATTGAACATCGATTTCACCGTTGGATGGAAAACGGCCTGCTCGACGAAGTTGCGAGTCTGCTCGAACGCCCCGGCGGGCTCGGACGCACGGCGCGCCAGGCGGTTGGATATCGCGGGTTGCTGTCACACCTCGAGGATGGTGCTTCGCTCGAGGAGTGCGTGCGCGACGCCATCACGCAGAGCCGACGACTGGCACGGCGTCAGCGCTCGTGGTTTCGCCGCGACCCACGGGTGGAGTGGTTCCAGAACCTCGACGACGCGGCTCGTCGCCTGGTCGAGGTGCTGAGTGACGCCGATAGGTTCGTGCGAGACTGAAATGGTGACTGTGAGATCGTTGCAAAAATGGCATGGCGCGGGAAATGACTTCCTCGTGGACGTCCAGCGCCCGGGTGAAGGCGGCTCATGGTCGCCCGATCTAGTGCGCGCGATCTGTCATCGTGCGACGGGCGTCGGCGCCGACGGTCTCATCGTGGCGGTTCTCGATCAGCCGGTGTCGATGACGCTCTACAACGCCGACGGTTCGCTCGCGGAGATGTCGGGCAACGGCGCACGGTGCCTCGCCGCCGCCGTTCGACGCGTCACGAAATCAGACGAGAACGAACTCGAAGTTCAGACCGTGGCGGGTCTCAAAGTCGTCCGACTAACGATGGACAGCGAGACGTCGGGATCGGCCAGCGTCGATATGGGTGACGTCATCTTCGGCGACAACATCGAAGGGGCCTGGGGAGTGGCCAACGTGGGCAACCCGCACGTCGCGGTCCTCGACGATGAACGTTGGAACGATCTAGCGCGCGAAGAACTCGCGGCAAAACTTGCCGCGCAGGTGGGGGGCGCGAACGTCGAGTTTGTCACGGTGCTCGGGCCCGACCACCTGAGTATTCGCGTAATTGAACGCGGTGTGGGTTGGACGCTCGCCTGCGGGACCGGATCGTGCGCCGTGGCGGCCCTCGCTCGACGGGCGGGACTCGCCGGCGACGTTGTCACCGTTGTGAATCCTGGTGGCACGTTGCGTGTCAAACTCGATGGTTCGAACGCTACTCTCAGTGGTCCAGTGCAGTTCATCGCGGACATGGAGTGGCCTGACGCGTGACGTACATACCCGACACCCTTATTGATCGGAGTTTTCGCGAGAAGATCGTGCTCGTCGGAGTGCTATTTCCCGGCGTGAGTGAGGAAGAACTCGAACGACAGCTCGACGAACTGGCCCTACTCGTCGATACGGCGGGCGCTGACGTCGTCGCGCGGGTCGTCCAGCGTCGCGACGCGCCCGATGCGGCAACCTACGTGGGGTCGGGCAAGGTCCAGGAGTTACGCGACGTCTGTCTGGCCCTCGACTCTGACACCGTTGTCTTTGAAGACAACCTCTCGCCAGCCCAGCAGCGCAACCTGGAAAAGATTCTCGGACGAACGGCTATTGACCGCACCGCCGTGATTCTCGACATTTTCGCCCAGAACGCTCGCACGCCTGAAGGTAAGGCGCAGGTGGAGCTCGCGTTATTGCAGTACCGCTTGCCGCGACTTCGTCGCGCCGGTGGGTCGCTCTCACAACAGGCCGGTGGAATTGGTACGCGGGGCCCGGGTGAGACCCAACTGGAAGTTGATCGTCGTCGCCTCGTCCAGCGCATTCACCGTATCCGTAAGGAGCTAAAGGAGATCGACCGCACCCGCCAAGTCCAACGCCAAGGACGTGACCGCGGCCGCCATCGCGAAGTGACCCTGGTCGGTTACACCAACGCGGGCAAATCGTCGATGCTGAACGCGCTCACCCACGCGGGCGTCGACGTCGAAGACCGCCTGTTCGTGACGTTGGACCCGCGCACCCGACAACGCCAGTTGCCCGGGGGTGAAACGGTTCTCTTCACCGACACGGTCGGCTTCATTTCAAACCTTCCTCATGAACTCGTCGAAGCGTTCATGAGCACGCTGAACTCCGTGCAGTTGGCTGACCTGTTGGTCCACGTCGTTGATGGATCAAGCGACCGCGCCGAGGAACAGATCGCCGCAGTGCGCGACGTGCTCATCGAGATTGGCGCCGAACACGTCCCTGAGCTTCTGGTTTTCAATAAAGCCGATGTTCCCGGTTCGCGCGCGAAGGATCTCGCGAAGATCTACGACGGGGTCTGGGTGTCGGCGAAGAACGGCGACAACCTCGACGAGGTGATCAGCGTCGTAGGCGAACGGCTTCGCTCGCGCGATCGCGTGCTCACGTTGCAGCTGCCGCTCGATCGCGGCGACCTCCTCGCGGCGGCACACCGCGAGGGTGATGTTCTCGACACATCCGTGAACGATGACGGCGTGTTGATTCACGTGGTGCTCGACAGCGTGGGCGCCGCGCGATTCAGCGAGTGGCGAGTCCCGGCGTGAGTTTTCAACCCCCGGCGTACCCCTACGAACGTCTCGACGGCCTAAAAGCCACGGCGTCAACCTTCGAGGGGGGCGCCATCGACTGTTCGATCGGTACTCCTATTGATCCACCGCCCGACTTTGTTATTGAGGAGCTCGCCCGGGGAGTGGGCGCGCGGGAATATCCGCCGTCCGCCGGTACGGCCGACTTTCGTGACGCGGCGGCGGGGTGGATAAATCGACGCTTCGGTCTCACCGTGGCACCGGGGGATCTCGCCGCGTGTGTGGGAACCAAAGAGTTCGTGGCGTCGCTGGCGGGCTACTTGCACCTGCGAAGCCCCGAACGCGACACCGTGCTCTATCCCGCGGTCAGTTATCCGACCTACGCCATGGGCGCGACGCTCGCCGGACTGCGTGCGGTGCCGGTCGCGCTGGTGAACGGACAGCTCGACGTCTCATCGATCGATCCACGTGACGCCGAGCGCGCGCTCGTACTGTGGGCGAACTCTCCGGCTAACCCGAGCGGGTTTCTCGACGACCTCGAGGGAGTAGCGCTGTGGGGACGGACAAACGACGTCCTCATCGCGAGCGACGAGTGCTACTGCGAGTTCACGTGGACCTCGCCGGCGAGAACGATTCTCGAGCACGGTGATGACGGCGTCCTCGCGGTCCATTCGATTTCCAAGCGCTCGAACCTCGCCGGTTTTCGTGCGGGCTTTTATGCCGGGGACCGCGAGATCGTGAAGTACCTGCGTAGTGTCCGCCAGCACGCGGGTCTCATGGTGCCCGGCCCCATCCAGGCGGCGGCCGCCCTCGCGTACAACGACGACGAACACGTCGTGGTGCAGCGTTCGCGCTATCTGTCGAGACTCGAGTTCTTGAGTCACGCGCTGAAGGCGCTCGAGGTTGACGCCCCGATGCCCGAGGGCGCGTTTTACTTGTGGTGCTCGAAGGAGGGTCTCGACGGGTGGGAACTCGCCGCACTCCTGGCGGAACGTTCCGGATTGGTGGTCAGTCCGGGCGAACTCTACGGCGACAGCGCCCGCGACTACGTGCGTATCGCCGTGGTGCAACCCGACGAGCGACTCGAACTCGCCGCCGCGCGTCTCGAAGCGTCGTAAGCCCCAAAGTACGATGAAGTGGTGAGTGATCTAGAAACGCGCATTGGCCGCTGGTACGAGCAGATCGCGGAGATGTCACCCGATCACGTGGAGGCACGACGCGACGTCGAACTCGTCATTGCGAAGCTCGACGACGGACAGGTGCGCGTCTGTGATATTGCGGACGACGGATCGATTGTCGTGCATGAATGGATCAAACAGTCGATCTCGCTGTTGTTTCGCTTGCGCGGTCTCGAACCGAGCCACGCCGGACCCTTGGAATACCTCGACAAACTTGATTTGAAGACGGACTACGAGCGACGTGGCGTGCGCGTGGTACCGGGAGCGGTCGCCCGACGAGGTAGTTTCCTCAGTCCCGGGGTGATTCTGATGCCCAGTTTCGTCAACATCGGGGCCTGGGTCGGACCGGGCACCATGGTCGACACCTGGGCGACGGTGGGAAGTTGCGCTCACATCGGGGCCAACGTTCACTTGGCCGGAGGGGTCGGCATCGGTGGAGTGTTGGAACCCGCGAACGCGGTACCGGTTGTCATTGAAGATGACGCCTTCATCGGGAGTCGGTGCATGATCGTGGACGGTGCGCGCGTCGGACGAGGATCGGTGCTGGGTGCGGGCACGATTCTGAACCCTTCCATTCCGGTGATCGACGCCGCGACGGGCGACGAAGTGTCGCGAGGCTACGTGCCCGACTACTGCGTGGCGGTGTCAGCGAGTCGGCGTCGCGAGTATCCGGGCGGCGAGTTCTTTCTCCCGAGTGTGTTGATCATCAAAAGATTGAGTGAAGGTGAGCGTCACAACAAGGTGGCCCTCAACGACGTACTGCGCGATCACGGCGTTTCGACGTGAGTCGACTCGACGACGTCTACGAATTGGTGTCGATCAGTTCGCTGAGTCATCACGAAGCAGCATTGGCCAGCCATGTCGAGAACGTCCTCCGCGCGAATCAGTCTCTCGAGGTGGAACGGGTGGGTGACAACGTCGTTGCTCGCACGTCGGGTCATCACGCCACGCGCGTCATAGTTGCCGGACACCTCGACACGGTGCCGGGCGACGCGAGTGCCGCCGTTGTCGACGGGGACGAACTTCGCGGCCTGGGTGCCTGCGACATGAAGGGTTCGCTCGCCGTCATGCTGGCCCTTGCGCTCGATGAGCAGCCACGATCGATCGAGGTCACATGGATCTTTTACGCGCGTGAAGAGATATCGCGCGCGGAGTCGGGACTACTCGAATTGATCGAACTACGACCAGACCTCGTACGTGGCGACGTGGCAATACTTGCTGAACCTACGGCGGGCGTGGTCGAGGCCGGCTGCCAAGGGACGCTCCGAGTTCGAGTCGACGTGGTGGGTCGTCGAGCGCACACGGCCCGACCGTTCACGGGGCGAAACGCGATTCACCGGATCGCGGAGGTCATAACGCGCGTTGCGCAGTATGAGCCAAGAACTGTCGACCTCGATGGCGTCGAGTACTGCGAACAGTTGCAGGTGGTTGAGGTCGAAGGGGGAGTGGCGCCGAACGTGGTGCCTGACGCGGCGGCGATCACTATCAACCATCGCGTGGCCCCGGATCGTTCGCGTGACGAAGCCGTCGCCTGGTTGCGATCGTTTCTCGCGGACCTTCTCGAAGACGGCGACGAGCTAACGGCCGTTGACTGGGCGCCGAGTGCGCCACCGATGCTGACAAACGAGCGGCTCACCGCACTGGTGGCATTGACCGGTGTCCCGGCGCGGGGCAAGGCCGGCTGGACCGACGTCGCGACGTTTCAAGGACTCGACATTCCAGCGACCAACTTTGGCGCCGGCGATCCCTTACTGGCCCATCGAAGTGATGAGAAAGTCACGCTCGAGGAGCTTCAGTCCTTTGAGCGAGTTCTTCGCGAGTGGTTGGCCTGACGGACCCGTCGAGACGGTTCTAGTAGTGGCGCAGCACCGAAATAACACGCCCGAAGATGGTGACCTCTCCTGAGTCAAACTCCATGGGCTCCATCGTCGAGTTCTCGGGCTGAAGAATGATCCTCGAGCCCTGAGGGAAGAATCGCTTCACCGTTGCTTCGTCACCCGGTATCCCAGCGACGACTATCTCTCCGGCGCGTGCGGTCTGTTGACGTTCGACGACGATGAAGTCGCCCGACAGTATGCCGGCGTCCATCATCGAATCGCCACGAACTTGAAGCACGTAACTGTCGCCACGGCCAGCAAACTGTTCGGGGATCGACATCAACTCGTGCGTACTCTCGAGGCCGAGGACCCCGGTGCCGGCGGCGACGTCACCAACGAAGGGGATATGGCGGATGTGCTGTTCCGGTGCCGGGTTCGCCGCGTCGAGTCGAACGGTCAGAGTTCTCGGCTGCTGGGGATTCTTCTCGATGTAGCCCGCGTCCTTTAAAACGGTGATGTGGTTCGCCACGGTCGCCGAGGATGACAGGCCGACGTGTTCGCCGATCTCACGGATGGTCGGTGGAAAGCTGCGTTCGCGTTGACAGGTCACAATAAATTCCAGGATCTGTCGACGCATCGGGGTCAACACTTCAGCCATGGCGCTCCTTCGGGCAACGAACAGTTGTTCGTAGAATACACCACTCACTGTCTGAACTCAAACACTTGTTCGCTTTAAAAATGTCGACGGACGCGCTCCTGGAGGGTTAATGAGCGGTCTTGCCCTCTTCGCGACCTTTGTGATGCTTCCAAAGGAGGAATGTTGCAAAAAAGTGAGGAAGTGCAATCGTGTTGGCGTGATTTCGCCGATGTTTTATCCGCGGGGATTTCGAGGGTGTTGTTGTACGGTCCGCCAGGAACGGGAAAGACGTTTGCGGCCCTGCATCACGGGGTCGATACTCCCGCTGAGCGGCTCATCTGCACCGAAGATCTCACGGCCGGCGAAATCACGGGTTCCTGGATGCCCACTGGCGAAAATCGGTTCGAATGGCGTGAGGGCCCGGCGATACGCGCGTGGCGCGGCCCGCACGGACGCGGGAGCCGACTCGTCCTCGACGAAATAGATCGGGCCTCCGGCGACGCGTTGGCCACGTTGCTCGCCGTCACCGATTCCCCCGAGTCGGCTCGCTGGCGTAATCCCGACACGCTCGAATGGGTGCGCCCCGGGGATCAATTCTCCGTGGTGATGACGTCGAACGTCGAGGACCTAGGAGAGATTCCGCCGTCGCTTCGAGATCGATTTCCCGTCAGTATTCGAGTCGATCGGCCGCACGCAGAAGCGGTAGAGCGACTCAGCCGCGACCTGCGCGCCGCGGCGTTGGCGGGCTCGCTCGGTCCCGAGGGTCGGCGACTCTCCTTGCGTAGCTTCTACGCCTTCGACGAACTGCGAATGCACCACGGGCCCGAGCGAGCGGCCGAACTCGTCTTCGGTTCCGCGAACGCCCAAAGTATTCTCGACGCGCTTGCGATTGGCACCGTCGCGTGAGCCTCGTCTATCCCGAACTCGTGAGTGGGCGTGACGATGACGAGGCTCGCGCGTGGACCATTCGCGCGGGCTCGACAATGCGCGGCGAGGCGAGCTGCAATCTGAGTGAGCGTGTCCTCGAAGTGCCGTTCGAGCAATCGGAGCAGGCCCGAGTAGTGCGCGCTCACGAGCTCATGCACGCTCGCGTGAGTCCGCGCGCAAACTACCTTCTGAAAGCGCTTGATGAGGTGTCGTCGAGGGCCCTCGAGTGTGCGGAAGAGTTGCGGGTCAACACGTTGTTGGGTCGGCTTGGGTTTGACCTCGCGACGTTGAGCGACGGAACAGAGAAACTTGGCGCACGTCGCTTGGGGGAGTCGGGTCAGTGGGGGGAGGCCCTCTGTTTCTTAATGGCGGTACTTGGCACGGGCGCAGAACGAGACTTCTTCAACGGCATTCGACAGAGTGCGGCCCCGTGGCTTCCGGCACTGCGCAATCTTCGCAAGCGTGCGCTGGAGATCTTCTCTCAAGAAGCGCTCATTCTCGCCGCGACGCATTTGGACGAGTCGGGTCTCCCGAGCGGCTACGCCTGTTCCACGCTGGTACTCGCTCGGCTCCTCACGCAGTCGGCAGCGGGTCGGGTTCCGACCAGCGCGGACGAGTTGAAGGCCTTTCGTCGTTCGCTGGAAGTCGGTGGACGCCGCCCGCCGACTGGCGTCTTTGCGCCGCTCGTGGTCGATGAGTCTCTTTTTCCCGAGCGCCTTCGCCCTGGACGCGGGGATCGCGTCTGGCGGGCCAGTACGACCGGCGTCGCGATGCGATATCCCGGTCGGCTCCTCACGGACGATCAACGTCGTGCGTTCGCGCACCAAGTGCCACGTCACGGAGGCGTGGTCGTTGTCGATCAGTCCGGATCCATGGACGTGGCGCCCGAAGCGCTACGAGCACTCGTGCGCGAGGCGCCGCACGCGCTCGTGATTGGGTACAGTCACCGGCCGGGTGACCGTGGCTCGACGGCGAACGCGTGGGTACTCTGCGACCGCGGCGAACTAGCGACCCGTTCTCCGTCGGGCAACGTGGGCAACGGCGTCGATGGGCCGGTACTTCGGTGGGCCGCGTCGCGCCGTCGAGCCGGCGAATCCTACGTGTGGGTGACCGATGGCCAGGTCACCGACTCCCACGACTATCCCGATTCTCGGCTCACCGAGGAGTGCGCCCAACTGATTCTGCGATACCGAATTCGCCTCGTCCGTGAGCTCACCGACGCCGCTCACGTCCTTCGTTCCAACCGGCCCACGCCCCCGTCGCGGTTGAGTTCATTCGGTCGGGTGGGTCAGCGGTTGGCCGAAATGTCTGAAATATAGACAAAAATCTGCCAAAACTTTCTTGCAATCGAACACCTGTTCGTCTTAGAATGACGAACAGGTGTTCGTAGCGCAAGGGAGTCGGTCATGGCAGCAGTCGAACTACTAGAGAGCTTTCCGGCGGAAGTAGTCCCGTCGCACCTTCGCTTGGTATCGAGCGAACCGCGTGTCCGGACGCTTCGCGAAGGACCGTCGTTGACCGAGCGTCGCCGCACGCGCGCACGATTGCGCCAACGTCGTCACCGTCTCGCGGTCGCAGTGGTCATTGTCGGCGCGCTAGTGATACTGGCCATGCCCGGACACACTTTTGGTGCGACGACGGGTGCGGGACTATCGACGGACCTCGCAAGTTCGTCGGTGTTGGCTTCGGGGATGAACTACGTCGTGCAGCCCGGCGACACGATCAACTCCATTGCGAGAAATATGAACCCCACGGACCCGGCGCAGGCTCGTGCCCTGCTCATTCACGAACTCGGTTCGTCGGTCGTGGTGCCGGGCGAACACGTCCTAATCCCCTGAAAATTTGGGGTGTTAGGTGTATCGTGAAGTGGTGCGGTGCCCCTTTTGCTCGGCTGACGATGACCGCGTGGTCGATTCGCGCTTGGCCGAAGACGGGGTGGCAATTCGCCGCCGGCGCGAGTGCGCCAACTGCTCCGAGCGCTATACGACTTTCGAGAGAATTGAAGAGATTGCGGTCTACGTCGTGAAGCGCTCGGGCGAGCGCGAGCCCTTTATGCGCGAAAAAGTACTAAGTGGCGTGCGGTCAGCCGCCAAGAACCGTCCGGTCAACGACCTGATGCTCGAGGGGCTGGTGATGGGCGTCGAGGAGTCGATGCGACTGTTGAACCGCGATGTCACGAGCGAAGAGATCGGCATGGCCACGCTCGAAGCGCTGCGCGACGTCGACGAGGTGGCCTACGTCCGCTTCGCCTCGGTGTACAAAGGTTTCGAAGGAACCGAAGATTTCGCGCGCGAGATTGGCATGTTGGTGAAGACCACCGCGCCCAAACATCGCGGGTAGCCGTGCGTGCCCTTCGGCTTCAGCCACATTCGGCCCTCGCTATCTACGCGCACCCCGACGACGCCGACGTCGCCGCGGGCGGCGTCATGGCTCAGTGGGCCAGCGAAGGAGTCGACGTACACCTCGTCGTTATCTGTGACGGCGCGAAGGGTTCTCACTCGCCTCACCTGGAGTCATCGGTCATTCGAGAAACCCGTCGCGAAGAGTTACAGAACGCCTCTGATCTGCTGGGAGTGGCCAGTGTCACCTCGCTCGATTGGCCCGACGGCACGGTCACGAACTCTCTGGAACTTCGCGAGACTCTCGTCGGAATTGTGCGAGCGTTGCGACCCGACGTCGTTCTCGGCCCTGACCCCACGGCCACCTTTTTTGGCGAGGTCTACGTCAATCACCACGATCACCGCGAAACCGGATGGGCACTCTTGGACGCCGTCGCCCCCGCCGCGGCCATGCCGCTCTACTTTCCGGATCAGGGGCCGCCCCATCAGGTCGCCGTCCTCCTGTTAAGTGGCACTCACGAGCCCGACGTCATCGTCGACGTCTCGCGCACGATCGACGTCAAAGTAAAGGCCGTCCTCGCACACGCGTCGCAGTTGGTGGGTGACGCCGAGGCCATTCGTGACGTGGTCATGGAACGCGCCGAACAGGCCGGACGGCCCATTGGGGTTGCGTTCGGTGAAGCTTTTCGCTGTGTCGATCTCGCCTTCTAAGAATCCGTCGGTCGACGAGTCCCCGATTCTCCACGTCGACCTCGACGCCTTCTTCGCGTCCGTCGAGATCCTTGACGACCCGTCGCTGCGCGGGAAGCCCGTCGCGGTGGGCGGCGCGGGCGAACGGGGCGTGATCGCAAGCGCCAGCTACGAAGCGCGTCGTTACGGCGTGCGCAGCGCCATGCCGAGCGTGGTGGCGAAACGAGCGTGCCCTTCGCTCATCATCTTGCCGGGACACTTTGATCGCTACGAGGTGTACTCGCGAGAGTTCCATAGCATTGTGCGCGATCTCACGCCGGACTACGAACCGCTCGGTCTCGACGAAGTATTCGCCGATTTGCGCAGTCTCCGTCGCTTGAACGTCTGGCCCCTGGAAGCGGGCGCGGCGCTTCGCCAACGCATCACTGATGAACTCGGATTGCTCTGCGGGGTGGGACTCGGCCGTAACAAACTATTCGCGAAGCTCGCCTCGAAGGAGGCGAAGCCGCGCGTCGTTGATCGCGGACTCGTCGAAGGATCCGGCGTCTTTTGGGTGAGCCCCGAACAAGAGGCGCGTTGGCTCGAGGTTTTGCCGGTGCGGGCTCTCTGGGGTGTCGGGCCCGCAACGTCCGCGAAGCTCAGTCAGCTCGGGCTCAATTACGTACGCGACCTTGCGCGCGTCGACGAGGTGACCCTCGCGCGTCACGTGGGTCCAGCCATGGCTGCGGCCCTCGCCGCGTACGCGAAAGGCGAGGACTACCGCGAGGTCGTTGTCGATCGTGAGGTGAAGTCGGTCGGCCACGACCAGACTTTCGCGCGTTCGCTGGTTGGCTTCGAGGAAGTCACGGCGGCGCTGAGAGTCCACGCCGCCGTCGTGGCGCGTGCGCTACGCGAACGCCACCTCGTTGCGCGAACGATCACCGTGAGCGTTCGCTACGACGATCTCACCAGCGTGTCGCGTTCACAGACGTTGCCCTTTGGGGTTGACGACGATGACGCGATCGCGTCGATCGCTCACGCGCTGGTCGCCTCCGTCGACCTCTCGAACTCCGTTCGACTACTCGGGCTGTACGCCTCGAGCTTTCTCGAGCGAAGCGATAACCACATGCAACTGGCCTTCGGGCTGGAGGCGACGTCCAGCGACGAGAAGTCGAGTGCCGCCGTGTCGTCGCGAGAACAACAAGTGGATCGAGCCGCGTTACGCGACGCCATCGACGAGATCCGCCGGCGTTTCGGTCGTACGTCGCTGGGCACGGCCAGTGAACTCAACGAGCACGGACTCGACGTCACCACTCAGCGCGGACGTCACGCCTTTGGTCCCGAGTAGTTAGTCGTGAACGGTGACGAGAGTGCCGATGGGCGTATAGGGAAACACCGTCTTCGCAGACGCGAAGGGCATCTCCACGCAGCCGAGGCTCTGAGGGAAACCGTAGGAGGATCGGATAAAACCGTGGAGCGCGTCGCCGCCGTTGAAGTATGAGACCCAGGGGATGTCGGGGTCGTGGTACGTCGTGCCATTCGGGTTCTGCCCGCTCATGGTCGTGCTGATGAAGCGTACGTAGACCGGGAAGGTACCTAGTTCGGTCGGTACCGGCTCGATGCCGGTGTTCACCAGCGTCGTAAATGTCACCTTGCCCGCCACGTACAGCGTCAGCGTCTCGGGCAGTTGTTCGGTGACGTCAACGTAGTCATACGTTGCGGGGTCGACGTGATTGTCGTCGGCGGCGGTGAGGAGGTCGCTCCACGTCGTGGGATCGGCCTCACCCGTGACGGGCAGATTCGATTGACTCTGAAACGTCTCGAGCGCGGCGCGCAAGACCACGTTGTCCGTGCCCACGCTCCACAGTGAAGTCAGATTCGTGGGCAGGTTGTACGCCCACGTGAACGTTCCATTCACCTGTTCGCTCGGCGTGCTCTGGGGCGTGCCGGGAGTAAAGGTGAGTGGAAGGTAGTTCAACTGAGCGAGGAGTTGCGCTTCCCACACCAAGTTGGTGCTCACGCTCGCGACGCTCGTCGTGTAGGTGGTAAAGGAACAGGTCTTCGCGCAACTCATCGTGTTGGGAGTGCGAAAGACGTAGTTCGTCAGGGGTTCGAGTGCGCCCGTCGCGATCGCTTGCACGCTGTTGGGGCCGATCTGCTCCCACCTGGTCGTGAGAGGGGGCTGGGTCACCAGGGGCGGGAGGTTGCGGGCCTTCGTTGGCGCGCTGAAGTGCAGGCGCAACAGGGGAAGGTTCGTGGACAGCGACGGAGAGACCGTCACCGCGACGTGATAGATCGTGGCGCCGGAAGACTCGAGCGGGGGAGTGGCGGCCGTCACGAGCACCAACGTCAGCGCACCCACGACAGCGAAACGGCGAATCATCTTCCCAGGATAGTGAGTGCTTTTCGTGTAGCTGCTTACAATTGGTTTACGAAAGAGGTGGAATTGTGGCAATGGTCAAGACAATGGGCGTTGTTGTTGTGATCCTGGTGGCGCTGTGGCTGATATTTGCGGTGGTGGGAGTCGTGACCGCGCTGTTGAAGTCGATCTTTGTCGTGCTCATTGTCGTCGCGATCTGTTACGGGGCATATCACTACTTCAAGAAGAAGGTCTAGAGCCTTTTCGTCACGCCCACTAGGCTGACTACTTCTGGCGGCGTGGCCGAGCGGTTAGGCAGGGGCCTGCAAAGCCCCGTACTCCGGTTCGAATCCGGACGCCGCCTCCAGTGATTTGCTGTAAACCTAACTGTTGACCGAAAGGTTGGCAGTGAGTTAGCGAGCGACCGCACAGGATCGCGTTACTCGCACAATTGCCGCGAAAAATTGCGAATCTGTGAAAATGACAGTACTGAATTGCGAGCGAGTTGTCCCAGAATTGGGGACCAATTGAGTTGCCAGCACCACAATGTTGGTACGAGCCATTCACCGAATGGTCAAAGAAGATCCTGATGATACGTCGATTCTGGTGCTCAGTCTGTGCGGCAACCGTTAGTACTTTTGAAGACCTGAACGAGATTTATTTAACAACACGGGCTAACAAAAAATCACTTCAAGAGAGACGCTAGGGAACATGTACTTCAAGACATTGGCAAACGCCCGCTGGACCAGAGTGGCCATTGTTGCTGGCAGTTCCTTGACCCTTTCGCTTGCATTCTCCTTGCCGGCTTCCGCGGCCCCAAAGATTTCCGTGCCAACCGCGGTGCGAGCGGTACAAGCAACCGCGGGCAACGCGCGAGCGGTCGTCAAGTGGTCAGCCCCGAAATCAAACGGTGGATTGCCGATCAAAAGGTACGTCGTTACCTCGCATCCGCTGAATAAGACGTGCACAACGATAGGGGCTAAGTGCGCGATTTCTGGGTTAACAAATGGAATGCCGTACGAGTTCACGGTGGTAGCTAGCAATGAGGTGGGTAGCAGTTCAAACTCCAAGCCTTCCAATGTCGTTACTCCGAGAGGGCTCGCCACCATCCCAATATCTCCTCCCAGCGGTCCTGTCGCACCTTCAACACCGACCACTACTACCACTACAATCCCCGCACCAAGCGGCGGTGGCGGTGGCGGTGGTGGTGTAGGGCGACGCATTCGAT
>PLON01000054.1 GCA_003142095.1 Acidimicrobiaceae bacterium | reverse complement strand
TCGAAGCGGAAGCCGTCGACGTGCATATCGGTGACCCAGTAGCGCAGACTGTCAGTAACGAGTCCCATGGCGCGAGGGTGCAGGGTGTTGAGGCTATTGCCGGTGCCGGTGTAGTCAAGGTAGTGTCGGCGATCGTCGGGCATGAGGCGGTAGTAGACCGAGTTGTCGACGCCACGCAGCGACAGGGTCGGTCCGAGTTGGTTTCCCTCGGCGGTGTGGTTGTACACCACGTCAAGGATTACCTCGATACCCGCGCGGTGAAACGTGCGCACCATGGATTTGAATTCGCTCACCTGCTTATCGGCGCCACTCGTGAATCCAACGTGCGGAGCGAAAAAGCCGATCGAGTTGTACCCCCAGTAGTTGCTCAGTCCCTGCTCGATGAGGTGTCGGTCGGACGCGAAGTGGTGCACCGGCATTATCTCGACGGCCGTCACGCCGAGACTGAGGAGGTGGTCAATGATGGGGTCAGAGGCGAGACCGAGATACGTTCCACGTAGGTGGGGCGCCACGGCGGGATGACGCGCGGTCATACCGCGCACGTGCGTCTCGTAGATGACGGTCTTGTTCCAGGGAGTGTTGGGCGGCGAATCGTCCTGCCACGTGAACGCCGGGTCAACGACAATTGACTTCGGCATGGCACCGGCCGAATCGCGAGTGTCGAAGCTGAGGTCTTGGCTTTCGTCGCCCACGACGTAGCCATAAAGGTCGTCGCTCCAGCGGATGGGTCCACTCACCGCCTTGGCGTACGGGTCGATGAGCAACTTGCTCGCGTTGAATCGGTGGCCCTGACTCGGTTCGTAGGGACCGTTCACCTTGTACCCGTACAGCGTGCCGGGGCGCGCGTCGGGCAGATACGTGTGCCAGACGTAATCGGTGCGCTCGCTCAGCGTGATGGTGGCGTTCGGCTCACCCGAAACGTCGTCGTCGAAGAGCAAGAGCTGCACGCCGGTCGCGTGCTCGGAGAAGAGCGCGAAGTTGACTCCTTCGCCGTCCCACGTCGCGCCAAGGGGATGAGGACCGCCCGGCCAGACTCTCACGTGACGCTCCCTGATTGAAAGACCCTAAAGCACCAGGGGTCCAGAGTGATAAGGCGCTCTCCCACCGCGGTGCCCGCGAGGAGATCTCGCCAGCACCCGCTCGCGGGCAGCGTCGCATTCGCGCTCGCCGGACCTACGTTGAAAAGGCCAACCACGTCGCCGTCATCGTGTGAGCGTACGAGACAGACGACGTTCCCGTCGGACCACGCTCGCGCGCGCGAGCGGGCCGACCGGCGAAGAGCGGGCGTCGAGCGACGGAGCGCAATGAGCCGTTGGTAGTGGTCGAACAGCTCGCGATGCCCGGGCCGGTCGCGCAACGAGTGATCGAGTCGAGCGACGGTGAACGTGGTCGCGTCCGCGGGATCAAAGAGCTCGCTGGCGGTGGCGAGATTCTCGAACTCCCGGGCGCGACCGACGCGTACGGCCTCTATCAGCGCGGGGTCGCCGTGATCGACGAAGTAGGGAAAGGGCGCTCGCTCGCCGTACTCTTCGCCCATAAAAAGCAGAGGAACATTTGGTCCGAGCACGACGAGGGCGGCGACCAGGCGAGCCTGCTCAGGTGACAACGTGGTGCTCAATCGATCGCCGAGCGGTCGATTACCAATGTGGTCATGGTTCTGGGCGAAAACGACGAACCGCTCGGGCGCGAGGTGGCCGGACGGTGCACCGTGACGGCGTCCGCGAAACACTGACTGCGTGCCCTGGAGGACGAACCCCTCGTCGAGCGCTCGGGCGAGGTCGTCGACCCCGGAGTAATCGACGTAGTAGCCCGAGTGCTCGCCAGTGACGGCGACGTGTAGAGCGTTATGAAAGTCGTCGTTCCACTGAACGTCCATCCCGAGGCCACTACTCGAAAGAGGTGTGACGACGCGCGGATCGTTGGCGGCGCTCTCGGCAATCAGGTCACATCGTCGGTCGAGCTCATCGCCGAGTTCGTGACTACGTCGAGCGAGTTCGGCCAGAAACGGAATGGCTGACCGATCAACGATGGCGTGTATTGCGTCGAGACGCAGGGCGTCGACGTGAAAGTCTACGAACCACTGACGCGCGTTGCCCCAGTAGTACTCACGAACCTCGTTCGAGTCCTCGCCATCAAAGTTGATCGCGTCACCCCACGGCGTACGGTAGCGATCGCTGAAGTACGGTCCGAAGTGTCCGAGAATGTTTCCCTCGGGACCCAAGTGGTTGTAGACGACGTCGAGGACAACGGCGAGTCCGCGCCGGTGGCAGGCGTCGACGAAGCGTTGAAACGCCAGCGGCCCCCCGTACGAGTTCTGCACGGCGTAGGGAAACACACCGTCGTAGCCCCAGTTGCGAGTACCGGGAAACTGTGCGACGGGCATCACCTCAATGGCGCTGACGCCGAGCTCGGCCAGTGAATCCAGGTGTTCGATCGCGCCGTCGAACGTGCTCGCGTGGCTGAACGTACCGACGTGCAACTCATAGATGACGTGGTCCCACAGGGGACGCTGGTGGTAGTCGTCATCGCTCCAGTGAAACGCGGCGAGGTCCACAACTTCAGAGGGGCCGTGAACCCCCTCGGGCTGGGATCGCGATGCCGGGTCCGCGAAGTGTTCGCCATCGATGACGAAGCGATACGTCGATCCCACGGGCGCCTCCTCGAACGTGGACGCGAAGTAGCCGTCGCCGATGTCTTCCAGCGCGAGCGTGGTGTCGCGGTCGACCAAGTGAAGTGCAACGCGCTCGTGACCAGGCGCCCACACACAGAATTCCGTGCTCGAGGAGCCGTGGAATCGCGACCCCACGAACCGTTCCTGCGCACCCCTCACTGCGGCGCCAAAAAGAGACAGCCCAGTGGTGGCACCGTCAGCGTGAGCGTGCGCGGCATGCCGTGCGTCGGGACGGAGTGAGCCTCGGCGCCGCCGAGGTTCCCTACGCCGCTGCCGCCGTAGTCCAGTGCGTCGCTGTTGAGAAGCTCCTTCCAGTAGCCGCCAACCGGAACTCCAGCGAGGCAGTTGTTTCGCGGTACGGGGGTGAAGTTGCACACGACGAGTACCGGCGAGCCGTCGTGAGCGAATCGCAAGAAACTAAGGATGCTGGCGTCCGCCTCGTTGGGCTGGGTCCAGGTAAAGCCACGCGGGTCGCAGTCGAGTTCGTGCAGAGCCGGAACCTCGCGGTAGAGCCGGTTGAGGTCGCCAACCCAGCGCTGAATTCCGGCGTTGTTCGCGTTCTCGAGTGACGACCACTCGAGAGATGAATCGTGTTCCCATTCGCGAGCCTGAGCGAACTCGCCACCCATAAATATTAATTTTTTTCCAGGCTGAGCAAACTGGTACCCGAAGAGCAGGCGAAGGTTCGCAAAGCGTTGCCACTCGTCGCCCGGCATCTTCGTGAGCAAGGACCCTTTTCCGTAAACGACCTCGTCGTGCGAGAGGGGGAGCATGAAGTTCTCGCTGAAGGCGTAGACGCTTCGAAACGTGAGTTCGCCGTGGTGGTGGCGTCGGTACAGCGGGTCTCGGGCCAGATAGTCCAGCGTGTCATGCATCCAACCCATATCCCACTTCATGCCAAAGCCAATCCCGCCCAGATGAACGGGCCGGGAGATTCCCGGAAAGGCTGTCGACTCTTCGGCGATGACCTGTACGTCGGGGTGGTCTTCGTAGATGCCGACGTTCAGCTGGCGAAGAAACTCAATGGCCTCAAGATTTTCGCGGCCGCCGAAGGCGTTCGGAAGCCATTCACCGGGACGACGCGAGTAGTCGCGATAGAGCATTGAGGCCACGGCATCGACTCGTATCCCGTCGACGTGATACGCGCTCAGCCAGTGCTCGGCCGAGGAGGCGAGAAAACTGCGTACTTCGTGGCGTCCGTAATTAAAGATCAGGCTCTTCCAGTCGGGATGAAAGCCCAGTCGAAGGTCTTCGTGCTCGAAGAGGTGAGTACCGTCGAAGGACGCGAGCGCGAAGGCGTCCGCCGGAAAGTGCGAGGGCACCCAGTCCATAATCACACCGATTCCGGCTTGGTGCAGTTCGTCGACCAGCGCCATGAGGTCTTGGGGATCGCCGTAGCGACGCGTCGGCGCGAAAAACCCTGTCGTCTGATAGCCCCACGATCCATAGAAAGGGTGCTCCATGAGGGGTAGAAACTCAACGTGCGTGAATCCGCAGCGCGTTATGTGCTCAATGAGCGGTGCCGCGATTTCGCGATATCCAAGGAGCCGACCGGGGTCGGCTGGATCGCGTCGCCAACTGCCGAGGTGCATTTCGTAGACCGAGACCGGTGCATCGAGGGAAATATGCCGCCCACGCTGGCTCATCCACTCCTGATCGCGCCATTCGTAGTGGAGATCCCACACGACCGAGCCCGTGCGCGGGGGAGTTTCACTACAGAGGGCGAACGGGTCGGCCTTTTCGAGTGGCGTGCCATTAGCGGCGGTGATGACATATTTGTAGACATCGCCGAGTTTGCTTTCGGGAACCACCCCTTCCCAAATCCCCGAGGAGGCCCGCGGCGAGAGCGGTTGGTTCGTGGGGTTCCAGAAGTTGAAGTCTCCCATGACCGAAACGGACCGTGCGTTCGGGGCCCAGACCGCGAACGACGTGCCGACGTCAGGAAGGAAATGGGCACCTAACTTGGTCGCCAGCGTTCGGTGGGTTCCTTCATTGAACCAATACAGGTCGTCGTCACTGAGACGGGTGAAGTCGTAGTGTTCTCTCGTCACGCCGCACCTCGTCGCAGTCGGTTAATGGTGTCAAGTTCCGCAGAGATCTTCGGCGCAACACGAATCTCTTCGAGAGTAAGCGCCGCGCGCTGTCGCCAGTTTCCGTCGGTCGTACCTGGACGATTTTGGGGCTCACTTTCACCCCAGAGCTCTTCGAGATCGACGAGGACGAGGAGGGCCGCACTCGCGCTCACGTGAGCCAAGCACCCTTCGCGTGCGGCGTCGGTGAGCTGTGCGTCGCTCAGCACGGGTACGTCCAAGGCCTCGAAGAGGGCCTCTCGGTAGAGAGCACGTTCCGCGCGTCGTGCGTCGGCCTCCGGCGAGGACAGCCAGCCGATCTTTTCGGACTCGTCAATGTCGTAGCCCCACAGGAACGCCTCGAACCGGGACAGGTCGTGGGTCGCGAGGGAGGCGAGGACGTCGCGGGGCGCTTCGGGGAGAGGGTCTTCCAGTGTGGACTCGAACTCGAAAACCCACGAGCGCAGCATTCCGTCGCGAGCCATTCGCTCGCGTACTCCTTCGGACACGGTGCCGAGGTCTTCGCCGATGACGCTCGCTCCAGCGCGGTACGCCTCTAGCGCTACAAGAGCGTGAAGTTCGTCGGCCTGATACGAAAGGTACGCGCCGTCAACGGCGTCGTTGCCGTCGGGTATGACGTAGAGGTGTTGCAGCCCCATCACGTGATCTATTCGTACGTACGACGCGTGGCGAAAGGCGCGCGCGAACACCGCCCGCAGATACTGGTAGTGATCGTCGCGCATGGCTTGAGGGTGAAGAGGCGAAAACGCCCAGTCCTGGCCGCCCGCGTGGAAGAGGTCGGGCGGTGCGCCCCCAGAAATGCCCGACACGAACGACGTCGGCGACCAGTAGGGGTCGAATCCCTCGGGATGCACTCCGACTGGAAGGTCGGCGTAGAGGGGAAGTGAGTTTGCGGCGGCGCCTAGCTGTTGCGATGCGACCCACTGGCAGTAGACGTAATAGTTCGCGATCGGATCGTTCGCGAGCGACCTGTCGGGTGACTCGGAACCACGAACGATGTCACGGCGCCCCTCGCGTTCCACGACCGCTCGAAACTGACCGTACGCCACTAGTTCTGGGCGTTGATCAATGAAGAGACTGAATTCGTCGCGCCGTCGCGAGTCGGCGTGAAGCAGAGCCTCGGCCATCGGTTCGAGGACTTGTCGACGAAGTCGGGCAACCTCTTCGTAATCGACGATCGAACTCGCGCGCGCGGCCCCGACCCGAGTGCGAAAGGCGGGGGAGTTCATGAGCTCGCGCGCGGTACTCGACTGTTCAAGTTCGGGCAGCGACTCGGGGTCGATGTAGATCTCGTTGTAGGCGAGCCGACTCACCGGTCGGTAGGGGCTGGGATCGATTGGCGGATCCAAATACGTGGGATAAAGAGGCAGGCCACCCATCATCGATGCGCCGTGGCTTCGAGCCCAAACGCCGAGGTTGGCCATATCGGGGTAACTGCCAACGCCCCAGTCGCAATCCGATCGAAGCGCGTGCAGCGGCATGAAGACGCCCCACCCGCGCGAGGGTTGGGGACAGCGCGGTGCGCATATCAAGAGCGAATGCCACGACGAGTTCGAATGGTTGGCCGTGACCGCTTCCACTCGGAGGGAGTGGTAGCCGAGCGGAACATTCACGCCGTTCTTCTTGAAGTCAACGCGATAGTGAAGCAATCTCCGGCCGTCAACGTCGATCGTTGAGCTCAAAACGCAGGAGTTCTCGACGAGTCGATCATGGCGCGTCGAGCCATCTTCGAATTCGATCGTGAGCCAGAGTGTTTCCACTTCAATGTGTTCTGGGACAGTGATGACGAACTCACTGGATTCGTTGTCACGCAGCGCAATGACCGGTTCGACCATCCGCTCGGCGGCGCCGCGACGACGAGCTCGAAGGGCCGGTCCCGCGTCTTTCGTGCGATCGATCGCGACGCCGAGGGCGCGTAGGATCGAGAGAACAACCTGAGGGTCTGCCTCGTGTACCTCATCGTCGGCACCGACGTAGGCCGACTCCACGCCACACGCCATTGCCAACTCGAGAAGTTCCTGCTCGACCTGGCGTCCTCGTCTCACGGTGCAGCCTCGAGCATGTCGAGGAGTCCTCGAGCGGGGATATCGACCCAGGTGGGGCGCGCGTTGGCTTCGTAACTCAATTCGTAGACGGCCTTCTCGAGAAGGAAGAAATCCAATAAGGCGGCGAGATCGTCAGGGTTTGAGGGCAAGTAACTGGCGTTGCCCGCGGTCTCGAGATACGAAGTGAGGAACGTGCCCGACACCCAGCGATGCCAAAAGGTCAACCAGGTATCGAGTTGTTCAAGCTCGCTGTCTTGCATGACCATGCCGAGGTCGCGGGTCAATCGCAATGCGGCCGCGCGGCTCGCGTAGTGCAGAGAACGAATCATCCCCGCGAGATCGACCACGGCCGGCCGCTTCAAGCGGCGGCGACTGAGCGAGCGAAAGGGTTCCCCTTCGAAGTCGATGATGACGAAGTCCTTACCAGTCCAGAGCACCTGTCCGAGATGAAAGTCGCCGTGACAGCGAATCTTGGACGCCTCACTGCTTAGGGTCGTCAGTCGACGAAGCCGCTCCAGTACTTCTTGTTCGCGAGCGAGCACCTTGACGACATTCGGCGATGCGAAGTTGAGTGAGCGCACCTCGTGAAAAACCTGTCGCGTGAGACTTCGCGCGCCGTGATAGAGCGACTGGCGATCCAGTGCCGTCAAAGGCTCAGGCGCGAAATCAGGATCGCGCGGGTCTGACGTGAGTTGCGCGTGAAGTTCCGCGGTGCGCTGACCCAGCAGCGTCGCCCACTCGAGGTGGGCGCCCACCAGAGGGTTACCCGGTCCGAGTTCTTCCCGGTTGAGGTGAAGAATGCTCTGCGGGGGAGTCACGTTCAAGTCGGGGTCGCTGCGGTGAGCGATTGCCTCCTCGAGGCCGTGCACGAGTGCGTCCACGACATAGCGCCAACCGTCTTCCTCGTGGGGAATGAACTCTTCAAGAATCGCGACCGTCGCCGGCGCCGAGGTGTACGCGTTGCCGTGGTATTCGATGTTGCCCCCCACGCGCGGCGAGTATGGATACTCGGCCTGCTCCGTAAGGAAGCGTCCAATTTCAACTTCCGGGTTTATGCCTTCTTCAAAACGTCGAATGAATTTGAAGATCGCGGTGTCACCGAGCAGTACCGAACTGTTGGATTGCTCGGCGGACAACGTGGTGATGGGGCAGTCTTCCGCGATGCAGTCGTCAAAGTCACGAAGGGCTGGCGTGGAGAGACCGACCAGTCGACCGTTCGTGCCGCTGAGCGTGCGCCGCCGCGCCAAGAGATCGGCCATGGCGTGAACGAAGTCGGGAGAGTACGTGGCGTCGAGAAGAATGCCGTCTCGACCGGCCGAACGCAGATCGGCGACAACGCCCTCCGCGTGCCATTTAGTGAACTCTTTCGCCTCGTCGCCACTGAGGTAGGCGACCGGCAGGGCGTATCGCTCCGGACTCCCGTGATCGAGCTCGACGTTGACGATGAGTAACTGCGCGAGGGGAGGGGCGTTTCGTCGTGCAGCCACGCTGGCCCCCACGGGAGGCACGGGAATGTGGTCCACCAGCGACACCGAGGTTATCGTTCGGGCCTTCTGAGCGAACCAGCGACGTTTAGCGAGATACGTGGGCAAGAAGTGCTCAAACCGTCGACGTGCGGCCCCGTTGAAGAGGTCGTCCCACTCGCCAGCCACTTCGAACTTGGTTCGTGGCGGCGTGGAGTCGGCGGACTCGGATTCGAGCACGAACCAGTAGAAGCCGTGCGGTCCCAGTGTGATGAAGTACGGGAGCTCCCCGACGGGCGGGAATTCCTGGTTCCCGAAGAGCTCGACCGGCACCGCTCCGCGAAACGCCGAGAGATCCAACTCGGCGCACTGAACGAACCGAGAGAGATTAAAGACGCAGAGAATCTTTTGGTTCTTATAGCTACGGATGAAGCTAAAGATCTTGCGGTTCTCGGGTCGCAGGATCTCGAGGGTCCCTCGACCAAAGGCCCGATAGCGCTGGCGTAGGGCCACCAGGCGGCGCATCCACCAGAGCAATGAATTGGGATTTTGCTGCTGGGCTTCGACGTTGACGGCCTGATAGTGATACTCCGGATCGATAATGATCGGGAGATAGAGGCGCTGGGGATTGGCGTCGGAGAATCCGGCGTTGCGATCGCCGTCCCACTGCATGGGCGTGCGCACCGCGTTGCGGTCACCCAAGTAAATGTTGTCTCCCATGCCGATTTCGTCGCCGTAGTAGATGATGGGCGTCCCGGGCATGGAAAAGAGGAGCCCGTTCATCATCTCGATGAGGGTCCGGTCGTGGCCCAGCAGGGGAGCGAGCCGGCGGCGAATACCCACGTTGATGCGGGCCTGGGGATCTTGGGCGTAGACCCGATACATATAGTCACGCTCTTCGTCGGTCACCATTTCCAGAGTGAGCTCGTCGTGGTTGCGAAGAAACAGAGCCCACTGGCACTCGGGCGGGGTCGTCGGGGTCTCGGCCAGGATGTCCACCATCGGAAAGCGGTCCTCTTGGCGCGCCGCCATGAACATGCGCGGCATGAGCGGGAAGTGAAAGGCCATGTGGCACATGTCGCCATTTCCCATGTACTTCACCGCATCCTCGGGCCACTGGTTGGCCTCGGCGAGAATCATCCGATCGTCGAAGCGTTTGTCGACGTGAGCACGCAACTGGCGCAAAAAGGCGAACGTCTCGGGCAAGTTCTCCGAGGTCGTGCCCTCTCGCGCGTACAGATAGGGAACGGCATCGAGACGAAGACCGTCGACGCCCATGGAGAGCCAGAAATCCACCACGTCGAGCATCGACTGGCGCACCGAAGGGTTGTCGTAATTGAGGCTGGGCTGATGTGAGTAGAAACGGTGCCAGAAGTAGGCCTGCGCCTCCTGGTCGTAGGACCAGTTGGAGGTTTCAAAGTCTTTGAAGATGACACGCGCCCCGGAAAACTTCTCGGGCGTGTCGCTCCAGACGTAGAAGTCACGGTGATTCGTCCCGGGCTTCGCGCGACGGGCCCGTTGAAACCATGGATGTTCGTCGGAGGTGTGGGCGAGGACTAACTCGGTGATGACGCGCATACCGCGGCGGTGCGCTTCACGAAGGAACGTACGAAAATCGCGAAGCGTTCCGTACGACGGGTGGATCTGGCGGTAGTCAGAGATGTCGTAGCCGTCGTCACGCAGCGGTGAGGGATAGAACGGCAAGAGCCAGAGGGCCGTCACGCCGAGCGCCTGGAGATAGTCCAGCTTTTCGATGAGCCCCTTGAAGTCGCCTACTCCATCACTGTTGCCGTCGTGAAAGGCGCGTACGTGAATCTCGTAGATGACCGCGTCCTTGTACCACTCATCGCTCGGCTGGGCGTCGAGCGTGTCGTCGGTGCGCTCGTTTTCGCGCTGGGGATCCACGTCGTGACGGATTCCGTCGTTGTTCGCGGCCGCGTCATCACGTACGTGGAGGGTCACTGCGGCACGGTCGCTCGCTCGGCGCTTTGTTCGACCGAGAAGATGTGACACGGCACGCCCTCGGGATCGAGCTTGACAAAGTTTTGTGATCCGCTCCACGTGTAGCGAGCGTCCGTCAAGAGGTCGTGAACAACGAACGGGATCGTTGGGTCAACTCCGAGCGCAGTCGTGTCGAGTGAGACCCAGCCCGCTTGGGGAAAGCCGTGGTCGAGACTCACGACGATGAGTACGACGTCCGGGCGCTCGGTCGTTGCTCGCGATTTGGAGTATGCGACGATCTGGTCGTTGTCGACGGGATGAAACGTCAGCGCATCGTTGAACTGTAGTGCCACGTGTTCGCGCCGAATTTTGTTGACGACACCGATGAATGCCGACAAGCTGCGCGAACTACGAAGGTCCCACGAGCGCAACTCGTATTTCTCCGACAGAAGATACTCCTCTGAACCGATGGTTCGTGGGAGGTGTTCTTGGAGTTCGAAAGGTGGCCCATAGATGCCGTAGTTCGAACTCAGTGTGGCGGCCAACACGAAACGCGAGAGGAAGCCGGCTCGACCGCCGCGCTGCAGCTCGTCGGTCAAGATGTCGGGAGTGTTCGGCCAGAAGTTGGGTCTGAAATAGTCGGCCACGGGCGAGCGGGTGAGCTCGTTCATGTACATCTCAATCTCCCATTTTGTCGTTCGCCATGTGAAATAGGTATATGACTGGGTAAAGCCGATCTTGGCGAGTTGCTCCATGACGCGCGGCCTGGTGAACGCTTCGGAGAGAAAGATTGTCTCGGGGTGCTCCGACTTTATCGACGCGAGTAGCCACTCCCAAAAGGCGAATGGCTTCGTGTGGGGATTATCCACACGAAAGATCGTGACGCCCTGCGCAATCCAGAACTGCACCACCTCGAGGAGCTCGTGCCACAGAGCGCGCCAGTCGAGCCCTTCGAAGTGCAGCGGATAGATATCTTCGTACCGCTTCGGAGGATTCTCCGCGTAGCGGATGGTGCCGTTGGGAAGGTGATGGAACCAATCAGGATGCTGTTGAACCCAGGGATGGTCAGGTGACGCTTGAAACGCGAGATCGATGGCGACGTCGAGACCGCGATTTTTCGCTTCGGCGACGAGATGGCGAAAGTCGTCGAGCGTGCCGAGTTCGGGATGAACTGAAGTGTGCCCGCCCTCAGCCGCGCCGATGGCCCACGGACTGCCGGGATCGTCACCTTCGCACGAGGTTGTACCGTTTCTCCCTTTGCGACCCGTACGACCGATGGGGTGAATGGGCGGCAGGTACAAGACGTCGAATCCCATTGACTCGACATAGTCAAGTCTCGCGACAACGTCGGCAAAAGTACCGTGTCGCAGTGGCGTCGGGGCGGCGGAACGTGGAAACAGTTCGTACCACGAGCTGAAACGGGCGCGCGTGGGATCTGAGTTAACGAAGAACGTCTCAGAGGAGGTACTCATCTCCGGATCTCCGAGACCAATGAGATGTGCGATGCGAGCCGCCGCGAGGGCTTCGCCCAAGGTGCGTGCGGAGGATTCTTGCGTTACGACTTCAGAGACCGCGTCGTCGAGTGTGACGTGACCAGAGCGCAGCTGTTCCACGAGATCCGTGAGCCACTGACGATCACTCGCTTTCGCACGACGCGCGACATCGTGAAGAATCTGTGCGCCGACGAGATACTGCTCACTTACATCCTGGCCGGCGTCGAGGCGCTTCAGGAGATCGCGACGCCAGGTCGCGTATCCGTCGACACCAGCTCGAATCACGAAACGGTAGCGACCGAGTTGTTCGATTGGCAATGTGGCGCGCCATCGATCGTTTCCGGTGTCTTCCATGCGCACGGCCGACCACTTCGCGTCAGCGTCGTGACGAAACCGCATTTCGCAAAAGATCAGATCGTGTCCGTCGACGAAGACGTCCGCTTCTACTCGCAGCGCGTCGCCGATGGTTGCCTTCGCCGGTCGACGTCCGCTGTCCACCTGGGGCCGCACGTTGGTAATGACGGCGCGAACGATGTTGCCCGGCAGCGGTACGGCGATGGTGCGACTCTCCGCGGTGCTCTTCGATACAACTGTCGCGGCGTGCTGAGAGCGGGGGGTCGCCATCGTGCTGCCACCTCCTAGATGAAGTCGTGTGCCACGGTTGCGTGATGCGCGTCCGAAGAACCTGATGGAGAACGTCAATATTTTCTCACTGTACCGTTCACGTTTCAGGTCGTCAATGAAAGTAACGGTGATCAGTTTTAATTCTCTCGGATGGCGAACCTGTCAACACCGACGAACGACTCGCGTCGAAGAGATGCTCACGCAAACATCATGCGTATTCATCGTACGGT
Source organism: Acidimicrobiaceae bacterium (assembly GCA_003142095.1). Taxonomy (GTDB): domain Bacteria; phylum Actinomycetota; class Acidimicrobiia; order Acidimicrobiales; family RAAP-2; genus RAAP-2. The sequence goes on along the minus strand of PLON01000054.1, from coordinate 106,956 downwards.
GAATTTGTGATCCGCAATCACGACGCGTGAGCGCACCGCGATGAGTCGGTGACGAGCATTCACAGCCTCTTCTCATGATCGCCGTGAAGGCATGAATCACTCACGATGGCGAGGCAGTCTGAGATTCTTTAGTTGCAACTCACATCTGTCGCGGAAAGAGTGCGCGTGATACACGAGGTCAGCGAAAGGGACCCCCGCTTGTGTGAGTCGTCAGTTCTCAGGCTCGATCGTGGGGCGTGGTATCGGGCCTGGCCGGAAATCCGGTTCCTTGAGCAGCGTGATCCGCGGTTGACGTGGGCGCGGCGACATATCCGCCCGGGGCGATAGCCGCATCGGGTCCGACGTTATTTTGACCCGATGCGGTGCCAAGGATCACGGTGACGAGACCTAGGATGAGGACCATTTCGAAGAGGAAGGCCGCGAGTTCGCAGATCCCCGTCCCGGGTGTTGACGCGCCCAGTCGTCCGAGATTACCGAGGGTCAGACGCAGAAACTCCACGGCGGCGGCTGCTCCAACGAACTGAGCTAACCAGTAGCCGGGCACACGCCGCCACGGAAACTTCCGACGTAGGGCGTAGGAGAAGGGGACGGCCGGGTTGACGTGAGCGCCACCCACGCTGCCGATGGAGTAGATGATCGCCATCATGGCGAGTCCGGGTGCGACGACTTGCGCGCTCGGGGGAATCTTTCCATGACTTTTCAGATTGACGACGATGGCTCCTACCGTTACGAGTACCAGGATGAACGTGCCGGGAACTTCCGCGAAGAGTCGACGGAGTTCGTATTCGTCGTTGTGAAAATCTCGAATCCAGGGCGTCACATTCGCGTTGGGCTCGCGGTAAGGGTCACTGCGCTGAGTGTGCTGCTCCGATGAACCATCCGTGGGTGCCCTTTCGCTATGTTGTCCGCTGAGGCGTTCTACTTCTTGGCCATCTTTTGGTTCGAACCACTCGCGAGAGGGGCCATGAGATCGCCGATTTTCTCGATTCGTCGCAAGACATCATCCGCTTCGAAGTGCATGAGATCGGGGTCTCGGCGTTTGGCGCACTTGCTCACTTCCGCCCAGGTGACTGGAGTTGAAACCGTTGGCTCGTCACGGCCGCGCAGAGAGTACACGGCCACGGTAGTTTTAGAGGGGCTGTTCTGACTCCAGTCAATGAGCACCTTATTCTCACGTAGGTTCTTGCGCATGACCGACACGACGAGGTCCGAATGATCTGTTTCGACGGCGCGAGCAATCTCGTGAGCTTCTTCGGTCGATTGCTCCCACGTTCGTCGAGCGAGTCGAGTGTAGAGCTGCAGCCCCTTTGAGCCACTCGTCTTGGCGAATACTTCGCCCTTCCACCGATCGCTGATCCACTGAGCGATCTCGCAACACTCGACGATCGTCGTACCAGGCCCCGGGTCGAGGTCGAACACCATCTGGTCGGGAGGAGCGGGAATGGTCTTTCCCTTCGTCACACGCCAGAGCGGAACGTGGAACTCGAGCGCGGCGAGGTTCGCCGCCCAGAGCAACGTCGGTCGATCGCCGACGACCGCGTAGTCGATTGGATCGTGCGAGCCGTCCTTTGACGGAACTCTGATCGTGCGCACCCACTCAGGCGTGCTCGCCGGGGAGTGCTTCTGGTAAAACGACATGCCGTCGACGCCATTCGGGAAACGCTTGAACGTGGTTGGTCGATTACGAAGGTGGGGCAGCATGACATCAGCAATACGCGCGTAGTAGTCGAGCACATGTCTCTTCGTGAAGCCACTGCGCGGATACATCACTTTGTCCAAATTGGACAGCGACAAGCTGCGTCCGTCAACGGTCGTCTGAACGCGCTCAGGGCTCACGAACGACCTCACTCGGATCTTTGTCGGTTCGAAGCCTCCGCCACGACGGTTGTCGTAGGTGTTCGTCGCTCGTCCATTCGGCAAAGCGCACTTCGCCCACCAGCTCGGGGCGAACGAAGTGAGCGAGGGCTGTCGCGGCCGGACTCAAACGTTCTGAGAAGGGTGTGGTCTTTCTAGCGAGAGGCATTAGCGCGTCGAGCAGCTCCTTGCGCATTGCCGCTGAAAATCCCGTGCCCACCTTGCCCACGTAGGCGAGACCGTCGTCGTTTGGCACGCCGAGCAGCAACGCGCCGAGACTCCCCGCTCGTTCGCCGCGCCCCTCGGTCCATCCGCCGATGACCACCTCTTGAGTTCGGAAGTTTTTGATCTTGATCCAGTCACCGTTTCGAATACCCGGCGCGTACGGGGAACTTCGGCGTTTCGCGACGACACCCTCGAGCCCTCTTTCTTGGGCGATACGCGCGATCGTCGTTCCGTCGATGTTGATCGCCGAGGGAGGCGTGGCGAACGATGCGCCTTGTAACTTCAAGGCTTCGAGTGCAATGCGACGTTCGTCGTAGGGCGAGGAGAGAAGCGAACGACCCTCAAGGTAGAGAACGTCGAACGCGAAAAAACTGACGGGGTTCGATTTGGCGAGACGCTCGATCGCCGTCTTCGACGTGAGAGGGAGTCGATGCGACAGAGTGGCAAAACTCGGACGCTCGTCTTTGTCCAGTGCGACGATCTCACCGTCCAGGATCGCCGAGCGAGAGCCCAGGAACTCTCCAATGTCGCGCAGTTCGGGGAACGTGGTCATTAGTGTCTTGTCGTTTCGCGTGACTGCGCGAACTCGGCCACCGTCGACGTAGACCATCGCGCGAACGCCGTCCCATTTGAACTCGTATGCCCAGTCCTTGTCATGATCCGGCAGGTCACCGGCGAGAGCGAGCATTGGCTTCACGTGATCGGGCATGACCTCGAAGCTGGCTGGAGCGGAGTCCATGCGATGAATCATCCACTTTTTCTCGCCTGTCGAAAAGAGCACATATCGACCCGACACTCGCTCGCCGTGAAGCACCACCATGATTTCGTTGGTGCGCCATTTCTGTGTCTCGTACGTGCCGTGATCCCAAATGGTCACTTGACCGGCGCCGTACTCGCCCTTTGGTATATCGCCCGCGAACGATCCGTAGTCGAGCGGGTGATCCTCGGTGTGAATAGCGAGATGATTGGTTCCCGGATCCATTGGCAGTCCCTTGGGAAGAGCCCACGACACGAGAACGCCATCGCGTTCGAGCCGAAAGTCCCAGTGCAGTGCGCGTGCGTGGTGCTCTTGTATGACGAACGTTGGATTCTTTGACTTGGCTGATCGACTCTTCTTCGCTTTCGAACCCATGGGCTCGGGAGTCTTTTTCGGATCGCGCTTGGCGCGGTACTCCGTGAGCCTCAACGGCGCCGAGGATCTTCGATCTCCTCGGGAACCGACGGAGCGACTCATGAAACCCGGCGGGCGGATTTCTTCACGGGACGCGTCGCGTCGCTCAAGATCTTCACGAGTTGGGGCTTCGTCATTTTGGAGTTGACGTCGAGCTTCAACTTGGTCGCGCGCTCTATGAGGTCGGCCTTGCTCATGGCGCCAAGCCCGAGCTTCTCGCGATGTGTCGAGACCCTCAAGCTGGATCGCTTCGTTGCGGCGGTGGCCCTCGCTGCCGTCTTCTGGGGCCGGACCTTTGCGCTCGAACGTTCAATAGATGCTTGGAGCGCGGACATTAAGTCCACCACGTTGGACTTCGGTCGTTCCTCATCGCCAAAGACGACGGCGTTACCGCCGCGCTTCTTCTCGATCAACTCCTCGACGCGGTGACGATAGGTGTTCTGGTACCGAGACGGATCCCACTCATCGGTTAGAGACTCGATTAATTGCTTGGCAATTTTCAGTTCCCGCGCGCCCGCGCTGCCGGTCTCGGGCAAGGTGTCGAACTCTTGTTCAGGGTCACGGATCTCATCCTCAAAGTACATGGTCTCAAGCATGAGGACTTTCTCCGACGGCCGAATTGCGACGAGGTGTTCTTTGTCGCGAAGGACGAGGGTCGCGATGCCCACTTTCTTTGTTTCGCGCATGGCTTCGAGGAGCAACGCGTAAGCACGGTCAGCGCCCCTACCCTTCGGCGCGAGATAGTACGACTGGCGAAAGAAAATGGGATCAATCTCGTCGAGATCGACAAAGTCCTGAATCTCGATCAGTTCTGATTTCCCGGGCGCGGCGTTCGCCATCTCTTCACGCGTGACGATGACGTACTCTCCTCCGCCGAGCGGGAAGCCATTGACAATGTCATCGGTGGACAGTTCCTCGCCGGTGTCCTCGTCGACCTTCTTGTAACGAACTCGATTCGATGTTCCCTTGTGGAGTTGATTGAAGTGGATCGTCTGATCAGCCGTCGCGGTGTAGATCCCTACCGGGACGCTCACTAACCCAAAACTGAGAAAGCCAGACCACGTCGCGCGCGTCATGTCGTTTCTCCTCGTCGTCTCGAGAAAACATCAACACACGAAATTTACCACGGCGCAATTCTCGCCACAAAGGCACCGATGATTGAGCGCGCTACGACAATTTATGGCGCTAAGAAGTATGCGCCTCATTCGCGCTGCGTCCACCACGATGTCGCAGGCACCTCATATCTTGTGTCGCATGGTTCTCGCACTTCGCACCAGTACCGAGTGTGGGTACTGCAATGACGATCTCGAGCACTGTCACGGGGTGGCAGTCGTGGCGAACTTCGACACTGTGTGCTCGGACGATCCGAACTGCGACGTTTCGATGGAGCTACATCATTTCGTGGCGATCGACGAGTAGTCGAAAGACACCCTGAAGCGATGACGACCGCGAGCGCGGCCATCGTCGCCACGCCGAAAACGTCGATCCACGACGAGACGTACGTTAGCCGCGTGTCAGGCATTCCCTTTTCTGGCGGCAGCAACTTGAGTGCGCGGTGACGCAGGCGAGTCGTCCACTGTCGATCTATTTTGGTGCTCACGTTTGTTCCTACCGGCGTCGTCGGCCCGGAAACGGCGCGAGTAGCGCGACAATGAACGTCACGATAATGAGGACGATGACAACGAAACTGGCAACACTAATGTCGATCCAGTGTCAGTGGATGTAATGGCCCAGTGTGTTTAGAGGCAGTAGCGCCGCAAATCGTAAAAATGACATGATCGCCTTCCCGCCTCTTCTAGTTAATAGGGTCTTTAGTCCTTAGTTGTTTTTCCTATGTGTGTGTAACATCAACTCAACTGTGCCTTCACGGAGAAATGGATATTTGGTATGAGCTCATTCCTCATTGGGGCGCTGATTAATCTCAATCACCCTGATCACTATTTTCAGTGGCATATTTTTGATATCAGCGCCGCTAACGCAATCGTCATCATCCTGATGCTCGCGACCTTCATCGGCGCGCTGCTACTACCGTTCCCCGGTCGCCGTCGTCGTAAGGAGAACCAGTGAGTACCTCCGAAATCGATCGTCAGTGGACGACCCGTCTTCGTAAGCGCACCTTCGGCAAGCTTCCCCCGGAGAAGATGCTGCCCGATACCCAGCCCAGTTACGTCTCGTCGTGGATCTACGTCTTCGGCGTCGCCACGATCTCCTCCCTCGTCGTGGTCATCGCCACGGGGTGCGTGCTGGCCATCTTCGGTCCGGCGTGGTGGCACACCTCGAACGTCGGCCACTTCGTCAACTCCATGCACCTGTGGAGCGTGGAGATCTTCTTCTTCTCCATGGTGATCCACCTGTGGGGCAAGTACTTCATGGCCGCGTGGCGTGGTGGCCGGGCCCTCACGTGGATAACGGGCATGGTGCTGTTCCTCTGCTCGATCGTGACGGCGTTGACCGGTTATGTATCCCAGAGCAACTTCGACTCGCAGTGGATCTCCACCCAGGCGAAGGACGCCATCAACGGCAGCGGCGGCGGGGCCTTCTTCAACCTCTTGAACGGTGGCCAGATGCTCATGTGGCACATCGTCCTGATGCCCCTCATCCTCGTTCTGCTGGTCGGCGTTCACGTCGTGCTGGTTCGCATCAAGGGCGTAGTACCACCAATTGAAGAGAACGCAGGAGCGGTCCAATGAGCAAGAAAGCATTTCGCCCAGACGTTGACGCGCCCGAATGGAAGGGCGGCCATAGCCCTTACGACATCATCAAGGAAGGCAGCATTGCCATCGCGGTGGTCCTGATACTGACCTTGATCCTCGCGGTGGTCTTCGGCTCACCCGACGACCCGGCGATCACCCTCAAGTCATGGTCCACCACCGCGCCGGTCGACTTCGCCACCACGGCTCTCAGCGAGTTGAACGGTACGTCTGGCACCGCGACGTATGGAGCGCCGTACAACAGCCAGAACTCGAGCGCGAGCCAGCAGCTAGGGCCGCTCAAGCTCGAGTACTGGATCGGCGTGCACATCCCGATCAACACCGCCAAGGTGTTCGTGATCAATCCGCTCAAGGCGCTGCCCGGACAGCCGGCCCTCGACAAGGATCTGGCCGTGTTCCAAAACGCCTCGGCGTCGGCCAAAACCGCGTGGTTGAACAACTACACGAAGGCCGCGGCAAACATGAAGTTCCTCAACAATCAGGTCGTCGTCAACGCATCCGACGCCGGACCGGTTCCACTGATGATCAACGACCTGACCCAGATGGCCCGCAGCGGAGCGTTGGACGAGGCCCTGCTCACGGGTGACAGCTTCTATACCACGGACTACACCGACTCCCTGCTGTTCATCTCCGACGGCAGCTACCTGGGTCAAGTGGCTCAGGCCGATCACCTCACGGGCAGCCAATGGGGCATGATGAACGAGACGGGCAGTTGGCCCGGACAGGCTTGGCTCTGGCTCTACACCTTCTGGTACCAGGTATCGCCGATGAACAGCAGCTCCAACGGCGACGTTGAGGTCCTGGCCATCATGCTTCTTCTGACCGTCGGGCTCACCTTGATGCCCTTCATCCCGGGCCTGCGCTCGATCCCACGAAAGTCCAAGGTCTACCGCATCATCTGGCGAGAGCACTACCAGAACCAGACGAAGGACTGAAGGAACTACGCCTCGACGTAGTTCGTAAAGTTCGCCCGCAGTTCGAAGCCAACATTCCCGTACACACGTTGTGCGGGAATGTTGGCGTGCGAGACGCCGAGCCCGACCCGTTCGATGCCTCGTTCGCGCGCCAAGCCCAACACGCCGCAAACGAGCGTCTGGGCGAACATCTCACGTCCACCGCGCGTTCGCATAGGGACAATGGTCCTTTTCGCAGTATTACCAGGCTGGACGATAGAAGCCGTCAGAAACACGTGCAACGGCGCAATCTCTCGCAGATCAAGCGACCAAAACGCGAAAAGAAGGGCGAGTTCGAACATTCCAATCGATGGGTACGATCTTTCCCCAGTATTGAAATTCCCTTGCGGGCGACTTCGTTCCTGCGGCGTTGACGCCCGCCTCACTGGCGCCAACCACGGGAGTTGTGACAGAGTGCGAAAATTGATGATTGAACGCAAAATTGACGCTGGACCACATTGGAAATGTGAACAAAGCAGTGGTTACATCCCGGCGACCGTCTCAACGATGACGTGTCTTGTGCGAAACTAGAGTCGCTGTCGAGCCTGGAATGCAGGTTTGCGGGCCTTCGCATGAACGAGGACACGAGCAGCTAGCGAACGGAAGTGAGCCGTTGTGAGCGATAGTAAGGCATCCTCGACGAAGTTGGATCCTGAAGTCCTTTTCCGCGAAATCTTCTCGGCCAGTCCTGACGCGATCATCGTGATTGATGCGACTCATCGCATCGTGCTGACCAGTCCGTCCGTGACAACTCTTTTTGGATACCGTCCCGAGGATCTCATTGGCCAGTCGATTGACGTCTTGGTGCCCGATGGTCGAAGGGACCAACACGGTGATCACCTTCGGCGCTTTTTTGGAGCGCCCCACCCTCGAGAAATGGGTGTTGGCCTCGATCTCGCGGGACGGCGTCGCGACGGAGCGGAGTTTCCAATCGACGTCAGTTTGACCCCGGTCAAACTCGGTGACGCGCTCTACGTCGCCGCTTTCGTTCGTGACGCACGAGCGCGCCGGCGAGCGCTTGACCGATTGAACGCCGTCAACGAAATTACCAAACAATTGCTGGCCGGCGCGCAAATGCAAGAGATTCTCCCACTCGTCGTCGAGCGTGCTCGACTGCTCTGTCACTCTGACGCCGCGTGGATTGTGATGCCTACAACCACGAATCAATTCGAAATTGTCTCGGTCGATGGGAAGGGAACGGAGTTCTTGCTCGGCGTCCTCCTCTCAGCGGACACGAGCCGTTCGGCGGAGGTCATGCGTTCTGGTGAGCCCGACGTGATCGAGGACCTCTCGACGGCCGACAATGTACCTCCCGGCGTGGTCGACCTCGACCTGGGACCAGGGTTGTACGTGCCCTTCATCGCTGACCAGCGACGCCTCGGTACCCTCGTGCTGGGGCGGGTGCACGGGCAAACTCCCTTTCAACCACATGACGTGGCCTTCGCTGAAGTGTTCGCCGGTGCCGCCGCCACGGCCATTGAGATGGGATCGGTCCGCGCGGAAATCGATCGACTCAGCATCGTCGCCGAGGATGAACGCATTGCTCGAGACATGCACGACACCGTAATTCAGGAACTCTTCGCGCTCGGCATGTCACTCCAGGCCATGGGAGCCTCGGTCACCGGTTCAGTGGGGGACCGTATTTCCGCTGCGGTGGAAAGCCTGGACGATGTCATTCGACAGATTCGCAACACGATTTTTCGACTTCCGGGCCGCAATGAGGCTGCGAGTGGACTCCGCGAAGAGATGCTCAGACTCGCCGATCGATACCATCATGAACTCGGCGTTCTCCCGCGGATCGCGTTTCTGGGCCCCGTCGACTTCGCCGTCCCAGAGATCGTGAGCGAACATCTCCTCCATGTATTCGGCGAAGGCCTCTCCAATGTCGGGCGACACGCACACGCGTCGAAAATTGACGTCGTCGTTGCTATCGAGGGGGAGTGGCTCTCTTTCTCGCTGATCGACGACGGTGTCGGCATTGGCGACGGGCCATCTGCCGGAAATGGAATGCGCAATATGGCAACCAGGGCTGAGAATCTTGGGGGCACCTGTACCGTCCGCCGAAGGAACCCGAAGGGAACCATTGTCGAGTGGCGAGTTCCCCTTTCTCCCTTTGATCGCATGAACTGACCCCGCCGACACGTTGTTCGAGACACAAAACAACACACCCGCGTTCATTACTGACCGCGGGTGTGTTGGTCTTGCGTTGAGTTAACTCACTCCGACCGGTTCATCCTTAGTCGACGTCACCTTGACCGGGCTTGTTGCCGCGGCCAGCGTAGACGGAGTGGACTGGCCTGTCGCCGTTCTTGAAGACTCGTCCGTTGCGAGTGCTACGTCGATAGGGACATATGTCACAAGTTGATTTTCTGAAGGTACTGTTAAGCCTCGGCGTCGAAGTTGCTTGGATCACGCCATCAGTGTGACCTCTATTCGGGGCCCGAAAAGGATTTCCTCTGTCGCTCGGCGACGCGCACCGCGAAGACTGCCGCTTCTGTTCGGTGTTTCACGCCCATCTTCAAAAGGAGGTTCGAGACGTAGTTCCTCACCGTCTTCTCTGCAAGGAACATCGTTTCGGCAATCTCTCGATTGGTCATACCTTCAGAGATCAAATCAAGTATTCGTCGCTCTTGCGGGGAAAGGGGCCGCAGTCGCTCATCTTCAACGTTCCGTCCAAGTCGCGCGCGAGCCTTCGCCACCATCAACGGGTCAAGCAACGATTCGCCGTTCGCGGCGCGGCGCACCGAAGCGACCAGGTCGTTGCCCCGGATTTGCTTCAATACGTAGCCTGAGGCACCGGCAATGACGGCTCCGAGAAGCGCCTCATCGTCCGCGAAGGACGTCAACATCAAACAGGCGATGTCCGGCGTCGACGAACGAACCTCTCGACATATCTCGATACCGTCACCGTCGGGCAAGCGAACGTCTAGGAGCACGACGTCGGGGTTCGCCTCGGGTATGAGAGCGAGCGCTTCCGCTTGCGTGCCAGCTTCACCGATCACTGAGATGTCATCCTCGTTCTCTAGCAGCTCTCGCACGCCGCGCCGCACGACCTCGTGATCATCAACTAGGAATACGCTCAGCATGATTGACTCCTTTCCGTGTCGTCTCCATGTTGCGGCCAACTCTGCCCGAAGGATGAGCCATCATCGCAGCGAGCAACTTCAATTCTTTACGAGTGCGGACCTTCGCCGATTCGTCCGCTGATGCGCAGTTGAGGAACGGTGCGAGCGTAGAGACGTCGTCGGCCCCACTCGATCCAGGTTCGCCGTATCCGGCGCAGTGAATATCGAGAGGACGGCTTTCCCCCTCGGCAATCTGAAATGGAACCAGTTGTCGCTGCATCGCACTTCTCCTTCTTGATGCGAAACTTCTCTTGTTGACCTGTTCTAATGCGACCGTATTGACGTTCGATAGGGACTTATGGCACTTCTTCTCGAAATGCCAGTTTCGCCCCTAGCGCCCAATCGATACGCGGTACGTAAATGACTATCTAGCGGAGATCGAACACGAGTCGCGCTTCGACCTGACCTTCTTCAAGCTCACTGATGGCTTCGTTCACTTGCTCGAGCTTGCGCGACTCACGAACGACGCGAGTTCGCTCGCGCTTCAGTCTTCCTCGAAGCGTGACGGCACAATGACCAGGGGCGTCAAGGTATGTTCGGCGACTTCGAGAGTCGTGCTGCCGAGCAGCATTCCCGTGCGTTGTCCTCGCCCCCGTGAGCCGACAACGAGGAGATCCGCGTCGAGAGGGGACGAACCAGCGCGCAACAGTACCGAGCACGCGTCGCCGTCATCGACGTGCCAGTGAAGGCGTTGCTCGTCGAAGGCCAACTCCTTGGCCATCGCCACGATGGCGGGTGGCGTGACGTCACGCGGGTACGCCGTATACAGATGCTCGAGCAATCCGATGGCGTGCAGAACGATGACCGTGGAATGGGTCGCGTTCGCGAGTGTAAGACTCCAGCGAACGGCAGCCTCGGAGCCAGAAGATCCGTCGTAGCCCACCGCAATGGTTCGTAGCGTGTTCATCACGTGCTCTCTTCGTCGTGGCTCGAGTACAACGCTTCAATAGCGGCCAAGCGATCACGTTGGACGCGGGTGACATAATCGCCTCTCGGCTCTCCACGCGAAGATTGCTCGGTGGCAACGGCCTCGCCGAGAACCGAGCGAAGGGTCGCATGGACGCTGGAACGCAAAGCGTCGAGGTCGTAGCCGCCTTCGAGAAACATCGCCAAGCGGCCGGGTCGCGGGACGAAGTTCGCGACGCTGCTCGCCACTGCGGCGAAGTCGTTGCTCGTGAGGTGAAGATCACCCATTGGGTCTGCTCGATGGGCGTCGAAGCCCGCGGAGACCAAGACCCAAGTCGGGCTGAAGGAGTCAATGACCGGTGCGGCGATGTCGTCAAAGGCTTGGCGAAGAATATCGCCCGTGGCCCCCGGAGAAAGGGGGATATTAACGGTGCGATCTATAGCGAGTCGGCCACCAACCTCGCTCGCGGCGCCGCTGCCGGGAAAGAGCGGCCACTGATGGGTTGAGACGTAGAGCACCTCGGCGTCGTTCCAGAAGATCTCCTGCGTGCCGTTGCCGTGGTGGACGTCCCAGTCAACGATCAAGACTCGTTCGCCCAAACTGCGAAGTGCGGCGGCGGCGACTGCGATGTTGTTCAGGAGACAGAAGCCCATTGCGCGATCACGGAGCGCGTGGTGACCGGGCGGTCGGGTCACGACGAAGCCGACGCCGTCGCCGCGACGGTGGAGTTCTTCGATAACTGCCAGGCCCGCGCCGGCCGCTTGTTTGGCGACTGGCCACGAGCTGAAAGTCGCGTAGGTATCTTGATCGAGGTCACCGCCGCCTTCGTAGCAGTAGGCCGCTAGTTCTTCTAGGTAGCCGCTGTCGTGAACGCGAGTCAACTCTTCGCGCGTGACGACGCGATCCGGGACGACGATGAGGTCGCTGCCCAGATGAAGATCGTCGATGCCCGCGCGCACGGCGGAGACGCGTTCTGGGCGTTCGGGGTGGCCGGAGTCTTCGTGGCCGGAGTCGTCATAGGCCTGGTTGACAACAAGGACCACGGGTTAGAGAGTCCCCGCGTGGCGCTCAAGGCGCGAGATTTTTGTGTCTTGATTTGGCTCGATAGAAAATCGTACGGTGATCTCGCCAGAAGACACGGTCGACGTGACGTGATAACCCGAGTGCTGAAACACCGACATCATGGCGCGATTGGTGACCAGGGTTTCGGCGCAAAAGGTGGTGACGCCGCGGGCCCACGCGGCGTCGGCGAGGTTTTCGAGGAGGTGGTGGCCAAGTCCCAGGTGCTGGTAGTCGTCTCGCACCACGAAGGCGACCTCGGCGTCCGTCGTCTCTGGGTAGCGTTCATAGCGTCCGACAGCTATCAACTCGTCGTCATCTTCGATGACGAGCGCGAGGCGATCGACGTAATCCACTTGAGTGAGATGGCCGATCTCTTCGTGTGAAAGTTCCGGATGAATTGAAAAATATCGGCGATAAATGGAATCCGACGACAGATGACGATGGAAGTTGTCAAGGTTCCGGGCGTCATCGGGACGAATGGGTCGTAAGTGCACCATGCGACCGGTGCGCAACTGAATGTCGCATTCGAGCTCGCTCGGGTAATGGCCGCGAACGAGTGTTTCGTTCGACGACGTACCGACCTCGCCACCGTATGCGTCCGAGAGTTCGTTCATGGCCACGTGGTCCGTCTTTGGCTGGAGGTGCGTCTCGAAGCCAACTGCTTATCTCCGCGCACGCGCCGTCTAGCGTCACATCGGGTTACCGGCATTTACTAATTCTCACGTGGCCGAACTACCGCTAGTAGGGACGAAGGTCACATTTTTACGCACTGCCGACTCGCCTTATGTCCGTGGGGGCGAATCGCGGTGCGAAGGAACGTGGATGAAGTGTGCGGCCCTATGGCGTATCTGCCGTGTCACGCGCTGCGCGTGAGTCAGGGGTGGGGCCACCGGTCGGGATTGTGGTAGCTGGTAAAAGCGCGCTTTCGCCACTTCCACCAGCAGCAGATAGACAGCCACCATGGCGAAAAGAAGAAGAAAAAAGACACCGGGCAGTGGGGAGAACCCGAGCAGATGGGCGAGTCCCGTGTACGGCAGGACCGCGCCCACAAGAGCCGCGCCCGTCGGCACGATCAACATGAGCGTGCTCGGCTTGCTTTTGAAGAAGGGGATTCGTCTTGTACGAATGACGTAGATGACCAAGGTTTGCGTGGCGATGGATTCCACGAACCAGCCCGAACGAAACTCGACGTCACTCGCATGCAATAACGAGAGCATCACCCAGAACGTGAGAAAGTCGAATATCGAACTCACGGGTCCAAATACCGACATGAACCGTCGTATGAAACGCATGTCCCACTGGGCCGGACGGGCCAACGTTTCAGGGTCCACGCGATCGCTCGGAATGACTAGTTGACCCGCGTTGTAGAGGAGGTTGTTGAGCAGGATCTGAGTCGGCAGCATCGGAAGGAACGACAAGAAGATCGAAGCACCCGCGGCGGAAAACATATTTCCGAAGTTCGACGACGTGGCCATGAGCACGTACTTCATAGTGTTGGCGAAGATGCGTCGACCTTCCATGACGCCGTCTGCGAGGACGCCCAAGTCCTTGTCGAGCAGCACAACGTCTGCGGCATCCTTTGCGACGTCCGTGCCCGAGTCGACGGAAATACCCACGTCGGCGTGGTGCAATGCGACGGCGTCGTTGACCCCGTCACCGAGATACGCCACGTCCTTACCTGTGCGGCGTGCGACCTTCACGATCCGCGACTTCTGGTCGGGGCTGATCCGAGCGAAGACCGTGGTCGTGGGAATCGCCGCGACAAGCTGATCGTCGTTGAGGCCATCTAGATCGGTGCCACCGAGAATGTTCTGGCACGCGAGTCCAATGTCGGCGCAGACCTTGGCGGCGACGAGTCCATTGTCGCCGGTAATGATTTTCACCTCGATCCCGAGTTTTTGGAGTTGCGCAATGGATGATCCCGCGTCAGGTTTGGGCCGATCAGCGAAGGCGAGGAAACCGGCGAGTGTCAACTCGCTCTCGTTTTCGGGCGCGACGGCTGAAGTGAGTGCGGCGTCTCGGCTAGCCACAGCAATCACCCGAGCGCCGTCAGAGAAGAGCCGTTCGAGTATCTGGGCTGCGGTGTCGGGCACCCGGACGCACTTGCGCAAAAGGACTTCCGGCGCGCCCTTGGTGATCAGAAGACCGCGTCCCGACGGATCCTTCACGAGAACCGAAACCAGCTGGCGTTCGTGGTCGAACGGCAGTATTGCGTGACGCTCATACTTGGCTGCAGCGGCCGCGAGATCACCATCGTTCGAGACTTCGGCTGCATCCCACAAAGCTCGGTCCAAGGAGTTCCCGCCGACGGCGCCGTTCTCACCGCGAGCGGCCTCGTTGCAAACCAAACCAAAGAGGAACGGTGTTGTACTCGTAGTCCCGAGGGCGTCGAGTGAGCGTTCGAACGTGATCACGCCTTCGGTCAGTGTGCCGGTCTTGTCGGTGAAAAGGATCTCGATATTCCCGAGGTCTTCGATCGCGACGAGCCTTTTGACCAGCACGTGTTTTTCTACGAGCGCTCTCGATCCGGCGGAGAGACTCACGGTCACGATGGCGGGCATCATCTCAGGCGCGATACCCACCGCAATGGCGAGCGAGAATAGAAGCGCGTCAATTAACGGCCTTGAGAGCGCCACGTTGATCGCGAAGATCGCCAGCGTCAGCACACCGGCGACCCCAAAGAGGAATCGCGAGAACCGCGAGAGCCCCGCTTCGAACGCGGTCTGAGCCTGACGCTCGGAGAGCCCGGCCGCGATCTGGCCGAAGGCCGTGCGCGATCCACTCGACACGACGACGCCCAGGGCCGAACCTTGGTGAACGATCGTGCCCATGAACGCACATCCCGGTTGGCTCACGCTGTCGTGATCAGTGGTGGCATCGGCAGTCTTGGCGCAGGGGAGAGACTCGCCAGTGAGGACTCCTTCGTCGCATTCGAGTTCGTCTACCGTCAAGAGTCTCAAGTCGGCGGGCACTACGTTGCCGATACTGAGCCCGACGACGTCGCCCGGTACGAGTTCCGCGACGGGCACCAAACGCGTCACGCCATCTCTCGTGACTTCGGCGTCGTGATGGATCTTGGATCGAAGCGAGGTCATTGCGACCTCGGCGCGGTACTCGTTGAAGAAGCCAAGCCCAACGCTCAGCGCGACGATGACCCCGATGATGTACGCGTTGGTCGCTCCTCCAGTGAAGCCGGACACCACCGCGGCTCCGAGTAAGAGCAACAAGATGGGATTACGAAGTTGACGAAGTAGGACCAGGGTCGGACGAACTTGTCGTACGAAGAGTGCGTTCGGACCGAAGAGATCGAATCGGCGGGCTGCTTCGCTCGAAGAGAGTCCCTGGAGCGAGCTGGAGAGGCGCGTGAGAACGTCCGTCGCTGGGAGCGTCGCTGCGTGAGCGAGGTCAAGAGTGTCCTCGACCTGCCGACTCGCGGTGTTAGCCATGGGCTTAGTTTTGTCCGGAAACAAAATGGTCTCGGCCATGCTCGCTGTCGCTGCGAGTCCATTCGCCAGCACGCAGCGCGACTACGACACCCGGGACGTTTTGCCCTAGCGCGAGGTATCCGTCGCTCCCACGGTTATTAGGTGTCCGGCTCCCTCGCGACGAACGCGGTACCGACCCAAGAGGTGGCGCATCGCCGCTGGGTCATACTCGCGGTGCTGTGCGTGACGCTACTGCTGATTAGCCTCGACAACACCGTTCTGAACGTCGCGCTGCCGTCGATCGCGCATTCTCTCAGCGCCAGCGCTAGTCAGCTTCAATGGATGGTCGACGCCTACGCCGTCGTTTTCGCTGGTCTGTTGCTGACGCTCGGTGCGCTCGGCGACCGCGTCGGGCGCAAGTGGGTGTTCATGGGTGGCCTCATCGTCTTCGGTGGGGGATCGGCCTTCGCTGCATGGGCCGGATCTGCGGACGTTCTCACCGCGGCGCGCGCGGTGATGGGTCTCGGCGCGGCCGCCCTGATGCCCTGCACTCTCTCGATCCTGACGAACGTGTTCACCGAAGAGCGCGATCGCGTTCGAGCCATCGGGGTTTGGTCGGGGACGACCGGGATCGGCGTCGCGCTGGGTCCAATACTGGGCGGCTGGCTTCTGGCGCACTTCTGGTGGGGTTCGGTGTTCTTGGTCAATGTCCCCATCGCCTTTGTGGGACTGATAGCTGCGGCACGGTTCGTGCCAAATTCGATGAACCCCGCGTCGCTGCGCCCCGACGGTGTCGGCGCGGGTCTGTCGATACTCGGCCTCGGACTGTTGCTTTGGGGCATCATCGAGGCTCCCGATCGAGGTTGGACCTCGCCCTTCATTATCGGCTCGCTCGTCGCGGCGCTGTTCGTGGTCGGAGTCTTTGTTATGTGGGAACGACGAAATGATCATCCGATGCTGCCACTGGTCTTCTTCGCTCGCCGCCGTTATAGCGTCGCCATCGCGGCGCTCGCGCTCGTGCTCTTCGCGCTCCTCGGAATGTTCTTTCTCATGACGCAATACCTTCAGTTCGACCTCGGTTATAGCCCCCTCGAAGCCGGGGTCCGCATGCTGCCCGTCGCGTTGGCGTTACTCGTCATTGCGCGGCTCTCGGTGCTCGCCGCCCGATCAATTGGTACAAAATATGTAGTGAGTGTCGGACTCGCAATGGTGGCGATCTCGTTCGGACTTTTGTCGCGCACGACGGTGTCGGGCTCGTACCGCGACTGCTTCGTGCCCTTCGTCATGGCGGGAATAGGCGTCGCCCTCTCACTCGCTCCATGCACGGAATCTGTGATGGGTTCGCTCCCTAAGGAGCAAGCCGGAGTCGGTTCGGCCACGAACGACACCGCGTTGCAAGTGGGAGGGGCCCTCGGCGTCGGTGTCCTCGGCACGGCACTCAACCTGCGTTACGAACATCTCATGAGGCCGATTGTCGCTCGCGCGGGCGTTCCGCTGTCCGTCCAACGTCTGATCGATAGCTCGTTGGGCGCGGCGCTCACAGTGGCTCATAGAGCGCCGAAGAACCTTGGGGATGAACTCGCAACCTTGGCGCGCCGAGCGTTCGTGTCCGGGATGGATGAGGCGCTGGTGATCGCTACCGCGGTAGTCGCCGTGGCCGCGCTTGTCGTGTTCCTTTTTCTTCCGAGCCGAGGTAGTTCGGTCTAAGCGTGTCTCGAGAGCGGCGCCGTCACGGCGTCTTCCTGCCAGGACATGTTTGGGCATCTAGGACCACGGTCGTCCCTGCGGTTCCCTCGAGAAGGTCCTCGGCGTCGTCGAGCTGGCCAATCACCGCCCGCGTGCCCATTGATTCGACGAATCGACACGCTGCTTCGACCTTCGGTCCCATTGAACCGTCACTGAAACTCATGGCGCGAAGTTCTTCGGCCGTCGCCATACGGATGAGCTGTTGGTCGGGAGTGCCGTAGTCGCGGTAGACCCCGGGCACGTCAGTAAGGATGAGCATCACGTCGGCCTTGAGGTGGTGCGCGACGAGGGCGGTCGCGAGGTCCTTGTCGATCACTCCCTCGACGCCACTCAGCCGGCCGTCGTCGACATCCCGCACAACCGGTATCCCGCCGCCACCGGCGCAGATGACGATGGCGCCGTCGTTGGCCAGTTTTTGTATCATCGACGACTCGACGATCGCGTAGGGCTCTGGTGAAGCCACGACGCGTCGCCAACGCGCGCCGTCTTGGGCGATCGTCCAGCCACGGGCGGCCGCGAGGCGTCGTGCATCCAGCTCGTCGTAGCCGAGGCCGACGAACTTGGTCGGGTGCTCGAAGGACGGGTCGTCTGCGTGCACGATCGTGCGGGTCACGAGCGCGACGACCGGTCGATCGGGCAAGGCGCTCGTGAAGGCCTGGAGCAGCCAGTATCCGATCATGCCCTGAGTTTGGGCGCCGATCACGTCCAGAGGATAGGGCTGGGCCAACTCGGGATCGTTCGCGCTCTCGACGGCCAAGAGACCGACTTGGGGTCCGTTGCCGTGCGTGATGATGAGCTCATGGTCACGCGCGATAGATGCCAGTTGCGCCACCGCGTCGTCGACGTGGTGGCGTTGGATTGACGCTGCAGGTCTCTCGCCTCGCTGCAAGAGAGCATTACCGCCCAACGCGGCGACGATACGCATCTCAATGACCTCGAAGGGTCGCGACCATTACGGCCTTGATGGTGTGGAGGCGATTTTCGGCTTGATCGAAGACGATCGACGCGGGCGACTCGAGGACTTCGTCGGTGACCTCGAGGGCGTCTACGCCATACTGCGCGAACAGCTGTTTTCCGATCTCGGTGTCGGTGTTGTGTAACGCGGGCAAGCAGTGCAAGAAACGGACTTCGGGATTCTGAGTTTGCTCAAGCAGCTTTGTGTTCACTTGATACGGCAAGAGGAGCTTGATTCTTTCACCCCACTGGTCGGTGGGTTCGCCCATAGACAACCAGACGTCGGTGTAGAGAAAGTCGGCGCCGATGACCGCCGACGCGACGTCATCGGTCACCGTGACCCGTGCGCCGGACTTACCCGCCACGTCACTCGCGATCATTCGCACGTCGGGGCTTGGCTGCAGTGAACTTGGCGCGGCGATGCGTATGTCGAGTCCGAGCATCGCGCCCACCACGAGAGCCGAGTTGGCGGTGTTGTTGCGCGCGTCACCCACGTAGCACAGCACAACGCTCTCGAGCGGCTTGGTCGTGTGGTCTCGAACGGTCATCACGTCGGCTAAGAGTTGCGTGGGGTGCCACTGGTCAGTCAGGCCGTTCCACACGGGCACGCCAGCGTACGCGCCGAGCTGCTCTACGTCGGCTTGCGCCGAGCCGCGAAACTCGATGCCGTCAAACATGCGGCCGAGGACGCGGGCCGTGTCCTTCACGGACTCCTTGTGACCCAGGTGCGACTCGCTCGGGCCGAGATAGGTGACGTGGGCGCCTTGATCGTGCGCGCCCACCTCGAAGGCCGAACGCGTGCGCGTCGACGACTTTTCGAAGATGAGTGCGATATTGAGTCCATAGAGTCGCTCGGCCTCTTTGCGGGCGCGCTTCTCTTCGCGCAGCAGCACCGCGAGGTCGAGCACTTCGAGAAACTCGTCTTTCGTAAGGTCCGTGTCTTTCAGTAGGTTTCGACCCAGGAGACCCGGAGGCGGACTTTGGAGACTCATGTTGCTATCTCCTTTTCTAGATTGACTACGTACGCTCGTTCACCGATATCGATGGTGGTGTCGCGAAGCGTGACTAAGGATCCGTGCACGAGAATCGTCGCCTTCATGCCGGGTCGCGTACGAGGGGACAGGTCATGCATCGCGGACCTCCGCGACCTCGGCCGAGTTCACTGCCCGAGATAGCGAGTACTTCGATGCCGTGCTTGCGGAGCATGGTGTTCGTCGCGACGTTTCGCTCATAACCCATGACGACGCCGGGAGCAACGGCGAGAAAGTTGGTGCCGTCGTCCCACTGCTCGCGTTCGGCGGCGCGAACGTCCTCATCTGTGGTGAGTACGGTGATCTCCTCTACCTCGAGGATCTCGGCGAGTGTCGTCCACAGATTGTGATTTTTAGTGATAGTGAGTTCGCCGATCTCCTCACCCTGAGTGATCGTCCAACTGCCCAAGTGACGGTCAAAGTACGGATAGAGCACGAACGTCGCGACGTCGACCATTGACATCACGGTGTCGAGATGCATAAAGGCGTGGCTGTGCGGGAGTTCGATCGCCACCACCTTGGTGGCTTGGCCGCTTCCGAAGAGCGCTCGCGCGACCATCTCGATAGCCATTGGGGTCGTGCGTTCGCCCATTCCGATCAAGACGGCCCCGTGGCCGATCACGTGGACATCGCCGCCTTCGATGGAGGCTGGTTGGTATTCGTGATCGCCGTTCCCGTAGTAGGCCACGAAGTCAGCGTTCGCGAACTTCGGATGAAAGGTGTAGATCGCCTTCGTGTGAAGGGTCTCACGCTGGCGCGCGGGCATGGCCATCGGGTTGATCGTCACGCCCCCGTAGATCCAACACGAGTTGTCGCGCTGGAAGAGGTGATTGGGCAGTGGGGTGAGTATGAAATCGTCGCGACGCAGCACGTCCCACTTGAGGCTATGCGCACGTTGGGGGTGGAGGTCTGCCTTTAAGACGCCCCCGATGAGCACTTCGGCGAGTTGCGCGCCGTCGAGGTCGTCGAACAAGCGACGCACGGGATCAACGAGCGACGGGCCGAACGACTCGGGGGTGCACAAGCGGTCGAGGATGTAGGCACGGCCCTCGGGCAACTCGAGCGTCTCGGCGAGCAGCTCGCCGTAGTAGTGCACGAGGACTCCGCGCTCGCGAAGAGCTTCGGCGAAGGCGTCATGCTCCTGCTTTGCCTTCGACGCCCACATCACGTCATCAAAGAGCAGTGCTTGGATATTGTCCGGCGTTAGCCTCGAAAGTTCCAGGCCTGGGCGATGAATGATGGCCTCGCGAAGCTGACCAACCTCTGAGTCGACGCGATATGTCGCTGCCGTTTCCGGCCCGTGAGAACGTGCCGTTGTGGTGGTGGCTCGCGCGGTCATGCGTCCACCGTCGAGTCAAGCTCGGGTGCTTCAACGGGTTCGGCCGCGACACCGAGTCGTTGGCGACGCGCGTTCATGAAGGCGTAGAGGATAAGTCCCGCGAGGATGACGACCATCGCCTGATAGACGACCTGGTAGCCGGAGGCGAACGTCACCCACATCGAGAACAGGACGCTGGTGCCGGCGACCGCGAGGTCGCGGGCAAGGCGCCATCCTTCGACGCGACGACGACGCGACACGAGATAAGTGAGTTGCGCGAGTGCCGAGAAGAAGTAGGGGATCGCAACGGTGACGACCGAAAGGTCCACGAGGTAGGTGAAGACGGTAAGGCCCGAACTGGTGGTGTAGCTCCACAACATCAGCAACGACGGCAACGCCGTGCCAACGAGGATGCCGAACCAGGCTGTCCCCTTGGCGTCTTTCCAGGCAAAAGGCCGTGGAAAGAGGTCATCTTGCGCGATGGCGCGCGAGGTTTCGGTGACGATCAGCGTCCAACCGTTGAGGGCTCCGATGCCCGAGACGACAGCGAGCGCCGCAATCGTCTTGCCGGCCCACGCGCTGTGGGGGAAGATACTGTCGATCGCGTTCACGAATGGCGAACCCGTGTTAACGAGCGTATGGTGGGCGACGAGTCCCATCACCGCCGCGGTCACCAAGACGTACAACATGGCGCTGAGCGCGGTACCCAGTATCGAGGCGCGCGCGACGTTGCGGCGAGGGTTGCGCACTCGTTTGGCCGTGATCGCTGCGGCCTCGACGCCGATGAAGGAGAACAGCGCGACACCTGCCGCGAGGCCGATGGCGCTGTAAAGGCTGCCGCCGCTTGCGTTGAACGGTCCGAAGTGCGCGTTCTGCACGAAGAACCATCCGACGACGGCGATAAACAAGAGAGGCACGAACTTAAGGACGACGGTCACGTTCTGGAACCACGACATCTGTCGTACGCCTGCGAGGTTGATCAAGGCCGGTACCCAAAGGCCCACGATCGCAATGCTCCAGTTCTCCATGCCTGAAGGGTGGTGGAACCCGAGTAGGGCATCAACATAGAAGACCCACGACGATACGATCGCCGCGTTTCCTGCCCACGATTGAACCCAGTAGCACCAGCCGACAAAGAATCCAGCGAAGTCACCGAACTCATGACGAGCGTATGCATAGAGACCACCGTCGCCATTCGGGATTCGTTTGGCCAACTGGCCGAAGAGCACTGCGAGCAACATCGCGCCCACCGCGATGACCGCGAGAACGGCGATACCCATCGTGCCCGCGCCAGCCAAGACCGCCGGCATCGTAAAGACTCCGGTTCCGACGATGCTGCCGATAACGAGGGCCGTGGCGGAGGGCAGGCCCATCACCTGAGCCTTCTTCTGGTTTCGTGGCGACAGATTCGAAACTTCTGTCTGCTCCGACTTCGGTGGAAGGTTGACTGTCGACATATTTCTTTTTCTCAAGTTTGTTTGTCTGATGAAGCAGTTCGGCTCTCATTTGAAGTTACGGGGCCGCGATTCGATTCACTAGGGCCAATAGTCCCAATATCGATGTGATCACTCTGGAGAACGAAGTTCGCCAGCACTCGGGACCGAGTTGAACAGAAGTGAAACTCGACTCTGTCGTCACTTTCGACAGCGTTCGTCACCGAAGCTTCGCTGAGCGACACGAGACCACGACGATTAAGCGCTGGTGAGCACTAGCGTGAGAGTTTGGTCGTAGGTAACAGTGGGAAGCGGAAGAAGGTTCATGAGTTCAGAAGATCGAGCAAATGAGGTACAAAACGTCAGCACCGAGGAATATCACCGAATCGTCGCGGGAGTTGATGGCTCGGCGGCCTCACTTCGAGCCATCGAATGGGCCGCCCGACAAGCCGAGCTAACAGGTGCGACTCTGGAGGTCGTCGCCGCGTGGGAGTGGCCGAATAGCTTCGGCTGGTCAGTGATACCGAGTGAATACAACCCGGAGCAAGACGCCCAGGGGTTATTGGAGTCTCTCGTCGCCGCGCTGCGAGAGACCCATCCACACGTAGTAATCAACTGGAAGGTCGTTGAGGGCCATCCTGCGCCAATGCTCGTCAACGAATCTCGGGGAGCAGATCTTCTCGTAGTAGGCAGCCGTGGGCACGGAGAGTTCGTTGGCATGCTCGTTGGATCGACTAGTGAGCACTGCGTCGCCCACGCCGCTTGCCCCGTCGTCGTGTTCCGAGAGAACGCCCAGTCGCACTAGTTCCATCTGTCACTGCGCACCGTCGCGTAGTCGTGACGTGACCTCGCGGGAGCGTCCGGAAGCTTCTTCAGTTGGTGCCACGAAGGTACGGGTCAATGTCAAAAAGAAGGACTTTGTGCCCTAGCAAGTCTCCCGTGACGTTCAATACAATAAGTCGCAGCCGAGGCCGGAGGGACACGATGGCATTGTCTGAGTACGAACAGAAGATTCTGTCGGAACTGGAATATTCTCTCTTCACGCAGGATCCCCAATTTGGAGAGAGTTTGAGCGGGAAACGGATTTACGCTCGAAGTCGGCGAATCGTACGCTGGGGCGTGACGGGCTTTGTCGCCGGTTCAGTGTGCCTCCTCACATTCTTCACGGCATCGTTCGCCCTCAGCCTCGTTGGGCTGGCGCTAATGTTCGTCTCGTCGGTGGCAGTCGTATCTAGCGTTAGCGCACTTAAGCGCGTGAGGAAGGTTCCTACCTCTCATCCCTCGGTTCGAATTGGGTAGCCGGTGGCAACGGCCTGCTCGCCGCGGTGAGGAGAAGGTCCGGATTCGTCACTGACGATGCGTCACTGAAAGGTCATCGAGACCAAGAGAACTACCGGCCCCAAGGCGCCACAATGCGATCTCGAGTCGCCAAAGTTCTCGGAGATATGGCGCGCGAATGGGCAGCATGAAACTACACACCCAAGATGACCGAACGTGCAGCAGCCCCATGCGTAATCATCGAGGTGGTGCGAGCCACGTGTGAGTTAGCGCGGATGGGCGATCTATGGTGGGCAGTAATCCCACGGTCGCTTCCAGGGGATTCAGCGAGATCGGCGCTAGGCCGAACTCAGAATGACCGAGCCCAAAGGAACGCTATGTGTTTTTCTCCTTTGGGCGATCTTGTTGGTGGTGCGGTAGTTGTTGCTATCGGCGTAGACGCTTGTCGACACGTGAAGGGCCGAAGTGAGAACTTGGCGATCGCGACCTTCCCCCTATTGCTGGGACTACACCAAATTGATGAGACTTTCGTCTGGTGGGGACTACAAGGTCACGTGCCGCGCGACATTGGAAACGCGGCGATGTGGATCTATCTCGTGTTCGCCCTCGTCGTGTTGCCTCCTCTCGTGCCGTTTCTGCTAGCGATCTTTGAGCCGTCGCGACGTCGACGTCGACGTTACGTACCTTTCCTTCTGCTCGGGCTCGTGGTATCAGGCGTGATCCTCGAAGCGATGCTCGTCGGGCACCCCGTGGCGCGTCTGGGCACGTTTCACGTGGCGTATTCGATTGGACTTAGACACGGCATCCTAATTATCGGCCTGTACATCCTGGCGACGTGTGGCTCGCTGTTGGTATCGGGCAGTCGAGCGCTCGTGTGGTTCGGCGTCGCGAACGTGCTCGCCATCATCGCCCTGGCCTTACTTTGCGCCGATGGCTTCACGTCACTCTGGTGTTTTTACGCGGCGCTCGTGAGCGGCGCGATCGCGGTGCACCTGCGTTGGTTCAGTGGGCCTGCCACATACTCTGTGACCACGGCTTAGAAGAAGCGACGAAAAGTGACGTACGTCGGAGTTAGGAGTGCGCTCGCGCGCCCGCGAATTTTTTGACCAGCCACCTTCACCGGATCAAAGGTATGCGTCACGAGAATCCAGCGCTTAGTAGTTGGCGCGTCGGCACTGATTGTGCTTTTCCTCCTGCCGTGTCGGGTGCTTGCGTCGAATGGCGTGAGTGACGATAGAGGCCGCTGCTCGAGCGTTACCGTCTATTGGCAAGGAGCAATAGCGAGTTGGTCCTTTATAGGACCTTTGCCTCTAGTTAGATCGCGCCGCATTCTAGGAAACTCGAGAAGGTAGGAGGTGTGACTAGTGAGGTCGCGCTTCGAAGGGTGGTGCGCAGTGATCGAGGTGAAGACTCTCTCGGCGTACGAGATTCTGGACTCGCGGGGGCAGCCCACCATTTCGGTGGTACTTGAGTTGACCAACGGAGTCGTCGCAAGATCAGGTGTCCCTTCGGGGGCATCTACGGGGTCACAAGAAGCCGTCGAGCTTCGTGATGGCGACCTCATGCGTTATGCGGGTAGGGGCGTCTTACGCGCTGTCGAACACATCAATGGTGAGGTCGCAGGGCATCTGTGCGGAAGGGATTTCGCTTCGCTTGCCGATCTCGACGAAGCGCTCCTCAAGCTCGACGGGACTGCGAACAAGGAGCGAATTGGCGCGAACGCGATTATCGGTGTGTCGATGGCCGCAGCTCGAGCGTTCGCCGAAACAGAAGGTCGATCGCTCTGGCGCAGCCTGACGCCCGGGGGCGTCGAACCGAGGCTGCCCGTACCTCACTTCAACATCGTCAACGGAGGCGCACACGCGCCGAACTCCCTCGACTTCCAGGAGTTCATGATCGCGCCGCTCGGCGCACGAAATTTTGCGGAGGCCGTTCGTGCCGGCGCGGAGATCTACCGCGTCCTTCGTGGAGAGCTCCAATCGCGCTCTCTGGGTGTCGGGCTCGGTGACGAAGGTGGCTTCGCCCCCGAGATCGGTTCTCCCGAAGCAGTGCTCGAGCTTCTCGTGGACGCGATCGAGAGCGCCGGGTACGAGACCGGTTTCGACGGCGTCATGATCGCCCTCGATCCTGCGGCTAATGGTTTCTATCGAGACGGCATGTACCACGTCGACGGAGAGAAGCTTTCGAGTGACCAGATGGTCGAGCGCTACTTCGAAATGATCGAGAGGTTTCCCATCTGGAGCCTCGAGGATGGACTCGCAGAGAATGATCGCGACGGTTGGCTGCACTTGACCGACCGGCTTAGTGAGTACGTCCAACTCGTGGGTGACGATCTCCTCGTGACGAACCCGACCATCATCGCCGAGGCGATCGAGCGCAAGATGGGCAATGCGGCACTGATAAAGCCCAACCAGATTGGTACGGTCACCGAGACGCTCGAAGCGATGCGAATCTGTCGAGACGCTGGCTGGTCGCAGATGGTCTCGCACCGCTCGGGAGAGACCATCGACTCTTTCATCGCGGACCTCGCAGTCGGCGCAGGATGCGGACAGATCAAAAGTGGTGCACCCGCGCGCGGAGAACGGGTGGCGAAATATAACCGCCTCATCGAGATCGAAGCCACCAACGCGCTTCCCTATGGTCGAGCGAAATAATCCAGATTTGCTAAGGAGGAGTACACCGTGAATAGTCCCAGTTACGTAAAGTTCTTCGATGAGTTTGGCATCGACGACGTTCCCATAGTTGGCGGAAAGAACGCGTCTCTCGGCGAAATGTACCAAAAGCTCTCCGACCAAGGTGTGCGTGTTCCCAACGGCTTTGCCACCACCGCGGACGCGTATCGTTACACCCTCGAACAGGCCGGAGCGGTAAAGCTTCTCCACGAAGTTCTTGATGATCTCGTGCCAAGCGACGTCACTGATCTCGCTCGCCGCGCGAAGCGGGCTCGCGAGATTGTTTATGGAGCGGGTCTTCCAGAGGACCTCGCCGCCGAGATCATTGCAGGGTACCGCCGACTTCAAGAGGAATACGGCGAGGACGTTCGTCTCGCGGTGCGCTCGTCGGCCACGGCTGAGGATCTGCCCACCGCGAGCTTCGCGGGTCAGCAGGAGACCTTCCTAAACGTGCACGGCGAAGAAAGTCTGCTCGACGCCTGTCGACGTTGCTTCGCGAGTCTCTTTACGGATCGCTCTATCCACTACCGCGTGGACCAGGGATTCGACCACTACGAAGTCGCACTCTCAATCGGCGTGATGAAGATGGTTCGCTCAGACCTCGCGTCATCGGGGGTCATGTTCTCCCTTGACACGGAGTCCGGATTTCGCGACGTCGTGTTTATCACCGGCGCCTACGGGCTCGGCGAAAACGTCGTCCAGGGGGCGGTCGATCCCGATGAGTTCTACGTTCATAAGCCGACGCTTGCGCTGGGGCACCGGGCGGTCCTTCGCCGACTGCTCGGCGACAAGGCCGTGAAGATGATCTTCCTCGAAGGCGAGACCAGAGCGACTACGCGAAATGTTCCGACGCCGAAGTCTGACAGGGAGCGATTCTGTCTCTCCGATGACGACGTCCTCGAGTTGGCCGACAACGCGGTGGCGATTGAAACGCACTATCAAAAGCCGATGGACATGGAGTGGGCGAAGGACGGCCTCGACGGGAAGATCTACATCGTCCAGGCCCGGCCCGAGACGGTGGCGTCGCAGCGCGAAGCGAACGTGTTTGAGAACTACGTCCTCGAAGGTGGCGGCGAGGTCATCGTCGAAGGTCGCTCGGTGGGCGAAAAGATCGCTTCGGGAACCGCACGGGTCATCGAGAGCGTGGCGCATCTCGCCGAGTTCCTACCTGGTGAAGTGCTCATCGCCGATTTAACGACCCCTGACTGGGAACCGGTCATGAAGACCGCCTCGGCCATTGTCACCAACCGCGGTGGACGAACGTGCCACGCCGCGATCATCGCCCGCGAACTCGGCGTACCCGCCGTCGTGGGCACTGGCAACGCGACGACGACGGTGCCGAGCGGCACTCCGGTCACCGTCTCGTGTGCCGAGGGCGACTCCGGACGCGTGTACCGCGGTGCGGTGAGCTTCCACGTCGAGCGCAGCGACGTCGGCGATCTCGCGCGTCCGAAGACGAAGATCATGATCAATCTCGGAAATCCCGATCTAGCCTTCAAGACTTCATTCCTCCCGAACGACGGGGTGGGTCTCGCGCGCATGGAGTTCATCATCAGCGAGTCGATCCGAGCGCACCCGCTCGCGTTGATCCATCCAGAGAAGGTGAGCGACCCCACAGCGCGTGCGGCAATAGCCCGACTGGTTCAGAACTACGCGAACGGCGAAGAGTTCTTCGTCGAACGACTGTCCGAAGGGATCGGCACGATCGCCGCGGCGTTCTGGCCGAAGCCAGTCGTGGTGCGAATGTCGGACTTTAAGACGAACGAGTATGCCAGTTTGCTGGGCGGAGCCGAATTCGAGCCCTTAGAGAACAATCCGATGATCGGATTTCGTGGGGCTTCGCGCTACGCGCATCCGGCGTACGAAGAGGGCTTCGCTCTCGAATGCAAGGCCATGAAGCGGGTCCGCGAGGAGATGGGGCTCACGAACGTGGTTCTCATGTTGCCCTTCGTTCGTCGAGTTGCCGAGGCCGAACAAGTCCTAGCGCGAATGGCGCAGTTCGGGCTTCGACGCGGTGAGAACGGGCTTGAGGTCTACGCGATGTGTGAGATTCCAAACAACGTCATCTTGATCGACCAGTTCTCGTCCTATTTCGACGGATTCTCGATCGGTTCGAACGACCTCACGCAACTCACCTTGGGTGTCGATCGTGACAGCGAGATCGTCGCATTCGATTACGACGAACGCGACGACGGCGTGAAGGCGATGATCAAGCTCGCGGTTGAGGGTTGTCGGCGAAACCAGATCCACTCCGGGTTGTGTGGTCAGGCACCTTCGGATTACCCGGACATGGCAGCCTTTCTCGTCGAGCTCGGAATTGACTCGATGAGCCTGAATCCCGACACGGTTTTAAAGACGACGAGACAGGTGCTTGAGCTCGAAGAGAAGTTGGCGCTTGTCGCGCCCCAACGAGCCTGACTCATGTCAAAGAGTCGACAAGACGTTACGTGAGAGAAGTTGACGATGACGAATCTCGAGCCACATCTCATGAGCGCTACGGAGGGACCCCTGTTCGAATCGCCGCTCCGCCATATTCCGCGGCTGGAGGATCTGGCGCCGGTGTCTGGACGGCGCGTCCTCGTACGCGCTGATCTCAACGTTCCACTGCGGGCGACAGACGCCGGCGGCTACGAGGTCTCGGATGATTTCCGACTGCGCGCTTCAGTGCCAACACTTTCGTGGCTGCTTGAGCAAGGTGCACATGTCACCGTGTGTAGCCACCTCGGTCGACCGAAGGGCAAGGTCGATCCGCGCTATTCGATGGCACCTGTTCGTGAGCGGATGGCGAGCCTCGTGCCGGATGTCGAGGTGATGGAGAACCTTCGGTTTGATCCCGGTGAGGAGGCCAACGATCCGCGGTTCGTGCAACGCCTCGTAGAAGGGTTCGACTTTTACGTCAATGACGCATTTGGCGCGTGTCACCGGAGTCACGCCTCCATCGTCGGACCACCGTACCTCCTACCGAGCGCCGCGGGACGTCTGCTCGAGCACGAAGTGGAAGCGCTTTCGAGACTCCTCATTAACCCCGAGCGGCCCTTTGTCGCAGTGATTGGTGGCGCAAAAGTCGCAGACAAACTGGGGGTGTTGGTGTCACTGTCCGAGAAGGTCGATCATTTATTGCTCGGTGGCGCGATGTGTTTCACGTTTCTCGCAGCCCTCGGCCACGACGTCGGCGAGTCGCCAGTTGACTCCGCGTTCCTTGAGGAAGCGCAGGCACTCGTGCTCGCCCATCCGCAAATTGAACTACCGACGGATTTCGTCGCGCTTTCGACCGACGAGGCCATTGGCATCGGAGACTCGCCGAGCGAAACAGTACGGGACTTCGGCTCGGACTTGTTGCCGGGATGGCGGGCACTTGACATCGGACTTGCGACGCGCATCGCTTTTGGCGAATCGATTGCGAAGGCGCGCACGGTGTTGTGGAACGGGCCCATGGGCGTGTTTGAAGATTCACGATTTGTCGAGGGAACTCGTTCCATCGCCGAGGCGGTTGCGTCCAGCCCTGCGTATAGCGTCGTAGGCGGCGGAGAAACTGCGGCCGCGTTGCACAAGTTCGGCCTCGAGGACCGTATTGACCATGTGTCGAGTGGCGGGGGGGCAACGCTCGAACTGATCGAAAAGGGCGACTTACCCGGCTTGGTCGCACTGCGATCTGGCGCTTCAGGCGTCGTTCAGTCCAGTAGCTGATACGAAAAGCAATCGCTCACGAGCCTTCGCTCCGTCGTGTCGAAGCGGCGACTGCGCATATTCCCTCGCGAAAGCTCAGGCTGCGCCACCGACGAGCGCGGCGAGGTCGGCGAGGCGGCTCGAGTAACCCGACTCGTTGTCGTACCATCCGAGGACCTTGACGAGACGGCCGCGTGCCATCGTAAGCGCCGAATCAAACACGCACGAAGCCGTGGAATTGATGATGTCGCTCGACACGAGTGGCTCTTCGGAGTATTCGAGCACGCCGGCGAGCCGACCGGATTTTGCGGCGTCGCGGTAAGCGTCGTTTATCGCTTCGACGCTCGGAGTCTCGCGGACGATCGCGACGAGATCGGTGATCGACGCATCGGGGACGGGAACGCGAAGCGCGAGGCCATCAAGGTGACCGGCGATGTTCGGCATCACGAGACCGGTCGCCTTGGCTGCGCCGGTCGTTGTCGGAACGATATTGATAGCTGCGGCCCGTGACCTGCGGGCGTCTTTGTGCAGTGCGTCGACGAGGTTTTGGTCATCGGTGTAGGCGTGGACCGTCGTCATGAATCCATCTTCAAGGCCGAACGCCACATCGAGGACCTTTGCGAGGGGGGCGAGGCAGTTCGTCGTGCACGACGCGTTTGAGATGATGAAATGACGCGCGGGATCGAATTGATCCTCGTTGACCCCGATCACGAAGGTGGCATCGGGATCTTGCGCGGGCGCAGAGATAACGACGCGCTTCGCACCGGCTTCGAGGTGCTCGGCGGCCTTCTCACGCTTGGTATACCTGCCGGTCGATTCGGTGACGACGTCAATCCCGAGATCCCTCCAGGGTAGGTCCTTCGCGCTCGGCGTGGCCAACATTCGAATTTGACGATCCCCGACGAACATTGTTTCCCCCTCAATGTGCACGGGTTCCGGATAGCGTCCGTGGACTGAGTCACGGGCGAAGAGGCGTGCGAGTGCGTCTGGGGCGCCGAGGTCGTTGATCGCCACGACTTCAAGTTCTGGGTGAAGGGCAATCGCTGCGCGAAGAAAGGACCGTCCAGTTCGCCCGAAGCCGTTAATCGCTACTCGCACCGTCATTCGATGCTCCTTCGCTGTAAGTGAATCGTTCACGTCTTACGTCACATTGTCTCAGTCAGGCTACGAGCATCGATAGGGCCAAAAGTCACAATGATGCCGTTTGGCCGAAGGCGCGAAGTTTTCGTGAATCTTCGATGCATGTCGCATTGGTGACTCACGAAGGAGAAGATGTTCTGTCATCATCCCCGTCGTAGAGTGAAGTTGATGCCGCCGCGCGCCCCGCTCCTTCGCATGACCGATCTAGGCGACCGCCGCATTCTTCGAATGCTCGTCCGACAGTTGCGGCTCAAAACTGATGAAGGATTCGCTGCTCTTTGGTGTGCGGTGCTGTTGCGAGCTGGAGGTTCACCGTGGGGTTCGTAACGGGGGCTCAAAACTTCGACGTCGTCAGTTTGGGTGACGTTGTGACCGATGAGTTCATTCACCTGCCCGACGGGCGCGTACGAGTGCGCGTCGACGAAGAGGGGCGCTGGCTCGAGATTCCGCTCGGCACAAAACTGGTCGTCGGGGATGACTCGTCTCCGAGTGCGGGAGGAAGCGCTGCCAACGCCGCTGTGGCGATGTCGCGTCTCGGGCTTCGGGTGGGTCTTGCGAGTTACCTCGCCCACGACCAAATCGGACTCGACATCTTGGCGGCGATGCGTGGTGAGGGCGTCGGGACCGACCTCGTGCACGTCGATTCGCCTAGTCACACGGTACGGAACTTCGTCCTCTCCTTCGGCGGCGAGCGAACGATCCTCGTACGACATGCCGAGTTCAACTACCACTGGACGGGCTTCAGGAATCACGAAGTGCCAGCGTGGCTATATGTCAACTCTTTAGGTCCCGACGCACTCACGTACCAAGACGAAATCGCCGACTGGCTGGACACTCACCCGAACGTCCGACTGGCCTTTCAGCCCGGCACCTTCCAGGTTGACGCCGGCGCCAAGCGGCTCTGTCGCATGTACCAGAGGGCCGAGGTGCTCCTCTGCAGCCGTGCGGCCGCCGAGGCGATCACGGGCGCGCCGAGTGGCGATGTCAACCAGACGCTCGATGCCTTAAGGAAACTTGGGCCTCGAAACGTCGTCGTGTTCAACGAAACGGGTGGGGCGATCGCCGCCAATGAGGCCGGGCGTCTTTCTATCGAGGAGTTCTCGGATCCGCATCCTGCACTCGATACGACGGGGGCGGGGGACGCGTTCGCCGCGACGATGGTCGTGGCTCTCATCAGAGGAATGCCGTTGCGTGACGCGCTCCGCTGGTCACCAGTGAACGCGGCGGCGGTGTCGCGCCAGTTCGGGACCCAAAACGGCCTGCTTCGCCTCGAGGATCTCGTCACTCGTCTTGATGCGGCGCAGGAATTTGTCGCCCGCAACGAATAGAGCCCGAATATTCGCACGGACTGCGTCGCATCACTTGAGGATATTCGTCTCTTTTGATTCACGATGTGCGCCAAATTCCATCGCGGCGTGATACTTCCGCCAGGGACAAGCTTGCGCGAATCTCAGTGCACCGTCAGTTCGCGCGCAACGGTGAGAAGCGCCGGGGGAACGGGTCGCGGGCCTAATGCAACAACGTTGAGTGGCACGAGTTCGGTCGTGGTGTCACTGGCGCTGACGAGCGTGTTGAACGCTCCCGAGTGCACCGCGTGCATTGCCGCGATCCCGCAGTTCGACGCGAGGAGTCGATCGGAGGCGATTGGCGGTCCGCCACGCTGGATGTGACCAAGGACGGTGAGTCGAGTCTCGAAGCCAGTGCGTTCGGCGAGACCATTCGAGATGCGAGTTCCCGCTGATCCCTCCTTTGGCTGATCACGCAGTGCTCCTTCGGCGACGACGACGACCGAAGAAGTCGATCCGGCCTCGTGGCGCCGCCCTATCGCCTTGGCGAGTTGATCAAGGTCGACCGGCTCTTCGGGCAGACACAGAGCGTCGGCCCCGGCGGCGATTCCTGCGCACACGGCGAGCCACCCCGATGTTCGCCCCATGACTTCGACGACCATCAACCGGTCATGACTCTCGCCGGTGGTCTGGACGCGGTCTATCGCTTCGGCCGCAGTTGCCACCGCCGTATCGAACCCGATGCAACGTTGAGTCCCAGATACGTCATTGTCGATCGTCTTCGCGACACCGACGAGCGGCACGCCGAGACCCGCGAGCTTGAGGGCTGCACCGAGTGTCCCGTCACCCCCGATGACCACGAATGCGTCGAGACATTCGCGCTCAAAGGTGGCGAGCACGGCCTCGGTTCCGCCTTCGTGAGCGTCCGGATGGTAGAGAGCCGTGCGCAGAATCGTTCCGCCGGTCTGGAGCAGTCCCTTCGTATCGGCCGTCGTCAACGTTGCGCCCTCGCCTTCGGCCACGCCGCGCCAGCCATGGTGGAAACCGACGACTTCGTCACCGGCATTCTCCGCACACTTGACGACAGCTCGGATCGCGGCATTGAGTCCCGGGCAGTCACCCCCGCCCGTGAGCAATCCAATACGCATGACCCCTCCTCTTAACGAACATCTCCAGTGTGCCCATGCTCGGTGGACATTCTCTAGAGACCAAGGTCCCGATTCGGCGTGTTAGCGCTCGTGTGGAGCATTCGGGCCTTTTGTCCCTAGCGATCGTTCGCTGTTGACCGTCATCATTGAGTGAAACGTGAGGTGGCGAGATGGTGCGGAGCGACGTTGTTGGTCAGATTCCAGCGGAAGACGAATACCCACTCGCGTGGGCGTTCGACGGGTTGCTGACGTGTGGTGCATCAGCGCTCGTTCGTCCGATCCGTTCGAGCGACGCGCCACTCATCGTCAAATTTGGCGACGTCCTCGCTCCTCACTTTGTCCTCAGCTCCGATACGGTGGAAGAAGCAGCTGAAAAGCTCTCAAAACCGGATTATTCCTTGAGCATGGCCTTCGTCGTGATCGCCTCAAAGGAGATCATCGGCGTCGCGACATACAATCGCGCAAACGCCAGCGATCCTCTCGCCGAGATCGTCTGCGACGTGGCGCAGCCTTACCGTCACCAAGGTGTCGCAACACTGCTCTTTGAGAGTCTCGCCGCGTACGCGCGTTCACACGGAATAGAGCGCTTTCACGCCGAGGTGACGGTCGACAACCAGGAGATGGTCGGTGTCTTTCGCGCGCTGGGTCTTGAGATGGAATCGTCCGCCGGAGGCGACGTCGTTACGTTCGACATCAGTCTTCGCCCGACGGTGCAGTACATCGCGACGTGTGAAGAAAGAGAGGCGTTCGCCGAGGCGGCAAGCGTGGCCGCGATCTTGCGTCCGCGGGTAATCGCCGTAGTGGGGGCGGGGCGCCGGCCGAGCAGCCCGGGTCATGAGGTCGTGCGTTCCCTTCTTGCGGGAGACGTCGCGAGCACCGTGTATCCAGTGAACCCGAAGGCCCACTCGATCTGCGGTGTCCCGGCGTACCCGAACCTCTCCTCGGTGCCCGAGCGCGTCGATCTCGCGATAGTCGCTGTGCCCGCTGAGGGCGTGTCGAAAGTTCTCGAAGAGGCCGCGTTGAATGGCGTGCGCGCCGTGACGGTCATCACTGCCGGGTTCGCCGAGACCGGGCGAGCCGGGGCCGAGGTCGAAACTGAGCTGCTCTCGATGGCTCGCGAGCACGGCATGCGTATTGTCGGGCCAAACTGCCTCGGTCTCGTGAACACTGATCCCGAAGTTCGCCTGAACGCAACGTTCACCGGTCTTGATCCTCTCCCGGGTCGCCTCGCGTTGATCTCACAGTCCGGTGCGGTCGGCATCGTCCTCGCCGAGCAGGCAAGCGCCGCGGGTGTTGGACTTTCCAGCTTCGTTTCAGTGGGCAACACGCTCGACGTGAGTTCGAATGACTTGCTGTGCTTTCTGGAACGCGACGAACGGACCTCGGTGATCGCTCTCTACCTCGAGTCCCTCGGCAACCCGCGTAAATTCGCCCGCATCGCTCGACGAATTGGCGAGAAGAAGCCGATCGTCGCTCTGAAAGCGGGAAGGAGCACCGCGGGCGCCAGGGGGGCACGCTCGCACACCGCAGCTGCCGCCACCCCGGAAGTGACGATCGAGGCCCTTCTGCGAGGCGCGGGCGTGATCAAGGTCGATCGGCTCGAAGAGCTGCTGGACGTTTCCGCACTCTTGCTGGCGGCGCCCCTTCCGACGGGTCGACGCGTCGCGCTGGTGGGAAACTCCGGCGGGCCGCTCATCCTCGCCGCCGACGCGTGCGAGGCTAATGGCCTACTCGTCACTGAGCTCGCCGAGGAGACGAGGTCTGCGCTCGAGCGAGGTCTCGCCGCCGCCGCAGCAACGTCCAATCCCGTGGACTTGACCGCCGACGGAACATCCACAACTTTGGAGCAGGCCCTCGAAATCGTCCTCGCCGACGCTGCGATCGATTCGGTGATCGTGGTGGTGACTGACGTACTGGCTTTAACGAGCGATGACGCTCGAGCCACGGTCGCAGCGGTGGCGTCGCGCTTCAACAAACCGATCGTCGCGTGCGTGCTCGGCAGTACTCCAGTGGGGTTAGTGCGCGAAGTCCCCGGTGTCGCCGACATTACGTCACCCGAGCGCGCGGCCTCGGCGCTCGCTCACTTCTGTCGCTACGCGGAGTGGCGTAACCGCCCCAAGATCTCAACTGACCACCTCACTGCAATCGAACAGCCCTCGGTTGTTCGAGAGATCGTTGGCGCCGAACTCGCCGACGCTGCTTCGGGGGGATGGCTCGAGCTTGACGAGGCGGCGCGCCTACTCAGTTCGTGCGGACTGCCCATCTTGCCAACGTACGCCGTGTTCAGTGCCGATGAGGCCGCCTCCACTGGCGAGTCCCTCGGATTCCCGGTGGCGCTCAAGGCTCGCTCGGGTGAACTCGTGCACAAATCCGACATCGGCGGCGTCGTAATCTCGCTCACGAGTGCGAGTGCGGTGCGCGTCGCGTACGAAGAAATGGCGGCGCGGCTCGGAGGACAGATGGGTGGTGCCGTCATTCAGCCGATGGCGCAGTCAGGTATCGAAGCCATCGTCGGGCTTACCGTTGATCCTGTCTTCGGGCCGGTTGTGATGGTCGGGCTTGGCGGCGTTATGACTGACGTGCTCGGTGATCGCGCATTCGCCGTACCCCCGCTCGATCCCGGTGCAGGAGAGGCGATGGTGAGTTCGTTGCGGGCAGCGCCACTCTTAGACGGTTTTCGCGGTGCACCTCCAGTTGATCGACGGGCGCTGGTTGCCGTCGTCGAACAAGTGGCGCGTATCGCCGAGGAACTACCCGAGCTCGTCGAACTTGATCTGAACCCGGTGATCGTGACGGCAGACGGTGCGCTGATCGTTGACTGTAAGGCGCGCCTCGCTCCACGCCACCTCGGCCCGGGACCGCTGTTTCGAGCGCTACGTCCACGAGGTTGAGCGCGCGGCATTGATGAAGGGTTCCACGACCGATGCGTTCGACCCGTGGACCAAGGACTGGCTTCACCTGAAGAAGCGATTACCGAGTGCGGTCGTGTTCGATAACTGCGACGCGAACGATGCGAGCAGGCATGACATCGCCGCGACGCTGAGTGTCGGTTCGGTGGTCGTGTTGCGCGTCGACGATCTCACGACTTTGATCACGAGGCTGTCCGAGTTCGGTTACGAGGTTAAGGGGCCGGTCGTTCGCTCGGTGATCGTGGTGCGGTCCCCGGGCCACTCTGACACTCGGTCCCTCGGAGAGTTCGTGCCGCTCACCGCGCGGCTCCGACCGTTGAACGTGTTGCTCGAGTCGATTGAGGCGGAACGAGCGCGCCCACTTCGCTCAGATCCTTTCGGAGAATTGGACGACGCTCGAGTTGGTGGCGAATGTGACCGGCGTCAGTTTCGCTCGGGAACCATTTCAATGGCGCCACAGGGGCACTCCTTCACACAGATGCCGCATCCCTTGCAGAAGTCGTAGTCGAACTGGTAACGCATATTGTCCCCGAGCTTGATGACGGCGTTGTCCGGACAGACGCCAAGACAGTTATCGCACTCAAAGCAGTTGCCGCACGACATGCAACGACGAGCTTCAAAGAGCGCGTTGTCTTCACTGAGGCCGCCAATGACCTCCTCGAAGTTCGTCTGTCGTCGTATTCGCTCAAGCTCCGGTCGTTCGGTGCGCGGCGCATCCGCGTAGTACCAGGTGTTGAGTCGTTCGAACGAAGCGAGTTCGTGGCGCTCCTTTGGTTCGGCAACGCGCCCCGTCACGAAGTCGTCAATGCCGTGCGCGGCACGCTTGCCGTGTCCGATGGCCACCGTCGCCGTGCGCTGGGCCGGGACGGCGTCACCCCCCGCGAAGATGCCTGACGGGCTCGCCATCATTGAGTCGAGCACCTCAACGGAACCGTCACGTACGGCGACGTCGTCGGCGTGCTCGAGCAGTGAGAGATCGGTGTCCTGTCCGAGGGCGAGGACGAGTGAGTCGGCGCCGAGTTCTTCGAACTGGCCGGTCGGCTCGGGGAAGCCGTCTGCGTTGAGCTTCATCTTTTCGAGCACGATGTGATCGCCGTCGAATTTGTTGACCGTCGAGAGCCAGCGTACGGTGACGCCTTCACCAAGTGCCTGTTCTAACTCTTCGCCGCTCGCGCCCATG
Source organism: Acidimicrobiaceae bacterium (assembly GCA_003142095.1). Taxonomy (GTDB): domain Bacteria; phylum Actinomycetota; class Acidimicrobiia; order Acidimicrobiales; family RAAP-2; genus RAAP-2. Next base: position 69,762 of record PLON01000054.1, on the reverse strand, counting down.
CGTTCTCGATTACGGCGGTAGACGATGACGGCGTCAGTCGCTCCGAGGCGGCGCGCGGTACGCGCGGCGTCAAAGGCGGTATCACCGCCGCCGTAGATGACGACACGCCGTCCGAGCAGCGGTGGATCGTCGTTGGCGACGTGGTGCAGGAAGTTCACGGCGTCGATGACGCGAGAGGAGTCGCCCGCCGGGATGTCTACACGCTTGCCAATCTGGGCGCCGACAGCGAGAAACACTGCGTCGAACTTGCCGTCGCGTCGCTCTTGTTCCACGTCGTGAACCACGTGATTGAGTTGGATCTCGACGCCCATCGCAATGACGCGGGCGATCTCGGCGTCAAGCACTGTACGCGGGAGACGATAGGCGGGAATGCCGTAGTGCATCATGCCGCCGAGACGCGAGGCGGAATCGACGAGGCGAACGTGATGGCCGAGTCGGCGTAGGTGATAGGTGGCACTCAGCCCCGCTGGACCCGCACCAACAACGAGGACGCGTTTTCCGGTGTCAGAACCTGGTTCAGGCAAGGTCCAGCCCTTTTCGAGGGCGAGGTCGCCAAGAAAGCGCTCAACGGCATTGATGCCGACTGCTTCGTCGACTTGGACGCGATTGCACGCGGTCTCGCACGGATGAAAGCAGACTCGACCCATGATGGCGGGAAATGGATTCTCTTCGACGAGCTTGTGCCACGCGGCCTCGTAGTTTCCAGCTTCAGCGTCATAGAGCCAGCCCTGGATGTTCTCGCCGGCGGGACACGCGTCGTTACACGGCGGCAGTCGGTCGACATAGACGGGACGTTCGACGCGCCAGGAACCAGTGTGGTTCGCTCGACTAGAGCCGACGTCCAGAGTGATCGCGAAGGGGATTGTCATACTGACTCCTCGGCGGACTCTGGCGCGAAGAGCCCGTAGCGCGCAATGTTCTCGTCGGCCATCGACTGAATGCGCGCGATGACATCGGGGCGAGGATGAGCGCCAAAGAGGTGGGCGAAGCGCCGCTGTAGTGACAGGTACTCCTCGACGGGAACCGGTCGGCGAATGCGTGAAACGGACCGAATAACGCCGCCTTCGGCTTCAAAGACCGGAAAGAGACCCGACTCCTTGGCGAGGCGGGCGACGTGGATGGTTTCATCTGACGCTGATCCCCATCCGAGCGGACAGGGGACGAGGATGTGCAAGTAGCGCGCTCCGCGGATTTCCATGGCGCGCTCAACTTTCCGCTCGAGGTCGTGAAGATCGGCGACCGTCGCCGTGGCGACGTAGGGAATATTGTGTGCCATCGCGATGCGGGGAAGGTCCTTGCCCTGACCGAAGGTGTTGCCCGGCTCGGGTCCCACGGCTTCGGTCGTGGCGGTGCGCGCGGCCGGAGGTGTCGCCGCCGAGCGTTGCACGCCCGTGTTCATGTAGCCCTGATTGTCGTAGCAGATAAAGAGCACATCGTCATTGCGTTCGAACATCCCTGACAGACATCCAAAGCCGATATCCACTGTGCCTCCGTCGCCCGCCTGGGCGACCACGCGGACGTCTTTTACGCCCTTGACCCGAAGCGCGGCGGCGACGCCGGTCGCCACGGCGGGGGCGTTGCCAAAGAGCGAGTGCAGCCAGGGAATTCTCCACGACGTTTCGGGATAGGGCGTCGAGAAGACTTCGAGACATCCAGTCGCGTTGACCGCGACGATTTGGCCGTTCGTGGCGCGCATCGCCGCGTCGAGGGCGTAGCGCGCCCCGAGCGCTTCGCCACAACCCTGACACGCGCGATGGCCGGAGTCGATAGAGTTTGCCCGATCCGCTTGAGCTTGGACCGTGCGTTCTTCTTGGTCGAGGAGTCGGTTGCCGACGGCAAAACTTCCGATTTGGTAGAAGTGGACACGTTGGCTCGTCATTCTTTCGCCCCCTGGGACACCGTGTTGCGATCACGGAGTAGGTTTTCTGCCGACGGCCCCGAACGTCGAGTCGCCTGCATGCGGGCGCGTTCTCGATCGACGGCTTCGTGATCGAGGTCGAGGAACGTGAGTGGCGCAAGCTGGTTGTGCGATGCGTCTTCAAGGACCTTTTCCAGGGAGCGTCGGGTGATGGCTCGTCCTCCAAGACCCGCGACGACGGTGCGAAGAATGGTCTCATCACGGTGCATCGCGATGGCGATATCCGTCGAAAGCACGCCGCCGGCGCCGATGCTGAAGGCCTTTTCGAGGACGACGACCTGAGAAGCGTTCGCGAGAGCATTACGCACCGCTTCGCTCGGAAAGGGTCGAAACGACGTCACGCCTAGTACGCCGACGAGCTCGCCCGCGTTGCGGCGCTCATCGACCGTATCTTTCAAGGTCCCGAGGACTGAGCCCATCGCCACGACGATGACCTCGGCGTCTTCTATTCGGTAGGGGCGTACAAGCCCACCGCTCTCACGTCCCGTCGCCTCGAAGAACTCTTGGGCAATCTCGGGAATTCGTTCCAGTGCGTCGAGTTGACGCAGGTGGGCGAGGTAGCGCACCTCTTCGAACGCCTCAGGCCCGACCATTGCACCAATTGATACCGGCGCCTTCGTGTCGAGCACCTGACGGGGTTCGTAGGGGGGGAGGAACGAATCGACGAAGGACTGTTCGAGCAGGTCGATTCCTTCGACCGCGTGGGTCAAAATGAAGCCGTCGACGCACACCATGACCGGGACCGAGAGTTCTTCGGCGAGAAGGAACGCCTGGACGTGTAGGTCAGCGGCCTCTTGATTGCTCTCGGCGAAAAGTTGAATCCAACCGGAATCGCGCACGGCCATGGCGTCGCTGTGGTCGTTCCAGATGTTGATCGGCGCCCCGATGGCCCGGTTCGCAAGGGTCATCACGATCGGCAGACCGAGTCCCGCGGCGTTGTACACGGCTTCCATCATGAAGAGAAGTCCCTGGCTCGCCGTCGCGGTGTAAGCCCGAGCGCCGGTCGCCGACGCACCGATCGCTACGGACATAGCCGCGAACTCGGACTCGACGTTGATGAACTCACAGGGAGCGAGCGTGCCTGCCTTCACCATTGCGCCCACCGCTTCGATGATGTGGGTTTGAGGTGAGATCGGGTATGCACACACGACCTCGGGACGACAAAGGGCCACTGTCTCAGCGATGGCTCTCGAGCCTTCAATTTGTCGAAGCACGAGCGACCTCCCCTGCTTTCGACGTCACGTAGTCGAAGGCGGTCGCTGCGGCCGCTGCGTTGCGTTCGCCCACGGAGCCCACGAAGTGTTCGCGCACCGCCTTATCGATTGCGGCCAACGTAATCTCACCAGTGAGCGCAGCAAATCCGCCGAGCAGAGCGGCGTTGGGAAAGGGGCGGCCGATCTGTTCGAGGGCGATATCGGTTGCCGGGCACGTCATGAGCCGCTCGGAGCGATACTCATTGAAGAAGTTGCCAAAGCCGAGTTCAGAAAAGCCGCGAGACGTATTAATAAGGACATAACCGTCGGGCGACAGTCCCGAAAAGAGATCTACTTGATGAATCAGGGTGACATCTTGGATGATGACGGCGTCGGGTTCCATGACTGGTTCGTGAGTTCGGATTTCGCGGTCGTCGATACGACAAAACGAAACCACGGGGGCTCCGGTTCGCTCGGATCCGAAACTCGGGAAGGCTTGAGCGTGACGCCCCTCGTCAAAGGCCGCGACTGAGAGAATTTCGGCCGCCGTGACGACTCCCTGACCACCTCTGCCATGAATACGAACTTGAAACATGGTCGCGTTGCCTTTCGTGAGCGAAGAATCTGCCGTGATGTGAACGTACCTCGACACGAGCCGATTTCGATACGGGCTTTAGTCCCTAATGTGCCGATCTTGTACGTGCTGTGCCACGAGCGAGAGCCCACGAGAAGGCTCCCTCTCGCACGTTCTCCCAGCGAACTCCGTGAAATCTGATCCGCGTCTCCATTTGGGCAAACTCCGCTCACCTTGGCCCGGACGGGCCGCGTCCGTATCTCCGTCGGGGTCATTGACGCACCTCGTTCTCGGCCGAAACGAGCGGATTTAGAATCCGATCATTCGGGGCCACGCACAACGTCTAAGTGTGCGACTTTCATCGCCAGGTCACCACGAGCGCAGCGCGACGTGGAGTCGGGGCTGTCTCACCGGACGGGTGCCCCACGGCTATAGCAAGTGCGTGGGACCAGCTCGGCGGAATTTTCAGTTCCACCTTTACAGGTTCTTGCTCAAAGAGCGATCGGGCGAGCCCAATCGGGCAGGTCCCGAGCCCCATCGCCCACGCGGCCAACATCAGGTTTTGAGCTGCGAGAAAGCACTCGGCCACCGCATTCGCGTTGGTGGCGTAAATGATGATCACTGCAGGAGCTCCGTGAAACAACTCGAAATTCGGAGCCGATACCATCTGGAGCAATTCATTGGACCCCGTCAGGGGAGTCCCGTCGCCCGCAGTATTTGTCAGCAGATCTCGCCCCTCTCTCGCGTATCGAGCGAGCTCCTCGTGACCTTGGAGTACGACGAAAGCCCATGGCTGAGCATTGATGGCGCTCGGCGCCATGATTGCCGCCTCGAGGACGCCCTCAATCTCGGCTCGGCTCACGGGTTCGTTGGAGTAGTTGCGAACCGCTCGACGTCGATAAATCGCCTCAAACACGTCCGTCATCACTTCGGGCCCGGAAAAACGGGGAACTTCGAGAACCTCGGCTCGCGCGGAAAGCGATGTCATCATGAGCATTACCTACGTTCGCATTCGTGTGTACTTGTAGCGTTCGTCATCTAGAGACGCGATTCGACTGTGGCACACTCGAGGCTCGAGTGAATAGGGTCAATAGTCCTAACCTGTTCGGGCTTCGTTAACGAGTGTCACGTGACTAAAGAGGCGACGAAGCGTCCAAATGAATTTTTAGACGTGCTCGCTCTAGTGCACACGGTGTCGAAAAGTTGTGGAGCGAACACGACGTCGTGCGACCGCGAAACAAGACGCAAGTCATCAACGGAGGGACTTATGACTCTATGACCTCCACGACGCCACCGATAGCATGACGTTTTGGCACCACCTCTGTCATACGATGGCCCCGTCAGTGGATGGTCCACAATGACGGTGTTTGCATGACCGTGGCACATATTCGGACGCCGACTAGAGCGATTGGTCCCGGTATGCGAGCTGTGTCGCAGTGAGAGTTGTGAGGCGGAGAAGCGAGGAGAAACGATGAGCGACAATCCTGAAGGACTCGTGGTGGTGGAACTGACCCGTGATCGAGCGCTGGTCTGGGTGACGGGGGTCGATCCCAATGGACGACCTCATGTGCTTCGTGCTCCGAATGAGAAGTCTCGTCACATGCATGTTCGAGAAGCTCAACATCATCACGGCCACGAGACGGATCACGAGAATGCGACGTTCTACGAGTCGATCAGCCAAGCTGTGGCGAACGCTTCTGGCATCGTGTTAGTGGGTCACGGCAAGGGAAAGGCCAACCAAATGCTTCGCCTCACGCAGTACTGGGAGCGCAGGCACCAAGATATTGGCGCGAAGGTCGTGGGAGCCATCGATAGTGATCTCGAGGCGCTCTCAGAGAAACAAGTGCTGGCACTCGTACGAGACTGGCTGGACGAGGATTACGACGCGTCCGAGTAGCGATGCCCCTACGTCAGGACCCTGACCGTTTGGCACTTCGTTGGTGTCGAGTGGAGTTCGTCTGACACTCAGCGTTTTTGGTTGAATAGCGAAGTCCGAGATCTGCGTTCTTTCGCGCTTAGCGAGGTTCAATTCTTTCTCGTGAATGATCCGACGGCGAATGGAAGATATCCGCGGTGTTGAAGTTCGTGGATCGTGGTCGCGACGTTGAGGACTTGGAGAGCTCAGAGGGTTGGTGTCGAGCGCGCCCGGCAAGTTCGAGCATTTCCAAGAGTTCGTCTTGGCCCTTCTCTTATTGCTGTCACGTCCACCCCATTAAGGACGACACGGCCCGATGATGGTCTGTCGAGCAGACCAAGCTGATGAAGCAGCGTGGATTTTCCCGATCCACTCTTTCCCATGATGCGCACCATGTCGCCCTGGAGCATCCTTAACGGCACATCGTGAAGGGCCCGAACCTTGACTTCGCCGGTACCGTAGACGCGCGTCAACTCATCGACTTCGATTATGGATGTGGGCGTCATTAATTGCGGGCTACGACGACCATGTGCGCACGTGATGAGTCCGGTTACGAATTCTGGGTCATGGATTCGGGGACGTCTTCAAAGAACTTCTGCACTGACCGTGTCGGCGCTCGTCAAGCGTGATGGGGTCGTTGCCGGCGACTCGAGAAAGTGACATTGGCCCCTAGTGATTCCTCGTTCAAGACCAGTATGCCTGGAGCATGGCGCAGTTCATCGATCGAAAAGACGCGGGGTGTCGATTAGGTACGCGGCTGGTGGGCGCGTTTGGTGACTGTAGGGCGGTGGTGATCGGTCTTCCACGTGGCGGCGTGCCCGTGGCGTACGAAGTGGCCCGTGTCCTGCACTGTCCGTTGGACGTGATTGTGGTGCGAAAGGTGGGAGTTCCCTCACACCCCGAGTTCGCGATGGGAGCAATCGGTGAGGACGGAATCTTGGTCGTAGAGCACGGCACCGTAGAGGCGTTAGGGGTGAGCGAGGCGCAGTTCGCTCGCGTGGTGGCTGATGAGCGTGTCGAACTTGAACGACGGATTCGTCTCTATCGCCAGGGCGAATCACCCGTGAACCTTGAAGGAAGAGTTGTCATCATCGTTGACGACGGTCTCGCGACTGGAGCCACGGCTCGCGCGGCGTGTGAGGTGGCTCGAACGCGAGGAGCGGCGCGAGTCATCGTGGCGACGCCGGTCACCAGTGTTGACGCGGCGAAGCGAGTTGAAAGGGTGGCAGACCGCGTTGTGTCCCTTGTACGTACGGGAGGGCCGTTTGCGGTTGGGGAGTGGTACGAGAACTTCGAACAGACGTCGGACGAAGAGGTGATCGTCGACCTAGCCAAAGCGAAGCACGCTCAACTGGCCTCTGCGGCATCGAAGTCGACCGAGCTTCGAGGAGTCTGAGAACTCGTGCTTACACAGACCAGCGCCCTTCTCTCGATGAACGACGTACAGGCGTTAGGTGGAGAACACGACTACGACGAACTCCTCTCGTGGATTGGTGAACGGCCCCTCGTGTTGCTCGGAGAGGCGAGTCACGGTACTCACGAGTTTTACCGTGAGCGCTCACGAATCACCAAGAGACTGATCGAAGAGAAAGGCTTCGTCGCGGTGGCGGTCGAGGCCGACTGGCCTGACGCATACCGCGTCAATCGATACGTGACCGGTGGCTCCAGCGACGCTGACGCCGCAGTAGCGCTCGGTGACTTTAAACGATTCCCATCATGGATGTGGCGCAATGAGGATGTGGCGTCGTTCATCGGTTGGTTGCGAGTCCACAATGACGGATGCCGAGACCCAAAGACCAAGACTCGGTTTTACGGTCTTGACCTCTACTCGCTTCGCACGTCGATGGAGGCGGTCGTCAGTTATTTGAACGCCAACAACCCCGAGGCCGCCGAACGCGCTCGCGAACGCTACGCCTGTTTTGATCTGATCGGTGGTGAAGGGCCGGACTATGGACACGCCGTCAACTTGGGACTGCATCCCTCGTGCGAGAACGAGGTGGTCGCCGAACTCGTGGACCTACGTCGACAGGCGATGGCGCTACTCGCGCGAGACGGACTGGTCGCTGCCGACGAGTACTTCTTCGCAGAGCAAAACGCGCGTCTCGTTCAAAACGCGGAGCAGTACTACCGCGCAATGTACCAAGGACGTGTCTCCTCGTGGAACCTTCGTGACCAGCACATGGCCGAAACCCTCGAATCCTTGGTCGGGCACCTTGGTTCGGCGCTGGGTCGATCGAAGGTCGTTGTCTGGGAGCACAATTCGCACGTGGGCGATGCGAGGGCAACGGAACTGGGCCAGTCCGGTGAGTTCAACCTCGGTCAACTTGCGCGCACGACGTGGAGCGACGACTGCTTTCTGGTTGGATTCACGACATATCACGGTCGCGTAAGCGCGGCGTCGGATTGGGGCGGCCCGGTGGAGCACAAGCGAGTACGCCCGGCACTATCGGGCAGCTTCGAAGAGCGGCTCCATAACGGTCCCGTGGGCGACTTCGTCGTTCGTCTTGGAGCGTCTGCGCCTGCACCCCTGACTGAAGTAATGCTCGAGCGGGCAATTGGCGTCATCTATCGACCGAACACCGAGCGAGCCAGTCATTGGTTTAAGGCGCACCTCGCCTCGCAGTTCGACGCCTTAGTTCATCTCGACCACACTTCAGCAGTGCGACCGTTGGATCGAACGGAGTTGTGGGATGCCGGAGAACCGCCCGAAACATATCCGAGCGGGCTCTAATGCGCGCTGGTTGGTCCGTGCTTTGATGACCAACGCGTCCGCAGTATTGGTCCAAATATCGGGGGAGGTTACGTGGCAAGGAATTGGGGCCTGCTTCGCCGCTTCCGACTAATTGCCGTTCCCGGCGCGGCGAGTATCGCCGGGGTGCCCACAAATCGCGAGGCTGTGCTTCGCGAGGAGTTGGCACCGATTTTTGCGGCGCTGCGCGCAGCCGAGCAAAACGCCAACGATGTCGTTGCACGAGCGAGCGCTGAGGGCGACGCCCGACGCGCCCACGCAACTCGCGAGGCCGAGCAGATCCTCGAAGAGGCTCGCGACCATGAAGCGGGCGAGCGTGTTGCGGCCGCCGACTCTCTGACGTCATCTGCCCGGTCCGACGCGAGCGCGATCCGGGCCTCCGCCAATGAAGAGGACCAACGCATCGCGCGCCTCGCGGCTAAGAGGGTTCCTGCACTGGTGAGCGAACTCGTCGCAGCGGTGATGTCGACGGGGAGCTCGGCCGAGGAAACGAAATGAGTGCGGGCTGGGTCGCCGCCCAGGTTCGTAGTCGCAGCCTGACGAGCCGCTGCGTCGGGCCTGCCGGAGCGCGCGACATTGCCCGGTCCGGTTCACTCTCTAGCGCGCTGGAGGTTCTTGCTACGACCAGTTACGGCGAGCGCCTCGAGAGCGGGCTGAGCCTCGAAGAGGCCGAGCGTGCCTTGTTCGAGACGGCGCTGTGGAACCTTCGCGTGCTCGCAGGTTGGAGCCCGGCCCTTGGCGCGTCGCGCCTTCGTGTACTCGCAGGTGGCTTCGAACTGGCGAATATACGCGGCGAGCTCGCGCGCATCGAGGGCCACCAGGTTCCCATTCCGTACGACTTGGGTTCGCTGGCGAGCGTGCCGCGCCACCGTCAATCTTCAAGCATCGTCGAGCTTCGCGAGTCGTTGAAACGTTCACCGTGGGGGGACCCCGGAGCGCTGGAGAGCCCCGGTATCCTCGTCGCACTGCAGATCTCCCTCGCGCGCCGGGTGGTCGAGAACGTGCCCGAGGCCAGCGTGTGGGCCGAGGGCTTTTGTGCCCTCGTTCTCGCCCGCCTCGTCATCGCGGGAACGTCTCTTGCGTCAGATTCGGTGCCGGACGCCAACGCTCGAGCCGTCCTTGGGCGTAATGCACTCCACGCGAGGACGCTGCATCAGCTCGGCGCAGCGCTGCCAATTGAGATCGCTGCTGTGCTCGAGGGCGCCACCGGACCCGAGGACCTGTGGACCTGCGAGGCGCGCTGGTGGAATCAGCTCTGGCGTAGCGGAGAAGAGGGGGTTCGTCGCGGCGGTGCCGAGCCGGCAACAGTCGTCGCGGCCGTTGCGGCGATGTATGCGGACGTGTGGCGAATACGCGCAGCTCTAGAAATCGCCGCCCGTGCCGGTCGTGGAATTGAGCTGCTTGATGCCGTGGCGTGACGCGTTCGAACCAAGGCGTATGGCGCGGGTCGCGGTGGTGGCCCCCACGAACGAGGTCCGCACCGTGCTCGTGGCGCTAGGTAGCAACGGTTGCGTCGAGCCCGAGCTGTTCACCCAGTCAGGCGGCAGCACCGAGGCGATTCTCCAGCGCGTTCGCGCGCACACACCTGAATCATCAGTGACGCCGATCGTCTCCTTTGAGCCGCCCGATCTCACGGTCCTCGAGCGCGACGGGGACGTCGCGGCGCTCGCCGGCGAAGAAGAACTCGAACGGGTGAGAGCGAGCATGATCGAAGAGGGATCAGTGGCGGCGATCGCTGGCTGGACGCCCTCGGAATCCCTTGACGCGCTCTCGTCGGCTCTTGCTCCCTACGGAGGAGCGGTCGTGTGTCTCTCCTCGCCGCAAGGCAGCCAACCGCCAACCGTCCTGCGCGGTGCATCGGCCGCCGCCGCCTTCCAGCCTCTGGTGAACACCTACGGCACCGTTCCCTACTCCGACCTCAACCCGTCGGTGCTCGCCGGAGTGGCCTACGTAGTGATGTTCGGCATGATGTTCGGCGACGTTGGCCACGGAGCCCTGCTTCTGGCGCTCGGCGTCGTGGTGATGTGGCCCCTACGCGGTCGCTTCGTTGCGCTGCGCAGGTTCCGCTGGGCGGGCCCCTTCGTCATCGGCGCGGGGCTTACGAGCATCGGTTTCGGCCTCGCTTTCGGCGAGGCCTTCGGGCCAACAGGACTGGTGCCCACGCTCTGGCTACGCCCTCTCGACCACGCCACGACCCTGCTGGCCATCTCCGTGGCGATCGGTGCGGTGTTGCTCGCGGGCTCCTACGCACTCGGCGCACTCAACCGCTTTCGCGAAGGCGGAATCGCCCGCTCACTCGTCACGATGTCGGGCCTGGCCGGAGCGGCCCTCTACCTTGGCCTCGCGCTCACGGGAGCGGGCTGGTACTGGCATCGCTCGGCCATCGTCATCGCGGGAGCGATTCTCGCCGTGATCGCGCTCGGTCTCGGCTTTCTCGGTCTCTTTGTCGAAGCGGGGGGTCGAGCTTCGGGTGCGCTCGAGGCAAGCGTGGAGCTCTTTGACGCCGTCTTGCGACTTGGCACCAACACTGTCTCCTTCGCCCGACTCGCCGCCTTCGGTCTCACCCACGCGGCGCTGAGCTCGCTCGTGTGGAGTGGCACCGCGTCGTTGTGGCGAACGGGAGGCGTGTTCGGCGTGGGCGGCGCGATCATCGTCTTTGCTCTCGGCAACGCTCTCACTTTCGCTCTTGAGGCCCTCGTTGCCGGGGTGCAAGCGTTGCGACTCGAGTACTACGAGATCTTCTCTCGTGTCTTTATCACCGAGGGCCGTGAGTTCCACCCCTGGCACGTCACGGTCCGTTAATGAAGGAGGCTCCATGATTACCTGGCTTATCGCACTTCCCCTAATTGCACTGGTCGCTACCGCCATCACGGTTCAGATGCGACGACATCCTCGAGGGGGGCTTCGTCTGATGAAGCTGTTGAACCTCGCACTGCTGGTGGGCGGCGGTGCTCTTGTCATCGTCGCGGCGACCACGTCGCCGGCCACCGCGGCGACGCTCGCGGCACCCGCCCCGTCCTACTCCGGCCAGGCATTGATGGGGGCCGCGATCGCCGTCGCTGGATCGTCGATTGGCGCGGCGATAGCCGTCGCCTACACCGGTTCAGCCGCGCTTGCGGCGATCAGCGAGCGGCCGGAGCTCTTTGGACGAGCCATGGTGTTCGTCGGACTGGCCGAGGGCATCGCTATATACGGGCTGGTCGTAGCCATCATCCTCATCGGCAAGGTTTGAGTCGGTGGGACGCGTTGCGGTGCTGGGCGAGTCTGTGCGGGTGCAGGGCTATGCCCTCGCCGGTGCTCTGCCAATCGTCGCCGAGAGTCCTGAGGAGATCAAAGAAGCGTGGTCCAACCTCGCTCGTGACGTCGAACTTGTCGTGCTCACTCCAGCCGCCGCCGCGGCGCTCGGCGACAGTGTTCGCCTGCGCCGAGTGCCCCTCACCGTGGAGATGACGACGTGACGAACCGAAAAGACGGCACTGGAAGTGTCATGACGGCGAAGTCCCGATTGATCGCCGACCTGAGTCCCGTGACCGACTTTCTCGCCGACAGTGCGCGACGACGTGGCGAGCAGATAGTGAGCGAAGCCGCCGCGCAGGCCGAGAACACCCTCGCCGAGGCGCGACAACAGGCCGACGCGAGGCTCGCTACGGCGCGCGAGCGTGGCGCCACACTTGCCCGACGCAGCGCGCTGGCCGTTGTGGCCAACGCGCGACGCGAGGCTCGCCAGGAAGTGCTCGGCGCCCAACGCCTGGTCTATGAGCAGGTGCGCACACAAGTGCTCGATCGGCTTCGCCAGCTCGCTCGCTCTCCCGAGGCGGCAGCGCTAAACGCTCGTCTTCGCGAGGTCGCTCGTGAGCGCCTCGGAGATGAAGCCACGTTGGTGGCGCCCGAAGGGGAGATCGGTGTCGTCGCGCACTGCGGCGAACGGAGCCTCGACCTGAAGACTGACGCATTAGTGGAGCGCGTCATGGCGTCCGTCGGTGAGGAGATCTCCGAGCTGTGGTCGTGAGCACTGATTCCGAGGGCGGTCGAGTGGAACGCGTGAACGGCCCACTTCTCGAGGTGGCGGGACTTCGTGGTGTCGCCGTTCTTGACGTCATCGACGTCGGTCCCTTGCACGTCCCCGCTGAAGTGGTCTCGATACAAGACGGTCGTCTCACCGCCGAGGCCTTCGAGTACACCGGTGGGCTTCGCGTGGGCGATGGGGCGGTTTCTCATGGCCGACCGCTGTCGGCGCGCCTGGGCCCCGGTCTGCTCGGAGGTGTGTTTGACGGACTGCTTCGACGGCTCGAGGGCGGACCGACCTGGCTCGTCCCCGGAGGATTCGGCGAAATGAAGTCCAACGCATCGTGGCCGTTTCGTCCGGCACTGGTCGAACTCGGAGCCGATCTCGCACCGGGAGCGCTGCTCGGCACGGTGACGGTCGGAAGCAACTTTGAACACCGAATCCTGGTCCCGCCCGACGCGCACGGGACAGTGACACAACTCGCCCCAGCGGGCACGATGGGCGAGGACGACGTCGTCGCCATCATCGGCGGTAGCCCCGTCACTCTCTGTGAGGAGTGGCCGGTCCGTCGGGCCCGACCGGCGCGTGAGCGGCTGCAACCTGTCGCACCGCTCGTCACCGGACAGCGGGTGGTCGACCTTTTCTTTCCGATTGCCCACGGCGCGACCGCCGCGGTGCCGGGGGGCTTTGGCACCGGCAAGTCGATGCTCCTTCAGCAGATCGTCAAGTGGGCCGACGCCGAAGTCGTCGTCTTCGTCGGTTGCGGCGAGCGCGGCAACGAACTCGCCGACGCCATGGCCGACCTCTCGGCCTTAGTGGATCCGACCACGGGCACCAGCTTGCGCGAGCGCACCGTCGTCATCGCCAACACGTCCAACATGCCGGTGATGGCTCGGGTGGCGAGCGTCTACACCGGGATGACGGTCGCCGAGTACTTCCGTGACATGGGTTATCGCGTGGTGGTGCTCGCCGACTCGACGTCGCGGTGGGCCGAAGCGTTGAGAGAGTTCTCTTCGCGCAGCGGGGAGTTGCCGGCCGAGGAGGGTTACCCGGCCAGTCTGTCGTCTTCTCTCGCGGCCTTCTACGAACGCGCCGCCCGGGTCCGCACCCTCGGTGGCGCCGAAGGCTCGGTGACCCTCATCGGTGCGGTCTCACCCGGCGGTGGTGACATGACCGAACCCGTCACGTCCCAAACCGTGCGCTTTGTGCGCTGCCTGTGGTCGCTCGACCGTGATCTCGCCTACGCGCGCCACTACCCGGCTGTGACCTGGCGCCACTCGTTCAGCCTTGACGGCGAAACCATCGCGAACTGGCACGCGAGCGAGGGCCGGTTGGGGTGGGCTGAGGCGCGTGCCCGAGCACTTGCCCTGCTTGCCGAGGCTGACCGACTCGACTCGGTTGTCGAGCTCGTGGGGGTGAGCGCCCTGCCCGCACACGAGCGGATCGTTTTGCTGACGGGGCGCCTACTGCGAGAAGGGGTCCTCCAGCAGAGCGCGATGAGCGAGCGGGACGCCTTCTGTAGTCCAGCCAAGCAGACTGCGTTGCTGGAGATGGTCCTCGCCGTCTACGACCGGTGCCTCGCCCTCGTCGACGGCGGTCTGCCCGCCGCGGTGGTCGAGGAGTTCGACTTCACGGCCGTTACCCGCGCGCGCGACGAGACCGGACCTGACGACGCCGACGGCGTGATTCGTCTGCGCGACGAAGTGCTCGCACGAATCGCGGAGGCGTCATGAGCACGAACGCGCGAAGCGGATCCGAGATGTCAGTAGGTCCACTCGGCCCCATCGAATACTCCGGGGCGAGACGCGTCGGCGGTCCCTTGCTCGCCATCGCAGGTGTCGAGGGCGTGGGATGGGACGAGATCGCTCGCGTTCGCCTCCCTTCGGGCGAGGTGCGCCACGGACTCGTCCTCGAGGTCAGTGGTGATGTAGCCATCGTCGAGGTGCTCCAAGGTACGAGCGGCATTGATCCAGCGCTCGTGAACGTCTCCTTCGAGGGCCGGCCCTTCGACATTCCCGTCGGCGACGGCTGGCTCGGTCGGGTCTGGAACGGAATGGGCGAGCCCTTAGATGGCGGCCCACCGATGCTAGGGCGAGAGCGCCGCGCGGTTAACGGCGCGCCCCTCAATCCGAGTCGACGCGACGTGCCGAGCGACCCGGTCTTTACTGGGGTGTCGGTGATCGACGCACTCGCGACGTTGGTGCGGGGTCAGAAGCTCCCAGTATTCTCCTCCGCCGGGCTGCCCCACCTCGACCTCGCCGCCCAGATCGCAGCCCAGGCCAACGTCGCGGGCGAGAACTTCAAGGTCGTCGTGGCCGGCATGGGGCTGACCCACGCCGACGCGGCGGCGATACGAGATGTTCTCGAGACTCGCTCGGCGCAGGGCGACCTCGTACTCGTGCTCGACACCGCGGACGACCCGGTCGTCCAGCGCGTCCTTACGCCACGGGTCGCTCTTACCATCGCCGAGTACCTTGCCTTTGAGCGTGACCAGCACGTGCTCGTCGTACTCGCCGACATGACCAGTTACTGCGAAGCTCTGCGCGAGGTGTCCTCGGCCCGCGGAGAAGTGCCCGGGCGACGCGCCTACCCGGGCTATCTCTACAGCGACCTCGCTTCGCTCTACGAGCGCTGTGGCCGAATCCGCGGACACGCCGGATCGATCACGCTGATTCCGGTCCTCACGATGCCCGGGGGTGACATCACCCACCCCGTTCCCGACCTCACCGGTTACATCACCGAAGGTCAGATCGTGCTTTCGCCCGACGTTCACGCCAAAGGCGTCTACCCGCCCGTCGACGTGCTCTCGACGTTGTCTCGTCTCATGCGAAAGGGTGTGGGCGAGGGGCGTACGCGGGCCGATCACATGGCGCTGGCCGCCCAACTCATCGCGTCGTTCGCTCGAGCGCGATCCGCACGGGAGTTAGCGGACTTGATTGGCGCGGAGGCCCTCACCGAGACCGACCGTATCTACCTCGACTTCGAAGATGCATTCCTTCGCGACCTCGTAAATCAGTCGAGCGACGAGTCTCGCTCGATGGAAGACACACTGAAACGGGCGTGGAACGTTGCCTCGGTACTGCCCGAGCGCGAGCTCACGATGATGCCACGAGCGATGACCGCCGCCTACTACACCGGCAACCTGCGCGAGGGCGAAGGGGGCTTAGGCGCCGACAACGACCCTGCGCCGGTTCGCGCGTCGCCACCCATGGGCGACGACCATGGCTGAGCAGACCCCACCGGGACGGGCAGGTCGGCCGTGGCTCTTAGAGCGGATCGCGATCGCCACACACGGGGTAGACCTGCTCGGCCGCAAGCAACAGCTGCTCTCACGCGAGCACCGCCGACTGCTCCAGTTGCGCGAGGAAGCGGCGCGCTCGTGGGCGGCTGCATCGAGTGAGGCCGATCGCTGGGCCACTCGGGTCGAGGCCATCAGTGGCGCGACGACGGCACGGCTTGTGGGCGCGTCCACGCAGGGCTGTGCCGAGGTCACGATCACCTGGCGTAACACCATGGGCGCCTTGCACCCCGACGAAGCCCGCGTCGTGGTTCCGGCCCTTGACCCCATGAACCGGGCCGTCAATGCCGCCGTCGGACCGTCGTCCGACGCGCACCAGCGCGCCCTCGACGCGGCCGCCCGTCAGGCCGTCGTGGAGAGTGCTCTGCGTGCGATCGAGACTGAACTCGTCTCGACGCGCCGTCGTCTACGAGCCATCGAACGTCATCGGCTCCCCATGCTCGAGGGTGAGTTGCGGGCATTGACCCTGCGACTCGACGAAGTCGAGCGCGAGGAGCGCCTGGTCACGCGCTGGGCCGCCCAGCGCTTGGCCCCAGGAGGATGGTGATGGCCTTTCGTATGCTGGTGACGGCCGATGACTCGCGTGAGAGCCTCGCGGCGGCGGCGGCCGCCGCGCGCCTCGCCGTCGATTTGAAGGCCCACGTGCGAATTTTCGTCGTCGTCGAAGACGAGCGCGTCAGTGAAGAGATCGAACGAGCCACCGGACCCGATTTCAGCGAGCGCCGCCGCGAGGCGGTGACCAACCTGCTTTCCTACTTGCGTCAGAAGGTCTGTGACGAGGGTGTCCCCTCCAACCAGGTCGAGGTCGTTCGGACCACGGGCGAGCCGTACCGCGCGATTCTCGAAGAAGCGCGAACCTGGCCGGCCGACATGATCGTGATGGCCGCCTCCGACCAGCGAGGCGTGCGTTCCAATTACATCGGCAGCGTGACCGAACAGGTCATCGAGTTCGCCAGCTGCCCGGTGCTCGTGGTGCCCGGCAAATCGTAGGAGTGCGCCGGGGCGGACGTCCCCACCGTTAGGAACTCCTTCGGTCCTCTAGGGAGATCCCGCGTGGTGCGAACAGCGTGACTGGGTGCCGCGATCAGGTTGTCGCTTCGGTGAACTGGCTGTTGTAGAGCGCGAAGTAGAGACCGCGCTGTTCCATGAGGTCCTCGTGGCTGCCCTGTTCGATGATCCGACCGTGGTCCATGACGATGATCGTGTCTGCATTGCGGATCGTCGAGAGGCGGTGGGCGATCACGAAACTGGTTCGGCCCTCGCGCAGGTGGGCCATGGCCTCTTGAATGAGCACTTCGGTGCGAGTGTCGACATTGCTCGTGGCTTCATCCAGAATGAGGATGCTCTGGTTGGCGAGGAAGGCTCGCGCGATGGTGAGCAGCTGCTTTTGTCCCGACGAGAGGTTGGACGCGTCCTCGTCAAGTACCGTGTCGTAGCCGTCCGGCAGGGTGCGAACGAAACTGTCGACGTGTGCCGCCACGGCCGCGGCGACGACCTCCTCGCCAGTGGCACCCGGCTTGCCGTAGGCGATGTTGTCGCGGATGGAGCCCGCGAACATCCACGTATCTTGGAGCACCATGCCAAATGCGCGGCGCACTTCGTCGCGAGTGAGGTTCTTGTAGTCGATGCCGTTGAGAAGGATGCGGCCGCTGTCGATCTCGTAGAAGCGTACGAGCAAGTTGACGATGGTGGTCTTGCCCGCTCCGGTCGGTCCAACGATCGCGACCGTCTCACCCGGAGCGACTTCGAGAGTGAAGTTCTCGATCAACGGCTTGTCGAGGTCGTAGCGAAAGCTGACGTGATCCAGTTTCACGCTCGCGGCAGACGACGGCTGACGGAGGGTCGGTTCGCCCGTCAGGTCAGGCTCTTCCTCCTCAGCATCGAGGAACTCAAAGACGCGTTCTGCCGACGCTATGCCTGATTGAAGCATGTTCATCTGGCTGGCGATCTGGGTGATGGGCATCGTGAACTGGCGCGAATATTGAATGAAGGCGGTCACTGCGCCGAGCGAGAGCAGTCCAGAGGCCACCCGATACCCGCCGAGCACCGCGATCGCGACATAGTTGATATTGGCGATGAACTGCATCGACGGCTGGATGACCCCCGAGAGAAACTGTGCCCGGAAACTCGCCTCGTATAGACGCTTGTTCTGACCCACGAATTGGTCAATTGTCAACTTGCTGCGCCCGAAGACTTGCACGAGCTCATGTCCGGTGTGAGTCTCTTCTACGAGGCCATTGATCGTGCCCGTCTGACGCCACTGTGTGGCGAACTGAACCTGAGACCGCCTGGCGATGAACAGCGTCACGACGAGCGCGAGGGGGATCGTTACCGCACAGACCACCGCCAGCAGGGGCGAGATCCAAAACATCATGCCCATCACGCCGACGATGGTGAGTAGCGACGTCAGAAGCTGACTCAGCCCCTGTTGGATCGTGGTGGTGAGATTGTCGATGTCGTTGGTAACTCGGCTGAGGATGTCGCCGTGGGAATGGCTGTCGAAGTAGCGAAGCGGCAGCCGGCTCAGCTTCGCCTCGACGTCTCGGCGCATGCCGGACATGACGCGCTGGGTGAGCCCCGCCATGGTGAAACCCTGGAAGTAGCTAAAGGAGGCGCCCAGGACGTACACGAGTCCCGCCAGGCCGAGCACTCGCCCGAGTTGGTCGATGTTGACGCCGATTCCTGGCGTGATGTTCATCGCCGCGACCATGGAAGCGATCTGGGAGTGGCCATGATCGCGGAGGTATGTGAGGGCCTGGGTTTTCGTCGTGCCCGCCGGAAACTCCTTGCCCACGATGCCGTCGAACAACACGTTCGTGGCATTCCCGAGGATTTCGGGTCCCGACACCATGAATGCGACCGACGCCACACCGAGCCCGATCGCGAGTGACAGTTTGGTGCGTTCGGGGTGCAGCCTCGCGAGAAGGCGCCTCGTGGTGCCCCTCAAGTCCTTGCTCTTCTCGGGTGCACGTGCTCCACCGCGGATCACGTTCATCGCGCCCATCGTCATGTGGACGCACCTTCTCCCAATTGAGAGCCAACAATCTCGCGATAAGGCGCACAGCCAGCGAGCAGCTCTTCGTGCGTACCGATCCCCTGCACGCGACCGTCGTCGAGCACGATGATGCGGTCGGCGTGCATAATCGTGCTGACGCGCTGGGCGACGATCACCACCGAAGCGTCGCGCGTGCCTTCTTTGAGGGCGGCGCGCAAGCGGGCGTCGGTGGCGGCGTCGAGCGCAGAAAAGCAGTCGTCGAAGAGGTAGACGTGCGGACGCTTGACCAACGCCCGAGCGATGGACAGCCGTTGGCGCTGGCCCCCCGACACGTTGGTGCCGCCTTGATCGATAGGTGCCTCGAGCGCCCCGTCCATGAGCGCCACGAAGTCGCGTGCTTGGGCGATTTCGAGGGCCTGCCACAGCTCTTCGTCGCTCGCGTCCGAGCGACCGAAGCGAAGATTGCTCGCGACGGTTCCGCTGAAGAGGTAGGCCGCTTGGGGAACGAGACCGATCGAACCCCACAGAGCTTCTTGGGATCGATCCCGCACGTCCACGCCGTCGACCAGAACGCGGCCCGACGTGGCATCAAAGAACCGGGGGATGAGGTTGAGCAGCGTCGTCTTGCCACTGCCAGTCCCTCCGATGATCGCGCTCGTCTGACCCGGTTCCAGCGTGAAGGAGAGGTTGTCGAGGACCGGGCGCTCACTGCCGGGGTATTCGAAAGAGACATTCTCAAATTGAACGCGACCCTTAGTCTCGCTCGGGGTAATTGGATTGGCGGGTTCGCTGAGAACCGGCACGGTGTCAAGGACCTGCATCACGCGTTCGGCGCTCGCGGCCGCACGCGGCAGAAGGATCGCCACCATGACGGCCATCATCACCGAGAGCAGGATCTGCAAGATGTACGTCAGGAAAGCCGTGAGGTTGCCGATGGGCATCGAGCCCTCGCTTACTAAGCGTCCGCCGAACCATATGACGGCCACGCTCGACAAGTTGAGGATCATCATCATGACCGGTAATGCCAGGGCGAATATTCGGTTCACCGACAACGCCGTGCCCGTCAAGTCGGCGTTGGCGATTGCGAATCGGTCGAATTCGGAGTCGTTGCGCACGAAGGCTCGGATGACGCGCACGCCCGTGATCTGCTCTCGCAGTACTTCGTTAATGCGATCGATCTTGCCCTGCATCGATCGGAACTGCGGGATGACTCTGACCATGACGGTGCCAATGAAGACGCCCATGACAGGCAGTGCGACGAGCAGGAGCGTCGAGAGTTGCGCACCCTCATGGAGCGCCATGATGACGCCGCCGATACACATGATCGGGGCGATGATCATCATGGTGAGGGCCATCTGCAAGAAGAGCTGAATCTGTTGAATGTCGTTTGTGTTGCGGGTGATGAGCGACGCGGTCCCGAAGCGATTCATGTCCCGGGCCGAGAACGCCTGCACGTGGGTGAAGACCGCCTCACGGATGTTGGCGCCGGCTCCCATCGCGACCCGAGAGGCCCAGTACACCGCGACTACTGCGCAGATGCCCACCAGCATGGTGAGTACGAGCATTACCTCGCCACTATGCAGGATGTAGTGGAGGTTGCCGTCGATGACGCCATTGTTGATGATGTCGGCGTTGAGATTGGGCAGGTAGAGATTACCGACGGTCTGGGCCACGAGCAGCGTGACGAGTACGGCAATCTGACGACCGAATGGTCGCAGATAAGTGCGAAGTAGTCGGGTTAGCACAGCACTACGCGTTAGCTTCGCGTTCGAACGACTCTATCGACGTGGGGTGGCATTGAACAACGCCGAAAGGCGACGCGCGGATCGCGAGGCTAACACGTACCATCTCGAAGGCCGCGTTGATAACCGCAGTGGGGTCGAGCGCTTCATCGCGAACGTGCCAAACGCCGATGGAAGTGGCGCGCGCCCCGGCCGCCTGGGCGGTAACGAACGCCGGGTGAACATCGTTCTTGGCGTCGGTACCCCTTTTCCCGCTCATCCTTAGTGATCCACTCCTTTGCTTGCGAGAAAGTTCAGAGCTTGTAGCCGATCTCGCGTAAGAAGCCTTTGCGATCAGCTTCGTCGCTAGGGGTCTCGATTCCGGCGGGTGGCATTCCGTCGACGACGCCGATGATCCCTCGGCCAAGATCGGTTTGGGCGACGAGAACCTCGACTGGATTCGCCGTTGCGCAGTACACCGTGCACACTTCGGGAACCAGTTTGAGTGCATTCAAGACGTTAACTGGGAAACCGTCACGCAGGAACACGATGAAGGAGTGGCCGGCGCCAATTGCTTCAGCGTTCCTCGCCGCGAGCTCTACGAGATCTTGTGCATTGCCCGAGCACCGGATGAGGCATGGTCCCGACGCTTCGCAGAAGGCAAGTCCGAAGCGAAGATACGGGCTGGCTCCGACCAAAGCTTCATGGAGGTCCTCGACGGTCTTTATGAAATGGGCCTGTCCAATAATGACGTTAAGACCATCGGGCATTTCAATTGGGATTGCACTTAGTTCCATTTGACGCTCATTCTCAAGCCGACCTGTCCAGTTTCGTGTCCCTCATTACCGACCATATCCTTCTGCGATGGTTGACACCGACACTTTCTTCTGCCTGCGGTCTCTCCCGGTTTTCAGATGTCTTCTCTGTGTGCAGGCGCAGTGGCGCAACAAAGATTGAACGTGTCTGCGCCCATCTATGACCGCACGCGTCATGCGGATGGAAAAAGAGCCGTGGCCTGATGTTGTTACGGCGTAACTACATCGAGCAAATATCTCACGACGCTGCATTGAGGAGAAATAGTTCGGCGGATTGAGCCACGAGTTCACGGCGCTGAGTGCGTGCGAGGGCTGATCGGTACACCTTCTCGTAGTTCGCCACCATTACCGAGGCGGAGAATCGCCGTTTCACATCTTCACGACAGTCCGTCGGGTTGAGCGACGCGACGGAACTGACGGCATCGATCATCTCCTCAATGGAATTACAACAGTAACCAGTGATTCCGTTGCGGATGACCTCGGGAACTGAGCCAAGCGCTCGGGCGATCACAGGAGTGCCGCACGCCATCGCTTCGGTCATGACGAGTCCAAATGGTTCGGGCCAGTCGATCGGGAACAGTAGCGCACGGGCGCGACTGACGATGTCGACCTTCACCTCTTGTGCAGGCTCTTCGAGAATGGTGATGTCTGTTCCTAAGAGGGGCGCGACAACTTTGTTGAAATAGTCACGCTCAAAGGGTTCGCTGCACTTGATCACCATGACGAGTGGCAGACCCGCTTTACGCGCGATCTCAATGGCCGTCTCGGGCCTCTTTTCGGGATTAATTCGTCCGACGAAGACGAGGAAGTCCTCTTTCGCTTCGCGAAACGGATGCGCGGCAACGTTAATCCCGTTGTAGACCACGCCCGCGTATCGGATCTGACGATTGTGTTCGCGCTGGGAGTTACTGATGGCAACGTAGTTCACGCGTCCGCTCAAGAGGCGTGCCATTCGGCGGCTCTGGGTGGTCCAGGGACCGTGCAGCGTGTGGACGACTGGTGGCCAAGAGAGCATCGAGCCCAGTGATGGGCCCATCCCAGTGTGGTCGTGAATGACGTCGAAGGACTGCGCCTCGTGATAGGCCGCGGTGATGAAATAGATCTCGTCGGAGATGCCAGCCGGGTCACCCAATGTAATTGGTGCGGGAAGCGGACTAATGAGACGTGCGCTCGTCACCGAACCGGGCGCGCCGAAGAGCACGACCTCGTGGCCCGCGGTGACAAGGCCCTCGGTGAGCACCGAGACCACCTGTTCAATGCCCCCGTAGCCAATGGGCGGAACCGCGAGATAGGGAGGAGCGATCATCGCAATTCGAAGCGGTCCACTCTTGCGACGTACTGCACCTTCAACGTTTTCGGCCATAACTGCCTCCCGCCTTGTCGCACCCGCTGATGACAAGCGAACCGCCTATTCGAAGAGTACGGGAACCTGGACGGTTTCGGTAGGGCAATAAGTCCCGACGATGTCGCGTGTGACTACTCTTTCGCACATCGCAGTGCGCTCGTGCGCGCGCTAACGTCCGACGAATCGAGAGCAGTCGGGCTTTATGTGCTGATCCGGCCGGTTGCGAACATCGCTCTAGCCGTTGTTTTTCGGCCCCGAGACTCGAGCGGCGACGTCGACGGGGTGACAGAGCCTTCGAAAGGCGGCCACCGAGACTTCGTGGGGCCGCGCCACGACGCTAGGGGATGGGCAGCAGCAGAACCGGGAGCGAAGTTGAGTTCAGCACCTCTCGGATGACGAGAGCTCGACCCGGCGCCGTGTTCTGTGACCAACTCAACACCACGAGATCACAGCCCTGCTGCGTGGCCACCTCGCAGACGCGCCTGCCGATTGGACCGAGGCGGAACTCGATGTGACGCACGTGTGGAAGATGACGGCGGAGGAACTCCTTTCCGAGAATTTCGAGATCTCGCGCCGGGCGATCGAGCATCGTGGGAAGGGTGGACTCGGTGAATACGTGAAGGACGGTGAGCTCAACCGGCTTCGTGCAAAGCGGCAGTAGTTGGTCCATAACCGCTCTTGATGAAGACTCGGTTCCATCGAGGGGGATGAGAAGGTGCTGAAATGCTTCGGGAGTCTTCACGTCAGGGGGGACTAGGACGACCGGCTTTTGTGTCCGTTCGAGCAGTGAGCGGACGATAGGGCGAACGGGATACTGTCGTGATCCAACCTTCTCGGCCGCGACGACTGCGGCGAGCACTTCGGGATCCGAGACGGCGTTGCCGAGTGCCCGGGCCCCGCGTCCCTTGAGGAGGCGGATCGGCACGCCCGCCTCTTCTAGACGGGCTTGAACGTGACTGTCGACTCCGGATGCTCGGGGTTCGAAGACCGCCTCAAGATCGCTTGAGGTGAGTTGGGCGAAACGGAGCGCCGTGTCAAAAACGGGGCCGACTTCAACGCCAGATCCGAGTACTACGAGGGTGATCGTCATATCGATTTCCTTTCTGGTCGATGCGCGTCAAGGGCCAGCGTTGCGCCCGGTGGTGAGATTGTTACGCGCCGATCCTGCACCTTGACAGTGAGTGGCGAGTCACAGGAGATGACGACCAGGTCATGCTCAGCTCGTATCTCTATGTGTTGAGTGCGGAAGCGAAAGCGAAGCGATAGCGATGACCAACGTTGGGGCAAGTGGGGATCGACCCGGAGCACCTTGCCATCAACTCTGAGTCCAAGAAACCCAAACGCGAGGGCCTGCCAGAGCCCTCCCATGGTTGCGAGATGCACTCCGCCCGCGGTCGTTTTTGTCAGGTCATCAAGGTCGACCCGTGCCGCGAGGTCGAAATACTCGAGCGCTCGTTCGGGATCACCGGAACGAGCGAAGAGCGAGGCCGAAATCGCGGGGGACAACGAGCTTCCGTGTGCAGTTCGCGGCTCATAGAAGTTGAGACAGGGAACGAGCGAGCCTCTGTGCATCTCGTCAGGGATGAGGTGGTGGGCCATGAGGACGTCAGCCTGTTTGATGAGCTGTGACCCAGAGACCCGTTTCGCCCCAAGAAGAAAGTCGATCGCAACCGGTGGGCGAGCAAACTGCGAGACGAGGAGTGGCTCGAGTCGAAAGTAGCCTGCGAACTGCTCGTAGATCCTCGTTTCTTGGCGATAGCCATCAACAAGCGAGTCGCCCAGCGCCCCCCAGCGCGTTGACTCCTCGGTCGGACCTGTGCGTTCGAGCAACGTAGCGCCCATTCGAAGGTTCCAGCGCGCCATGACATTCGTGAACGTGTTGTCATCGACGATCTCGTGATATTCGTCGGGACCCATGACGCCGTAGATATGTCCGTTGCCCTCCGGGTCAATGCGGATCCGGCTCGCCCAGTAGCGTGCGGTTTCGGTGACGAGGTTGCGGCCTTCACCGTCGAGGAAAGGGTCCCCGGTCCACGCGGCGTAATGCGTCGCTGCCCATGCGACATCGGCGACGATGTGTTCCTCATGGCTTCCCGTGCGAATGACGATGAGTTCGCCGTTGGCGCCTCTTACCTTTGTCGGAGAAACTTCGTCGCCGCTGGAGGCGGACTCCCACGGGAATCGAGCTCCACTGCGGCGCAGTCGCAGTGCCGCCGTGCGCGCTGCAGGCAGCCGACGGAGGCGGTACTCAAGCATTGCTCTGGCAGATTCGGGTGCGAGGGCACAGAGAACGGGCAAGACAAATACGTCGGCGTCCCAAAATACGTGACCCGAGTAGGCCTCTCCGGTGAGGCCCCGGGCACCCACCGCAGCCTCTTCGACGTTCTTCGCCGCAGAGAGTAGGTGGAAGATCGCAAAGCGCACCGCGAGTTCAGACGCCGGGTCGTCCTCGATGGTGACGGTCGCGTCAGCCCACTTATGCGCCCATGACTCGCGATGGTCCGCGAGAAGCGCCTCGAAGCCGACGGCGTCGAGGTCTTGGACTAGATCCATCGCCTCGGCCTTGACGTCTGACTGACGTGAACCGGTCGACCACGAAGCGAGACGCTCGACGAAGTGACGTCCGTCGCGCTCCGACGACCGCTCGGAGATCGCGACGCTGATTACCGGCTGAGCTGGCGCACTAGAGGTTTCTCGTACGTTCATTCGAGGCTGCTCTATTGGCTCGCTAGATGAGGACGGTGACTCACCTGTCGCGGTGTCGAGCCACGAACGAGGCAGTTCTGCTCGCAAGGCGAGAGCGTGCGGACTTGCCTCCGAGACGAAGCGGACGCTGCGCAGTCCAAAGTGGGCATCGCCTTCTCGAGCGAGGACGCCGGTTCGCAGATCGAGCAGGCGCGTGTCTAGATGTGCATCGCGCGCTGATGTGTCGATGAGTTGTAGGTCAGTCCACGTTGGTCCGGTGAGAAGTTCATCTCGCTCGTCGTAGACGCCCGCAACGGCGAAGAGCGGGGAGCTGCCAACGCCGTCTTCTTCGATTGAGGCGCGCGTTCCCGCCCAGCCGTTGCTCAGCGCGCCGAGGGCCTCGGCTTGTCGTTCTGCTTCGCGTGACGTCGGCAGCGCCAACACCCAACGTGGGTCGGGATCTATCGGCGGGACGCGACGTTCGCGGTGACGGGCAACCTGTGCCTCGAGAAGCGACGTGAATTGCTCTAAACCGCCCAGCCTGATGATCCGGTCCACCACGTCTTCTGGATCGGCGCACAGAGAGACGACGACGGCTCGTTCGAGGACTCTCGTTGGCGACGGTGAACCACTGCTCAACGTCGGGCCAGGTACCTCGAAGCTGTCGCCAGTGATGAGGATAAGCGCCCCCGTGATACCGCGCGCGGCGAGCCAGCGTGCGGCGAAAGCCGCCGCGTCGGGCTTGGTCGTCATTCCAATCTCCAGATGACGTTGAATGGGCGCTAGGGGACTGTCACTCGTTGCTTCGAAAACCTTCGAGCTTCGAGTGTCGAGGAGGAAGAGGCGCCCGCGTCCGGCCGGTCGGGCACGAAGTAGGGCATCCAGTTCGACTGCGTCGGTATTGGTGACGAGAAATATGTGCGTGCCAGCCTCACAGAGTGCTTGGAGCAGGGCTCGCACCGTCACTGTCGCGTCGATCTGGCTACCGATGGCCACTGCATCCCAGTCGATAACTACCGCGGCGAAGGTCTCTTCGAGCGCCAAAGAGATCTCATGTGGCCCCTTCGGTACGACCGCAGCCACCCCAGAATCGCAGTTGGAGCTCATTAGGCAAGTATGGACAGTGGTGACGTTCTCGACTAGAGACGATGGTCACATTGGTTCTCTCCGTAGCCAACCTCCTCGTGTTGAGATACTCACGAGACCATGTGTTCGAGAAGGCCTGATGAAGCCGTTGCGCGCTGACCCGACTCGACAAAGTGGCCTTGGCCTCTCGTGACTTCTCATTCGCGACCTGTGCGCCGGAAGCATGACGCAGTTCATCGATGCCTTCTGAAGAACGACGGAAAATGGCAGCCGTGGGGAAGGCTCCCTGTGGTATGTCGCGCCAGATCCTGGGACGTTTGACCCTACCGCAATCTTGAGTAGAGACTTACAGTTTTTTCGGAAGCCTCGACGATGTGAAGTCGACGTGAAGGAAGGACATGAAATGGTGACTACCAAGATTGATCTGGAATCCAGCGTAAAAGACGCGCTCGACTGGAACCCGCAGGTTGACACGCGGCACGTCGCCGTCAGCGCCGAAGGTGGCGCCGTGACGCTCTCTGGCTACGTGCCCACGTTTCTCGCGAAGGTCCGTGCGGTGAACACAGCCGAGGGCGTATTCGGCGTCAAGGCCGTCGCGGACGAACTGGAAGTTCGTCTTCAGAAGCCGTTTGAGAAGGACGACTCGGCGATCGCCGAATCGATTGTCCGCGTCTTTGAGACGAACGTCGACCTAGCGAAATTTAACCTTAAGGCGAAGGTCGCCGGCGGTCACGTCACGTTGACCGGCATCGTTGATTGGAACTTTGAGCGAGAAGAAGCGCAGCGCGCGGTAACTCGAATACTTGGCGTGTCGCTCATACTTAACGACATCACTGTCAAGCCACGCGGCACCGCAACGGAGGTGCAGACACAAATCGCCAATGCCCTCACTCGACACGCCGTTCTCGAAGCTCGTCAGATCCATGTCGTGACATCTGAGAACAAGGCAATCCTGAGTGGTCATGTTCATTCACTCGACGAAGCACGCGTTGCGAGAACCGCGGCATGGTACGCGCCGGGTATCACGCAAGTCGAAGATCACATTCTTATCGAACCGTAAGGCTCATAAAGACTTCCGTTTCGATATCGATACCTGGCCAGCCACACAAACGCTGCTCTTAGCCTCGATCCACCGTGGCGGTGATGTGGAGCGTCGAATTGATCAAAATTTCCGTGACTGGAACATCTTCGGAAGCACTTTCGGTGATTGCCTGACACGCGGACGTGCCGAGTCACACTTTCAGCAAAGTTTGTAACTTGTTCGCGCTGAAAGTCGCCGGGCGTGCCGCGGGCGACCTCGAAGCCGAGGTTGTTAGGTCTGTAGTTTGCAGAGCCGCTTGAAGCACTCGCTCCACTGCGTGGCCCAGGGCCAGTGTGTTGACAGGTGAAGGTGGCGTCGTCGTCCAGAGTCGGTGAGTCGACCGGGCAGCGCGATGAACTTGCGACGGATGGTCTTGGCGACGAGGGGTCCCTTCAACTCGAGTCCGAGCGATCCGACCCAGCGAACCAGGTTGTGGGCAATGGAAGCGAGCACGGCCCAGGCGGCGTTGGCGTTGAAGTCACCCGAGGGGCAGTGCTCGAGTCCTGATCCTTCTTTGAGATCACGGATGGCGAGTTCGACGACGGCGTGACGACGGTGGTCGGCGTCGAGGGTCACGCAGTCACCTTCGCGGTCGGTGATGAAGGCGTGGTAACGGTAGGTCGGAAAGAGCGCGGGCCGCGGGTCACTCAGCTTGGTGCGTCGAACGACGAGTCGGCGTTGGTCGCCGTAGGCGGACTCGCCCACCCAGGCCTCACCGTTCGTGGTGTAGTCGATTGACGTCCACTCCTCCCCGGTGATCGACTCGATAGCCCGTTTGATCGCGGGGGTTTGGCGCGCGGTGATCGAGTAGCGCACGTCGTGGTCACGACAGGCTTGCACGACGTATTGGGAGAAGAAGCCCGAGTCACAGCGCAGCGTGAGTGCTCCGCTCGCGCCGGCCCTTCGACAACGCCCCACCGTCTCGCGCACGAAGCGCTGGGCACCGCGCTGGGTGTTGGCCGAGCCCTTTCGAAAGCGCACGTGCAGGGTCTCGCCGGTGTCCGCCCTCGTCGCGAGCAGCGGGTGATAACCCAGCACGTGGGTGTAGCCGTAACCGGCGCCCTCTTTCAGGGAACCGTAAACCTCGAGAATTGTCGAGTCGATGTCGATGGTCATGGGCTGGTCGCGCGGACCAGCTCCGAGGGACCAGGCTCGCGTCATGAGCAGCTCGGAGACCCGGTCGAGCTGGCGGACGTGACCAAACGAAAAGCGACGCAGGAACGTGCCGAGCGTCGAGGGTGCCATCACCCGGTGCCCGAGCACCGACGAGGTGGCGCCAGAGCGCAGCACGTCGGCGTCGTCGATGCACGTGGCGCCGGCGACCAATGCGTGCACCAGTGTCGCTACCCGCCTGCCGGGGAATGGAGCGATGTCGATCGTCTCCTCGACCAGTTGTTGAAGGCCGAGCTTTTCGCTCAAGAGACCCACCAAAGCAAGCCCCGCATTGGCCACGGCGTGGTCGTCGTCGAAGATGATCGATAACCGTGATGGTGTGTGTAAAGATTGCATCGAAAAGGTGTCCTTCTTTTCAGGGGATTTTGTTGTCTGGTAACACAAATTCTACCTGATGGGGACACCTTTTTCGCGTATCGTCAGACCCTCAACTCCTCAGGCGGACGGTGGATTCAGGCTTAAACTAAATACGTGAGTGGTGAACCGTCAAACGGAGTTGAATCCACCCCGCCCGGACATGTCGTCGTTGTTGGAGCGGGCATCGTTGGACTGTCCTGCGCCTGGTTTCTGCAGGAACGTGGCGTGCGTGTCACTGTCATCGACCGAAATCAGGAGTTGGCTGGGGCATCCTCAGGAAATGCCGGTTTCGTGAGCCCAGCTCACTGTGTACCGCTTCCGGAACCGAATCTTTTGAAGTATGGATTGCGCGCCATATTCACTCCTGGGTCGCCCGTCTGCGTTCCACTACGCGGCGACCTTCGCCGGGCGAAGTTCCTTTTTGAAATGGCCGGACACTGTACGAGCGCTGCCTGGCACCGCGCGATGTGGGCCTACAGCCCCTTGAACGCGCTGGCCATCGGTGCGTATGACGCCCAGCGTGATGGTGGCGTCATCGCGGACTTCACCACAGCGGACCTTGTCTCCGGATTTAGAGATCCACGCGACGCCTCGGGTCTCTTTGAGGAGTTCGGTGGAGTAGTCGACGCGGGTCAGTCCGTCGGCATTGAGTTGTTAACGGCCGATGAAGTTCATCGTCTTGAGCCGCACCTTTCATCCGCAATACGCTTTGGCGTACTGCTGCGCGATCAGCGCTTCGTCACGCCGAGAACATATGGAAAAGCTCTCTCGCAAAGCGTGAGCGATCGCGGCGGCGAGATCATCGAACACTCGTTGGTGAGCGAAGTTGTGCGTATAGGTAATCGGGTCGTCGCTCGAACGCTGGCGCGCGATTTTGACGCCGACGCGATTGTGCTTGCGAATGGAGCGTGGGTGAGCGAGCTAGCTGGCCCGCACGGCGTCAGGGTCCCGGTGTATGCCGGTCGGGGCTATAGCTTCACCGTGCCAATTGATTCGCCACTCAAGCGCCCCGTGCATTTTCCCGGATCGCGCCTCGGTATCACGCCCGATGGAAACCGCGTTCGTGTGGTGGGAGTTATGGAGTTTGACGAGCCCGACGCTCCGTTGAGGCGCTCTCGAATCAACTCAATGATTCGAGGACTGAAGCCACTTATTACCGGAGTCGATTGGGATGAGAGAAGCGACGACTGGGTGGGACCGCGACCACTTACGAGCGACGGGATGCCGATCATTGGCGAAACCGCGACACCCGGGATCTACGTTGCGAGTGGGCATGGCATGTGGGGGATGACCCTGGGCCCCGTCACGGGACAACTTCTGGCCGAAGAGATCGCGACCGGTCGCACGCCGATTGAAATTGCTCCTTTCAGCGCGCTGCGATAGAGCGGCTTACGAACGCTAGGCGAGTCAGTCGTTGCCACGGCCACGGCCACGGCGACGGTTGCAGTTGTGATAGTTCTCCAACCTGAACAGTGACGCCTGCCCGTCACAAGGACCTGGAAGATTCTGTCGTATGCAAACTTCTCAATCCCAAGCCTTTGAATTTATCTACGGTAATTGGGAAGTTCTCAAACGCAAGCTACGAGACGTAGCTGATCCGACCCCTCAACTAAGACCTGGAGCATTTGGTGGAGTTCCACTCGGTCGCCGAGACGTCTCGATCCCCCCCTCGTTGGCCAGTGTGTCGACCGTTGCGGGACGTTCGAGTGCGACAACGTACTCGGCGGGCACGCCGTAAAGGTTCGCTTTGAGTGGCGGGCCGACGCAGTCGCGCCCACGTGGCGACAGTCCTTTTCTTACGGCGAAGGTGCTTCGTGGAAGTTGAATTGGGAAATGACGTTCACCCGTAGCGAGTAATGAGGCTTTTCTCGAAGTTCAAGTTCCGATATTGATTCATTCGACAGCGACACAGAGGCTGGCGTCGGGTTGCCGCTACTGCGCTTGAGAAAGCCCGCTCTTGCACGCCTCGGCCTTGATGGAGCTCGGCAAGATGCCCTTCATACAGACCGTCGTCGTATTGTCCGCGATCCACGTGGTGAGCGACTTTAGATACGCGAGCACATCAACCTGCTTCGCTCCGCCTGAAGTGAAAACGACGTAGGCCCAGTTACCGGAACATCCGACAGCATTGACCTTGTACGGCGACCCTTGGGCCACGGCTTTGATGGCGGGCCCGAGCGCTTTAGCGGTGCACTTGTACGGCGACTTCTTCGAATCGGTCAACTTCGCTGACCCGGCCGCGGTGTGCGTCGTCGCCACTAGGCCGCTGGCCGATGACGCCGACAGCGGGATGACTGCCGCGCTCATCCCGAGCGCCAACACGCCGATGCTAAAACCTTTGCCGATTTTCTTCACCGGTTTCGTCTTCCCGTACTTCCGGTCCGAGCATCTCACAATTCTGCTGGAAATGGAGCATGTGGGGACCGAGTTTCTCCAATGGTTTCGAAACGCCAAATTCGGTGTTGGAACGTCAATCCGTTACGCCGGGCGACGGCTGAATGTCCGGTTTCGCGATCGCGAGGTACGCCACGAGCGCGAGGAGTGCCACGCCAAAGACGATGGCGGTCGGTGCGTCTCCGAAGTTGAGTCCGCTGAGGTCGCGAGCCTTACTGAAGTAATCGGCGAACGAAGCACCGAGCGGCCGAGTGATGACGTAGGAGAACCAGAAGGCGGCGATGCTGTTCAGGCCGAATCTCCACCAGGCTACGGCGGGAAGAAAGAAGACGACCGCGAAGAGAACTCCCGACCCCAGGTAGCCCAGGCTGAGCGATGTAGCGGTGAAGTCGCCCAGCGCCGTGCCCAGAGCGAACGTGGCGAAGACCGTGGACCAATAGAAGGCTTCGCGTCGTTGCGTCGTGATGCTGTGAATGGAGAGCGTCCCTTCGCTGCGGTACCAAAGCGCAAAGACGGCTCCGAGGATGACGGCCCACAGCACTGTCGTCCCGGCGTACGGGATGTGTACGTCGAGGTGGAGGAAGTCTGCGACGCCGGTGCCGAAGGTGGCGATCGCGTACGCCAGAAACCAGTACGCGAACGCTCGATAGCGGCGAGTTCCGAACTGCCACACGAGTCCAACGGCAAACATCGCGACCTCGACTCCGCCGCCTTTGATGTTGCCGAGGTTCTTCAAGTAGTCGGAGGTTGCCTCACCGCCGGCGGTAGTGAGAATCTTCACCACCCAGAAGAGCAAGATGATCTCAGGAACCTTGGCGACGAGGGGCGGCGGAAAAACTCGACCGATGACGGGAAGTTGGCCGTCCGATGAAGCGCTTGCTCGGTGTCGCGACGAAGTAGATCGACGACGGTGACGCGCGTGTTTCATGTCAGTGCTCGATTCGACAGTAGATGAGACCCATCTCATATGCGTAGACAACAGCTTGCACGCGACCGCGCAGACCGAGGTTGGCGAAGACTCGTCCGAGGCGAGTTTAGTAATGACACCAATTGGGTAGAAGCGAAGTTCGACCACCTTAATCGGCCCCTGCGCGCAGAAGGGAGCATGCTGTGGCGTTGCCAGTGGTGCGCTGGCAGTGTTCGGACATCGTCAGAGTTTGTCAGTCGTTTCTGCTTCAAATCTCTTCTTATGCGGCGTGACGTCCTTTTTCGGTCCATAATCGTATTGCCGGGCGTGATTGCCTTCGCCGCAGTCGACGCAATCGTGAAGTGCCATCATGGCGAAACGCGATCGGCGATGTGAAAGTGAGTGGGAATACTCGCACGCATCCGAGACCGATCAGTCGCAGCCAGGGTCGAGCATCCCGGACGACGCTGACTTGTCCGTCCAGCATCGACAGTGCGGAGCCGAATTCCTAGTCGCCTTCGGGTGCCTCGGTGACGGTCTTGCCAGACGTCAGTGCGTCCTCCAAATCGAGTTGGATCTCGTCGCCACGCACTACGCCGTTCGCCTCGCCGGTGACTTCGAACTCGGTCAGCAATTCCTCGCCGCCGGCTTGTACCGCTTCGTCTCCCTGGATGTCCTCATCGACGTCGATCTCCCTCGTCGGGATCGTGGCGTTGAACCCCGTCGCCAAGTCTTCCGCGTCGACCGACCCCTGGACGAACTCGCCCTCGTCCTCATCCTCGTCAAGTAGCGCCGCATCCAAAGAGGTCTCGTCCTCCTCTTCCTCGCTGATTTCCTTAAAGATCTCGTCTTCCAGTTCCAGTCCTTGTTCGTCCCTGTCCATGGTTCCTTCTTTCCTACTCTCGACAGTTCCGGATCCGGACTGGGTGCACGCACCGTTGCACGATTCGGGTCGGACGGTCTCCCTTGAGCACCGGGCCCGTCGCCCTCATGATAATGGAGGCGGGATGTCTCCCACTGAGCGGTGGACGCGTCCCGCCTTCGACACCAATCAGGCCGTGCCTAGGTCGAGCCAGTGGAAGGTTGCAGAACTGTTGCATCGGGCCTCCGACACCGGCAGTCTCCGAGCGTAGGGGACCCAGGTCAGTTTCTTAAGATGAGCACTGACGCATCCTGGAGGTGCACGTGCAAGGAAGAAGAAACAAGTTCACGCCCGATTTCAAGGCCAAGGTTGCACTCGAAGCGTTAAACGTAGCGGGTCGCTAGCCACCGATCATCGACATCGAGCGATGCGGACGAAGGAACCCCGGGTCATTGATCCCGTGGCCCGGGAGCTTCCCCCAGATTGCCGTGCGTAGCGTCATGGCCATCTCATCATCGGTACCGCCGCTTCGCATCACACTGCGTAGCGAGAGTTCGTCGTCGGAGAACAGACAGTTGCGCACCGCGCCGTCTGCGGTCACGCGCAGTCGGTCGCAGGTGCCGCAGAAGGGGCGCGTGACGCTCGCGACCACGCCGATCTCGCCGACCCCGTCGGCGAATCGATAACGTTCCGCGGGCGCTGAGTCGGTTCCCTGCGGGTCGCACGCGACGAGGGGCCATCGCTCGCCAATCTGAGCCAGGAGGTCACTGCCCGCCACAACTTGGGACCGGTCCCAGAGGCCGTTGGCGTCCAGGGGCATGTACTCGATGAATCGCACCACTCGATCGTGCTCCCGAGCGAAGGCGCAGAAGTCGAGGACTTCGTCGTCGTTCACGCCCGCCATCACAACGACGTTGACCTTGAGGGGAGCTAGCCCGGCGGCCTCGGCGGCGTCCATTGCCTTGAGCACCATGCTGAGCTCGCCCCTACGGCGAATCTGAGCGAAGCGGTCGGGCTGCAGCGAGTCGCAACTGATGTTCACCCGTTGCAGTCCGGCCTGCGCGAGGGGCTCGGCGAGGCGCGCCAAGCCAGTTCCGTTAGTGGTGAGGGACACGTCGTCGAAGCCCATGGCCGCTACTCGACGCACCAGCTCGACGATGCCCCTGCGCACGAGGGGCTCTCCGCCGGTCAAGCGTACGGAGGTCACACCCAGTCCTCGAGCCACGCGAGCCACCCGAGCGATCTCTTCGAACGACAAGATTTCAGCCCTCGGCAAGAAGGTCATTCCTTCATCGGGCATGCAGTAGACGCATCGGAAGTTGCAGCGATCGGTCACCGATAGCCTCATGTCAGTGTGAACGCGTCCGAAACTGTCGATGAGCGGTCCATGAACCGGCATCGACGGCGAGCGGCCACGTTGAGTGTCTGGTTCGCCCCCCACCGATGGTTTCGCGCGCAGCGCAATGGGCCCAACGGGGAGTCGAGTGATCGTCACGGTAGCGGGGTCCCCTCGCTGTTGGGCTTACCGCCGTTAGCACCCACGGCGAATACCCTCGTTTCAGCCATTCCCGGAAGCATAGATGCGCCCGGGGAGTTTTGGATCACCGACAGTGTCTTCTGCGGCTCACTACGTACGCGTTGGTTGGCGACGTCATGGGCAGTACGCCACGCGGCGAAGTGACACGACGCTTCGTTCATCGCGGGGAACTTCTTACGGGAACGACGCGGGCTAGGGCGCGCGAGGATCCAACGCGGTCGCGTATCGCATCACACGGAGTCGGTGTCCGATTCGAGAACCGCGATACCGTTTGCGAGCTCCCGGGCGTCGAAAGGGTTGATGCCCGCCTTCGCGGCGAGCCAGCACGCAATCGGCGCAGCGGTTCGTTCTGAGGCGTGCGCGGCGGTGCCAGCCAATGCCAGAATCGCCTCGACCTCAGCGTCGGTTGGGGCGTCAATACCCAGTTTCTCGACGAAAGCAGCGAGCCAAGTCGCGGCGGCGGTACCCATGGTTGCGAGCATATCGCTGCGGTCATGACGACGACCGCAGCGAATTCGTGTGGCTCGCAGGAGAATGTTGGTCAGTAATTCATCGCTGGCGCGGCCGGCGCAGATACCGCCCCATAGGTCGCCGTCCGTGGTTGCGCGCCGCGAGCCACGGTGTGAGATGAACGTTCAGCCCTCGAGCAGCTTGAGTACTTTGGCGGCGTGGCCGTCGGCGCGCGCCGCGTACCACGCGCGCTCGATCGTCTCGGTGGGACCGATGAGGAACGTCGAGCGGATGACGCCGAGCACCTTCTTGCCGTACATCATCTTCTCGCCGAAGGCGCCGTACTTCTCCATGACCCTCTTGTCGGGGTCCGAATGCGGACTCCTCGGGCGCGGATCAGGTCGGTGCGGGGCTACTCAAGAGGCGAATCGCCTCGACGGTGATCGGGTCAAGCGCGCTCACGTCCGTATTGTTGAGCAATTCCGAACGCATGCTCGGTGGCCAGAACTTCTTGATGTGGTTCGCCACCTCGGCGGCGGCCTCATCGGGAGCGCGATAGGCGAAGTTCGCCGCGATCTGGTTCGACATGCGGACCAGATCGCGGCGGATCGCTGAGTCGTCGCCCCTACGCGACGCCACGACATCGTCCGCAACGGGGATGGCCGGGATTGTGAACTCCTCGTTCGACAGCGGTGCGCGTGCGCGTGCGCGCACCTGCACGGCCGTCACCTTGTACTCGGGACAATTGGTGGCCCAGTCCGACTCTTCAGTGGTCACCACGTTGGCTCCGCTCACTGGGAAATGGAACGTTGTATAGACGACCCCCGTGGGGACTCGATCCGTGAAGTAGGCCCTCAGCGCCGTCTCACCAATTCGACTGGCCAGGGTGACCCAACCCCCATCGGGCACTCCGCGCTCTTCGGCGTCGTGGGGATTGATCTCCAGAACGTCCTCACTGTTCCAGGCGACGTTCTCGGTGCGTCTCGTCTGAGCCCCGACGTTGTACTGGGCCAGGATCCGTCCGGTCGTAAGCAGCAACGGGAAACGACGGCTGGTGCGCTCCTCGGTCGCGACGAAGGGTGTCTCAACGAAGCGACCCTTACCGCGCACGAACTTGCCTTCGTGCATGATCGTCGTGCCGAGCGGGGCGGCGTCGTTACACGGCCACTGCACGCTCCCCACTTCGTCGAGCAACTTGAACGAGACTCCGGCGAACGCGGGCGTGGTACTGGCGATTTCATCCATGATTTGGCTGGCGTCGTCGTAGTGCATGGGGTAGCCCATTGCCGTCGCCAATTCACTCACCACCTGCCACTCCTGCTTGCCACTCTTCGCCGCCATCACTGGGCGGACCCGGTTCATCCGTCGCTCGGCGTTGGTGAAGGTTCCGTCCTTCTCGAGGAAGGAAGTCCCCGGAAGGAACACGTGAGCAAACGCCGCCGTCTCATTGAGGAACAGATCCTGGACGACACACAACTCGAGCGAGGCGAGTGCTTCCTTCACGTGCTTGGAGTCCGGATCCGATTGCGCGATATCCTCGCCCTGGACGAACAGCGCCTTGAAGGAACCCTCGATCGCCCCCTCGAACATGTTGGGGATACGCAGTCCGGGCTCGGCGCTGAGTTCGAGTCCCCAGTCTTTTTCGAACTGGTGTCGAACCTCATCACCCGAGACGTGACGGTAGCCGGGGAACTCGTGGGGGAACGAGCCCATGTCGCAGGACCCCTGGACGTTGTTCTGACCGCGCAGCGGATTGACCCCGACGCCCTCGCGCCCGAGGTTGCCCGTGGCCATCGCCAGGTTCGCCAGGCACGCCACCATGGTCGAGCCCTGACTGTGCTCGGTGACACCAAGTCCGTAGTAGATCGACCCGTTACGGGCCGCGGCGTACAGTCGGGCCGCGGCCCGCACGTGAGCGGCCGACACGCCGCTGATCTCCTCGGTTACCTCGGGACTGTTCTCGGGCGAGGCGACGAAGCGAGCCCACCGTTCGAAGTCGTCGGTCTCGCAGCGCTCGGCCACGAACTTCTGATCGACGAGCCCCTCGGTGACTATCACGTGGGCGAGGGCGTTGAGCACGACGACGTTCGTACCCGGTCGCAGTTGAAGATGCAGCGCCGCCTCGACGTGAGGTGTGCGAACGAGGTTGATCCGACGAGGATCGACCACGATGAGTTGCGCCCCTTCGCGAAGGCGTCGCTTCATGCGCGACGCGAAGACCGGGTGTGCGTCGGTCGGGTTGGACCCGATGAGCAAGATCACGTCGGACTCGTCCACGGAGCGGAAGTCCTGGGTACCCGCTGAAGTTCCAAAGGCCTGGCCGAGCCCGTAGCCGGTCGGGGCGTGGCACACGCGAGCGCAGGTGTCAACGTTGTTGTTGCGAAAACTCGCGCGAATCATCTTCTGGACGACGAACACTTCTTCATTCGTACAACGTGACGACGTGATGCCCCCGATGGACTCCACGCCGTGACGGGCTTGGATTGCCTTCAGTCGCGACGAAGTGAAACTGATCGCTTCATCCCAAGTGACCGTACGCCACTCATCATTGATCGACTCGCGCACCATCGGGTGCAACTGTCGGTCGCGGTGTGAGGCGTAGCCCCAAGCGAACCGGCCCTTCACGCAGGAGTGACCCTCGTTAGCCTTACCGCTCTTGAGCGGCACCATCCGCACGACCTCGTCCCCACGTACTTCGGCCTTGAACGAGCAGCCGACCCCGCAGTAGGCGCAGGTCGTGAGCACCGTTCGTTGCGGCGGGCCCATCGCGATGATGGTCTTTTCCTGCAGTGCCGTCGTGGGGCAGGCCTGGACGCACGCGCCGCACGATACGCACTCCGAGGTCATGAAGGGCTCGTTGGAGGACGCGCTCACCTTCGAGTCGAAGCCACGACCCGCGATGGTGAGCGCGAACGTCCCTTGCACCTCGCTACAGGCGCGCACGCAGCGAGAGCAGGCGATACACGCACCCGGGTCAAATGTGAAGTAGGGATTGCTCTCGTCCTTTGGCGCGTCCAGGTGGTTCGCACCTCCTGAGCCGTACCGTACGGTCGTGACGCCCACGGTTGCCGCCATCTCGCGCAACTCGCACTCGGCGTGAGTCTCGTCGGTGAGACAGTTCTGAGGATGGTCAGACAGATAGAGCTCGGTCACTCCGCGGCGCAACCGCTCAAGTCGGGGGGACTGCGTGATCACGTTGAGGCCCGGTTCGCACGGCGTGGTGCACGAAGACGGTGTGCCTTTGCGTCCGTCGATTTCGACGAGACACAGCCGGCACGAGCCAAACGGCTCGAGCGAGTCAGTGGCGCAGAGTTTGGGGATATCGACGCCTGCCATTGCGGCCGCCCGCATGATGGAAGTTCCGCCCGGCACCGTCACCGGCACGCCGTCGATGGTCAGCGCTACCTCGGACTCGCCCGAGCGTGCCGGGGTTCCGTAGTCAATTTCCTTGTACAGAGTCATGGGTGCACACCTTTCGGTTGGTCCAGGTCGTCGGCGAAGTGACGCAGCACGCTGCGTACGGGTAGTGGAGTGAGTCCACCCATGGCGCACAACGACCCCTCCGCCATCAGATCGCACAGCTCCTCCAACAGCACGACGTTGGCGGCGGTGTCTTGACCCGCGATGATCTTGTCGATCACCTCGACGCCGCGCACGGCGCCGACCCGGCAGGGCGTGCACTTGCCACACGACTCCGCTGCGCAGAACTCCATGGCGAAACGAGCCTGGGCGGCCATGTCGACCGTGTCGTCGAAGACCACAATGCCGCCGTGACCAACCATCGCCCCCGCGTTGACGAAGGCCTCGTAGTCCAGCGGCAAATCGAACTGCGCCGGTGGTAGGTAGGCCCCCAGGGGGCCGCCGACCTGCACCGCTCGAACTGGTCGTCCGGAGGCGGTGCCCCCGGCGAACCTGTCGATCATTTCGCCCAACGTGATACCGAATGCGGTCTCCACAATCCCGCCGCGTGCAACGTTGCCCGCCAACTGGAAGACCTGGGTCCCGCGCGAGCGTCCCACCCCGAAGTCGCGATAGAACGTCGCTCCGTGGGTCAGCAGCACCGTGACACTGGCTAGCGAAAGCACATTGTTGATGGCCGTCGGCTTACCGAACAATCCCTCGATCGCGGGCAACGGTGGCTTCGCGCGGACCATACCGCGTCGGCCCTCGATGCTCTCGAGCATTGCGGTCTCTTCGCCGCAGATGTAAGCGCCCGCGCCGACGCGGATCTTCAGATCGAACTGGTGTTCACTGCCGAGGACCTCGGGGCCCAGCCAGCCAGCCTCGTAGGCGCGCTGGATCGCGGCGCGCATGGTCGCCACTGCGTCGGGGTATTCCGAACGAATGTAGATGAAACCCTCGCGGCCCCCTACAGCGATGCCGGCGATGATCATGGCCTCGATCAGCATGAAGGGGTCGCCCTCCATGAGCATTCGGTCCGCGAACGTGCCACTGTCACCTTCGTCGGCGTTACAGACCACGAACTTCGAAGGACCCGACGCGTCCAGGACCGTGCGCCACTTCACGCCCGTCGGGAAGCCGGCCCCACCACGTCCGCGCAGGCCCGATTCGGTGACCTCGTCGCAGATCTGCCCGGGCGTCATCGTCAGTGCTCGACGTAGCGCGATCAGCCCGTCGTGCGCCTGATAGTCCTCGGTGGACAGCGGATCAACGAGGCCCACGCGACGAAAGGTCAATCGATCCTGCTCTGCGAGCCAGGGAATCTGATCGGTAAGGCCCTGACTGAGACCGTGGGGGTTCCCATCGAGGAAGCCGGCGGCGAACAGGTCGGCGACGTCGCCGGGGGTCACGGGTCCGTAGGCGACTCGACCCTTCGCGGTCACCACTTCAACCAGTGGCTCCAACCACATCATTCCGCGCGAGCCGTTACGCACGATCTCGACACTCGCGCCGCGTTGGGTCGCCAGTGTCTCGATGGCGGCCGCGACTTCGTCGGCCCCGACCGAACGTGCCGCGGAGTCTCGGGGGACGAAGACCGTGGTCATGCGAATCCGATGTTCGAGGTGCCGGGGTGCACCAATCGGTCGAATTCGTCGGCCCCGACGCGGCCGCGTAGTTGGCCATTGACGGCGACCGAGGGGCCGAGGGCGCAATTGCCGAGACAGAAGACCTCGTCGAGGGTCACCGATCCGTCGGTGGTCGTCGCGCCGAAGTCGACGCCTAGGGAACTGGTGGCGTGCTCGGCCAGGGCCCGTCCGCCCACCGATTGGCACGCCTCGCCCCGACAGACCTGGACCCGGAGCTCGCCGGGAGGGGTCGAACGAAAGTCTGAATAGAAGCTGAACACCCCGTACACGTCAGCGCGCGAGAGGTTGAGCACATTTGCGACGAGCGCAATCGCGAGCGGATCAACGTATCCGAAGGTCTCCTGTAGTGCGTGCAGTACGGGTAGTAATGGACCTTGCTCTCCCAGGTGCGCATGGACTATCTGCAAAGCGGTCGGTTCCGACCAGGGTATGTGCCGAGGGGCTGATTCGCGGAGCGTCACGTCGTTCCCCCTTGAGCAACACAAACTGCAGTTCAATTCTACCATCAACGCGCGATAATGGTAAAATTGAACTGCAGTTTGTGCGTTGTTTTGGCCCCGGGACGAACCGACCAGACAAGCGATCTCCACCTTCGTCAACGACGCTGGGCTTCAAGTCAAGCAGTGCCGGGGCGCTTCGGCGTCGCAGCCATGGGGCGTATGCGAGGATCCGCTTACGTGAGATTTTTTCACTGCGACAACAACCGCTCTTCGCCGGCGTACACAACCAGCGACGGAGCGCGTAGGAACCCGACGAGGGTCATCCCCGACTCCTGGGCCAGTTCAGCGGCGAGTGACGACGGGGCCGATACCGCGCACAGCATCGGGATGCCCGCCATGAGCGCCTTTTGCACTAACTCGAATGACGCTCGACCTGAGACCAACAAGATGACGCCGCGCAACGGAAGACGTCGCTCCCGTAAGGCCCAGCCAATCACCTTGTCCACCGCGTTGTGT
The DNA here is from genome assembly GCA_003142095.1 of Acidimicrobiaceae bacterium. Classification (GTDB taxonomy): domain Bacteria; phylum Actinomycetota; class Acidimicrobiia; order Acidimicrobiales; family RAAP-2; genus RAAP-2. The sequence continues at coordinate 28,697 of PLON01000054.1, read as the reverse complement.
CGGCCGACGTCTTCACGCGTCGCCAACAGTTCTCCGGTCGCCCCGTCGAACAATGCCGCCCCGTGCAGACCACCGGTCTGTTCGAACACGTCTTGAGCGTCGCGGAGTCGATCGGGCAAGTTGGCGAGCCAGTCAGGCGTGACGCGCAAGGGATCATCGCGGACCTCGAAGGCGGAGCGCGTTCGCACGGCGTCAATGGAGGCTTTGCCGCACAGTCCGCACGAACTAGTGGTGAAGAACGCTCGAGCCACGCTCTCGTCGGGGGCCGCTACGTCGCTACGCAGCGTCAGGTCCATTATGTTGTTGCGCTCCGCCTCGAGCACGCCAAGGTCGTCGCAGTAACGTACGTCGACGAGCTCGTCGGCGTGAGTGATGACGCCCTCACTCACGAGGAACCCCGCCCCTAGGTCGAAGTCGGCGCCCGGGGTGCGCATCGTGACGGCCAACGATTGGCCATCGACTCGTATCTCGAGCGGTTCCTCGCCGGCGAGGTTGTCCAGTCGGTGTTCCGGCGGTGCTCCTACGGTTACTCGTACGACGGATCGCTCCGTGATCACTCGAGGGTCCACGTCGCCTCCTAGTTGGCTTCTAGCGATGTCGCGTGCGAGGTATCTCGCACGGTCGGTCATACGGTATTGAACGCACGCTAATGGAGAGGCAGGTCCTTCCCATGTTCGTCCTCGGTCCGGGGGCCGAAGATGCGCCGCTGGTCGCGGTCGATGGCGACATCGTTGATGCTGGCTTCGCGGCGCATCATTAGACCGTACTCGTCAAAGGCCCATAGTTCGTTGCCGTAGCTGCGGTACCACAGCCCCGCTGGATTGTGGAATTCATACTGGAAACGAACGGCGATCCGGTTGTCGTCAAAGGCCCACAGCGCTTTGCGGAGTGCGTAATCGAGTTCCTGTTCCCACTTCGCGGTGAGGAATTTGATGATTTCGGCTCGGCCGGTGAGAAAGATACTCCGGTTGCGCCAGACCGAATCCTCACTGTAGGCCAAGGCGACGCGTTCGGGGTCTCGGGTATTCCAGCCGTCCTCGGCGGCTTGGACTTTCTGCCGAGCGGTCTCAACGGTAAACGGCGGAACTCGCGGGCGACTGGTCATAGGTAACTCCTACTGGGATCTGGTGCCATTGGCACAACCACCCCCGCCGAAACGTAACACGGGCACCAACTCGGTTCCACCAAGTTCGAGTGGGACTACTCACGGGGAGTCGTACGTGAGTAGTCCCGAAGCGCTCTTCTAGGAACCTGACATCTCGGCGGTGGGGTGCTGAAGAGCATTGGCCGCCGCACCTCGTGGAACTCTTTGGCCGTACTGGTGTCACCCAAGATTGCGAATAGTCACCCCTACGGATATCGGCTACATGAAGTTGACCGTTACCCGTGGGAGTGACTTCTCTTCATACGACGGGCCAACTGCACCCTTCGTAGGCTTTCGCGTGGGTACCTGTAATCAGGTGATCCAGTGGTAACCGATCGTGAAGTCAAGGGTCACGGCGAACATCATGTACAGAAGCCAGAGACCTGTGCCGAGGTGAAAGAACCCTAACGCTCGCTCTCCAAATTCACCAAGCTTCGGCAGATCTGGCTTGAGACTGGCCAAGATGTCGGCGATGTACACGCAAATCAGACCGATGAAGATCCCCGCCACGGGCGCATCGTGCGCTCCCAGGAACACGGTGGCGCCGAGGATCGAAATCAGCATGAAACCGAACGCCATACCTACGTTGATACGAGCGTCACTCTTGCCTCGAATTCGGATCCAGCCAATGGCGAACCAGTGGATGCCGTACGCCGTGAACGCCAGCGCCGCCATGTACAGGGGCGCGGCGGTAAAGGTGCCAAAGAGCGCCAACCCGGCGAACAGATATAGTCCCGCCACGAACTGGAAGAAGCCGGGTAACCAAATACCCCAAATCCCGGTAGCCACGTCGTTGTCGGCACTGCGCTTCGGGTAACCAAAGAGTTCCTGTAACCCGTAAATCAGATAGCCAGTACCGAGCCCCATGAACCCGAGTGCTAAAGGTGGAAAAGCGGAAACCGGTAAATTAATCGTCGTACCAAGCACGTATACCCCCCTGGGCTTTTAAGTAAGTTCCACGTGGTAAAAAACCAAGAACCATTCCCAGTATCATCTCACCAGGAGTTTCGGCATGTCGCCGGGGCGACAGGGACTAAAGTCCCTAATTGTTGGGACAAATTCTAAGTTCTGAGGGTTCGAGGTGGCCTGGGACCCACATCAGCGACGCGGCTCGTCGAGAACTACTCACTCACTTGACGTCGTGGGACCCTCACTGGGGGCAGTGACCAAGCGTCCCCAGTCCCCGGATTCCCCACCGCTCTTACGTAACAAGGCTAGGTCGCTAATCTCGGCGCGCGGATCCAGATCCACGAGTGCGCTGAGGACGTTCAGTGCGGCGAACGCGCAGGCAGTGAGCGCCTCCATCTCTACTCCCGTGCGATGTTGAGCCGTTACCGTCGCTGATATTTCGATGCGTTGTTCATTCGTGACGATCTCGACGTTGATGTCGCTGAGATGCAGCGGATGACAGAGCGGGATCAGATTGGCTGTCTGCTTGGCTGCCTGGATGCCGGCGAGCCGCGAACCGTGTACGGGGTCTACGCCATTGGTGTTTAATCCAAGCTCGGTTATGTTTACCACCGTGCGTACGACACAACTGGCGTGCGCACGTCGCAGGGTCGGGCGCTTGTCGGTGACATCGACCATTCGAAGCTTGCCGTCACCGTTGACATGAGAGAATGACTTCTTTTTTGCCAACCCTGTCCTCTGCTGGATTCAGAACAAACGACTCGACATATCCATTGGGTGATGCTTCTTTCGGAAGGCTACACGGGTGACATTGACGCCATCGGGCGATCGCGACTTCGAAGGAAGGCTGCACGCCAGAGTCGAGTGCCACGAAGCAAACGCGTGGTCCACGAGTCGAGTCCCAGCTCCTCGTGACCACAGCCGTTGCTCTACGGACGCTGCTCCGCACACACTCGGAGCGCTAACGCATCTGAACGTGCGGAGTACGTTCGGTTCAAGTTGTGACGGAGGACGAACCTTCGGTCTCTTCGTCGCCCGCAGTGGCGAGCGCATTTTCTCGCCGCCAACTCCCCGTGTCGCCTCCGGATCTCTCCCACAACGTGACCTCGTCGATAGTCATCGTGCGATCGGCGGACTTGCACATGTCGTAGATAGTGAGTGCGGCCACTGTTGCCGCGGTAAGTGCTTCCATCTCCACGCCACTGCGGCTGAAGGATTCAGCACTCGCTTCAATGTCCACGTGGGTCTCGGCGATCGTGAAGTTCACGGACACGTTGCTCGCCGGGACTGGGTGCGACGAGGGTAGTAGCGATACCGCCTGTCGAGCTGCCAGAATGCCGGCGACGCGAGCGGTCGCCAGTACGTCACCCTTGCGAGTGGTATTCGTTGAGATACTGATCGTGGTGGATTCGAGCATCGTGACTCGACATCGCGAGAGCGCGCGTCGGGCGTCGACCTCGGGGGCAATGTGGCCACGTGGCGTGGCCCCCTTGACGGGTGCACCACTTGGCTCGTCAACGTTGCTCACGCCGCTTATGCTACCGACGTCGTCGCGAGCACTGATGGGGGCGATGCATAGACGTCGCAGTCGTCGAGACCCACTCGTTCGGTTGTCGATCTTGTGACACAAGTTGGTGCCACGATGGCGCTGACCCGTTCCGCACGAACGGTACGGGTGATTGGTGCCGTTTATCGTTGCCACCGATCTGCCTCGAGACCGACTAGGTGCGAAGGTGAGTTCTCGCCAGCGTCTTTGTTGAATGTGCTCAGACGTCGAGCGCTCCGCTGGGACACCTCGTCGTCGCACGGAAGGCGATCGACATCATGGATATCCTTGCGGCATGGTGGAATACCGCATCGGCCAGGCCGCCGTCTTGCTAGGGGTCAGCAGTGACACGGTTCGTCGATGGGTGGACGCAGGTCGGATCACGGCAACCATCGGAGCCGGGGGTCGGCGCCATTTCAGTGGCACGGACCTCGCCAAGCTGGCGATTGAACTCGCCGGCGACCAGACCCCCGACCATCCTCGTGCGCAGTCGGCTCGTAACCGTTTCGTTGGCATCGTGACCAAGGTGGTGATGGACAAAGTGGTCGCGCAGGTCGAGATTCAAGCTGGCCCTCATCGATTCGTGTCACTGATCACCCGTGAGGCGGTGGACGAATTGGGCCTGGCTCCGGGGGTCATCGTTGACGCCGTGGTGAAGGCCACCAACGTCGGCGTTGAGATTCCCGCTCAGTTCTGATACCCGAGGGTGGGTACCGTCAGTGGGTGAACGTGCGCCCGGCTATACGTTCGTACTGAGGTTCGCGTCGGAGTCGAGTGACGTTGACACCGCCCACAGCGAGATCGCTTCCGGGGGAAGTTCGACGCGGCACCGTGTACCGACTTGGAAGTCGACGGGGTCAAGCGTGCGAGCTTGGATTTCGAGCTCACCGGTGATGGCGATGAAGAGGTCGATGGCCGTGCCCACGTCGGCGATATCGGTGATTGTCCCCAGTAGCGCGACGTCGGCGTGTCCCGATTGGCTTGACCCTTCGGTCGAAGAGATGGCTACGTGCTCGGGTCGGATGCTCCACAGGACCGCAGCACCTACGGGCAGATCGATGGTGTCCACCGCGATGAAGGCTCCGCACGCGTCAATTTGTCCGCGGGCAGCGACTGTCGCGTGATGCAGATTGGCAATGCCGAGTAGTCGGGCCACTTCGGGCGAGGCGGGCCGTGCGAACACTTCGCGACTCGCTCCCGATTGCAGTACGCGGCCGCTTGCGATGACGATTACCTCGGACGAGAGAAACCCGGCCTCTTCGGGATCGTGGGTTACGAGCACGGTAGCGAGGCCGGTCTCGCGCTGGAGTTTACGAAGTTCGCGTCGTAACTCGAGGCGCACGGGCATGTCAAGGGCCGAGAACGGTTCGTCGAGCAACAGAACCTCGGGCGAGCGGCACAGTACCTGGGCCAGACCGACCCGTTGGCGTTGACCGCCGGATAGTTCTGAGGGGTACCGGTTCTCCAGACCGTCGAGGTGAAGGTGACTCAACCAGTAGGCCGCCAACTCCGGAGTGGCGCCATCGGCGAAGAGAAGGTGGCTCCAGACGGTGAGATGAGGATAAAGGGAGAACCCCTGGGCCACGTAACCCACGCGTCGCTTCTCGGTGGGCACGTTTCGCACCGAGTGGTCGCCGTACCAGACCGGGCCGGGAGCCGAACCGTGAAGACCGGCCAGACAACGCAGCAGCGCCGACTTTCCCGAACCCGAAGCCCCGAGAACAGCCAAGTGACTCGTGTTCGACTTGTGGTTGACGGTGAGGTGAAATGACCCGACGTGATGATCGATGTCGAAGTTGACGGGTCGCGACGCGGCCCGGGTTGGCGCGCGCGGAGTCGGTGCGGCGACGTGATGTCGTGGGAATTTCGTGAAGTGGATGCGACTCAGCACCACCACGAGAACCGCGATCGCCAGTGCGAGTGCGGTGGGCGCCAGGGTCATTGGTAGACCGCGCCCGCTGAACTGGTTGTACGTGTAGACGGGCAGGGACGCCGGGTTGTACGCAAGGATGATGACGGCGCCGTACTCGCCGAAGGCTCGTAGCCACGCCATGAGCATGCCGGCGCGGATTCCCGGTCTGGCGACGGGCACCGCCACGCGTAAGAAGCGCGACATCTCGGAGTGACCAAGGGTGGCGGCCACATCCAGGAGCCCCTCGTCGAGCGTCACAAAGCTGGCGCGCGCGGCGATGATGAGAAAAGGTGCGGCGCAGAAGGTCATCGTGATGACAATGCCGGTCATGGAATCGGTGAGATGCTCGCCAAAGAGTTGGCCGAGAAAGGTGTAGGGACCCACGATGTAGATGAGAACAATGCCGCTCATCAGTGGTGGTAGCGCTAGGGGGAGGTGAACGAGGACGCCGATGACCGAGGCCGTACGACTTCTCGAACGAGCCAGGTAGTAGGCCAGGGGAACTCCGAACAGCGTGATGAGAACGAGCGAAATGGTGGCGCAACTGATTGAGATCCACAGGGCTGGAAAGAGTCCGGGGGTGCCGAATCCGCGGGTTGGGTCGGCGAGAAAGCGGACGACGAAGGCCACCAAGGGCAAGATCAGATACGCCGCGATCAGACCACCGAGCCACGTCAGAGGGTTCCGGGGAGATCCTCGAGGCACTAAGGCTGACTCGTTGACGTTGACGTTGACGTTGACGCGACGTTCGTCGCGGCCGTGGCGAAGGGTCTTCTGAAGACCTTGATCGGGCTTAGCGGCGAGACATCGTTCTTCTTCAGAATTTGCTGACCCTTGGCACTGAGGAGGAAGTGCACGAAGGCCTTCGCGGCCTCCTCGTGGGGGGCTCTATTGAGAATAGCGACGGTGAAGAAGGCGGCCAGTCTGGTCCCGGTCAGCGGCACGGTCTTGAGGTGCGCGGCGGCGGCTTCGACGCCGTAGAAGAATCCAGCGTCGAGTTGACCGGACTGCAGTTCGCCGATGAGAGCGGTTTCGGTGAAGACGCCGGAAGTTTGGCTGGCCAACTTCGCGAGTGAAGGCTCGTGGTGAATGATGGCCGCCTCCTTGAGCGCATCAGCGGCGAGCATACCCTTGGGGTCGACGGCTGGATCCGTGCGTCCGAGTAGGAACCCTTTTCGGTTCACGACCTCGTACCAGGGCTTATCGCGGAGGAGCTTGGCGAATTTCGAGCTGGGGTTGTACCCGAGCACCAGTGGGGATCTTCCAAACTCGTCGTACGACGACACCCAGTTCCCGTTGGCGGCGCCCTCGAGGGTCGCGTTCACGCTTGGTGATGCGCTGATAAACACGTCGGCGACTTGGATGCCACCTCTTATCTCACTCGCCAGTGATGTCGAGCCCGCGGAGAACCCAGTGACGGAATATCCCGTGGCCTCGTGGAAGGCCGGTGCGATCTGCTGCTGCATCAAGTCGAGGAATGAACCGCAGTAGAGCACGTTGACACTCCCCGATACCTTGGTAGCGGTGGCGGCAGTTGGAGCGGGGCGGGCGAACACCACGACCAGTGCCCCAGCGCCAATCAGCGCACCGACCACTCCGAGGCGGGTCGGACCCCACAGACGATGGCCTCGTCGGATATTTCGAAAACGACCAGAGAAACGCAACACGCTCAGTACCCTCAGTCCAACTTGTGTTTGCGGCTGAATTTCCAGATTCAATACCCGCATTAGTAGTTATAGGGCATTTTTCCTCGTATATGCCATCTCATCCCGGTGAGGAGGGCGCGGCCGGGCGGTCAGCGTGACACCCTCGTCATCGGGACTCGTGACGCGGTGGCAACTTTCGTTGACATCCTCTCGGGCTGGAAAGGCTGAGATTGCCGATCTAGAACGTGGTCGGCTCACCGCGGATTTCAGTCGGTGGTTGATGTGGCGCCGGGCTACTTGCGTTTGGTCATTGCAGAGCGCAGGCGTGGCGTCTCTCCACATTCTTCAGCCACCTGTCCAGCGGCAGATACATTGAGTGCTGTTCGCACGAAGGCGTTGGTGGCAAAGCCGTAAGGCGCCGCCGTTCGAGTGAAGGGTCTCAGGTTGGCCCTAGAGGACGGGCTTTCAACCTTGGTCGGGCACTGCACGATTGATCGCCGTCATCTCTCCGCGGACGCGCCGGCGACGTTGAGAGTGACAAGTCCGCTCGATGCAGTTCACGATCGTGACCGGCGCGTCCTTTCTCGATTCCTAGCGTCGGGTGTTGAGTACCTTCCTCTGTAGCGGCGAGTTGACCGACTCCATGGTCGCGTGGTCACCCGCGCAAACCATTCGTCGCATCGCGTCGACGAGACCGTGATCATCGGTGCCGCGCTGACCCAGTGACGCACTTCGGGCGAGGCGTCGCACGAGCATCAGTACGATGAGTGCGTGCCTACGCCCTCGCGATCCGTAGCGGCGATTCTCCTCACCGGAGGGGCCAGTCGACGCATGGGTCGGGACAAGTCGACGCTGGTCGTTGACGGATCGACACTGGCTGTTCGGACGGCCGAACTGTTGGCACTCGTGGTCGAGACGGCGATCGAGGTCGGTCCGGGGGTTTCGGGGCTACCGGCGGTGGTGGAACATCCACGAGGTGAAGGGCCGCTGGTCTCGGTCGCGGCGGGTTGTCGCGCACTTCGTGATCGAGGGCATCGGGGTGGCGCGCTCGTCGTGGCTTGTGACCTACCCCTCGTTTCGGAGCATCTATTTCGTCTTCTCGCGGAGTGGGACTCTTCGGGATCAGTTGTGCCGGTGGTCCGAGGAAGACCGCAACCACTTTGTGCGAGGTGGGCGAGCGAGGATCTCGATGGCGCTCAAGCACTGGTCAGTGCGGGGCACCGTTCGCTGCAGCATCTACTCACGCAACCGGGGGTGGAGGTTCTCGACGAGTCGAGGTGGGGACACGTCGTCAACGAGGAGGAGTTCTTCGATGTCGATACCCCCGAGGACCTTCAACGCCTCGGACTAATGAACCGGGTCAAACGAAACTAGGGTGAAATTCATGGCATCAATTCCACCGTTGGATTGGATATCGGTCGCGCCATCAGAGCTCTCGGTGGGGGAGTTGATCGCGTGGGCCACCCGTGCGGATTGTGGAGCGATAGTCGCGTTCAGTGGAACGGTCCGCGACAGTTCTGGGAGTCACGACGAGATTGAAGCGTTGGAGTACGAGACCAGTGAGGAGCTGGCCGAGCGGAGTATCCGCGAGATTGTCGGTGTCGCCCGTCGCCGTTGGCCGGCCCTCGGGGCCGTGGCGGTGCACCATAAAACCGGAAGGGTTGCACTCACTGAAACAGCGGTCGTCGTCGTGGTCTCCTCACCACATCGGCAGGAGGCGTTCGCGGCGGCGCAGTTTTGTATCGACACACTGAAGGAGTCGGTGCCAATGTGGAAGCGAGACGTCTGGTCGGGCGGTTCTGAGTGGAGCTCGGACACCCGGGACATCATCAAGGTACGAGAAGGATGATGGCGATGCCGGCTACCGGTGTCGAAGGTCGTGGAATGATCTCGTGATCCCTCTGGAAGAGGCCCAGCACTTCATAAGCGACGCGCTCATGCCGCACTCGCCCACAGCGATGTCGCTCGACGGCGCGCTCGGTCTCGTGGTCGTCGAAGGGCTGGCGGCCACGCAACCTGTTCCGGGATTTTCGAACTCCGCCATGGACGGCTACGCACTGCGGGCGGCCGATACCTCGTCAAGGCCGGCACGGTTACGGGTGATCGGTTCCGTTATGGCCGGCGACGCATCGACGCTACGGGTGAACGCCGGAGACGCCGTGCGCATCATGACGGGCGCCGCCATCCCCGAAGGGGCGGACGGCGTCTGCAAGATCGAAGAGGTGACGGTCGCTCCGGATGGACAGAGTGTCGTGATCAATCGAGTCATCCAGCGCGACGAACACATCCGCCATCCCGGCGAGGACGTCAACATCGGGCAGGTCCTCGTCACCCCCGGCACCGTGCTCGGGCCTACGGAACTTGGTGTCCTCGCCAGTCAGGGTTTCACGTCGGTACTGGTGCACCCGCGGCCTCGAGTGGGTGTGTTGTCGACTGGCAACGAACTCGTTGCCGCAGCGGATCCGCTGCAAGAAGGGAAGATCCACGACGTGAATCGGCCCATGTTGCTGGCGCTACTGCGTGAGTCGGGTTTCACCCCGGTCGATCTGGGGATCGTCCGCGACGACGCGACGGCGATCACCGAACGATTTCGAAGAGCCGTCATTGAATGCGATGCGGTGATTTCGACCGGGGGCGTGAGTGTCGGCGACGTCGACCACGTCAAGACCGTGATCGGCGAACTTTGTGGCGGGCGGGCTCGTTGGATGCAGGTCGCGATCAAGCCCGGCAAGCCGTTCGCATTCGGAGTCGCCCAACCGCGCGGTACGCCGATCTTCGGGCTCGCGGGAAATCCGGTTTCGACCCGCGTGGGATTCGAAGTCTTCGTGCGACCCGCGCTGGGACTGCTCGCCGGGCGCCCGTCGCCCGAGCGGCCCGTGGTCAACATGACGTTGGACCGTGCGCTCAGTAGGCGGCGTGACGGCAAGCTCCATCTGGTGCACGCGATCGCGAGGTTCCACGAGGATGGTCGAATGCACGTGGAGAGCGTCGCTCGCCAGGGATCGCACTTGCTGAGTGCGATCGCTGGTTCGAACGTCATCGCGATGGTTCCCGACGGCGATGGTCTCGACGCGGGCGAGGTCGTCCGTGCCATGGTGTTGGCTATCGATCCCTCCGATGCCGGCGCGGCGCAACGGCCATCGTGAGTGTGATGGCATTGGTCCGTGGGCGACGGGTCTCACCGCCGCGACGTCACGTAGGTGGGACACGACCGGTGCGAACTACGTGCAGAATTGACGGCGAATGCCACGTCTTGTCTTTCTAGGGCCCGCTCGCGAAGCGGCGGGCACACGACACGATGTGATTGACGCTGACACGGTCGCGGCAGTTCTTGATGAGGCCAAGGTGCGTTACGGAAGGGCGTTCGAAGAGATAGTGGCGGTGAGCCAGATCTGGGTGAACGGCGAGGTCGTGAGTTTTGACACGCCGGTTGGACCCTACGACGAAATTGCGGTGCTGCCGCCAGTGTCGGGTGGGTGATGTCCATCCCCTCCGTGTAACAGCTCCAACGCATGCGCCAGCACGTCCACGACCGCCTCGAGGCTCTCGAGCGCTCCGCCAGGTGACCCGGGCGTATTGAGAATCAAGCAACGACCGGCGGTACCGGCCCGTGCCCTTGATAGACGGCCCAGGGGGCTGACCAATCGCATGGCTTCGCTCAGACCGGGGGCCTCACGATCGAGAACCCGCAGCGTCGCCTCGGGCGTAACGTCACGTGGTGAAAACCCGGTCCCGCCGGTCGTGATAATCAAACCAGCAAAGTCGAGCGTCAGTTCACGTAGCGCGTCGGTGACTGATTCAATCCCGTCTGGGACCACTCGCGTATCGACCACGTCGTACCCGGCCTCTTGGAGGCGAGCGGCGAGACGAGGTCCGGACTGGTCCCCGCGCTGCCCGGCGGCGACGGAGTCCGAGACCGTGAGGACCTTGGCGGCGAGGGTCATTATCCGAGCGTAGGTGATGCGCACCCGCAGCCAAAGGGCTACGTACGCGACGACAACCTTGAGACTTTGACCGCCCACAATCTTGAACGGCTTACCTCCATTTACTAAACATGCGTTTCGCCGTGCAGGTGGTCCTCCGAAGGATGTGTATGCGCCTTCCCCAAGAGCGATCTTGAATTGCCCAGACTTCCCGACTTTAAGAACCCTTGCAGTTCCTCGTTCTGGCTTGAAGACCACTCGTCCCGCTGCCGGAACTCCAGACCGTGGATTTTGTGGGGGTGTCCAGCAATGGGGCAAGCCGACCTGGCACCTAAGTCGATATGAACCCCACTCTCCGAGTGACTTGAATGTGTGTGCTCTGTTGACTTTGTACTAATTCACTAGTACATTTCGAATGTGACGCCTGGACCAATGATTGAGTTTCGCCTCGACCGTCGCACCGGCGTTCCCGCCTACCGCCAAATAATCGACCAGGTTCGCCACGCCATCCATTTGGGGATCTTGCAGCCCGGTGATCAGCTGCCCACCGTCCGCGAGGTCGTCAAGCAGATCACCATCAATCCCAACACCGTGCACCGGGCCTACCTCGAGCTGGAACTGCAGGGCTTGACCGAGGGTCGGACCGGTAGCGGCACGTTCGTTCGACAGTCTCTCTCTGAGGTATCCAACCAGCAGTCCAAACTGCTCAGCCAACTCGAACTGTGGATACGAAGGGCCCAGAAGGCGGGGCTCGGCAGTGAGGCGATCGAAGCGCTCATCGCAGAAGCAATGCACTCAATGAAGGAAGAGGAATAGCTATGACGGCCGCACTCGAAACAGTGGATCTGGGACGGCGCTACATGATCAATTGGGGACTGCGCAACTGCACCCTGCGGGTGCCCGAGGGTTCGATTACCGGCTTGGTCGGCCCCAACGGAGCCGGTAAGTCAACGCTGCTGCGACTCGCCGCGGGTGTATCACGACCATCGGCGGGTTCCGTAAGTGTGTTTGGGGAAAAGGCTGACCAGAACTCAGCCTCATTTCTCGCCAGAGTCAGTTACCTCGATCAAGACCGCCCTCTCTACAAGCAGTTTCGTGTCGAGGAGATGCTGAAGTTTGGACAGAAACTGAATGCTTCCTGGGATCAGGAGAGCGCAACTCAGTGGCTCGTGGATTTGGAAATTCCTCTTGACTGGAAAGTCAGTCTGCTCTCGACTGGCCAGCAAGCCCAGGTGGCCTTGGCGGTGTGCATGGGGAAGCGCCCCGACTTGATGCTGTTGGACGAGCCAATGGCCAGTCTGGACCCCTTGGCGCGACGCGGCGTCACTCAAATGCTGCTGGACTCGGTGGCGACGCGCGGGACCACGGTCCTACTCTCGTCGCAAATAGTGAGCGAACTGGAACCTATCTGCGATCACCTCATCATTCTCTCGAAATCGCAGGTTCAGGTTTCGGCATCCATTGGCTCACTGCTCGCCAACCATCACGTGCTCGTGGGCCCCGAAGGTTCGATGGCGTTCAATTCGGTGAACGTCATCTCCTCGAAGGTAGCGGGACGCCAGGCGACCCTCTTGGTCGAGGGTGACCCGGGGACGCTGGGAAGTGATTGGCAGGTGCTCTCGCCAGATCTTGAAGAGATCGTCCTTGCTTATCTGGCTAAGCCCACCGCCCGGCAAGCTGCCACATCAGAGGTGCCAATCGAAACAATCGATCGAGATCTCTCATGATGTGGATTACGTGGCGTCGTTACCGAGTCCGGATCATCTTGATGGCGCTGTACGTGTTCGCCTTGATCGTTTTCATGATCATCACCGAACACGCGTATCAAAGTGCTCTGAGCAGTTGCGGGTTTCGTCCAACAGGTACTCAACTGAGTGCTTGCAGCGGTGTTATCTCTGGGGCGAAGAGTCGCGCTTCCTACGTTGTCGATGGACTGCAGATTTTGCCATTCCTCATTGGGCTCATTCTGGGCACGCCACTCATCGCGAGCGAACTGGAAGCCAAGACGAATCGCCTCGCGTGGGCCCAGGGAGTTACTCGCACCAGGTGGCTTCTCATGTCGTGGTTGACGTTAGTCATATCGGTGGTAATCGCGATGTCACTTCTGGCCCCGATCATTCAGTGGTGGCTGACGCACGTTCACGCGTCCGACTTCGTCGGAACCAGTTTGATTCAATCAAATCAATTCAGCATTTCCGGAGTTGCGCCGATCGCTGCTGCAGTCTTTGCACTGAGTTTCGGCGCTTGTGCCGGCGCGCTCTGGGGTCGAGTTTCGTGGTCTGTCGCGGCAACGTTAGTCGGGCTCTGGCTGGTTTTGGGAGGGATGATGGGATGGATCGTGCCGTCGCTCGCGCCCCAGGTTGCGGTGCCCCTGTCGGCGGCAAAGTTGCCAAGTTCGTTGGGGTGGTTGGTAAGCGCGGGTGTTCGCCGAAATCCCGTTGTTCATGTGGGCTCTCACACGTCGTCGGTAACCGCGATTGTTCAACACTGTGCGAACATCGCGAATTCCAGTCCGAACATGCAATCGGGTGGCGGAAACGAAAGCCTCGTCTACTTGAATTGTCTGAAGAGTCACGGCGTGCAGGCCGTCGACTTCTATCAACCCGCGAGTCACTACTGGATTCTTCAATGGAGAGAAGCTGGTGTCTACCTCGTTTTGGTCGCCGCACTTCTTGGACTCTCGGTGTGGGTGGTCAGGAGACGGCGTGCCTAGAAACCCGCGGACTGACTCGTTGATGACCGATCTCGACGAGAGCGTTGCTGCATATCTTCCCGATTCCAACCACGAACAAGTCATGTGGTTAGAAACTCGGACCGATGGAAGCCAAGGAGATCTCTCGTGATGTGGATTACGTGGCGCCGCTACCGGGTTCGGATTGTCTTGTTCGCGCTGTACGCGCTAGCACTGATCGTTCTCATGATCGTCACGGAGCATGGGTTTCGAGGCGTCTTGACGAGTTGCAACCATCACGAAGTCGTAGCCTTCCAGGATCGCGCCTGTCGCTCGGCCGCCTCTCGCGCAGAGGGTCGAGACGGCGTGGCCGTGTTGGGAATCGCCTTGGTGCCGATTCTCATAGGGCTTGTCTTTGGGGCACCACTCGTTGCGTCCGAGTTTGAAGCCAAGACCAACCGTCTCGCGTGGGCCCAAGGAGTCACTCGAACAAGGTGGCTGCTGGTTTCGTGGTCGACGTTGGCCGTTGCGACGGTGGTCATGATGTCGATACTGGCGGTCTTCGCTCACTGGTGGGCGGCCGACGTCTTCGGAATAGTTGTGACGGGCAGCGGTTTGTTCATTTCGACGGAAAACACTGGAGTTGTCCTCGTCGCAATGGCAATCTTCTCGTTGAGCTTTGGCACGAGCATGGGCGCACTCTTTCGCAGTTTTTCGATGTCGGTTGCCGGAACGCTTATCGGACTGCTGGTCATCGTGACCGCAATTTCAGACAGCATTGGGGGACCACATGCGCTGCACCAGTGGGAAGAAGCCGGCATCTATTTACTTCTCGCAGCAACATCTCTTGGTCTGTCGGTATGGAGGGTTAGAAGGTGGCGTGCCTAGGTCTCGTGGTGTTGCAGATATGAGGCCCACGATGAGGCCCGGCACGGTGATCGCTATGTATCGTGACTCGAGAAACTGACCACTGAAATCTCCACCACAATCAATACGTCATGCGACCGTTGGGATGCATGAGTCCGTAGAGTTTGACTACTTTGGTGCGCCGGCCGGGACTTGAACTCGGAACCTGTTGATTAAGAGTGGGTTCCTGCTCGTTGTGATACGCAGTTCTGGTTGCATCTGTCTGGAAATTCCAACTAATTGCGTCGTACTGAGATGGTCTGGTTTATCTGATACGCGCATCGCCATGATGCGCCCAAAGACCCTTAGGCATCTCAGTATGAAGGGCTAGCATCGCGCTATGGACGCAGGCGACGGTTCGATTGGGACGGGTCCAGAGTTCGAAGTGCCGCACGTGACGCTGAGCGTCAACGGAGTTGAACAGTCGCTGCCAGCGTCCATAGCATTGATCTCGGCGCTACGTGCCGAGCTGGACCTGACGGGCACGAAGCCAGGTTGTGGTGAGGGCGCGTGCGGATCGTGCACGGTCCTCGTCGACGGCGAGCCGGTGAAGGCCTGCCAACAGAAGGTCGCCGAGGCGGCTGGTCGGAGCGTCACAACCATCGAGGCACTCGCGAGCGCCGGGCGCCTGCACCGCGTCCAACAGGCCTTCGCCGAAATCGGCGCGGCCCAGTGCGGCTACTGCACGCCGGGGATGATCATGTCGGTGGTTGCCCTCTTGGAACATGTCGCCAACCCGGACGACGGGGTGATCGATGAGGCCCTAGAGGGCAACATCTGTCGTTGCGGCAGCTACCCGCAGGTACGCCGGGCGGTGCACAGGGCCGTCGAACTGACGAAGGCTGGTCCGGAGATGCAGATGCTCGACGCTCGAGCGATGGACCGCTGGGAGATCCCCCAGCCAGCGACGCCCCACTGGCGTCCCGCTCGGCCGTGGGACATGACCGATCCCCAGGATTGTGAGTGGTTCGTGGTTCTGGGTGACGGTCTCATGGTGGTGTTGCTTGCACCGCCACTCGTCCCGGGAACCTGGACCACCGGCGGCGGTGCCTGGTTGCACGTCGCCAGCGACGGCGCGGTGACCGCGTTCACCGGCAAGGTTGACGTCGGCCAGGACAACTGCACCGCGCTGAGGCTCCTGGTTGCCGAGGGGCTTCGGGTTCCGCTGGCGAACGTGCGCTTGGCCATGGGCGACACCGACCTCTGCCCGTACGACATGGGCACTTTCGGTAGTCGCTCGATGCCCGACGCCGGAGGTGCCCTGGCGAAGGCGGCGGCTCACGCACGCACTTTTCTGCCGGTCGACGTCGGCCAACGCCGGCTTGTGGTCGTCACCGGCGAACCTGAGATCACTGCCCCGAGCGAGTGGCGCGCTGCGGGAAGAGCCCACGTGCCCGAGGGAATGGTTAGCGCGGTTACCGGATCGCGCCGCTTCATCTCGGACCTTGTCATGCCGGGACTGCGTTACGGTGCGGTGCTGCGCGCGCCGGTGGTGGGTGCGACCCTTCGCGACCTCGACGCCACGGGTCTGGACGACTTTGCCGGCGTCGAATTGGTTCGCACTCGCAAGGTGACCGGCGTCGTGGCCGGTGACCCGGTGAGTGCGCGTATGGCGCTGGCGAGCGTGCGCGCTCACTGGGACGTGCCCGATGCACCGTCGGATGGCGACATTGAGAATTTTCTGCGCACGCATCCGGTGGCCGAGACTGGTGGCTGGGGTCACGCGGTGCACGACGAACGCGGCGACCCTGATGCGACGCTGGCGGCGGCGAAGGTGAGGGGTCAGGCAACCTACACGACGGCCTACATCGCGCCCGCGGCGCTCGAGACCCGGGGCGCTCTCGCCGTCTGGGACGACGACGGACGCCTCACCGTTTGGGTCGGGACCCAGACTCCCTTCGGTACGCGCGCGCAGGTCGCCGCTGAACTCGACCTGGCCGAGGAGCGAGTGCGGGTCATAGTGCCGCCGACTGGTGGAGGGTTTGGCGGCAAGCACGGTGGCGGCGTCGCCCTGGAGGCCGCCCTCATGGCCCGAGAGGTTGGCGCACCCGTCAAGGTCTCGTGGTCGCGACACGAGGAGTTCACAGCCGGCACGCTTCGACCGGCCGCGGTGATCGACGTCGCCGGAGCGGCGACGGCGGAGGGAGGACTCACCGCTTGGACGTTCACCAACATCAACTCGGGCGCGGCCGCGATCACGATGCCGTATGCGGTCGCGAACCAGCGAATTGAGTTTCGACCTGCCGCGAGTCCGCTGCTCCAAGCCTCGTACCGGGCATTGGCGGCGACGGCCAACAACTTCGCGCGCGAATCGCAGATCGATGAATTGGCGTACGAGCTCGACATGGACCCGATCGAGTTCCGCCTGGGCAACCTCGACGACGAGCGGCTCGCCGCGGTACTGACCGCGGCGGCGCAGCGCTTCCGCTGGCGCGCCGGATCCGGCGCCGGCCAGGGTATCGCCCTAGCGATCGAGAAGGGTGGGCGGGCGGCGACCGTCGCCCAGGTCGCGGAGGTTGAAGGTGAACTGGAGGTCGTACGCCTCGTCACCGCGTACGAATGCGGAGCCATAGTGAACCCCCAGACGGTGATCAATCAGATCGAGGGGGCCACGATCATGGCCTTGGGCGGTGCTCTGTTCGAGGCCATTCGCTTCGACCATGGTGTCATCACGAACGGATCGTTCTCCCACTACCGCGTTCCGCGGATCACCGACGTTCCACCCATCGACGTTGTGCTGCTCGACCGTCCCGATCTACCTTCGGCGGGAGCTGGTGAGACCCCCATGATCTGCGTGGCCCCGGCGATCGCCAACGCCATCTTCGACCTCACGCGGCGCCGGTTGCGGTCCTTGCCATTGAACGCCGAAGGTTTGGTGCGTTTTCGGCGCAAGATCTCGACACGGCCGTAGCGGCCGACGAGGGATCCTCACACCCGGTGCCATCGCCAGGCTCAGCTCTGTGTGCACGGACCGAGAGAGGGGAGGGGATGCGGCGTGCCCACCTGTCGGCGATCAACACTGACCAATCGGAGGTGTCCGGTTCGGCGGACGCGGCGTTCACGTCCGCGGTGCCATGTCCTCGACGGTGTCGATGTCCAGGCAGTCGCCGTCGCAAGCGACGTCGCGCACGAGGTCCGGGCGGGCCCGCATCAGTTCGCGAGCGCCGATGTCTCCCATGGTGGGCAGCAGCGGCCAGACCTCGCTGCTGAGCCGGACCGGCGGGGTGCGGCGGCCACCGAAATTCGCCACGGCGATGGGGCTCTGCGTCGCTTGAACGGCACTCCAGGCCGAGGAGGGGACGAGCGGCTGGTCACCGAGTCCGACGACCACCGAGTCGTAGCCCCGCCGTTGCGCTTCGTTGACGCCAGCGCGAAGTGACGAGGAGAGCCCCGACTGCCAGTCGCGGTTGTCGACGACGGTCTGGTCCGTGAGGACTTCGGCGAGGTCGATCGCACCCACGACCACGATGACTTCGTCGAACCCTGCTGCACCGATATGCTCGAGCGCCCAGGCAACCAGCGGTCGGCCTCGGAAGAGAGCGAGCAGTTTGGGACCGCCCGCGTTGAAGCGGGTGGACGCTCCGCCACAGAGCAGGATCCCCGCGCTTACGAGCGCACCTGATGGATTGGACCCGTTCGGTCGCGCAGCGACGGGACGACACTGCGAGTGCGCAGCGCGATGATCTCGGCCACAATCGCGACGGCGGTCTCCTCGGGCGAGCGAGCGCCGATGTCGATGCCGATCGGTCCCATGATGCGGGCCAGTTCCTGCTCGTCCACGCCTTCGCGGCGCAGCAGGTCGAGTCGCTCGGAGTGGGTACGGCGCGAACCCATCGCTCCGACGTAGCCCGCGCGCGTGGTCAGGGCAGCGACGAGCGCCAGCACGTCGAACTTGTGATCGTGGCTCAGCACGCAAATGGCGTCTTGGGCCCCCAGATTATCAGCCATCGTCGCCAGGTAGCGGTCCGGCCAGTCCACGACCACTTCGTCGGCCTCAGGGAATCGCTGCGAAGTCGCGAATACCGCACGCGCGTCACAGACACTCACCCGGTATCCCAGAGTCTTGGCCACCCGCACGAGCGCCGCGGTGAAATCGGTGGCCCCGATCACCACCATTCGTGGTGGCGTTGTGAATACGTCGTAGAACACGGTGACACTGCTCAGCGGGTCGCCGTCAGAGGAGTAGTCGCGAACCTGGTTCTTCCCGGCTTCGAGAGCGGCGAGGGCGTCACGGACGACGACCTCGTCCAGAGTCGGTTCGCCGAGGGAGCCGAGCGCAGCGACACCGGGTCGCACGACAATCTTTGCGCCAAGGGCCGGTGGCACCTCGGCACCCGCCTGCACCGAGGCCACCTGCGTGGTCGAGAGTTGCACCACCGTGGCGAGCACGGCCGGCTCACCACTTCGGATGCAGTCGCGAACGACGGCCAGGGCGCCAATCATCGACCGGAACGTCCCATCAGTTCACCGGCTCGATGAAGATTCGCACGGTGCCGCCGCAGGTAAGACCGACGGAGAATGCCTCATCGTCCCTGTAGCTGAACGTGCAAAGTTGGGGTCTCCCAGAGGCCAGGACTTCGAGCGCTGCGCCGACTACGGCTCCCTCGACGCAGCCGCCCGACACCGAACCGGCGACCTGCCCTTCATCGTTCACCACCATGGCTGCGCCCGAATCTCGCGGTCCGGATCCGGCCACCTCCACCACGCGGGCGAGGGCGACTAGGTGCCCGCTCTGCTGCCATCGTTCGATGTCTTCGAGCACTTCAAGCATGGCAACTTCCTCATTGAGTTCGTGAGCGAGCCGCCGGGCCATTCACAGCGCAAAGCCTACTTAGCGAGGCCGCGGCCATGACGTGCCAGGTAGACGTAGTCGACGCGAATCGGAGTGGGCCGAGAGCCACAATATGATTCGTTCGCCGATGAGTATTATGTGGCTCTAAAAATTTGAGGCCTAGATTGAGGGACTCCTCGGCGGTTCTCCTTAGCTGTGTGTTCGCTGACTGAACACTGACACGATGTATTCGGCAGCTTGTGGTGTGGAGGCATCCTCGCGTCGTCGTCGTCGTCGTTGTCGTCGCCTTGCCGCGGCCGTTTTCCGACGTCGAACGGCATGATGGTCCGACGTCACCGCCGGCGCGTCACCGCGTAAGGCGCCAGAGTCCAGAAGGCCCCCGAAGCGGTGCCGTGCTGCGCAGCGCCACCTCGATGAGGTGGGTTCCTTCGTGCATCTGCAGCCACCCCACACGGGTCCCGGCCGCGACCGGCATGGTGAACTTGGAGAGCTTGCCAGTCACTGAGACGTTGAGGCCCGGCCAGGCGGGGACGGTCACGGCCCGGGCCACCTCGACGGGCGTCGATGCACCCCACGGCGAGGACAGCCGCCCGACGACGCGCCCCACCCGGATCGGGATAGCAGTGAGGTCCGAGAGCGCAACCTTCATCAGCGCGTCACCCGCATCGACTGCTGCCGTGTCGGGGCCCGTCGGGCCGGACTGGCCGAGCACCGCACCGTACAGGGTGACCGTCTGTCCACTCACTGTCTTCTGCGCTGCGAATAGGTAGCAGCCGTTGGCGTTCGTGTCCGACCCGACCTCGATACCGACGACGCCGTTCTCACCGAGCACGAAGTTCGGGTTGTACTGGAGGCCAGCCTCCGGCAGGTTGACCGTACCGAGCGACACGATCTGCTGAAACACCGGGATCCGCATGGCGGTCTCAGCGAGACGGATGAGGTCGCTCGGGGTGCTGATCATGTCATCGCTCGCACCGCTGGGCTCCGTGATACGGGTGTGCCGAAGACCGAGGGAGCGGGCGCTGAGGTCCATCTTCTTCACAAAGGCCGCCGTGCTCCCCGCGTCCCAGTCGGCGAGGAGGGTGGCCATGTCGCCGCCCGAGTCGACGAGGAGGCCTTCGAGCGCGTCGAGCTCGGTCAAGGACTCGCGCGAAGAAACCGGGACCTCGGGTTCGCGCGCCGCACTGCCGGATTGGTACGCCGCCAGCGTCTGGGGTGTCACCTTGATGACGGGTCCGGTGTCACCGTCGGTGGACAGGGGGTGGTCCTTCAAGATCACGTAGGCCGTCAACACTCCAGAGAGCACGCCGATCTGCACCGGTCGGCTGTCGCGGTCCTGTCCCAAGCTGCCGAGACCCGTCACGCTCAGCGCGGCTTCGCCCGTGGAGGGCCAGGGCAATCGGGGTGAGGTTCCCGGGACGCGAATCGAAGTGGCCTGCAGCGTGGGCTCTGGCAGCGGTCGGAACCACTGCACCGCTCCTCCAACGACGAGGGCCACGACCACCACGACCACGAGATCGACGGCGAGTCGTCGCATCAACCGTGCCGCACGGTTGATGACCATGATCCTTGCCTCCTCCTCCGACGGCGGCGGCAGTTGACGCCCCAGTTCGACAAGGTGCGCCCTGACTTCGCGGCTGAGCCCGCGTCGAGTGTGAACCCGTCGACGATTACCGGGCGCGCCGCTACCCGTCATCGATCGCGGACTCCATGACCGCGGCAAGCCTGGCGGACTCCGGGAGGCCGTCGCGTGCCGCTCTCCTCCCGAGCCGTAGTTTGCTGGCATCCCAACACACGCGCGTGTTGGTGAAATCGCTGCCTCTAGGTTGCCATGCATATTGGGTGGTGTTACGAATCATTGACATGACTTCGAGTTCGAACTCTTTCACTGGTGTCGGAGACCCGAAGCGACTCCTCGCGTTGGTTTGAAAACGACGCGTCCAGCCACGGGAACCCCAGAGAGCGGAGTATCGGCAGTTCCGCCGAATCTTCTCAAGGACCCGGTTACTACCGCCTTGTCGTTCGCCGCTCCGCTTGAGCAGCTAAAACTCGCGAGCAGCAGAGCGGAGAGGGCGACGGAAACAACCCCTTGACGGAATCTGCTTACGAGTGGACGCCTCACGGCTACTACTTATCACGCGCCCGAAGAAAAAAGATGCCACCCCTCGATTAGACGACTCTCCGATTGAATATCTCCAAAATCGCACCCAGCAATTGACCCCTCTCGTGACTTGTATGAGTGATGAACATTGTCAGCGGAACGCTCGTAGGAGTCATTCAAAAGGGAGACTTGGTGTTCGTGGAGTCCTTCGAAGCATGGTACGACCGCGAGCACGATCGGATGGTCGCGACCCTCTTACTGGCGACGGGCAGCGTTGATCTCGCTGCGGAGAGTGTGGACGAGGCGTGTTCGCGCGCACTGGAACGATGGACCCGCGTCATCGTGATGGAGTCGCCAACGGGGTGGGTCTACCGTGTGGCTCTCAATCATGCGCGACGAATCGCGCGAAGGCAGAAAATTGAAGAGCGGCTAACGCGAAGACTTACGCCGAAACCCGATCTGCCGGCACCCGCCGGTGAGATATGGGAGCTCGTTCGCGGGTTGTCCGTTCGCCAGCGGCAGGTCATCATGTTGCGACACGTCGCGGAGCTTCCTGAACGCGAGATCGCCGAAGTTTTAGGAATAAGTCGAGGAACTGTGTCCAGCACACTGCACGACGCCCACCAACGCTTAGGCCGGTTGCTCGGCGACGATAACGAGTCTTAGGAGATACCCATGTCCCAATTGTCACAACTTTCGCAGGCGCTCATCGACGACATTTCTCTGCGACGTCCTACCGTCGACGATCTTCGATCTCGTAATCGTCGACGACACGTGCGGCGCCGGTCGCTCGCCGCGGGCTCACTAGCTCTCGCGCTCGGAGTCGCCATCGTTGTCGTGAGTGTTGGAGAGACATCCACCGCTCCAACTGGAGGCGTCAAGACTCACCTGGCCTCGTACTATCAAGCGGCAATCAATGTTTCGAACTCCACTCTCGAAACGGTGGGACTGCCCGCAACGGTGGCAATTCCGACACGGGTCAGTCCCTCTCTCTCCACGGCGAGCACGAACAGTGTGGTGTCATACGTGGGCGCGGAGTACTGCCCGTACTGCGCCATTCAGCGATGGGCGCTCCTCGTGGCTCTCTCGAAGTTTGGGACTTTTACCAACCTCAACCATGAGGTCCTGTCTTCTTCCAGCGACACGTATCCGCATCTCGCGAGTTGGAGTTTCATCGGGGCTAAGTACACAAGCAAGTACTTTCGTTTCGACCCAGTTGAGTTGAATTCTGACAAGCGCTCTCTCTCTGGAGCGTATGAGCCTCTCCAGAAGATGACGGTATCGCAACGCGTCACCTACGACAAGTTCAATCCCCAGGGAGAGTTGCCGTTTGTGGATTTCGGAAATCACTACGTGACGCTGGGAGCGAGTTCGTCGCCAGCCGTTCTCGAAGGTCTGTCGCTTAGTGAGATCGGCAGTGATCTGAACGATCCGAAAAGCCCAGTGGCTCTCGCAATCGACGGGTCCGCAAATTACTTCGTTGCAGCCCTGTGCTCGCTGGCTCAGACAGATTCACCGGCGATTTGCTCAACCCCCGTCACACATCGGGCCGCAAAGGATCTCAGCCTCGGCGTGGGTACGTCTGTAGTGACGCCAAGCGCAACAACTGCTCCCATTCAGCCGCCGACCAACGCACCCGTCTCCGAGTGGAAGAAGTGGAGTGTCGATGACCACAAGTTCATGCTCGGCGTTGCAGCAAATTATCGATCCCCAAATCCCGCATGCACCATTATCAACATTTCTGTGAATGCGAACAGATCGAACACTCCCGTCTTAGGCGTACCCGCGGGCATCACGCGATGGTCAATAAGTATCAAAGGAAAGTGTCCACCGGGGCGAAGTGCAAAGGGACTCTGAGAAAGTTCTAATGGACAAAATGACATTGAACTACGGATTGTACGAATCGTGCCGTACGAGTACACAGTGACAGCAGCTTGATCAATTCGCAACCGACCGCCGGACTACATTAACGCCGTGCGCACTCGCAGACTCTTTGTCAGTTTGGCGATCGTAGCCGCGGGTACTGGGGTTTTCTTCGCTGGGCGAGCGAGTGTGTCTAACACTCCGGTTTCGACCGCGCACCCTTCCGGAGTAAGCATTGACGACGCATCATTCAGCCCCATCTCGGTGGATTTCTACTCATTGGAGAGCGGTTGGGTACTCGGTACGACGCCCTGCCGCAGAAGTTCGATGTGTTTGTCCATTCTCCGGAGCACAAATGCTGGTCGATCGTGGTCCAAAGCTCGGCTCCCATCGTCTCTCATCCAACTAGCCGATCGGAAAGTTTCAGGGTCTTCGACGAACCTCAAAGGCACACGGAATGGTTACGACGCGGATTACCTAGATGTGCGCTTTGCCAACGCGAAGGATGGATGGATATACGGCTCTCTTCCATATCCGGCCAAGGTGAACGGACACAAGTCCGTAACGTACAGACCGGTCTTCTGGTCGACGCACGACGGGGGCCTCGAATGGAAGCGCCAGCGACAATCATGGATTTATTCGCAAGGTCCGATATTGGACGTCGAAGCATCGTCGGGCACTGTCTACTTGATGGCGTTCAATAGATCCTTTGGGGTCACCGTGGAAAGTTCGCCCGTTGGTGATGACAATTGGCGTGTCTCTGACACGAAGGACCTCTTCACGCCGGCGGGGGGAGGTCCGCTATCGGGAGCGATCGTGCTTTCGGGTTCGCACGGTTGGCTGGTGGAAGGCAATGATCGTGGCACTACTGGTAGTGCTCAATTGAACAGTTCCGGCAAATGGATCTCTTGGACGCCTCCGTGCGAGTCCGTCGGAGGGAGCCTCGCCGTACCGGCCGTCTCCACTCTGAGCCATCTCGTTGCGGAGTGCATAATGGGCGGTTTCGCATCGCCGTTGTCACCTGACGCTCCACGCGGAGCGACTCTCGGTTCCTCGTGGCTGTACTTCTCTGATAACGGCGGCAAGACCTTCACCGCGGGCCCCGAGTTAGGCGCAGACAGTGAATATTTTGGATCGCTTCTCGCCTCACCGAAGCCAAAGACAATTCTGCTCGCCCGAAACTATTTTCCTCGCCAGGAACTAGTTGCGAGTTTCAATGGTGGACGAAGTTGGACGATGGTGTACTCGGGCGACGTGACTTTCATGCGCTTCGACAGTCCGACTGAAGGAGTCGCCATCGTAGAGACTGCGAAGGGTCCGAATCAGATGATCATGACATTTGATGGCGGATACAACTGGTTCCCAATTTACTTTTAATGGACCATGGCGGTCCGTCAGTAATCAGTGTTGTTACGTCGAATCTTCGACGCCAGTCAGTGGGCACGCTTCCGCGGTCCGCGACCAATTCAATACCGACAGGGCCCGTGCATCCCCGACAGGCTTCACTCGTCCGTCCAGCATCGGACAGTGCGGACCTGAATTCCTAGTCGCCCTCGGGAGCCTCGGTGGCGGTCCGGCCGGTCGTCAGTGCGTCCGTCAGATCGAGTTCGATCTCGTCGCCGTGCACTATGTCGTTGGCGTCGCCGGCGACCTCGAACTCACTCAGCAACTCCTCGCGGCCAACTTCTGCCACCTCGTCTCCCTGGATGTCTTCATCCACGTCGATCTCCCTCGTCGGAATCGTGGCGTTGAACCCCGTCGCTAGGTCCTCGGCGCCGACCGACTCCTGGACGAACTCGTCCTCGTCGATCAGCACCGCATCCAAGGAGGTCTCATCATCCTCTTCCTCGCTGATCTCCTCGAAGATCTCATCTTCCAGTTCTTGTTCGTCCTTGTCCATGACTCCTCCTTTCGTATTCTCGACAGTTCCGGATACGGGCTACGTGCACGCACCGTCGCACGATTCGAGAGGGACGGCCTCCCCATAACTCTGGGGCCGCCTCCGATACCTATCAAGCCATGCCTAGTTCAAGCCGCCGACGCAAGGTGGCATCTCAGTTACGTCGAGCCACCGCCACCGGTCAAGACCAATCTCGAGAACCAACTCTCGATTACTTACTGTCGCTGCTAATTACGGTGGCGTCAGATCCAGGGAAGTAGAGGTCTTGCCGCTCGCTGTCGTCCCACTGGACGACGTAGGGCGGTTCCCCATCTTCATGGTCAATCTTGAGAATGACGCAGCGACGATCAGCCTGCCCCATCCGATGCCCCCGAACCACGATTCGATCACCGACTTTTGCGAACATGATGCCTCCGATCCGCCACTCATCACCTCTTTTCTATGTCGCCAGTTCCGCGAGCGCTAGGGACGAAAGTCCCGGCTTGGGACACCGGTTAGGCCTTGACCGGGTTGACCGCGACCGGTATAAATCGATCGCCACGCATCATCTGTTTACGGGGCCAGAACCTCAGCAAGACCACTCCACGCCCTGACGATGAAGGCGTGTTTAGTCCCATCGGAGTTGTTCAGCACAAGTGACCCGGCCAAAGGCTGCGATCGCGCGCGTCCGAGCTGGATTCGCGCGACGTCAGACCAATGGATCACCAAAGGAGCACTCTTCTCTCGCAATGGCGTGAAAGTGATGCCCTGTTGGTCCAGGATCATGTTTCCCGTGACTAACGCACGATGCCCAGGCAGAACGGTAGATCCGCGACAGGTGTAAAAAGCACCGTTCGGAAGGCTCCGCAATCTCTCCTCTTGACGTCGGCGTTGGCTCCTTAGAATCAGTGGAACCTCGATTCCGATGATGAGTGCAAAGACGGCCAATGCGATTACCGCTCCAATGATCCCGCTTGAGCGGTGGTTCAGAGCGAGCACCAAGGCAATTCCGACGACGATGGGAACGAAGAGCCGGGGAGCTAGCGCTCGCCAGGCAGAGACTCCTGGCTGGATGTCCCGAGGCGGCAAAGGTGGAGGACTGATCGTCATCTGCGCGAGCCTACGCAACCTACCGGTCGCACTTTAATATTCACTCCTACGCCAAGGACAAAGACGCCAGTCGGAGATCGTTGACGTCGGCTCTCCGACACCAACAATCTGACGTCTCAACGTCCCGTGATTGCCAGGATTCCGATGCACATTGTTTGCCGATGCAGTTTGCGGGTGCGGGTTACACGCACCCTGCCCCGATTACTTAGGCGAGACTTCCAGTGAATCACGCACGGCGAATCGAAAACCATCGAGTCCAATTCTCATTGCTTTGTATTCGTCAGATCGATAGTCGCAGCCATCATGGGCCTCGACTTTCTTCAAACATTCCGACAGTCGTTACGTTCATCGCTCCAAGTACTATTTAACGGGTGTCTCTTCCTCCTCCCACTCTCGAAGTTGACGAGATCCCGCCTCCACCCGTTTCGAAGAGACGGTCCCGCCAGCGCTCCCTCATTGAGTGGCTCATCGTCATCGTGGTGGCAGTCCTCGTCTCGCTGTTAATACGCACCTACGTTTTTCAAACATTTTTTATCCCTTCAGGATCGATGGAGCCGACGTTGCAAATCGGCGACCGCATCATCGTCAATAAACTCAGCGTCGAATTCGGCACCATCCACGTCGGCGACATCTTGGTCTTCAAAGCTCCCAAGGCCGTGGCCCTGCCGCCCCCGAAGGGCTGTAGCGATAGCGTCGCCGATCTCGTCAAGCGCGTGATCGGAGTTCCCGGTGACACTTTGGTCTCAAAGGGCAACACCATCTACGTGAACGGGGAGCCTCTCAAACAGCCGTGGACCCACGTCGCCCAGATCGGTACGAAACCCCTCAAGCCGACCTACGTCACGAAGAACCATTACTTCATGATGGGCGACAACGAACCTGATTCCTGCGACAGTCGCTACTGGGGACTTATCCCACGCTCGGCCGTCATCGGTAAGGCCCTCGTGCGCATCTGGCCGCTCTCACGACTCGGTTTCCTCTAACTCGAGAGCGGATGCGCCACAAAGAACGACCACATCACGGCGTTGGCGTCAATCGCGCTCGACTGAGGGCCGAGAACTGCAGTGAGGCTCGAGGGCATCGCGGGGCCGCCCGGCCACCAGTAGCAGGATAGTTACATGCCTGCGTTACCAAGTTCTCTGGGACCATCCACATGGTCCTTCCATACCCGAACTCGCCAGTCGGACTGTGGGAGTCGGCTCTCCGACACCAGCAGTTTCTTCAATTCCTTTGCATGTGTTGCATCCAAAGGTTGGGTTAGTTGGTCGCGCAGATCGGGCCGGTCACCGTGCGTGACTACTGCATACTGAGGCATCAAACCCTCCAATCCGTCGCTATCACGCCACATGGCAGCGGGCGCTGGCTCTGTTGATGGTTTCAGTCTCACACACCCGTAATCCTCGGAAGGGTCCAACTCTCAATCATGGCGACAGGAACCACGTCATTAAATGAGGCGCTAGTGCATGGTTGCATTCCTGCTGCGTCGGGTCGCGGAAGCGAACCCGCAGAACCGGTACTGTCGAACAGGATTGAGTACATTGAACTACTCACATTCGAGGAGAATCTCGATGAAGGTCTCGCTCAGATTCGTCGCGCTCGGCGCCCTCGTACTCACACCGCTGCTCGGGCCCCTAGCCGCCGGAAGCGCCACGTCAAGCGGGCACGCTCTGCTGGCGGCAGCTTTAACAGATGCTAGAAAGTACCCGAGTTACGAGACGTACAGCGCCTTCACGGCTAGCGGGTCGCCGTCGTCAATCACGTATTTCGTCACCACGAAAGCACAAAAGGATATCGACACTGAACAGGAAACGGGCACGGTATTCATTGTCCAACCTACGGACGTACACCGGCTGTTCTTTCGGGCTACTACCGTCCACGCCCTTCTCTTATTTCTCAACGTGAGCGCACCGACGGGGTCCGAGGTCGGGCGATGGTTCTATCTCGACTCTTCTGACCAGCGCTACCAGAAGCTGGCCCCCTCCGGTCCCCAAACAGTCGCAACGCAGTTCGTCATTGGACCGCGTGCTTTTGGTTCGGCGGCGACGTACGAAGGGGTTACCACCCTTAGGGGGAGCAAGGTCATCAAGTTGGGTGTCACCTCAAGCATGATGTCGCCGACCAACGCGCTCATACCCATGGTTCTCTACGTCACTGACTCCGACCGGCCCATGCCCTACGCCACCGTGGGGAACATTGGTGACATACCTTCACCAGTAACCAGCTATTTCTCAGAGTGGGGGACTGTTCCGGCGATTCATATACCAAGTTCCGACGTAACTATTCACACCCTCCGTT
>PLON01000044.1:34368-107022 GCA_003142095.1 Acidimicrobiaceae bacterium | reverse complement strand
GAATCAAACTCTCCATCAAGATTACTTCAAGAACCGAAGTTCCCTTAGAAATCAGAGAGCCAGACGAGTGACTCTAATACTCGCCTGACAACAGAGATCACACGGGGTGCGACCTCTGCCTACTGCAATACTTCTTTTGACGAACGACGCGTCCTGTTAGATCAGGCCATCGTCGCCCGTACTGGCTTTTGGCTCTCGTTCTTCCGTTTTCAAGGAGCGACGACACACACGACCGAAGTCGGAGGTGTGAAGTACACCATCTCGGGATTTCTCCCTTGATTCCGCCACCGGTTGTCCCGGCAGCAGGGATGCCTACCCTACCAGCGACTGGCTTTCCGACGCAAGTCGTTGGCCACTGTCGCGTGGGGCAGGAGTTCCATGTTAGCAGTTCGGACACCTCATGATCACCGTTTTGAACGAGGTTTCTCTGCCCCACCAGCGCTTGCGCACGGTCACGAACCCTCGTGCTCCGCGTACTCGACGAAGGCGCTGAGAGTCGAGATGAGGCGCATGTCGTCAATGTCGACGGCGCGCGAATTGAGCAGTTCTTCGGTGCACACGAGATACGCCAAACAGCGAGCCCGCGACACCGCCACGTTCAAGCGATTACGCGAAAAAAGAAACTCGGGACCACGGGGCATGTCCTCCGCAGAGGACGTGGTCATCGTGAAAAAGACGACCGGCGCTTCACGACCTTGGAACTTATCGACCGTTCCCACTTGCACACCACTCAACGCTGGAATTTTCTGAAAGCGTGATCGCAACAGTCGAACCTGGTCGTTATACGGCGCGACCACCATCACGTCGCAGCCTTCAAGAATTCGTGTTTCGCCTTTTTGATTGACCCATTTCGTTCCCATCAACTGAGAGATCTGTTCGGCGACGAGGTCGGCCTCTTCGGGAGATTCGGTCGAGCGACGAGAGTGACGAGCTTCCAGCCAGCGAAGTCCGGTGCCAAACTCCGTGTCCTGTTGGACGCACGACTCGTTACTCGTGAGACGGCTCTCGTAGATCTGCGTGGAGATGAAGTGACACACGTTCGGGTGCATGCGCCACGTCTCGGCCAAGAACACCCCTCGCGTGTCAGGAATGGTCAGATGTTCACCCAGCACGTGTTGCAAGACACTTGCGCCGGAATCGCCGGGATGCTCCGCTTTGGCGACCTGACTCAGTTGCAGAGGGTCGCCGAGAAGAAGCATGTTGCGTGCACCATTGGTTGAGGCGACGGCGTCTGCGAGCGCGAGCTGGCCGGCTTCGTCGACGATCAACACGTCCACCGGGAACTGCCGCATCTCGGGTCTGGAAAACAACCACGCCGTACCGCCCACGAGATTGAACTCACCCGAAGTGAGATCGTCCTTCTTCTGCGAATACGTCGCGAACTCCAGAGGCGTACCGTCGGCGGTGCTCTGCCAGCGAAGCGCGCGCAGCGAGTCGAGGTCCCCCGCGTCTTTGAAGACCTCGTAGGTCGCCATCATCAAGTTGTCGATGGCGGGATGACTCATCGCGACGACGCCCACACGCTTCCCCGAGGTAATGAGATGGTGAATCACGTGCGAGCCACTGAAGGTCTTGCCGGTTCCCGGCGGTCCTTGAAAAGCGACGAAGCTCTCGTCGAGGTCGTCGACCCACTGATAGATCGACGGCAGATCATCGCGAAAGATCCCGTCGACGGGTCCGTGACCTTGGCGAAAGCGCGGAGGTTCGCTGGCGAGGAGCGCCGTCGCGAGACGACCGGGCGCGCCATGCTCGTGGGGTACGAGAACTTGCCGAGCCAGGTCCTTCAACACCGACGCTTTCGTCCCGGGACGAAAGTAACGATCCCGGGTGAGGACGGCGGGCACTCCCCCTTGCTCTTCTTGCACCGCGCCCCAGCGAAGTGAGACTTCACGGCGATCGAAGTCAATGGCGGTGACCGAGGCCTTTCCGTAGGGCGCACCCACGCCGGCGAAGAGCACGTCACTTCCCTTTTCGAGCGATCGATCCACGACCTGTTCAGGCCAACTCAACACCATTCTCTTGGTCCGTTCACGGCCGGTCGGCTCCTCCATGCGAAGGAACTGCAAGTTGGTGAGGTAATCGATGTTCTCATAGAGCGCGGTGTAGTCACCGTTCAACGCCACGTACTTCGGCGTGACGTCAGCAGACCGCTCGCGACGCCAGTAGTTCAAAAGGTCGCCCAACAAATACTCGCCGCTGCCCTCGGGAAAGAGGTGCAGGCCCTCGACGAGTTCGTCGGTATCGAGTTCGTATTCTTCTTCAATGATGAACGGCTCGCGCCAAGCCAGACCTTCGGCCCGCTGGGCCACCAGCCAGTCGCGTAGCGCCCGCGTCGATTCGACGTCGTCGCAGTTGTAGCGCGCGATACTGCGCAACCGCTCGTCCTCACCGGTGCGCATCCACTCTTCGTATTCCACGACTGCGCCAGCACCCTGTTCGATGCCGGCACCGCGCTGATACTCGACCAAATGCTCGAGATGCTTCAAGCCGTAGGACTCGGTGCCCACTCGGATGGCATTTTTCGCGACCGTAAAGAGGTCCACGAACAGCCCCGAGTCCACCAGACTCGCGAAGAGATTCTCGTCTTCGGCGTCACGCATGAGGCGCTCGATGGCCGACTTTTCCGTGTGGTTGTAGTGGTAGACGTGCATGTAAGGAAACACCTCACGACGATCGGCGAAGAACTCGACGAGGTTCTTGATCATCGACTGTTGATCAGCAAGAGTGTGCGCCCAACGTTCGTCGTAGACCCACGAGCCGGTGTCATCTTGGTACAGCAATCCCGCGAGGAACATCAGGTCGTGTTGCGGAGTCCAGAAGGGGTCACCCTCGAAGTCGAAAAAGACGTCGCCACGATCGGGAGCGGGCAGCAACTCAAATCCGTGGCCGTAGACCGGGTCTTCCGAGATCTCGATGAATTCGTAGGCTGGCGGGCCTGATTCGCTGCGCGACGTCACTTGCAGGGCGGCCTGACGCGTCAGACGCTGGCGCTTCTCCTCGCGTAGGTCCGCAACGGCCTCGGTGCGCGATGCCAACTGCGCGAGGGTGACCACCCCGGCCGCTTCGAGAACGTTTCGCTCGCTCTCGCGACTATTGGCCACGAAGGCCAGCGCGTCGTCGGCGCGCCACTGGGATTCGCAGTGCTCTTGGAACTCGCAGTACTCGCAGCTCTCACAAAGTCGCGGCCGCGTGGTGATCGTTGATGCTTCGCTGTCGAGGATCGCGCTCAGCTGACGGCGCAACCGGCGCCAGTACGGCAAGAACTCCTCCACCGTCAGTGACTCCGTGCTCCCGGAACCAAGCCAGATATGCATGCGCCGTGGCGGCGATCCCGTCAAGGCGGCGATCGCTTCGGCGTAGAAGCACAGCTGCATCACGTGACCCGGTTTGGCTTTCGTGCGCGTCAACTTGGCGTCGACCGGCTCGTAGTGGGCGTATCCCGGTTCCTCGTCAACGCGCACAAGAAAGTCGGCGATGCCTCTCATGCCCTCGTGAATGAAAGGCATCTGATAGATCACGTCAAATCCGGTCGAGAGTGATCCACTCACTCGATCTACCCACTGGGCGAACGACTCATTGGCGTTTCGCCCCGGGACCTCGTAGATGGTCTTACCCATGGCCTCGTAGTCATCGAGGCAACTCGATTCGTGCTGATTTCCTTTGTCAATGAGAATTTCGGCCAGTGCATTGAGCGGCGTGCGCTGAGGGGTCAGAAGTCCCGACTCCACTTGATTTCGTAGTGACAGATAGTGACCGCACCCCAGCCAGGCCGTGATCTTGGACGGGGTTAGGAGGCGTTCAACCATGCACTCTTACAGTACGTTCGACAATCACAAGAAATCAGCACCTACTTACCTTGACGACGCCGTGTGACATCGATCCTGTCGCGTGCGACGAGCCTGCCAAGCGAATAGCTGGGTAGCGTGGATTCAGACAGGAGCACGATGACAGACGGCACAGAATCAGTCGCGTTGCCCGGGAGCATTCCCGCACCGCGTGGGACGGCCAGCCCCACTCGATCCATCGACCCCACGAGCTCGGTAGAAGTAACCGTGTACCTTCGTCCGCGCACCGATCCAGCCCCCGGGAATCCGCTCTCCCCGATCGGTGGACATTTTCTTAGTCGTAGCGAACTCGCGGCAACCCGGGGCGCGGCTCCGAGTGAAGTGACCGCAGTCGAGAATTTCGCGAGATCCCGCTCGGTCGACGTGGTTGAGGTAGACCCCGGAGCTCGGCGAGTGCGTCTCCGAGCTAACGCTTCCTTAATGGCCGCCACCTTCGGAGTGGAATTCCTGCGCTACGACCATCCAGACGGCCCCTTTCGTACGCACCTCGGTCCGGTCATGCTGCCCCTCGAATTCGATCGTGTAGTCGTTGCCGTCCTTGGCCTAGATAACCGGCCACAGGCCGCCACCCACTACCGACGATCCAAGAATGCCGCAGCGCCTTCTTACAGTCCCGCGACGATCGCCGAACTGTACGGCGTCCCGACGGGTGCGACCGCGCCCGGCGTGTGCGTGGCGTTGATCGAACTCGGAGGCGGATATGCCCCGACCGATATCGACACGTACTTCAAGGACTTGGGTATCACCGCGCCGACGCTGACCGCGGTCGGCGTCGACGGCGGCAGCAATAAGCCAACGGGCAGTACGTCGGGGCCGGACACCGAAGTCATGCTCGACATTGAGGTCGTGGGAGCCACTGCCCGCGAGGCAAAGATCGCCGTCTACTTCTCCCCCAATACGGATCAGGGTTTCGCTGACGCCATCCTGGCCGCCGTGCACGATACGGCGCGCAAGCCACACATCATTTCGATCAGTTGGGGCGGCCCCGAGAGCACCTATACGGCGCAGGCGACCTCGGTCTTCGAAGCGGCGTTCACGGACGCGGCCAGTGTCGGGGTGACCGTGTTTGTTGCCGCCGGCGATAACGGCTCGTCCGATGGCGTCAGCGGCAGCGAGGCCCACGTCGACTACCCGGCGTCGAGCCCCCAAGTCGTGGGATGTGGTGGCACGCATGTGAACGTGAACGCGGGAGTCATCAGTTCTGAAGTGGTCTGGGACGATCTGCCCTCGGGTGGAGCGACCGGAGGAGGTGTCAGCGCCACCTTCCCTGTCCCGACGTGGCAGAGCAGTGCCGGAGTTCCGCCTTCAGCTAACTCGGGCGGCGGTAATGGACGAGGAGTGCCCGACGTATCTGGTAACGCCGACCCCGAGACTGGTTATCAAATTCGCGTCGATGGCGACGATTTTGTCGTCGGCGGGACTTCTGCAGTAGCCCCGCTGTACGCCGGAGTAACGGCCCTCGCCGTCGCCCAGTTGGGTGGTTCGCTCGGGTTTATAAATCCGCGTCTGTACTCGCTCGGCGGTGAAGCGTTCCGCGACATCACCTCGGGCAACAACGGTGCCTACGTCGCCGACGTCGGATGGGACCCCTGCACCGGTCTGGGCAGTCCCAAAGCAGCAGCACTGATCGCTGCGCTCGTAACGTCAGCGAAGGACGCCGCGGGCTGATCGCTTCGATGTAGTTTTCGTCAGAACGAACGAGCCACGAGGCAGACTTGTCGGACCTAGCTGTTTACGAGGCGACGCTCAATCGAATCGCGTTTTGGCGTGCTCCAGAGCAGCTTTGAGCTTCTTCGTTTGTGCCTCGCTCGCCTTCGGACCGGCAGCTCCCGGCGAACTGCGGCGCTGCAAGGAGACGCCCTTGTCAAACAAGCCGGCAAAGCGCTTCGTTTCTTCCGTCGATTGCACAACGTCACGAAGGGACTGATTCGACAAGAGCGCCTCCGCGACGAGTTGACCGACTCGTTCGTGGGCTCGACGAAAGGGTACGCCCTCGCCCACTAATTCTTCGGCGATATCGATCGCCACCAACATCTCGTCATCCGCCGCCGCCGCGGCGACCTCATCGTGAAACTTGAGCGATCCGTACGCGCCCCTCAGCGCGCGCAGCACCAGGAGAACCTGGCGAAGTGAATCGAACAGCGGCTCCTTGTCCTCTTGAAGATCGCGGTTGTAGGAAAGGGGCAAGCCCTTTAGAACCACGAGCAAGCCCGTCAGGTTGCCGATGAGACGTCCACTCTTTCCTCTCGCGAGCTCGGCGACATCGCTGTTTTTCTTCTGAGGCAGCATCGACGATCCCGTCGTGAAGTCGTCACCTAGCGACGCAAAGTCGAACTCGGCCGAGGTCCACAGCACCAGCTCCTCGCCCATACGCGAGAGGTGCACGCCAAGCAGCGCTAGGTCGAACAGCGATTCAGCGATGAAGTCCCGGTCACTGACCGCATCCATGGAATTCGCGAATGCGCTGTCGAAACCAAGGAGCTGTGCGGTAATTTCGGGGTCGATAGCCAGTGACGTCCCGGCAAGTGCCCCCGCGCCGAGCGGCGAGACGTTGAGTCGAGTGCGAGCGTCGCCCAGTCGATCCACGTCGCGCAACAAGGCAAATGAGTGGGCGTTCAAGTGGTGGCTTAGGAGAACCGGCTGGGCGCGTTGCATATGGGTGTAACCCGGCAGATGCGCGTCGGGTAGCGCTTCGCCGAGTTCCAGTAGGACCTCGACCAGCTGGAGAGTCGCGTAGGCCACTTCACTGAGTGCGTCGCGGGTGAAGAGTCGCAGAGTCGTCGCAATCTGGTCGTTTCGGCTGCGCGCGGTGTGCAGCTTCGCGCCCACGTCACCGGCAAGTTCCGTCGCCCGACGTTCAATCGCCGTGTGGATGTCTTCGTCGCGCGCGGCCCGTTCGAACGTGCCGCCGATGAACTCCAGACGAATTGTGTCCAAAGTCGACAAGAGCGTCGTCGCTTCATCCTCGGTGAGGAGACCCGCCGCGAGCAGCCCTCGCACGTGCGCTTGGCTGCCCACGATGTCGTGGGCGTAGAGGACATGATCGAAGGAGTAACTCTCTGAAAGGTCCCAGAGGGTCTCATCCATTGGCGCGATGAAACGCCCACTCCAGAGGGTCACGAGCCAGGTGGGGTTGAGTTCTTGGCGCCCTGGCGCTGAGCCCAGGTCTTGACGCCAAGTCCATATATCCGCACGAATCCCTCGGAGTCACTGTGGCGAAAGGTGTCCGCCGCGTCGTAGGTGGCGAGTCCGTAGTCGTAAAGCGCTTTGGGGCTGCGTCGACCGAGCACGCGCATGAGACCCGGAGCGTCAAAACGCAGGCGGACGTCACCGGTGACGTGGCGCTGCGTCTCGTCGACGAACGCGTCGAGCGCCTCTTTCAGTGGTGAGAACCACATCCCGTCGTAGACCAGTTCGGCCCAGCGAGTTTCGAGACGCGCCTTTTCGTGACGCACGTCGCGCTCGAGCACCATGTCTTCGAGCTCGAGGTGTGCGCCAATCAGTGCCAGCGCGGCCGGGCACTCGTAGACCTCACGGCTCTTGATGCCGACGCGACGGTTCTCGACCATGTCGATGCGACCAAAGCCGGTCGATCCGGCGCGTACGTTGAGCGTCGCGATCAAATCGGCGAGCTCCATCGCCACGCCGTCGATTTCGGTCGGCACTCCGCGGTCAAAGCTGAGCGTCAGTTCAACAGGGTCAGTGGCCGTAATTCTCGTGAGCGTGTAGGGCTCGTCGGGCGCTTCGGCCCAGGGGTCTTCGATGGCCCCGCACTCGATGGCGCGTCCCCAGAGGTTCTCGTCGATCGAGTAGATCTTCTCTTTCGTCGCGCCAATCGGAATATCCCACTTTTGGGCATAGTCCACTGAGTCTGCGCGAGTCATACCCCAGTTGCGCGCGGGCGCGAGAACCTCGAGATCGGGGGCCAGGGCGTGGGTGCCCACTTCGAAGCGCACCTGATCGTTGCCTTTACCGGTGCAACCGTGCGCCACGGCCTGGGCGTTGAACTTCCTCGCCTGAGCCACCAGGTGACGCACGATGACCGGACGCGACAGCGCCGAGACCAGGGGGTACTTCCCTTCGTAGCGGGCGTTGGCGGCGATGGCCCTCGCGCAGAACTCTTCGGCCATTTCGGCCCGCGCGTCAACCACCACGAAGTCAAGGGCTCCCGCGGCGAGCGCGCGCTCACGAATGCTGTCGAAACTCTCACCGCTGTCGATGTCTTGGCCGACGTTGACTAAGACGCACACCACCTCGACGCCCCACTCCTGGATCATCCAGCGCACGGCCACCGAGGTATCGAGTCCTCCGCTGTACGCCAGCACGACTCGCTTGGTCATGATTATCCCTTCACTTGACGTTCAATGAGATCGCTGATGCCGGCCAGCGTTCGAAACTCGAAGGCCAACTTCGCTCCCCCGTGCGCCTCGGCGGCGATCACGAGAATGGTGTCGTCTCCGGCCACCGAGCCGAGCACACCGCTTAGAGCACTGCGGTCCAGCGCGGACGCCACGACGTGAGCGCAGCCCGGAGGTGTGCGCACTACAACCAGGTTGGCGGAACTCTCGACCGAGACCACCCACTCGCCCATCATTCGACGAAGATGATCAAGTGGTGCGGGCGCGAGCTTCGGTGACGCGACGAGGACTATGCGTCGCGCGCCGTGCTCATCTCGGACCTTGACCGTGCCGAGTTCTTGTAAGTCACGCGTGACGGTCGCCTGGGTCGCGGCGATACCCTCCTCACGCAGGCGCGCCACGATCTGGGCCGCCGTCGATATCACGTCGTGATCAATCAGCTCGGTGATGCGATGTTGACGTTGGATCTTGGTCATACTTCTCCTTTTATCCAGCGAAGTACGCCCATCATCGAGGAGCGCCGGTGAAATACCTGCCGCCACACACGTGACTGCGCTCCGTCGAGTACTTCGTTTGAGATTTCGTCTCCGCGATGCGCGGGCAGACAGTGCAGCAGAATCGCTTCGGGTTTCGCGAGCACCATGAGAGCCTCGTTGACTTGAAACTGCGCGAGGTCAGTTCGACGGCGAGCGGTCTCGTCTTCGAGTCCCATGGAGACCCACGCGTCGGTATAGACCACGTCGGCGTTCTTCACCGCGTCACGGGCGTCGTCGACCTGGCGAAGTGTTCCCGGGCCCGACACGCGCGACGGATCTTCACTAGCACCGGCGACCAGTTGGTACGCCTCGGGTGCACCCACGGTGACGTTGACACCGAGTCGTAAGAGAGCGACCGCGAGCGACCGCGTCACGTTGGTCGCGTCACCCACGTAGGCGACTTCGAGGCCCGAGAGTTTCGTCACGTCTCCGCTCGCGAACTCGTC
This sequence comes from Acidimicrobiaceae bacterium, assembly GCA_003142095.1. Taxonomy (GTDB): domain Bacteria; phylum Actinomycetota; class Acidimicrobiia; order Acidimicrobiales; family RAAP-2; genus RAAP-2. The sequence goes on along the minus strand of PLON01000044.1, from coordinate 97,837 downwards.
GGCGATCGTGAGAACGTCCGCTACCGCCTGGGTAGGGTGCGCCTCATTGCTCATCAAGTTGATGAGTGACAGACGTTCGTTGGTCGCCGCCCGCATACGAGCAAACACCGCGTGGTCGCGCACCCTCAGTGCCGCGATGGCGTACGTCTCGGCAATGGTGCGCCCAATATCCTCGGCTGATTCGCGGCTGTCGCGACCAATCTCTTCATCACTGAAGAACGTCGCGTAGCCCCCGAGTTCGTGCACCGCCGCTGAACTTGAGGCCCGCGTGCGCAGGCTCGGGCGCTCAAAGACCAACGCCACGCCCTGGCCACTCAGCGTGGTGTCATCAAAGGGTGAGGTCGCCAGCTTGAAGATCGACGCCAAATCGTCGTCCGAAAGTTTCTCAATCGTGATGAAGTATCGACTCACGCGAGCACCTCAGTCGTCGGAATGTTCCCGGCCAGCGCATCGCGCAGGGCGTGGGGTCGCGTGCCGTTGGCCAGAAGCACTCGGCGTGCGCCCGCGTCGAGGGCGTCGAGGGCAGCCGTCATCTTGGGGCGCATCCCTTCACGCACCGCGTCACTCGCGAGCATCTCGCGCACGTCGTCACCGCTCACCGTGGCGAGAGCCGTTGATTCGTCCATGGGGTCGCGACGCAACTGATCCACGTCGCTCAAGAGAACGAGCACCTCAGCGTCGAGCGCACCAGCGAGAGCACCGGCCGCGACGTCCGCGTTGCAGTTCACGAGCCCACCGTCGTCGTCAACGGCGAGGGGCAACAAGACGGGAACCACGTGCCGGGCCCACAGGGTCATCACAAAATCGGAATCGACTTTGGGCGACGAGCCGATGCGGCCCCAGGGTTCTCCAACCGACTGCGCGCGAAGCGTTGAAGCGTCGACTCCCGACACACCCGCACAGCGCAGCCCGGAGCGTCCGAGAGCGGCCACGAGATGAACGTTGACCTGACTGAGCCCCATGGCGACGTATTCCATGGTGGCTTCGTCGGTGATGCGTAGGCCGTCGTGGAAACGACTGACCTGGCCCACCTCTTCAAGCAACGTCTGAATCTGTGGTCCCCCACCGTGCACCAGCAGCACGTCAGGTGCCAGAGCGGCGAGATCACTCGCCAGCGCCACGAGGACGGGCGACGTCGGCGACAGCGAATCGAGCGCGTGCCCACCGAGTTTGACGACGTAGCTCACGGATTCACCCCCGCGAGACTGAGCCCGAGCGTTTCGTCGCGTCCGGTCGAGACGTTCCAGGCCTGGATGGCCTGACCGGCGGCACCCTTGCCGAGATTGTCGATCGAGCTCATCGCGATCAGCCAACCGGTTCGCTCATCGACCCGGGCACTCACGAAACAGAGGTTGCTGCCGAGGGGATCTTTCAGCGTCGGCGGTTCGTCGGTCACGACGACAAAAGGGTCGCGGGCGTAAGTCGAGCGCAACAGCGCGAGTGCTTCATCACTCGAAATCGAAGAAGTGATGCGCCCGTAAGCCGTGACCAGCATGCCGCGCGCCACCGGCACCAGGTGCGGCGTGAAGAGCAACGTCGCGCCGAGTTCTTGTTGCATTTCGGGGGTGTGGCGATGTGTCAACAGACCGTACGCTTCGGCGTTGCCGACGAGACGCGAAAACTGCAGACGGTCGGCCGTGGCCCGGCCCGCTCCCGAGGCGCCGCTCAGAGCGTTCACAACAATGCCGCTACGTTCGATGAGACCCGCGTCAATAAACGGCCCGAGCGCTAACGCGCCCGCCGTCGGGAAACACCCCGGCACCGCAATGAGCCGCGCGCCTTGCAGTCCATCGCGATGTCGTTCCACGAGGCCGTAGACCGACTGCGTGAGGAGTTCGCTCGACGTGTGACTATGGCCATACCAGGTCGGATAGTCCTCGGGATTCTTCAGCCGGTAGTCCGCACCCAGATCGACGACCTGGGTGCCGCGCCGGAGTAGTTCCGGGACGAACGACTGGCTTTCACCATGCGGAAGCGCCAGGAAAACAACGTCTAAAGCGGCCTCTAAGACCGCTGAGGAGTCGCTAACCACTAAGTCGGGGTAGGCGCCCGCGAGGGAGGGAACGTGTTCACCCAACCGTCGCCCGGCGCTCGACGCACCTGTTGCGACCAGCACCTTTAGGTCGGGGTGAGAGCTGCAAAGGCGCAGCACTTCACTTCCGGCGTAGCCGGTCGCTCCCATAACCCCAATTTGCATAATGACATTTTATGCATAAACAGGAGCAAAAGTTCAAAATTTGTGAATCTGTATACACTTTCTCCGTGTCGAAGCGCGGGTGGGTCCTCTTTTTAATGATGGCCGTTATTTGGGGACTGCCCTACCTGTTGATTCGCGTCGCGGTCCGCCAGGTAGATCCGGGCCTGCTCGTCTGGCTGCGCACGGCCCCCGCGGCACTACTGCTCGCACCGGTCGTCACTTCGCATCGCCAGTGGCCCGCGCTCATGCGCAACCTCAAGTGGATCGCGGTCTTCGGTGTCGTTGAGTTCGGTGCGCCGTGGTTTCTCATGGCAACCGCGGAACAACACATCACGAGCTCTCTGACCAGCCTGCTCATCTGCGCCGTCCCGCTCTTGTCCGTCGTCGCCCAGCGAATTCGACGCACCGAGGACCGCATTGATCCTCGCCGGTACGTCGGTCTCGGCGTTGGCGCGCTGGGCGTCGCCTTTCTCGTCGGACTCGACCTGGGTGGAGGCACCTTGACGTGGATCGCGATGATGATGCTCGTCTGCGTGGGCTACACGCTCGGGCCGATCATCCTCGCGACAAAACTGAACCACGTCGCGGGCCCGACCATCGTCTTCGGCGCTACCTCGATCGTGGCCCTCGCCTGGACGCCTTGGGCGCTGACGCACTGGCCGGCGCACACCTCTGGCGAGACGTGGAGCTGCGTCGCCGTCCTGTCGGTCGTCTGCACCGCCGGAGCGTTCCTCACCTTCTTCGAGCTCATCAAAGAAGTCGGATCGACTCGTGCGGTGGTGGTGACCTACTTCAATACGGCAATTGCCGTGGTACTCGGTATCACCGGGCTGCACGAACCCCTCACCGGCGGGATCGTCGTCGGTTTCCCGCTCGTGATCATCGGCTGCGTCATTGCGACGAGCCGACCGAAGCCGGCGCTCCTCTAACTCTCGTACGTCGCCGAGACCTTAACGACGCCCTCCACCACCAGCCACAGCGACCCTGGCACGCTCGCGAGGACGACCTCGTCGTCACGTTCAATGGACTGATGATGGGTCACGCTCACGAAGCGCACCGGAGAGCGAACGACCTCGCTGAGTGCCTGCCAGACGGCGGCATTATTGACGTGGCCGATCAGGTCGATGTCAGCGACGCGTAGCGGCCAGGGACGAGACGTCGCGCCCTCAGCAACGGGCGGCGTCTCGACACGACCCGAAACTTTCCTCGCTTTGGCCGCCGTGCCGTAGATGTCAAAAAAGCTGTCGCGCACTCGCACCGGATTCCCATTCGGGTTGACCGGTACCCAGAGGCCCTCCGCTTCGAGCGAGGTCTCTCCGTCAAGATCAAAGTTGGTCCGCCGTTCGGCCCACGCCGCTCCGACTCCCCCGCACCAGGTCGTCAGCGTCACGCGGTCGAGATACTGCGGCCAGCGCGCTCCTTCAACGAGGCGGAGTCGCGTTCTTCGTACGACCCAGGTGTCACTTGTGATGATGCCCGTGTCAGTCCAGTCGTCGCTCGCCACGTCTTGGAGAAAACGGGCCGCCCCGTCCACGCGCAACAGACCCTTTTCGTCCGCGTCGCCGAGTCGTATCAGGTACTCCGAGTTATAGCGACGACCCTCGTTGGTGAGCGGGACGAACTCGGGCACGCGTACCTAGCGCAGCTGCGCGCCGAGCGATGACGCCGCGGCGATCAGCGCCGCGCGAGCCTCGGAGATCTCTTGGTCGCTCAACGTGCGCTCGCTCGAGCTGAACCGGACGTTGTACGCGAGCGAGCGCGACCCTTCGCTGAGACCGGGTCCTTCGTAGACGTCAAAGAGTTCGACCGATTCGATGAGGTCGCTCGCGCCACGAAGGGCGAACTCCAGGTCCGCGGCGTGCACCGTACGTGGCGTCACAAACGCGAGGTCAATGACGGCGCTTGGAAAGCGACCCGGAACTCGCACAAGTGGCGAACGGCGAATTGCGACGTCAGGATCGGCCACAGCGTCGAGGTCAATGTCGAGAAGCCCCAGGCGACGAACCCCGGGCACGGTGGTGATGGCGCCGACGAGTTCACCGTCCACTTCGCCGACGAACCCAAGAGTCCGGCCGCTCGCGCGATCGACGAGTGTGCCGGTGCGCGTGGGGTGTAGGCCCGCGGGCGCCTCGCTCGCGCGAACGACGACGTCGTCGAGACCAAGACGGCCCTCGAGTAGTCGCCAGAGCGCAACGGCGCTGCGCGCGTCGTCGTCGGGTCGACCCAGTATCACGGTTAGACGTTCGTTCTCACGCGGCAGGTTCAAGGTCAGCGCGCCCCCCACCCCACCGCGTGCAACGTGCGGTGCAGACGTCTCACTGGGGTGCTCGAAGACCACGCCAAACTCGGCCATCACGACGTCGCCCGTACCACGCTCGAAATTCCGGGCCCACGCTCGGACCAGACCGGTGATCATCGTGGCGCGCAGCACCGACTCGTCGGATGAAAGTGGGTTCGTAATTCGAACGCGCTCGCGACCGGGATAGAGCAAATCGAAATCCGCGTCGCTGCCGAGCGATGGCGTCCACGCTTCGAATGCGCCGGCGTCAACAATGACGTCGCGTAGGTGACGACGAAGCATTTGGCGCTCCGTCAGTCCGCCCACCTCGGGCCAGGCGGGATTGTGGCGCGGGATTCGCCGGTAGCTGTAAATCCGCGCGATCTCTTCAATCACGTCCGCTCGGCCCAGGTGGCCTGAGCGAATATCGAGTCGACGGCTCGGCGCCGTTACTTCCAAGCCACCGTCTCGTTCGCTCACCGTAAAGTCCATGCCCGAAAGAATTGACGTCAAGTCGTCGCGGTCGATGGTGATCCCGAGAAGACCCTTCAAGTCGTCGTCGTCGAGGGTGAGAGTCGGCGGTACCGGCACGTCACCACGCACGTCGAGCGGTGCCGCCAGCCACTCCAATTCGGGAACGCTCTCTTGAAGCACGGCCACGAAGCGCGCAGCCGCGCGAAGTCCGAGCTCGGGATCGACGCCGCGTTCGAAACGATGTGACGCTTCGCTACGCAGTCCGTGACGCTTGGACGACCGCGCAATAGTCATGGGGTCAAAGAACGCAGCTTCGAGCAACACGTCACTCGTCTCGTCACTGGTCCCGCTCGAGGCCCCGCCCATGACGCCCGCGAGTCCAAGAATCTGGTCGTCGCCGTCGACAATTACGCAGTCTTCACCCGTGTCGCCGAGTCCGCGTCCGGGCGTGGCCAACACTCTCTCGACGCCGTCAAGCGTCGTGAGCGTCTCGCCCGGTCGGGCGCGTCTAACCCGAATTGTGTGACCCGCCACGGACGCCGCGTCGTACGGGTGAGTCGGTTGACCGAGTTCGAGCATCACGAAGTTGGACGCGTCCACCACGTTCGAGATGGGGCGCATGCCAGCGTGTTGCAGGCGCTGAGCGACCCACGATGGCGACAGCGCGACGCGTACGTTACGCAGGACCGAGACTGTCAGACGACCGCACGACTCCGGATCGTCGATGCCGGCCTTCGCGAAGGAGTCGCTCGTCTCGGTGACGTTGGGGGACGCGAGGACCGGCCCGCGAAGTGGCCGGCGAAGACGCACCGCGAGGTCGCGCGCCACGCCCTCGATCGACCAGGCGTCGGGGCGATTGCCCTCGACTGAGATATCGAAGATCACGTCGGGCGTCAAGGCGAGAGCGTCAAGGAGTCGTTCGCCCACGTGTGGCTCAATGAGGTCGTCGAGAATCATGAGACCCTGGTGGTCGTCACTCATACGCAGTTCACGCGAGGAACAGAGCATGCCGTGCGAGGTCACTCCGCGCATCGTGCGCGCCGCGATCTCGAAGCCGCCGGGCAATACCGCGCCGACGGGCGCTAACGGTACGTAGTTTCCAACTTCGAAGTTCATGGCGCCACAGACGATCTCGAGTGGCCCGTCGCCCGCATCGACGACCACCAGGCGTACCCGATCGGCACCCTTGATGGCGCGAATCTCGTCGACGCGCGCGACTACGACGTCGTCGAGACTCTCGCCGACAGTCTCGGTGCCCTCGACGACCAAGCCGAGGTCGCTCAATATTTCTTGCAGTTCACTGACTGGTTCGGGCAGGTCAACGAACTCGCGCAACCACGCGAGAGATATCTTCACGAGAGCTGCTCCAAAAAGCGCGTGTCGTTTTCGGTGAGGGCGCGCATGTCGGTCAGCTGATGGCGCATCTGACCACAGCGGTCGACGCCGAAACCAAAGGCGAAGCCGCTCCACTGCGTGCTATCAATTCCGACGGCGTCAAAGACGGCGGGGTCCAACACGCCGCACCCTCCGAGCTCAATCCAGCCCGTGAACGAACAGGTTCGACATCCTTCACCACGACAGATCGTGCACGTGACTTCGAACTCCGCCGACGGTTCGGTGAAAGGAAAATATCCCGGGCGTAGTCGCGAGGTGATGTCCGGGCCGAAGTAGGCCCGGGTGAATGTCTCGATGGTGCCCGCGAGATCGCCGAAGGTGATCCCACGGTCCACGACCAGGCCCTCTATTTGATGAAAGGCGTAGAGGTGGCTCGCGTCGGGAGTGTCGCGACGGAAACACCGGCCCGGCATGACCGCGTGAATTGGCAAGGTCCCCTTCGCAACGGCCTCTTCCATGAGGTGGATCTGCGACGGCGAGGTGTGGGTACGTAGCACCACAGTTTCGGGTTCGCCGAGGTCAACGTAAAAGGTGTCCCACATGCCGCGCGCGGGGTGAGCCGGAGGAATGTTCAGGGCCTCGAAGTTGTACCAGTCGGTCTCGACTTCCGGCCCGTCGGCGACGGTGAACCCCATCGCCACAAACACGTCCTCGAGTTCACGTTGAGTAATCGCAACAAGACTCGGATGACCTGGCGCGAGCGGCCGCACGACGTCGGGTGTGACGACGTCACCCAGATCGAGTCGATCGCTCTCGAGAGATTCGAGGCGGGCGTCTCGCTCGAGCAGTCGACGACGTTCATCGAAGGCGGCCGTGACCACACGACGGGCCTCCTGCAGCTCGGCGCCTGCGGCTCGACGCTCGTCGGGCTCGAGTGAACCGAGGGACTTCTGCAGTGCCGCCAGGACCGACCGCTTGCCGGTCAGTGTCGCTTCGACGTCGCGCAGGGCATCGAGGCTCGTCAGAGCGTCGATCGTCGACAGCAGTTCGGCCGTCTGTTGGTCCAACTGAGCAAGGGGCGATGGTGACATGACGTCTAAAGGCTAGGGGTTGGCGGCCTCGAGGTCGTGCCTTGGCGGCGCCACATCGCTTCGAAGGCGATCAGCGAACCGGCCACTCCCGCGTTGAGCGATTCGCTCGATCCGGCCATCTGAATCGAGATGGCTCCGTCGCAGAGCGCAATGGCCGCCTCGTCGAGCCCTTCGGCTTCATTTCCGATGACCACCACGGTCGCTCGGGAATAGTCGACTTCGCGGTGATCCACTCCCCCGCGTACGACGGTCGCGAAGGTCGCGGCGCCACGTGACGCAAACGAGTTGAGCGCGACGTCGAGTTCGCTCACGGCGATGGGGAGATGAAAGATCGACCCCGCTGTCGCCCGCAGCGTTTTGGGGTTGAAGGGATCCACCGAGTGTCCCGTGAAGATAACGGCCGTCGCCCCAGCGGCGTCGGCGGAGCGAATCAAGGTCCCGGCGTTGCCGGGATCGCGTACGTCGTGAAGCGCCACAATGAGCCCCTCACAAGCGATCGCGCCCACTTCCGTGACGGGAATGCGCACGGCCGCGAGGACGGGCTGGGGCGTCGTGGCGTCGGCCACGCGCTCGAGGACGCCGGGCGCGAGGGTAAAGACCCGAACTCCGTGACGGGCCGCGAGTTCGTAGAGTTCACCGGATGTGTCGTGCGACGTGTGGGTCTGATCGACGTAGATCGCTTCAAACTCGATGCCCGAGGCGAGGGCACTCGCCACGAGATCAGGTCCCTCGAGGACGCAGACGCCTTCACTCCAGCGAAGTGAACGCTTTTGCACGAGACGTCGCAGTCGACGCACCCGTTGGTGTGACGAGCCCAACGCCTCGATCAGTGTGACCTACTTCGCCAGTGCGTTGCTCGCCTGGGAGACGATGGCACCAAAAGCTTGGTTATCGTTCACCGCGAGGTCCGCGAGCATGCGACGATCGACTTCGATTCCCGCGGCGTTCAACCCGGCGACGAAACGGCTATAGCTCATGCCGTACGCGCGGGTGCCCGCGTTGATGCGCTGGATCCACAAACGACGCATGTCGCCTTTGCGCGCACGTCGGTCTCGAAATGCGTACACCCCGGCGTGCTGGACGGCCTGGTTCGCACTGCGAAAGGTGCGGCTGCGGTCACCGTAGTAACCCTTGGCCTCTTCGAGAATTGCCTTGTGGTGCTTCTTGGCGTTTACCGCCCTCTTTACTCGTGCCATGGCACTTCCTCTTTCTGCTCGTTCTTCCTAGAGACCCAACATGCGCTTGACGTGCTTCAACTGGCCCGGCGCGATGTCGGTCTCGCGCCCAAGACGACGCGAGCGCACCGACGACTTCTTTTCCATAATGTGACCACGAAAGGCCTTGCGACGGCGTAACTTACCGCTGCCGGTGACCTTGATGCGCTTCTTCGCACCACTAAACGTTTTCATCTTCGGCATTTCAGCCCTCCTCTAGCGAAACTTCGGCGCCGGACGGCGCCACGTGATTCTCAACCACTTCGGTGCCGGACGGCGCCACGTGATCCTCAACTGCTTTCGAACTTTCTGTTGGTTTCGCTTTGGCCTTCTTATCGGGACCGAGCACCATAATCATGTTGCGCCCGTCAATCTTGGGCGCCGATTCCACTTTGGCGACGTCCTCGAGGCGTTCGACGATCCGGTCGAGAATCTTCTTGCCCAACTCTGGGTGGGCCGACTCTCGTCCGCGGAACATGATGGTGACCTTGACCTTGTGACCTTCGCTCAAGAACTTCTCGACGAGGCGCGTCTTAGTGTCGAAGTCGCCGTTACCGATTTTCGGACGGTACTTCATCTCCTTGACACCTACGTTGAGAGTCTTTCGTCGCGACTCCTTGGCCTTTTGCGCTTCGTCAAACTTAAACTTGCCGTAGTCCATGATGCGACACACGGGTGGTTGCGCGGTGGGCGCAATTTCGACCAAGTCCAAGTCGAGGCTTCGGGCCAACGCCAATGCATCTCTCGTCGCCATGACACCTCTTTGATTGCCATCTTGGTCAATCAGGCGAACGGTCTCGACGCGGATACGATCGTTGACGCGGTGGTCTCCAGGCACTGTTGCGATAACTCACTCCTTGCTCTACGCGACACCATGGTGGTGTCGCCACGGCAAGCGAGGCGCATGACTCTGGAACCCGGACGCACACGGGTGGCCGGGTGGACGTTGGCACTGCCAACCTCGCTTGCTGAACTGCCCAACTACGTTACCAGACGGCCCGACGAGGGCCCCGCGGCCCCGAAGTCACACCAAACAGTGTCTGGGGCGATACTTTGGTTCGCGTGAGTGATGAACCGCGTGAAGAGGATTTTAACGAAGCCGAAGAGATTGCGTTCTTGCGATCAACGCCCGTAGAAGCGATTCTCGGTAATCACCTCTTCGTGCTCTTTCAGGTCGCCGCCCTTCGTCTCGGCGAAACGCCGCCCAACCTCGAAGCCGCCCAACTGGTGATCGACACGGTGGCGGCCATGATCAGTGTTGCGGGAGACCGCCTGGGCGAACACGCGGAGATCTACCGCAGCGCCCTCGCGGAGGTCCAACAGGCTTACGTGCGCGCGAAAAGCGCGAATTAACTGGCCGCGAGCGGCACGCTAAAGGTCAGTCGCAGACCACCGAGAGGACTCCGTTCGGTCAACATCTCTCCTCCGAGCGAGTCGGCGACGTCAGCCATGATGCTCATCCCGAGACCCGAGCCCCCGGTCTCGCGAGAACGCGACTCGTCAAAGCGTTGGAATCGTTGCGGGCGCACGCCGTAGGCGGGTAGCCCCGGGCCACCATCTTCTATGACCAGTCGCGCAGTGGACCCCACGGCGTCGAGAGCGATGCGCACCGGTGCGTCGCTCGGCGTGTAGCGAAGAATGTTCGTCAGAGCGTTGTTCATCAGCCGTTCGACGAATTCAGGACGGCCGTCGATCGCGATTCCCTCAGTGACGTTGCTCGTGACGGAGCGCTCGGGGTGCTCGAAGGTGAACTCGCTGGCCCGCTGGATCACGAGGTCGCTCAGCGCCACGCGCTGAGATGCGTGGTGGGGCGCCTCGCGCAGTTCGGCCAGCAACAAGAGATCGCGCACGAGTTCTTCCATCCTCTCGACCTCGCGCTGGACACGGGTGACGGCGCGCGCCTGGAGTTCCGCGCTGGCCGTCCCGCTTGCCAAAAGTTCGTTGTACCCCTTCACGACGGTGAGAGGAGTTCGCAACTCGTGCGAGGCGTCGTTGATGAACTGTTGCATCGCTTCAGCGTTCTGGGCTTCAAGGGCGATGCGTTCTTGAAGAGACTCGACCATGATGACGAGAGCCTCTCGGAGTTCTTTGAGGTCCGTACTCCCCTCGCTCTGCGGCGTGGGTTGGTCTTGGTTACCACTGGCTACATCTCCCGCGTACTCAATGAGTCGCGTCATGGTGCGAAAATCGCGACGCGTTACCTGACGCGCGAGAGCGAGACTCAGGAGCGCCACCAAAAGAGCGGCCGCCGCCACGAGTAACGCGAGATGTTCATTCTGCTTCGTGATACCCGCCGTCGAACCGGCGACGATGAGGTAGTCGCCCCCGCCCACGTTCAACGAGCGCACCTGAAAGCCGGGCAGGTTCGCGACGTGCACCGCACGATTGAGCGACTCGCGGACATCGGTGAACGTGGGTCGACCACTCAACGGCACGGTGCCCGTTTTGACCGGAGTGGGCGGGCCGGTCGGAAAGACCACGTCAAGGTCCAAGTTGTAGTTGTTTCGCTGAACGACGTAGAGAGCGTTGCTCAGCGCGGTGTTCGGGTTACGTAGACCACTGGCCACGACTTCGTCAATAGAGGTATCGATCGTGGCGTACTGTGCACGCGAACTCTCGGCGACCGCGAACCAGCCCACCGTGAGGGCTACCAGCAACGTGAGACAAACGAACAGCAGAGTGAAGCGTGTGGCAATCCTCACTGTCTCGCGGTCGGGTTCACCAACTTAAAGCCCACTCCTCGAATCGTCGTAATGGGGGCAAAGTCGTCGTGGTGAATCTTGCGCCGTACGTACGAGATATACGTGTCGAGCACCGATGTCTCCGAATCGAAGTCGATGTTCCAGACGTCGCGCAACAGCTGTTCACGCGTTACGACTCGGTCTTGGTGTTCCAGCAGCACTTCGAGGAGGCGAAACTCTGTCGCCGAGAGTTCGATCTCCTCTTCGGAGAGTGTGACAACGTGCTGGTCGATGTTCATGGTGAGTGGGCCACACGTGAAGACGTGGTCGTCATTCTCATCGAGGCCGGTACGGCGAAGGATTGCCGCCACGCGCAACAACAGTTCCTCAATGCTGAAGGGCTTGCGCACGTAATCGTCCGCCCCGACGCGCAGACCGTGCTCTACGTCGTCTGAGGAGTCTCGAGCCGTCAACATCAACACTGGCGTCTTGGGATCGTGGGCCCGCAGTTTTTCCAAGAACTCGAAGCCGTTCATGGTGGGCATGTTGATGTCCACAATGCAGAGGTCTGCGCTGCGGCGCCGCAACTGGTCGAGGCCGTCGGCGCCGTTCGTCGCGCTCTGGACCCGGTAGCCGGCGCCGGTCAGGGCGTCTTGGAGCAGGTCACGCACTCCGGGCTCGTCGTCAATCACCAAAATTGTCGTCATACTGGTTCCGCCATAGGGTGAGCGTATCCTCTCGCGGGGTCCCCTACCGGAACCAATGACCAGTAGTTCTAAAGGTTTCGACAGTGACTTCACAGCATTTTCTGACCACCCCTGACTACCCTGAAGAGCATGAGAAAGTTCGTAGTTCGTGGTTTCGTGGCGCTCAGCTTGGTGGGCGCTCTTGGTCTGGCGACGGCCAGCGTGTCCAGTGCCAGCAAGGCGCCGCACAGCGGCGTGAGCGAAAAGACCTACCGAGCGGAGCTCGCGTCGTACCGCTCATCTCGCGACGCCATTGAAGCCACCTTTCGCGCGGCGGTAGCGTCCGCGCGGTCCAACTCTCTCAAAGCCACCGCCAGTGCCACCACGTCGGCGGAGCGCAGTGCCGCTCAACAGGCCATGCAGACCGCCATCATTCAGGCGGCCGCCGTTCGAAGTTCCAGCCTCGTGACGCTCGGCGCAGCGCCGACGCCCCCGAGTCTTTAACTTTTAGTTCTCGCTACGCGCGTCACTCTTCGTCACCGCGACAACTTCGTCGCGGCCCACGTGTCCCACGAAACGTTCGCCGCTTACCCGCACCCCGGGTTCAATGTGGCGAGTGCCGTCCGCGATCGAAACGCAGTGGAAATAGAAACGCTCCCCGCCGTCACTACGCACCACGCCGTCGCCGCGACGGTCGTCAAATGATTCGATGACGCCAACGACTCTCACGAGTTGGCGATAGACCCTTGGCGTAGGACACTGACCATCGCCAGTGCGCTGAGGGCCGACTCGCGGCCCTTGTTGGACTCATCGGGCAACGATCGTTCGAGCGCTTGTTCGACCGTGTTCGTGGTGAGCACCCCAAAGATCACCGGTACTCGCGTGCTCAGTTGCACGTCCTGCACACCGCGAGCGCACTCACCGGCCACAAGTTCGTAGTGTCCCGTGTCGCCGCGTATGACCGCACCGAGCGCGATGACCGCGTCGTAGGGCCGATCGGCGTCGGCGTAGGCCAACGCGGTGAGAGGTATTTCGAAGGCGCCGGGCACCCACGCGATCGAGATATCACTGCGGTCTACGCCCGCTTCGTCGAACGCCGCGAGGGCGCCGTCTAAAAGTCGCGTGGTAATGGCGCCGTTGAACTGGCCACAGACCACACCGACGCGAAGTCCCCGACCCGACAGAACTGGCTCAATGACCTCACCGGCACGTTCGTTGAGACGGCGCGCGACCTGGAGATCGAGCGCCGTGTCGTCACTCGACGTCATCGAGCCCCTCGAGGAGGTGACCCATACGTTCGCGCTTCGTGCGAAGGTACTCAATGTTGAACGAGGTCGGACGGCTCTCGATCGGGACCCGTTCGACAATGTTGAGACCGAAGCCTTCGAGACCGCCGCGCTTCGTGGGGTTATTCGTCAACAGTCTCATTGTCGTCACGCCGAGCTCCACCAAGATCTGGGCTCCGATGCCGTACTCTCGCGAGTCGACGGGAAGACCTTGCACAAGGTTGGCGTCGACCGTGTCGTGGCCCTCTTCTTGCAGCGCGTAGGCGCGGATCTTGTGCGCCAGTCCGATCCCGCGACCCTCATGATTTCGTAGGTAGACGACGACACCGGCGCCTTCGGCCGCCACCTTGGCGAGCGCCGTATGCAACTGCGGTCCACAGTCACAGCGCAGCGACCCCATGGCGTCACCCGTCAAACACTCCGAGTGAACGCGAACGAGCAGGTTTGGAGTGTTCTCGACGTCGCCGTACACCATCGCCAAGTGCTGTTCACCGTCCAAGAGACTCTCGAAGACGTGCGCCTGGAAGGTGCCGTACTCGGTGGGTAGTGACGCTTCGGCCACGCGCTTCACGAGCTTCTCGTTCTGGCGACGGTACCGGATGAGGTCGGCGATCGTAATGATGGGCAGGCCGTGACGCCCGGCGAACGCCTCGAGTTCGGGCAGTCGCGCCATGTCGGACTTGTCCGCCGTCACTACTTCACAGAGCACGCCCGCCGGAAACTTGCCCGCAAGGCGACAGAGGTCGACCGTCGCTTCGGTGTGGCCCGCTCGGCGCAGTACTCCCCCGCTGCGGTAGCGCAAGGGGAAGATGTGGCCGGGCCGATTCAGGTCGGTTGGCTTGGTCGCAGGGTCGATGAGGGCGCGAACCGTCGCCGCGCGGTCGTGCGCCGAAATGCCGGTTGTGGTGCCGTGGCGAAAGTCGACCGACACCGTAAAGGCCGTTCGTTGAGCCTCGGTGTTGGCGATCACCATGAGGGGCAGGTCCAGCTCGTCGGCCCGCTGGCTCTCTAAGGGCACGCAGAAGATTCCCGAGGTGTACTCCAGGTAGAAGGCCATGCTCTCGACCGTGACGTCCTCGGCCGCCATGATGAGGTCGCCCTCGTTCTCGCGGTCCTCGTCGTCCACGACGACCACCATGCCGCCACGGCGCAACTGGCTAATTGCCTCTTCGATGGTGGCCAGGGCCATTAAACCTCCACGTCAATGCGGATATCGTCACCAATTCTACGTACGTCCATCAGCCGACCTCGCCGTAAGGCATCCATCGTAGGGGTCGACAGGCCCTTTAGCGCCGCGAGAGTGCCCGAAGCGCCCGCGAAGGCCGGTGCCTGATACCAGACCACGTGGTTCACGAGACCGGCGTCGAAGAAGGCACTGGTCGTGGTCGGCCCTCCTTCGATCAGAACTTGGAGCACGTCATGGTCACCGAGTTCGTCGAGCACGAAGCCGAGATCCCCCGAGAGTTCCAGACACGGGCGTACTTTCGCGCCTTCGGGGGCTCGCCCGAGAACCACACGCAGCGGTTCGATCACGATGTCGTCCAGACGCGCCGTCAACGAAGGATCGTCACTGCGCACCGTGCCCGCTCCGACGACAATGGCCTGGCTCTGGGCGCGCAGCACGTGCGCATCGCGACGAGCGTCGGGTCCCGTGATCCACTGGCTCGAGCCATCAGCCATAGCGACGACGCCATCAATGGTGCTGGCAATTTTCGCCACGACGTAGGGCCGCCCCGTGACGCGCTGCCAGATATAGGGCGCGAGCTGCGCGCGTACGGCGTCTCCCTCGACGCCCACTTCTACGTCGACGCCCGACGCCTTCAACAGTTCGACGCCTTTGCCCGCAACGCGCGAATCCGGGTCAATCGTGGCGACGACGACGCGCGCGATCCCGGCTTCGATGATCGCGTTGGCGCACGGGCCGGTGCGACCAACGTGGCAACACGGTTCGAGTGTCACGACCATCGTGGCGCCGCGTGCCGCGGCCCCCGCTCGACGTAGCGCTTCGATTTCGGCGTGGGATTCTCCGGGGGCCTGCGTATGCCCTTCGCCCACGATGACCCCGCGATCGTTGACGACGAGAGCCCCCACCCAAGGATTCGGCGGGGCGTGCAGGCGTGCCTTGTCGCCTTCGGCCATCGCCATCAGCATCAACTCAGAGGGAGAGAACTTCATTGGCGCGCGCTGGTCGCCGCGGCGCGAAGTTCGCGTGCCGCGCCGAGCGGATCGGGCTTCGCGAAGATCGCCGATCCCGCGACCAACACGTTGGCGCCCGCGCGAATTGCGCGTGGCGCGGTCTCGATATCGATGCCCCCATCGACCTCGATGTCGAGCGCGAGGTCAAAGCGGTCGACCTCGTAGCGCGCCGCCTCAACTTTTTCCATGACGTCTCCGATGAACGATTGGCCACCGAAGCCAGGAAACACGGTCATCAAGAGCAGAAGGTCGATGTCGCGTAGAAAGGGCGCCACGACGTCAAAGGGCGTATCGGGGTTGGCGGCGAGTCCGACACGCAGTCCGAGTGAGCGCACCTGTTCGATAAGCCCGAGCGTGCCGCCGATCTCGACGTGCACGGTGCAGCCATTCGCGCCGGCGCGTTGAAACGCCTCGAGGTAACGACCGGGGTCGGTCATCATCAGGTGACAGTCAAAAAACCGGGAACTGTAGCTGCGAAGCGAGGAGACGACCGGCGGTCCGAGTGAGACGTTGGGCACGAAGTGTCCGTCCATCACATCGACGTGTAGCCAGTCGGTCTCGGGATCGATCTCCTCGATGCAGCGTCCAAGTTCGCCGAAATCCGCGGCCAGAATTGACGGCGCAATACGGATCTCGCCCACGGGGCCCGCGTCTATCGCCGTCACGCGTTCGAGCCTAGGGCCGCCTCGCACTACGTCCACGTCCTGCGCTCTTCAGCGGGACGAAGACCACTCCACCACGAACGCGCGTTCATGGTCTTTCCGCCTTCCGGGCGGACGGAGGTCAACACGACACCACCGTCGCTCACGCCCAGAACGATGTCGCCGTCGTGCTGGAATAACTCCCCCGGCGAGGGCGACTCGTTGGCGCGATGGGCTTCTACAACGCCGATGCGCTTTGGCCCGAAAGAGAAGTACGCGTGACCAAGTCGAACCGTTCTCCACGCGAGGTCGCTCGACATGGTCGGGAGGAGCCGGAACGTGTCGGCACTGAGCTTCTCGGCGTAAGTGGTCTCGCCCGACTGCGGCGTCGGGTGATCCAAGAGCTCAGGGCTCGCGAGCACGTCGACGAGTGCACCGGCGCCGAGTACCGCGAGGCGACGGGTGAGCTCTTCGGCGCTGTCGTCTCCAACGACGATCCGTCGTTCGAGATGCACCGGGCCCGTATCGAGCGACGCCTCGAGCGAAATGATCGCCACGCCGGTCTCCTCATCGCCCGCGAGCATCGCTCGCTGAACCGGTGCCGCGCCGCGCCAGCGTGGAAGAAGTGAGAAGTGCACGTTCAGCATTGGCAATTTCTCGAGGAGGGCCTCAGGAATGATGGCACCGTAGGCGACGACGATGCCGCGTTGCGCGTCAACGTTCGCCACGTCCGCGAGACGATGGGTCACCTTGAGGCCGTGGCGAAGGGCGGCCTCTTTCACGGGGCTCGGCGTTAGCTGACTTCCCCGCCCGCGGCGACGGTCGGGTCGCGTCACGACGAGAACCACGTCGTGGCCCGCGTCGAGAATTGCCTCGAGCGTGGGAACGGCCGCCTCGGGAGTACCGAGAAAAACGAGGCGCATCTATTCGCCAAGCAGTTGGTGCAGTCCGTCTTCGTCGTGCGACAAGTTGAATCGGCGCTTGCGCAGGTACTTCTTCGCTTCCTTCTTCTGCTCGTCGGTCAGACGTTCGACGAGCAGCACTCCATCCAGGTGATCGCACTCGTGTTGGAAGATGCGCCCCTCGTACTCGTCGGTCTCAATGTCCAGTTCGTTGCCGTCAAGGTCGTAGCCCTTCAAGTGCACGGCGTTCGGACGAACGATCTCCCAACTCAGTCCCGGCACCGACAGGCAGCCCTCCTCGTACACCCACTCACCCGACGTCTCGACAATGACCGGATTCACGACCACGTGGGGTCCGTCGCCCTTGTCGTAGACGAAGAGCCTCTTCTGCACGCCAATCTGGTTGGCCGCGAGTCCGACCCCGGGAGCCTCCTGCATGGTCTCGATCATGGATTCAGCCAGGGCGGCGACTTTGGCGTCGATGTTCTCAATTTCGGTCGTCGGCATGTTCAACACGGGGTCGCCGTAGGTGCGAATAGGAAGCGTGCTCACGACCACTAGGTTACCGTGCGAGAAATGCCGCCCTGGCCTAGAAAACCGCGACGCGGAACTTCGCTGCGGGTCGCGGTGCGTCGCGCAGCGCTCTCGTCAACGTCTCAATATCTTTCGCGCGCAACACGAAGCCACTCGGTGCCACGAGCACGTTGACGAACTCGTGCGCCACTCCTTCGACAAAGTCACGGGCACCGTCGCCCGTTACCTCGGCGCTCGCGCCGTACGGCGCAATTCCGAGGAGTTCGGCGGTGGCGACATCGCCGGCCACGATTGTCTCGAAACTTCCTTCACGCAGAGCCTCCAGCACGCCGTCCTCGCCCCGGCGCGTCTGGACAATGACGAGACCGCGCCCCTCTCGTCTCGAACCCACCAGTCGACCGGCCTTGCCCACCGCATTCACGGCCGTTCGTCTCGCCGATTCACGAGGAGCCAGCAAATATTGATCGAAGTCGGCGAAGATGACAACACCAGTGCGGCGCACGCGCTGCCACGTCGCTTCGGTTCCGACAACAACGCGCTCCAATTTGGCGTTCGCGTCGAGCGACGCCGTGACCTCACTCACGGGGCACTGCAACTGGGCGGCCACGTCGCGCGCAAGGGTCGTCACGCCGGAACGAACACGGCGCAGGTTTGTCGATCCGCAGTGGCGACAGAATCGGGCGCGAAGTTCGTGACGCGCCGCGCACGCCACCATGTCATCCACTTCCTCTTCGGCTTGAAGGCATTGGGCGCAGCGTGCTAACTCACCACACTTCGCGCACGCGAGCAGTCGCCCGGTGCCCAAGCGCTGAAGGATCACGACGACGGCCACCACCTCGTCACCCTCGAGAGCGCGGTGCGCCGCGCGCAATGCGACGTCCGAGAGCACTCCCTCGTGAGGGTCACTCTGGCGACGATCCACGACGTCGACACGCGGCCAGCCGCCGGCGAGATCAGGATCGCACTGGTAGTCACCGCGATCGAGCAACGCGGGCGACGGGATTATTGACGTACACCAGAGCGGCGCGCCGTCGAGACGACACCGTTCGCGCAGCATGGCGACCGCTTCCCACGTCGGCGACGCGCTCGAACGGAACGATTCATCGTCGGCGTCAACGACAACGGCTCCCGCCACGAGAGGCACGGGGGCAAGCGCCGTGCCGCGCGCACCCACCACCACGGGCCACCCGGCGCGCATGCGCTCCCACTGCTCTTCGCCGGAGGCGACGGCGCACCCGCGCTGCTCGAGTCGACCGCGCAGGCGCATGGCCCAGGCTTCGGTCGGCACGAGTACGAGGAGCGATCCCGGTCGTTCCCTCGTCGCCTCGTAGGCACTGAGAACCAGACCGAGCGGGTCAGTCGTTGGCGCCAGTTGCACGACTCCCGGCTCATACGTGAGTGTTGGCGTCTGCACGAGTGATGCCGCGACGGGCGGCGTCGGCAGCGACGTTACGATGCGTTTGGGTGAGGCGGCGAGCAAAAACCGCGACCACGTCGAGTACCAGCGCTCACTCGCCCAACGCAGCAGCGCGAGCTCTGACGCCGGTGGGCCCAACCCGAGCCACTTCTTTACGATTTTTAGTTCTTCGCTGACCGCGACCTCGTCAACCACCCAGCCACGCACCGAACGGTTATGAAAATCAACGCGAACCCGATCGCCGACTCCGACGTTCGCTGTCGCGTCGTTGAGTTCGTAATCGAATGGTCGATCGACGGCGGCGACTTCGGTAATGACGCGGACCGCGCGGGCCACTAGGTCAGCGACAGTTCCCGGCGCAGGTCGTCGAGCCGGGGCGTCTGTTCCCACGCGAAGCCCTGGTCAGTTCGTCCGAAGTGACCGTAGGCGGCGGTGCGTTGGTAGATCGGTCGACGAAGATCGAGGTCGCGAATGATGGCGGCCGGTCGTAGATCAAACAGCGCATCGACGGCCTTGGCGATCTTTTGACGATCCACGCGCTCGGTGCCGAAGGTTTCGACGAGCACCGACACCGGGCGCGCAACGCCGATCGCGTAGGCCACTTGAACTTCGCAGCGCTCCGCCGCGCCCGAGGCGACGACGTGCTTCGCCACCCAGCGCGCGGCGTAGGCGGCCGAGCGGTCAACCTTGCTCGGGTCCTTGCCGGAAAACGCACCGCCACCGTGACGAGCCATGCCGCCGTAGGTGTCGACGATGATCTTGCGGCCCGTCAGTCCGGCGTCCGCGTGGGGACCACCGAGGACGAACTTTCCCGACGGGTTCACGAAGACGCGCATCGAACTGGTGTCGAGGTCGCTCGGCAACATCGGGCGAATGACGTGCTCGAGGACGTCGCGGTGAATCGTGTCGTGGTCGTAACCGTCTTCGTGCTGCGTCGAGACGAGGACCGTGTCAATGCCGATAGGTCGTCCGTCTTCGTAGGCGACCGTCACCTGGGTCTTGCCGTCGGGCCGCAAGTAGGGCACCTGGCCCGAACGACGCACTTGGCTGAGCCGCATGGAGAGTCGGTGCGCGAGCCAGATCGGCAGCGGCATGAAGTCGTCGTTGTCGTTGCAGGCGTAGCCGAACATCATTCCTTGGTCGCCCGCACCCAGCGCGTTGAGTTCGTCTTCGCCACCGGAACCGGTGCGCTGTTCAAACGCCATATCGACGCCGCCCGCGATATCGGGGCTCTGCTTATCGAGCGAGACCAGTACGGCGCAGTTCTTGCCGTCAAAGCCCTTGGCCCCGTCGTCGTAACCAATATCGAGAATCGTTTTACGAGCGATGGCCGAAATGTCAACCACCGCGCTCGTGGTGATCTCACCGGCCACCACGCACAGTCCCGTCGTCAGCAGCGTTTCACAGGCCACGCGCGCCATGGGGTCCTGGGCCAGAATGGCGTCGAGAACACCGTCCGACACCTGGTCGGCGATCTTATCGGGGTGACCTTCGGTCACCGACTCCGACGTGAAGAGGGTCCGATCGCTCATGGTGCTCCTTCGGGTAACAATGTAGCCACCCTAGCCAAGATCGACCGTGAAACCTCTTCTTTCGAGCGCTGCGAGATCCGTTCGGGCTCGCGGTCACCACTCAGCAGCACGACTTCGTTCGTTTGGTATTCGAAGCCGACGCCGTTCGCGCTGACGTCGTTGACGACGAGAAGATCAACACCCTTCTTCTGCCACTTGAGCGCCGCGTTCGTTTCAACGTCAGTCGTTTCGGCCGCGAAGCCGACAATCACTTGACCTGCGTGGCGATGAGCCACCAGGTCAGCCAAGATATCGACCGCCGGTTCGAAGTGCAGTTCCGGCGGTCCATCACGTCGCTTTAACTTTTCGTTTGACGCCTTCAGCGTGAAGTCCGCCACGGCCGCCGCCATAATCACGCAGTCGTTTGATGCGCTCCGTAACATCATCGCCTCGTGCATCTCACTCGCGCTCTCGACGCGCACAACGTCGATGGTTCGTCTCGTGTCGAGACTCAGCTCACGCTCGACGGTCGTCACGAGCGTGACGCGCGCTCCGAGGCGAGCGGCAACTTCCGCGAGCGCGTAGCCCTGACGACCCGACGAACGATTCGTGATGAAGCGCACCGGATCGATGGCTTCGCGAGAACCGCCAGCGCTGATCAACACCGAGACTCCGCTCAGTACACCGCGATAGCCGTCCACGACGCGCTCGACCAGTTCGGCGATCGTCGCGGGTTCGGGTAGACGCCCAGTCCCCTCGTCGCCACCGGCGAGGTGGCCCGATTCTGGTTCGAGTACAAGTACCCCGCGACGGCGCAGCGTTGCCAGATTCTCTTGGACCGAGGGCTGCTCCCACATCTCTTCGTGCATGGCGGGGCACAGAATGACCGGCGCGCGCGTGGCGAGCAACGTCGCCGTCAAAAGGTCGTCTGCAAGTCCCATTGCGTAGCGGGCAATCAGATGCGCCGTCGCGGGTGCGACCACAACGACGTCAGCATTCGAGCCCAGGTAGGTGTGCGGGATCGGTGTCGTCGGATCACCGTAGAGCGACGTGCGCGCGGGCTCGCTCGCGAGCGCGGAGAACGTGACGGTACCCACGAATCGAGTGGCGTCCGGAGTCAGGATGGGTGCCACGTGATAGCCCCGGTCGCGCAAGAGGCGCAGTAACTCGACGGATTTGTAAGCGGCAATGCCCCCGGCGACGCCGAGGACGATGCGGGGGGTCGACGACTTAGGCGTCGCGGAGGGCATCGGTGAAGGCGTCCAGGTCACTGTTGGCGTCCTGGCGAGCCTGCTCCAACGCTTCGGCCTGCAGACGCTCGCCTTCGAGCTCGTCGACCGTCGGGCGGTGGAACTGCAGTTTGCCTTCGTAGAGCTCTTCCATGGCGAGCGAGAGCGACTTGTTCGAAAGCGACGTCACCTGGGGCGGGATGAGAGCGCCGTGGCCCGAACCGAGGCCGTTGTAGTACTCGTTGATCTCGCGGGCACGAATTGCCGTCACCGCCACGAGGGTGAATTTTGAGTCGCCGACCTTCCCGAGCAGGTTCTCGATGGGCGGGTCGACAAGAGTGGGGCGTTCGGCCATGAAAGTCAGTCCTTTGACGAGAGATCGCGCCGTCGCCGGCGGAGTTCTTCCAGTATAGAGAGGATTTCTCCACATGCTCGCTCCACGTCGTCGTTCACAACCACGTGCGAGGCCAACTGGTGGCCCTTTTCGAGCTCCGCGGGGGCGCTGGCCAGGCGATCGGCGACGTGGGTGTCGTCGTCGCCACGAGCGCGCAGACGCTCTTCGAGTCGCTCCATTGAAGGCGGCAGAATCAAAAAGACCTCGGCGTCGGGACGAGTAGCAAGTACCTGCTCAGCCCCTTGTACTTCGATCTCGAGCAACAGGTCGGCGCCGTCGGGAGCCCTCGGTTGCGGCGTGCCGTAGAGGTGGCCCTGGAACTCGGCCCACTCGAGAAACTGTCCGGCCTCGATCGCCTTCTCGAAGGTGGCGCGATCGACGAAGTGATACTCGTCACCGTTCTCACTCGGGCGTCGTTCGCGCGTCGTCCAACTTTGACTGAGCCATAAGTGATTGTCGGCGCGCACGACGCGCCTCGCCAATGTGCCTTTGCCAACGCCACCCGGTCCAATAAAAACGACCAGCAGTGGCTCAGCGGACAAGAGCTCGAAACAGTTCGCTGCGTTGCTTGGGGCCGAGCCCACGAATTCGACGAGTCTTCGCGATGGACGCACTCTTCATAATGCGCTCCGCCTTCACTTCGCCGATCGCCGGCAATGCGCTGATCAAGTCATACGCGCGCATCTGGGCAACACACTCTTCGTGGGCGGCCAGCTTGAATAGCTCTTCGAGCGACAGCTCACCCGATTTCACCATTCGCTTAACCTCAGCGCGACGGCGTCTATTTGCCACCGCCAAGCGTGACGCCTCGACGCGCTGTTCTTGCGACAGTGTTGGTGGAGTCGGTGTCACGAAAATCAGACTACTCCCACAACGTGACGGTTACTAGAGAACCCCCCACAGGTCGTCGCGCCAACGCCGTGCGACGTCGTGCAACGGCCGCCTTTCCGGGCCAGTAAATAAAATGTCGCGCGAGACGCTGACGAGAACGGTCGCCGATTCACAGCGAGAAAACAGTCGCGCCACGTCGTTCGCGTCCGCCCCCTGCGCCCCGACTCCTGGCACCAGATAAGGACCGGCCAATGTGTCGAGATCGAACTCCGGAGCGTCGCGCGTTGCGCCCAAAACCACGCCAAATGAACCAAGTCCTTCGTCTCGGTGATTCAAGTTCGCCACTTCACGAAGCACCATGTCCTCGACGCGCTCGTGGTCGTCGGTGCGCGCGCGTTGCAGGACTCGTCCTTCGGGATTCGACGTCGCCGCGAGAACAAAAACGCCGCGTCCACTATTTCGAGCCGCGTCGAAGAACGGCGTCAGAGCGTCCACTCCGAGGTAGGGGCTCACGGTCAGCGCGTCGACCGCGAGAGGTGAGGCGTCACTCAACCAGGCCTGCGCGTAAGCCTCGTTGGTCAGGGAGAAGTCTCCACGCTTCGCGTCGGCGATGACCAGCACCTCGGCGTCGCGCGCTTCCGCTACGAGCCTCTCGAGGACGCGAAAGCCCGCTGACCCGAAACGCTCGAAGAACGCAACTTGCGGCTTGATCGCGGAAGCGACCCCCGTCGCGGCCTCCAGCACCGTCATCGCAAAGAACTCGAGTGACTCGGTAGTGTCGGGACGGTCCCATCGCGCGAGGAGTTCACGACTCGGATCGATCCCCACGCACAGTGGTCCCAGCTCACGAATACGTTCGTGCAGTCGTACGCCAAACGTCTCAGCCATGGGCTACCCCAATCACTTCATCGATATTGCTCACGCCGTGAGCGTCCATCCACGCAAATAACTCGCGCTGGATGGTCCACGGTGCGCGGGGGTTGGCGAACGTGGCCGTGCCGACTTCTACGGCGTTCGCTCCGGCCATCAACATCGCCACCACGTCCTCGCCTCGACTGATGCCGCCGACGCCAACAATCGCGGCGTCGGGAAAGGCCGCGCGACATTCGAACACGGCGCGTAATGCAACGGGCAAGATTCCCGCCCCACTGACTCCCCCGCCGACGTTGCCAAGAGTAGGGCGACGCGCCTCGACATCAATGACGAGGCCGAGCACCGTGTTCACTAAGACGAGCGCCTCGGCTCCCGCCTCGAGTGCCGCAGCGGCCACGTCGAGCAGGAGCGGCGTGTTGGGACTGAGCTTCGCCCACAGCGGCAGTCCCGCCGCCCTTGCCGCCGTGACAATGTCAGCGGTCGCGCGCGGCGAGTGCGCAAAGATCTCGCGACGACTCTCGAGATTCGGACAACTTGCGTTCACTTCGAGAGCAACCACGTCGGCGCCGCGCATGGCCTCGGCGGCCTCGGCGAACTCCTCAGTGGTGCGACCCCAGATGGAGCCGACGACCGTCGCGTTGCGCCGTCGTAGTGCCGGCAGATACGCAGAACGCCACGCGGCGACGCCCGGTCCGGCGAGACCCACCGCGTTCACCATGTGCGCGCCCGAGGTCGCGAGTCGCGGCGGCGGGTTGCCATCGAAAGCAAATGCAGCCAGAGACTTCGTCACGATCGCGCCGAGTTCGCTGAGGTCGCCGTAGTCCGCGAGTTCGTCGCCGTGGCCCGCGGTGCCCGACGCGGTGAAGACCGGTGACGTGAAGGCCACGCCGCCGACTCGTGTCGTGAGGTTCGTCATTCGTGGAGTGACTGTAGCGAGCGCACGCGCCAGCCCTTCTCGCGGGTGTCGGCAATTCCCTTGGCGGCGGCGAATCCCGCGCTCAACGTCGTCACGCACGCGACGGCGTGCGTCACGCAGGCTCGACGAATCTCCGCGCCGTCGGATCGTGCGCTTGAACCCGACGGGGTGTTCACCACCATCTGAACTTCACCCGTCGCGATCAGTTTGACCGCATCGACGCCGAGATCTCTGAGACCGACCTTGCCCACGAGCGTGTGCACACTCACGCCGTTCGAACGAAGGTATCCGGCCGTGCCCACCGTCGCCGCGAGACGAAAGCCGAGATCACTTAAGAGTCGCGCCAACTCGAGACCGGCCACCTTGTCGCGGTCGGCGAGCGACATAAAGATCTGACCAGTGTCGGGCAGTCGCGTGCCGGCGGCCAGCTGCGACTTGGCGAAGGCGATGCCGAAACTCTCGCCGATTCCCATGACCTCGCCCGTCGAACGCATCTCGGGTCCAAGCAGCGTGTCGACGCCTGGAAAGCGGCTGAACGGTAGGACCGCCTCTTTCACGCTCACGTAACTTGGCTGGGGCGTCGTTGCCGGTACCACTCCTTCGTCGCGTAGTCGCGCGAGTGAGTGGCCCATCATGACCCGTACCGCCACCTGTGCGAGCGAGACTCCCGTCGCTTTCGCGACGAAGGGCACCGTTCGGCTGGCGCGCGGGTTCGCCTCGAGCACGAACACCTCGCCGTCCTTCACGGCGTACTGCACGTTGATGAGACCCACGACCTCCAGGGCGTTCGCGATCTTCCTCGTACTCTCGCGCAGTGTGGCGAGGACGTCGTCATTCAACGTCTGGGGGGGCAGCGCGCACGCAGAGTCGCCCGAATGCACGCCGGCCTCTTCGACGTGCTCCATGATGCCGGCGACGAAGAGGTCACCCGCGACGTCGCGAACAGCGTCGACGTCAACCTCAATCGCGTCTTCGAGAAAACTGTCGATCAGGATCGGCCGGCTCTGCGAGACGCCGCCCTCGCGGGCCAACGATCCGTGGACGCTGGTGAGATCTTTCATCACTCGCGCCAAGGACGCGTCGTCGTACACGATCTCCATCGCCCGACCACCGAGTACGTAACTCGGTCGCACAAGAACGGGATACCCCACCCGCTTCGCAACTGCGCGTGCTTCGCCGAGCGTGAGCGCGACGTCGCCGGGGGGCTGACGAAGACCGAGCGACTGACAGATGGCCGACCAGCGCTGGCGGTCCTCGGCCGCGTCGATCGAACGCACCGGCGTGCCGAGCACGAGGTCGGGATCGAGCGAGTGCGACAACTTGAGCGGCGTCTGGCCACCGAGCGCCACGATCACTCCGACGACACGCGCACCGTCGACACACGCGGCCTGTTCCGCGGCGATCACCTCGGCCACGTCCTCGGGGGTCAACGGCTCGAAGTAGAGACGGTCCGACGTTGAGTAGTCCGTCGAAACGGTTTCGGGATTGCAGTTCACCATGACCGTCTCGTAGTCCATCTCGCGCAGCGCGATCGACGCATGCACGCAGCAGTAGTCGAATTCGATGCCTTGGCCAATGCGGTTCGGTCCCGATCCGAGGATGATGACCCGGTCTCGCGATGACGACAACACTTCGCTGTCGTCTTCGTAGGTGCTGTAGTGATACGGCGTCGTCGCTTCAAATTCCGCGGCGCACGTGTCAACTGTCTTGAAGGTCGTCACCACGCCCTTCGCGCGACGCCAGAGCGCCACCTGTCCCGGGTCGCGTCCGCTCAACTGGCCGATCTGCACGTCGGAGAATCCCCACTGCTTGTAGCGTCGCCACGTCCGCGCGTCGAACTGTTCGGGATCCAGATGGGTCAGTTCATTTTCTCTTTCCACGATGCCGGCGAGTTGATGGAGAAACCACGGATCGATACCGGTACGCGACGCGATCTCCTCGATCGTGGCCCCACGACGCAAGACTTCGTGCAAGGCGAAGAGGCGCTCGGGCGTCGCTACCACGCAGCGCTCCCACAAGGTCTCGTTGTCCCAGTCGACGAACTCGCTTTGATCTGAGAGGGCGAAACCCTCGCGACCCTGTTCGAGTGAACGCACCGCCTTCTGCAACGACTCGGCGAAGGTGCGCCCGATAGCCATCACCTCACCGACCGATTGCATTCGCGTACCGAGCCGCGGCGACGAACCGGGCAGCTTTTCAAAGGCCCAGCGTGGAATCTTGGTCACCACATAGTCGATCGCCGGCTCGAAACTTGCCGGCGTCACGCGCGTGATGTCGTTGTCAATCTCGTTAAGCGTGTAGCCAACGGCGAGACGTGCGGCGATCTTCGCGATCGGAAAGCCGGTCGCCTTCGACGCGAGCGCACTCGAACGAGAGACTCGGGGATTCATCTCGATTACCAGACGTTCGCCGGTCGCGGGGTTGACGGCGAACTGGACGTTCGACCCCCCGGTTTCGACGCCCACTCGGCGCAGGACCCGAAACGCATCGTCGCGCATGGCCTGATACTCAACGTCCGAAAGGGTCTGCTGGGGCGCCACGGTAATGGAGTCACCGGTGTGCACTCCCATGGGGTCGAAGTTCTCGATGCTGCAGATGACGACGCAGTTATCAGCCACGTCGCGCATGACTTCGAGCTCGTATTCTTTCCAACCGGCGATCGACTTTTCGACGAGGATCTCGGTGATCGGCGACGCGGCGAGTCCTTCGCCCGCGAGGCGCAAGAACTCGTCGTCACTCTCGGCAATGCCCGTGCCCGCGCCGCCCAAGATGAAGCTCGGACGAATGATGACCGGCCAGCCGATCTCGTGCGCGATGCGTAGCGCGTCCTCGACGGTGCGCGCGAAGCCCGATTCGGGCACCGCAAGGCCGATCTCGGACATGGCCTTTTTGAACAGTTCGCGGTCTTCGGCCGTATCGATCGCCTCGGGACGCGCACCGATAACTTCGACGCCGAGACGCTCCAGGTCGCCGCGACGCACGAGTTCCATCGTCAAGTTGAGGGCGGTCTGTCCACCGAGCGTGGGTAGCAGCGCGTCGGGTCGCTCGCGCTCGATGATGTCCACGAGAACGTCGGCGTCCAGGGGTTCGATGTACGTGGCGTCGGCCGTCGTCGGGTCGGTCATGATGGTCGCCGGGTTGGAGTTCACGAGCACGACCCGGTACCCCTCCGCGCGCAGCACCTGACAGGCCTGGGTCCCCGAGTAGTCGAATTCGCATGCCTGCCCGATGACGATCGGGCCCGAGCCGATGATCATGATCGTTGAGAGATCGTTACGGCGTGGCACTATCGAGACTCCAGAGTGTTCGTGCGAAGCAGTGTCTCAAAGCGATCAAAGAGATAACGGGCGTCGTGGGGGCCGGGACCGGCTTCCGGGTGGTACTGGACCGAGAAGCAACGTTCGTCGGCGCAACTGATGCCCTCAATGACTCCGTCGTTCAGATTCACGTGACTCACCACACCGCGCTCGAGCGAATCAGGTACGACGGCGTAGTTGTGATTCTGGGCCGTGATCTCAATGCGCCCAGTCGCGAGATCCTGGACGGGGTGATTGCTGCCGTGGTGACCGAAGGGCAACTTGAAGGTCCGTCCCCCGAGGGCGTCGGCGAGAAGTTGGTGACCGAGGCAGATGCCAAAGATTGGCGTCGAGCCAAGAAGATCAGCGAGCACCGAGACCTGCGCACCGAGAGCGGCCGGGTCGCCTGGACCGTTCGAGAGGAAGATGCCGTCGGGGTGAAGCGCACGCACTTCGTCGGCGCCGGTCGACGCCGGAACGACGGTGAGGCGGAATCGCTCGGCGAGCTGATTCACCATCGTGGTCTTGATGCCGTAGTCGAGGGCCACCACGTGCAGGTCGCCGTCGCCGCGCTGATAGGGCTCGCGCGTGGAGACGTCGTGCACGAAGTCGAGTCCGTCAGTCCCCGTCGCCGACGTTGCCGCCGTGGCGACGTCTGGCCCGTGGCCGAAGGCTCCCGGTAAAGTTCCGTTCGAGCGCAAGTGACGCGTGAGACGCCGAGTGTCGACACCCACGATGACCGGAACTTCGTGGCGCACGAGGAACGCCTCGAGTGATTCGTGCGAACGCCAACTCGACGGTAGTTCGCTGAGATCACGCACCACCACGCCGCGGCACCACGGTCGCGCAGCTTCGTCGTCGAGTGGCGTCACGCCATAGTTTCCGATGTGAGGGTACGTGAACGTGACGATCTGACCGGCGTAGCTCGGATCCGTGATGACCTCTTGGTAACCACTCGTCGAGGTGTTGAAGACGAACTCACCGGTCGTGGATCCAAGCGGTGGTAAATAGCCCGCGGCGTGCCCCTCGAAGGTCGTGCCATCGGCGAGGACGAGCCAGGCGTCGTGACGCGTCACGCAAGTGTCCCGTCGTTGACGACGAGCGCACCGCGCACCACGAGAGCCCGCACTCGCCCGCGCATGTCGCGCTGATCGTACGGGGTGTTCGTCGCGCGACTCGCGAGGGCACTGCGCTCGACGCGCCAGCGCGCCGACGGATCGAAGACCACGAGGTTGGCATCTTCACCAGGACGAAGAGCCCCTCCATGACTGCTGTGACCAGGATGTTCATCGTCGCGGCGGAGTTGCGCGATGCGCGCCGGGTTACGGCTCATCACCGAAAAGAACATCTGCGCACTCGGGTCAGCACCGAGCGCTTCGTAGGTGAGTGATGCCGCATGCTCCAGATTCAACATGCCCGCGGGCGCTTCGTCAAAGGGAAGGTCCTTCAACTCACTGGCGTGCGGTGCGTGGTCGGTCGCCACGGCATCAACCTCGCCCGCCACGAGCGCCGCGCGAAGTCCCGCGACCTCGTCATGTCCGCGTAGCGGTGGGTGCACCTTGAAGAGCGGGTCGTACGACTCCAGCAAACTCTCATCGAGGGTCAGGTGGTGAGGCGTCACTTCGCACGTGACGGGCAGTCCTTCTCCTCGAGCCGCTGACACCAGCGCCACTGAACGCCGGGTGGATACGTGCATGAAGTGAAGTGGACAGCCCGTGAGTCGAACGAGTTCGATGTCGCGCAAGACCATCAGTTCTTCGGCGAGTGCCGGACGACCCACGAGACCGAGTCGACTGCTGAGTGCTCCTTCGTTCATTACGCCACCGGCCGCGAGTTGTTCGTCTTCACAGTGCTGGGCGAGGCGTACGCCGAGGGACTTGGCGTACGTGAGGGCGCGACGCATGATGGCGGGGTTCTGCACGCCAGTGCCGTCGTCGGTAAAGAGGCGTACGCCGAGGGCCGCCATCTCGGCCATCGGCGCGAGCTTTTCGCCGAGCCGACCTTGGGTGATGGCCCCAGCGACGGAGATGTCGAGCGGCGTTGTCGCGCCGCGCGCCAAGACGTAGGCGACGAGCGCCGGCGTGTCGAGGGCCGGCTCGGTGTTAGGCATCGCGACCAGTGCGCCGTAACCGCCCAGTGCTCCCGCGCGCGCGCCGGACTCGATGGTCTCCGCCTCTTCACGTCCGGGTTCGCGAAGGTGTGTATGCAGATCGACGAAACTCGGACCGACCCAACAGCCCTCGGCGTCGATCACCGTGGCGCCGGCCGGTGCGTCGAGCGTCTCGCCCACGTCGCGGACGCGTCCGTCCTCGATGAGCACATCGCCAATCTCGTTCGAGCTCTCTCCGATGAGCAGCCCGCCACGTACAAGTATCGTCACGGTCTCTCCTCTTTCGCGCCGGCCACACTCAAGTACAACACCGCCATGCGTACCGGCACGCCGTTCGTGACCTGGCGATCAATAACCGCCGAGGGTAAGTCCGCCACGCTGGAATCGATCTCGACCCCACGGTTGATGGGCCCGGGGTGCATAATGATCGTTTCTGGCCGTAGAGCCCGTGCGCGTTCGATCGTGAGACCGTACGTTGTTGTAAATTCACGCAGCGTCGGCACGAAGGAACCGGATCCCCGCTCGACCTGCAGACGCAACAGACCAACGACGTCGGCCCAGGCCAGGGCCTCGTCGAAGTTCGTCGCCACCGTCACGGGCCACGACGCAACGTCGTCCGGCAGCAACGTGCCGGGCGCGGCGACGCGGACCTCGGCGCCCAACGTGACGTAGGCGCTGACGTCGCTGCGCGCGACGCGGCTGTGGCGAAGGTCGCCCACGATGAGAATGCGTAGTCCGGCGAAGAGCTCCGCTCCCGACTCCGGTCCGGAGGTGTCGTTGCGTTCAGCCAATATTTGTCGAATCGTAAAGGCGTCGAGCAGTCCCTGGGTCGGGTGTTGGTGCTGTCCGTCGCCGCCGTTGATGACGCGCACTTGCGGCACGTAGCGACTGACTTGCAGGGCCGCGCCACTCGACTGGTGACGCATAACGACTGCGTCGATCCCGAGAGCGTCGATCGTGGAGATGGTGTCGCGTAGCGACTCACCCTTTTTGACGCTGCTCGAAGCAATGGCGAGCGAGAGAACGTCTGCGCTCAGTCGTTTCGCCGCCGTTTCAAAACTCAACCGGGTACGCGTCGACTCCTCGAAAAAGAGTGACGCCACGACGCGGCCTTTCAGGGCCGGCACCTTCTTAATGGTGCGCTGGTTGACTTCGACGAAGGTTTCAGCCACGTCGAGGATCTCCACGACTGCGTCGCGCGAAAGATCCTCGAGCGAGAGCAGACTCTGGCCACGAAGTGTTTCCATCAGGAACTCGTCCCGATCCAGACGCCCTCGAGGGTGGCCTTGATGTCTTCGTCCAGCGACGTCGGGAGATTCTTTCCGACGTAGTCCGGTCGGATCGGTAGTTCGCGATGCCCGCGGTCGACCATGACCGCCAGTTGAACCGAGCGGGGTCGGCCCCAGTCGGTGAGCGCGTTGAGAGCCGCGCGAATGGTGCGACCAGTAAAGAGAACGTCGTCGACCAGCACCACCGTGCGGTCCGTCAGGTCGTGATCGATAACGGTGTGCGACGAGCGCGGCACAGGATTCAATGACAGGTCATCGCGGTAGAACGACACGTCGAGCAGCCCGAGCGGCGGAGCTTCTCCGGCGACGTCACCGAGAAGACTCACCAGTCGCTGGGCGATGGGTTCGCCGCCGGTCTGAAGACCAATCAGCGACACCATTTTGAGATCGCGGTTGCGTTCGACGATCTCGTGGGCCATCCGCGTTAGTGCGCGCGCAACGTCATCCTCAGAAAGGAGTTGGCTCTTCGCCACAAACCCCGCACCGCGCGAGGGCGCCAGGCGTTCGTCGTCGTTCGTCATTTCTCTCCTGTCGTACGAGCCTCGCAGGACTCGTTTCACGACAGTCCCCCGGGCACGCCCGAGGAGCTGTTGTCTTAGTGAACCGTGTTAATGCTAGTCGTAATCAGCGTTGTAACAACGCTCGAAATAGCGACCCAGACCCAGAAATAGCGAACCAGTCGAACTTGATACCACTTCTCTCCGCTGATCGCACCGCGGGCGGATCGAATTGCGAGACCGAGTCCGAGGAAGGCGAGGAGCACCAGGTGGCCCAGCGTCGAACCGACGATGGCCATCATCGCCGAGTCGTACGTGGTGTAGGACATCGTGATGGAGTCGTTCACCGCGACGAAGATCTGAGGAATGTCGCGCAACTGGATCGCGGACACGACCACGCCGGCCAAGGTAAGCAGCATCGCTACTACCGCGACCGGGGAGAACGCCTTCGCGTTCTTCGTTGCGCGCAGGCCCTTCTCTCCGAACCACAGCACCGCGGCGCTAACGACCGTGAGTCCCGCCGTCAGCCACTGCAGGCCCGCCGAGAGCGTCCCGACGTAAATCGCCTTGGGGTTCGCGAGCGTACCGTTCAGATACTGGTTCTCCCAGAACGCGTACGTATGCAGGTTCCCCTTGTACCCCTCCATCTCCATCCAGTGACCGGCAGTGTCAACACCGCGCAGATAGAGATACGTGAAGAGTATCGCCGCCACCGTGACGACGTCGGCGCCGATGAACAACCAAATACCTACACGCTGACGTCCGTCGACCTTTACGGGATCTTCGTGGTGGCCCTCTGTGCCACCGTGCATCTCGCTCTGAGGTTCGATATCGGCGATGCTCATGGACGCACCAGTTCCTCTCCGTAGTGGTAGGGGTCTTGCGTAATGACTGGATCTTCGAGGAAGTTCTCGAGCGGCACGGGTGTAGGTACCTGCCACTCAAGCGAGTTGGCGTGCCACGGGTTCGGCCCGGACGGTTCACCCTTACGCCACGAGGTGATGATCGCGCCGAGCAGAATGAGCATGCCCGCCATGATGATGTACGCACCGATCGTCGAGATGAAGTTCGTGTGCTCAAAGGCCAGGCTGTAGGACGCGTCACGTCGTGGCATGCCCTTCAGTCCTGAGAGGAACATGGCGCCGAAAGTTAATTGTACGCCAATGAACACGAGCCAGAATGAGTAGCGACCCAGTCTCTCGTCAAGGAATCTCCCCGTCACCTTCGGGAACCAGAACGCCAACGCCGCAATCGCGCCGAACAGCACTGATCCCACGAAGATGTAGTGGAAGTGGGCCGTGACGAACATGGTTCCGTGCAGTTGCTCGTCGAGGGGAATGTCCGAGAGGTATATCCCGGTAACTCCGCCGACGATGAAGTTAAAGATGAAACCGAACATCCACAGCGTCGGTAACCTCATCCAGACGTTGCCGCGCCAGAGCGTACCCACGAGAACCAGGAAGAAGATGCCGGTCGGAATGGAGATGACTTCCGTCGTCACCATGAACGGTCCTCCCAGGGTGGGCGCCCAGCCCGACGTGAACATGTGGTGCGCCCACACGAGAGCCGACAGTCCCGAGAGGGCGACCATCGCTCCTATGGCGGTTTTATAACTAAAGAGTGGCTTTCGCGCCATGACCGAAGAGATCTCAAAGAGCGCCGCCACGGCCGGGATCAAGATGACGTAGACCTCGGGGTGTCCCATGAGCCAGAAGAGGTTCGCTTGGAGCCAACTCGTACCACCGCCGGAGGCGACGTAGAAGCTCGTCGACACTGTGCGGTCAAGGATTTGGTTCAGTTCTGCCACGAAGAAGAACGGAAAAGCGTACAAGGCAAGCACCGCTGTGATCATGGTGCCCCACACGAATATGGGAAGCCGGTCAAGGGTCATCCCCTTGGTTCGCATGGTAATGACCGTGGTGATCAGGTTGATACTGGCCACAGTTGTCGACACTGTAAAGACGACAATGGTCATGGCGAAGAAGTCCATCCCGACACCGGCTTGGTCAGAAATGGTGCCAAGAACTACCCAACCAACGGGCAGACCACCGACCGCCAGGACCGTAACGAGCAGAAAGGCCGCACTAACGAGGGTCCAGAGGCTAAGTGCGTTCAGTCGTGGAAACGCCATGTCTCGAGCGCCGACCATGATCGGCATGACGAAGTTGCCCCACGGCCCCGCGACCGCCACGATGAGGGCCAAGATCATGACCATTCCGTGAATGGCGATGAAGCTGTTATAGACCTGCTGGTTCACGAAGTGGGTACCGGGCACAATCAGTTCGGTGCGAATCGCCATCGCGAGGATGCCGCCGACGGCCAACAAAGACATCGTCAGGATGATGTACTGAACACCGACG
Source organism: Acidimicrobiaceae bacterium (assembly GCA_003142095.1). GTDB lineage: Bacteria > Actinomycetota > Acidimicrobiia > Acidimicrobiales > RAAP-2 > RAAP-2. The sequence goes on along the minus strand of PLON01000044.1, from coordinate 63,599 downwards.
ACCTTGTGGTCCGTCGTGTACTTCCAGTACCGTGCACGTCCCTGCTTGTACCCCGCGTAGTAGAGATCTTCGTCGCGAGAGTTGTCGTTACCGACTAACCAACGAAACGGCGCGTTGAAAGCGCCGATCCCAATCCAAAAGCCAATCATCCAGCCTGTGGCCGTCATGGTCGCTACCTGGTCGGACCAGTTGTCGCTTCCGCTCCAGAAGAGGTGGCGCGCGACAAACCAGCCGACCCAGGCGAGGATCACGCCGGCGACGATGGCGGTGCCGAAGTTTTGGTGACGCGCCAGTCCCCCGCCGCGGGGTTCGGCGGAAGTTGCCGTGTGTTCAAGAGTTGTGGTCATGATGCCTCCTACGCTCCCTGCGGCTGGCTCGAGAGCCAAGCAGAGAATTGTGACGGGGTGACGACGTGGCCAATCGCGTCCATGAACGCGTGGTTAAGTCCACAGAACTGCTCACATCGAACCTCGATCGTGCCAAGTTTGTCGGGGGTCGTATGGATGGTCGTAATGACTCCAGGGTTCGCGTCGACCTGGACACCAAAGTTCACGACCCAAAAGCCATGGGTGACGTCAAGTGACGTGACGCGAAACTCGACTTCACGATTGTCAGGTACGTACAGTTCGTTTGAGACCACGTGGGTTCCGGGGTAGGCAAACGTCCACACCCACTGCTGACCGGTCACGTCCACGACCAGCGGATTTCCCGAAGTTGAGTTTTCTGCCGCCAAGGCGCCGAGGCCCCAGACCAGCACGAAGACGGTCAACACCGCAGAGACCGTGAGCCACGTCACGAGCAACTTGGTGTTCTCACGAATCGGCTCGGCCGCCGGCGGCACGCCCTCTCCGCGGTAGCGGTCGGCGTGCATGATGTGAAGCGCTGCCGCGTAGACACCGGAAGCGACCGGTGCCGCCAAGACACTGAAGAGAATCATGGTCGTTAGCGACAGATTCCCGTCGTTGCTCATCATGCGCGGCACGTAACGATGGGGCAGCCATATTGACAGCACCACGCCGACGACCGTCAATATTCCCCAGGCCCAATAGAACCTTGTCAGCGATCGCTTAGTACTAGAAGTAGCCACAGAGTCTCCTTATTGAACCGTGAACGTGCCGGACATGTAGCCATAACTGCTCATGGCGTAGCCGAAGCCGGCGCCTTCACGGCCACCACCGCAGGGAAATTCGCAGTTGAACTCGTACACGGTCGGGCCGCCGGTCGTGAATGAGAACTTCACGACGACGGGCTTGGGGTACGCACCAGTGTCTAATTTCACGGGATCCGTCGTGCCGTGGTTGTAGGGCAGAGGTACGGAGAGGAAAAGGGTCTTGCCGTTTCCGGGAATTCCGCGCAACGTAAAGGTATGCCCGATGTCGTTCGCACCGACGTGTCGCGTCACGACGCCGTTCACGGTGTCAAAGCCGCCGTTCGTACCGATCACGTTGTCAAAGAAGGGGTTGTCTGCCGCGCCACCCGTGTCGTACTGGTCAATGGTGACGTCAATGGTGGTGTGCGCCGGCACGTCGACGTTGTCATTCGAGTAGGTCACCCAGTCGGGGTGTGGCCCGCCGTTGGCGCCGTGAACGCCCTCAAGTGAGTCGGGAAAAGTACTCAGCGTGACGTTGCAGGTGTGAGCTTTGGTGGTGCTTTCTACGCACTTCAACGGTGTTTGATGGGGCGTGGCGCTGGCCAACGCAAAGCCCGCGAGCGCCAGTGCGCCACCGCCGAGCAGCACCGAGGCCAGGGCTACCCCAAGGGACTTGGAGCGAATCATTCAATCTCCTTTGACGCTTTCTCATCGGGTTGTGATTGTTCTCACTTCCCCGTTCGCCGTACATACCGTACTGTAAGAGCGCAATAATTTGGCGCTAAAGTCACCTGAAGTGGCGGGTGAACCTAAGAACATCTTCAGGATCCATCTAGGGCTCTTTCTCGCCGAGCTCATGTGCATACCGGCCTTCGCCTTCGAAATGTACCGCGCGCTCTCGGGCAACATTCTCTCGTGGGCCTACGTGGTGGAGTGGCCCGCCCTCGGCATCTACGCCATTTATATGTGGAAGAAGATGCTGCGTGAAGAGCGCGGACAAGTAAAAGTCAAGCGTTCCAAGGGCGTCGAAGACGACGCGCGCCTCGAGGCCTGGAACGCCTACCTGGCCTCGATCCACCAGTCCGATCAGCCGGTCACGCCCGACAACCGCGAGGTCTGACGCTCGAGCGCGGCGAAGAGCGAACCTTCTTTTTTCACGATCCGATGGAGAACAAGAATTAAGCACGGTACGGCCCAGCCGTCACCACAGATCCACAAGATCCCTGCGGCGAGACGTTGCTGGCTGAAGGCCACGCTCGCCGAGCGAGCCATGCCGGGCATCGCAGTCATGCCCGAGTGCATCACCATCACGCTGTACCACGACGTCTTCGTAAAGATCGCCATCGACATCGCAAGCATCAACATCTCGAACAAGGTCACGAGGAGCGCGAAGAGTTGATAGCGAACTCGTACCCGATTGACGCGCGGCGGCGACGACACGATGAAGTGAAAAAAGAACAGTCCGCTCAAAAGAAAGGCCGGTTCGACAACCCACTGCATCGTCCAGGTACGCGCCATCACGTAGTCGAAGATCCGTGGCATATGCGAAGCGAGCATGACTGCGTTGAGGACAATGGTCGCGGTGACGGGATGGAACAGCCATTTCGGCGCGTGCCAGGTCCGTCGAAGATACCACCACGAAAGCAGGCGACGTCGCGAGTCCGGTCGCAGAATCCACCACATCGAGCGCAGCGCCCCCGACCCGACGAGGCCAATGGGCACCAGAAACATGACCAGAATGTGCGCGATCATGTGATCGGGGAGACTGACCATTCCCTTGGCGGCAAACGGCGACGCGGTGGCGTACCAAAGAAGCGCCCAACTGAGTAAAGCGATGACGAACTGGCACTTCACGCGCAGCGGCGTTGTCTTACGCCGAGAGTACGCCACGATCGACGCCACAGCCCCGAGGACGGCGACGGCGCCCAGAGGTGACATCGCTAGTGAAGTCCGGCTTGGCGCAAGAGGCTCATCAGTTCACTCTCACTCGACTGCTGGCCCGCGGAGCTCGACAGCGGGTCGTCGGGAATGATCCAACGTAGCCGTCCCGACGGCTTGATAATGAACATGTAGTCGGAGTGGATGCTCATGATGTCCCCCGGCTCATTGGTAACACTTATGCCGTACGAGTTCCATACTTTTCGAGTCTTGGCCGTCGAACCCGTGACGAAATAGAAGTTCGGAACCGACGATAGATCGTGGATCTTGATGAAGTGTCGCACGTTAGCGAGGGTTTGATGCAGCGGGTTGGCCGCAACCACCACGATGTCGAGAGGCGTCGACGCGGGCAATTGTGCGCGAACTTGGCGAAGCTGAGCCGCGAGCAACGGGCAGTCGGTGTAACAGACCGGGTCGAGGAAGGTCATCAGGATGTAGCGCCCCTTGTGTTCCTCAAGACGGTAGGGCTCGTCGTGCTGATCGGTCAGGGTGAACACCGGTGCCTTGGTGTTCACCGACGCCGCCGGACCATTTTGCGCAACGAAGAGCGTCAGCTCGGCGGCCGACACCGACGCAATGCCCATCGATACCACGGAGAAGAGGATCATGCCCGTCGCGAAGGCCGCCACGACCGCCCCCGAGCTCGATCGGAACTCCTCGGGAAGACGACGTACCAGCGGGGCGGCGGATCGCCACGCCGGTCGGGAGCACCACACCAATAGAGCGAGCGGGATCATTGAGTTGATGTCCGTGCCCACTCCGCCGTAGATCGCGATGTCCTCGCCCACGACCCACACAATCACCGCGCCGACGACCAGGGTCACGACGGGCCAGTTGATCTGGTGAGTGCTGGCGTACCAGAGACCGACCGCACACGCGACAAGCCACAAAATGATGATGACGTTAAATCCCCCACCCAACGTCCCGGCGAGATCGCCGACGTGACGAACAATCCACGCGAGTGCGTGCGGTTGGGCCGTCTCCGTCATCGATCGCGACATTGCCGTCAGGGCGTTGCTGTTGCCGCCGTGCCAAAAGCCCGCTGACGCGAGACACTGCAACACCGCGGCAATAAGAAGGACTAGTGCGACCACGCGCAGCGTCCAGCGCGAAAAGTGCTCGGCGAAGTACCCCGGAGGCAACACGATCCATACCGCCGCCACAAAATAAAAGAACGTGGCGCCGGGCCACCCAAAAAGCACCGACGAGCCCGACGCGAAGGCCCCGCCCGCACCGTTGCCGATTAACCAAATGAGCCCCGCCCAGCCCGCGGCCACGACGGCGGCGCCGCGGCCGATGGTGGCGTTTGAGGTAATGAGCGCGAGTCCGATACCGACCTGTATCCACGCCGTGCCCGTCGCGAGATCGATGGGATGCGCGTTCCACAGATTGATCGCGTGCAACATGAGCGGGTGAAGCCAACTGGGCGCACCCGACAGCGTCGGACGCACGACGGCGTTTGCTAGGCCAAGCGGCATTCCGGGTTGAAACTGCAAGATGCCGTCAAAGACCCAGATAATCCCGAAACCGATTCTGAGGATCGTTCGACTACGAGGTTCGCTGAGTCCGGCCTTCGAAAGATTGAAGGTGTTCAGTCGACGCAGCAACGTCGCGCCGAGCAGTGCCACGAGTGCGATACCGATGATCCAGTAGACGCTCGTGACGTAGAGATGGTGCCGAAATACTGAGACAACGATCGGATTGGTCAACGAAACGTTGTTCTGACCCATTCCCGGCATTCAACGCTCCAATATCTACTCGACAAGCCTCTGGGCGACCGACGACAGCACCCCGTTCACGAAAGATGAGGATCCATCGGTGGAAAAGATCTTCGCCATCTCCACGGCTTCGTCCAGAATAACAGCGACGGGTGGCGCATTTTCCATCAGCATCTCGCCAATCGCGAGGGTCATGATCAGTCGATCGACGAGGGCGATCCGCTCAAGCGGCCAGTCGATCGACAACTCGCTCATGAGTTCATTGGCTTGATTCTGGTGATCGGCCGCAGAAGTTAGCAACGCCACAACGTAGGCGTCGGGACGCGCGCTTAACTCCGTCAAAATGATGGCGACGGGTCGTTCCTTGATCGTCGATTCATAGAGGATCTCCAACGCTCGTTCGCGGGCGCGGTGTCGATTTTGACCGAGTTCGCTCACCCTACGCTCGGGTCATGTACTCACCGGTGCGCGTGTCGACCTTGATGGCCTCGCCCGGACCGACGAAGAGCGGGACCTGAACGACATAACCCGTCTGCAGGGTCGCGGGCTTGCGCGCCCCGGAGACTCGATCACCCTGAACGCCCGGCTCGGTGTCCGTGATCGTCAGCTCCACCGAAGCGGGAAGTTCGACACCGATAATTTCGTCGTCGTAGGAAATAAGCATGGCTTTTCCCGTCTCGACGAGAAAGTTTGTCGCTTCGCCAAGGCTCTTCGACGAAACGGGAACCTGATCAAAGTTGCTCTGGTCCATAAAGATGTAGTCGTCACCGTCGCGGTACAGATACTGCGTGTCGCGCTTGTCGATGATGGCCTGTTCGAGGCGTTCGTCGCCGCGGTACGTGCGCTCGATGACGGCGCCCGTACGGGCGTTGCGCAACTTGGTGCGAACGAAAGCGCCCCCTTTACCGGGCTTAACGTGCTGGAACTCGAGGACCGTGAAGAGCCCTTCGTCGATCTTGAGCGTGATGCCGTTTCGTAAGTCGGAAGTAGAGATTGCGGCCATGGGCCCTGATGCCTTTCGCGATTGGTGCGTCGCCCATTCTAGTTAGCGCCCGCGAGGCGTCGATCTAGTTGGACTCGAGAAGGTGAACCAGCGCGTCAAATGCCAAGACGTAACTGAGTGCGCCAAAGCCCGCGATCGTGCCGTTCACCACTCCGGCAATCGTGCTCGTGTGTCGAAAGGGCTCTCGGGCGGCCGGGTTCGAGAGATGAACTTCGATCTTGACGCCTTCAAAGGTCGCCAGCGCGTCAGTGAGCGCCCAGGAAGTGTGCGTTAGCGCTCCCGCGTTAATAACAATCGCCACACTGGTCTCCCGTGCGGCGTGGACTGCTTCGATCAGATCGCCCTCAAAGTTCGACTGGACGGCGTGAACGCTGTAGCCCACCGCCTCCGCACGAGTGCGAAATGCGTTAACGTGCTCGGCCAACGTCGTCGAACCGTAGATTTCGGGCGTGCGAGTGCCCAACAAGTCCAGGTTCGGTCCCGATAACAGCAGTATCTGCCCACTCACAATTCTCCTTTAAAACGCTCAAGTACGTCAGCGACGACCGCGCGGTCGATCCCAGTGACGAGCGAATACCCGTCGACTCCCGCGAGAACAAAGCCAAGATCGTGACGAGCTTTCTTATCGAAGGTCATGGCCTCCAGCAGTTCATCCGTGTCGTAGTGGCGTGGCAGACGTCCGTCGAGCTCCAGGGTCGCCAATACCGCGTCGTGGTACTTCACCTCGTCGTCGCCGACTCGATCGAGTGCGCACGCGAGACGAGCCGCGAACGCGAGGCCGATGGCGACCGCCTCGCCGTGGCGCAACTCGTCGGGTCCGCGGCGCAACGCCAACTTCTCCAGCGCGTGAGCGAGCGTATGGCCGTAGTTTAAAAGAACCCGCGAACTTCCTTCGCGCTCGTCGGCACCGACGATGGCAACTTTCAGACCTACCGCCATTTCAATCAGTGAGTCGAGAGAGGCGCCACGAAGACGTTCGACGTTACGATTCTCAAGCAACCAACATTTGGCGACTTCCCCCAGTCCGCTCAGACGCTCGCGCGACGCGAGCGTCGCTAAGACGCTGGTGTCACAGAGCACACCCAGCGGTTGGTAGAACGCACCGACCAGGTTCTTGCCCGCGGCGAGATTGACTCCGGTCTTGCCGCCGATTGCCGCGTCGACTTGACCCACGAGCGACGTGGGTATCTGCACCAACGCAACGCCACGCAAATATGTTGCGGCCGCGAAACCCGCAAGGTCGGTGATTGCACCTCCGCCCACCGCGACGACCACGTCATCTCGCGACAGGCGTCGATCGGCGAACGCCTCGAGAAGTTCGTCGAGGGCCGTCATTGTCTTCGCCGATTCGCCCTCGGGTACAAACAGCGTGAACTCTTCGAGACCACTCGTCAGAGTAAACCAGGGCTGTTGAGCCAGCGAGGCCGACGTCACCACGACAACGCTCTTCGCCCGTGGTGCCCGTTCGGCGATCAACGCGGCGAGTTGGTCACGCGCTCCGTCGCGCACTACAACGTCGTAACTGCGCTCAGCTAGTTCCACCGTAAAGTTCACGAGGTGACCTCGCGCGTCGCGTCAACGATTCGTTCGAGCACGTCGTCGAGTGACCCGGCAGCGTCAACACGGACGCGAGCGCTCTCGCGGTACCACTCGTCGCGCTCACGTCGCAGACGTGTCAGTGCTTGGGCGTGATCGTCCCCCAGCAGGGGACGCTCACCCACCGCCACACGCTCGAGCAACGTATCGTCATCAACGTCCAGCCACACTGCGAATTCGCTCTTTACAACTTCTCTCGCTCGTTCACTCGTGACGATTCCGGCTCCGGTGGCAATTATCGCGTCGTTCTCGACGGCGCTTTGTAGCGCCTCGAGTTCACGCTCTCGAAAGTGAGACTCGCCGAACTCGCGTAGATACTGCGCCGCCGGCATGGCGACCGCGATCGCCAACACATCGTCCGTATCCAGCGCCTCGCATTGCCAGCGTTGCGCGAGTGCGTGGGCCACGGTGGACTTACCTACTCCCGGTAGCCCGACCAACACCAACCGGGCCACGGTTATGCCGGACGGGCGCCAGAGACGACCGTGCCGAGAGCCGCGACGTAGGAGTGGTGATTGCGGACGAACTCTTCGACGGAATCGCCGCCGAACTTGCGCAGTGCCTCGTTCGCGAGCACCAACGCCATCATGGATTCGCTGACGACGCCCATGGCGGGTACGGCCGTGACGTCGGTTCGCTCTTTAAATGAAACGGTCGGCTCCCCCGTGGCGATGTCCACGGTCTCGAGGACCGGACGATTCAACGTCGCGAGCGGCTTCATCGCGACTTTGGCAATGATGGGTGCCCCCGACGAGACTCCACCTTCGAGCCCGCCGGCGTGGTCGGTGCGTCGAATGTATCCTCCGCCACGTTCGAAACTCGGATCGCGCGCGATGGCGTCGTGGGCCACACTGCCACGCTGGCTCGCCTGAATCATTCCGTCACCGATCTCGACGGCCTTGACGGCATGAATGCTCATTAACGCTCCCGCGAGGAGGCCGTCGAGCTTGCGATCCCAGTGGACGTAACTGCCCAGTCCGACCGGCACGCCGTAAGCGATCACTTCGGCAATTCCTCCGAGCGAATCGCCGTCTTTGGCGGCGGCCTTGATCTCGGCGATCATGGCGGCTTCTGCGTCTGCGTCGAAGCATCGCACTTCGCTCTCGTCGATCCGGGTGAGATCCGACAACGTTGGTCGTCCTCCCTCGGGCGACGCCGCCGCACCAATGCGCACAATGTGACTGAGAATGGCAATGTCAATGGTCGCCAGCAGAGTCTTTGCGAGATGACCAGCCGCAACTCGCGCGGCCGTTTCTCGCGCGCTGGCACGTTCGAGAACGTCGCGCGCGTCGTCGAAGCCGTACTTCTGCATTCCCGCGAGGTCCGCATGGCCCGGGCGTGGCGTGGTGAGTTTCTTTGTAGGCGTCCCGGGAGCGGCCGACATCTCTTGCTCCCACTTGGGCCATTCGGAGTTCAAGATCTCCACCGACACGGGAGAGCCGAGAGTGCGTCCGTGACGCACGCCGCCGATTAGTCGAACGACGTCGCGTTCGAAACGCATACGGGGGCCACGTCCGTAGCCGAGCCGGCGTCTCGCCAGTTCCGCGGACATCGTTTCTTCGTCGATGGCGAGCCCCGCCGGCAGTCCCTCGACGATGACACTGAGTGATGGACCATGACTCTCACCGGCCGTGAGGAAGCGCAACATCATTCGATTCTACGTTGAAGAATCGAGGCGGTTACTGCTCGGAGGTGTAAAAGGGGTTGTCGCCCGAGGCGTGATCGGTGACGTCGAGCACCTTCGTGAGTTCAGGGATGGCTTCGCGCAGCATCGTCTCGATGCCTTGGGTCAACGTCATCCGGCTCATCGAGCAGCCCTGGCATCCTCCCGAAAGTTTGACGTACGCCGTGCCACTCTCTTCGTCCATGGCAATGAGGTCGGCTCGTCCTCCGTGTTGGGCAATGGAGGGATTGACCTGCTCTTCGAGTACGACGACCGCGATGGATCCGAGGGTTCCCTCGATGCCGAGGGCCAAGATGTCGGCGGGCACACCGGGGTTGGTCTCTTCGAGCGTGGGGCTGTTGGGATTGACGAGCACGAGACCACCGCCGCCTTCGTTGGCGAACTCGAGTCGACTTCCGCGCAGGCGATCAACGCTCGCCGCTGGGATGACAATGGTGACATCGCCGTCGCGACCGATCGCGGCGCCTTCGGGCGCGAGGTTCAGTTCAGAGAAGTACAAGTCGTAGGCGTAGCCCGCGCCGCGCGTGCCGGTCACTTCCACCCACAACGCCAAGGTGTCACTCGGCGTTTCGCCGCTCATCGCGTCGATGACGACGTTACGTGCTTCATCCGTCATCGTCAGAACGTCAAAGGTATCGATCGAGGTCATGCGCAAAGTCTAGAGGTGGCTCGACAAACCCGCCACGCACAGTAAGTTTTGTGCGTGACTTCCATCCCCAATGACGCCCACGAATGGGTGAGTTTCGAAGACCTCAAACGCGAGCGAACGTGGATGTTCGACGTAACCTTCCTCGAGAGCAACTGGACCTGCATTTTCGGTAATGGCTGCCAGGGTGTCCTCACCGGCGCCACGCCCGAACTGGTGCAAGGTTGTTGCAGCTACGGGGCGCACTTCGTCGACGAAAAGGATCGCCGACGCGTGGAAAGGGCCGCCAAACGCCTCACCGCCGACCAGTGGCAGTTCAAGTCGAAGGGCAGGAACGGCACGACCCGGGTCAAGAAGAACGGTGAGATGGTCACGCGACTGGTTCAAAATGCGTGCATCTTTTTGAATCGTCCGGACTTTCCCCGCGGCGCGGGCTGCGCGCTACACGTGATGGCCATCGATAACGAAGAGAGCTACATCCCCCTAAAGCCCGAAGTCTGCTGGCAGCTGCCGCTACGACGCGATGAAGAGGTCCAAGACGACGGCCACGTCATTACGCGCATCTCGCAGTGGGACCGACGTGACTGGGGCCCGGGCGGTGCAGAGTTTCATTGGTGGTGCACGGAGTCGGCTTCAGCCTTCGTCGGTAAGACGCGGGTCGTCGATTCCATGCGCGAGGAACTCGTCGCCATGGTCAGCCAACCGGTCTACGACCGGCTCTACGCCTACATGAACCAGCGTGCCGCTCAACCCAAGGGCACCCGTTTGGCGCACCCGGTCGTGCGCAAGAAGGCTTAACCCTCGGCGGCGAGGGGGTCTTCCTCATTAAAGGACGTACGCGGCAGAGAACCAAGAATCTCGTCGTAACGGTCCTCTTCGGCGAGACACCATTCGGCGTGAACGTCATCGGGGGCGGCGCTGCACTCCGCGCAGGTGGTGGCGCGAGGACCCGTAGACCTCTTTAATTCTCGAGCTTCTACAAAACGACGGTGGCGACCCTTTTTCACGTCAACTCCTCACTGGCCGCGGGCCAAGACCTGGGCGGCGGCCACAACTCAATTTCACCTGAGCTGAGAACCCATACTACCAACTGCACCCCTCTCTAAAACCCCTAGCCTTTGCCTTGTGAGCCCAGCCTTTGACCCCCAAGAGATGATTGTGCGTTTTCGCGAACGAGCCGACGCCGTGAAGCGACGGGGCCTGCCACCGGTCGAGGGTCCCGAGCGCCTGCGCTTCATGGAGGCCGCGAAACTTGACTTTCAAGACTTCGCGATGCTCGGCGACGCGACCGCGACACTCGACGACGGGATTTTGCGTCTGGAGATCGACCTTCGTCCCCCGACGAGTTAAGAGAGATCGCTCTTAATCTGTGCGGACGCCTCGGCGAGTAGTCCGACACCCTTCGAGAGGTAGTCCAGCGCTCGCGTACGCTTCGCGGGATCGGTCCCCGACCCGTAACAGACGTTGGCGCCGGCTCCGAGAGATCCGTACGCGTTCGAGAGCAGCTTGTTGACGAGGTGATCCGGCGTCGGCAGCGCGGCGTTCGCCTCTTCTGATTCGTACAGCATCACTCCACAGACGGTGTGAAGTTCGTTGTTGGACTCCGTGGGTATCCGTAAGGCCGTCGCGGAGTGTCGGGCGTCATTAATGAGGGTCTTATTGTTCGCCGCGTAACCGCTCTCCGACGTCCAGGACTTCATCGCGGACAACATCGACTGTGTGCCGCACGCGCTGAGGAGCAGACCGCCGGCGAGGAGAATCGCGATCGTTCGTATCACGAGGCGACGACGAGGTGCAACTGACGCGGACCACGTCGCACGACGAGGTAGCGTCCGTGCAGAGCGTCGCCAATGCCGACGCGCGATTCGGCGTCGAGGCGCACGTTGTTGAGGTAGACCCCGCCTTGTTCGAGGAAGCGACGCGCTTCTGCCTTAGATTTTGCGAGGTGGCTCTCGACGAGGAGATCGACCGGATCAACGCCAGCCAACAGCGCGTCACGCGACCAGGTCGACGACGGGGCGTCCGCCACGACTTCGAGCAGAGTTGACTCGTCGAGCTCGGCGATCGACTCGCCAAAGAGAGCGACGCTGGCCCGCTCAGACTTCACGGCGGCCTCTTCGCCGTGGACCATCGTCACGACTTCGCGCGCGAGAGCGCGTTGAGCGCGGCGTTCCTGAGGCGCGCTCGCGAGTGACTCGTCAAGTGCGCGAATCTCGTCGTGGCTGAGGAAGGTGAAGTAGCGAAGCAGCATCGGGGTGACCACGTCGTCACTGTTCACGAGGAATTGGTACATCTTGAACGGTGACGTCCGCGCGGCGTCGAGCCACACCTGCTCGCCACCTTCGGACTTGCCGAACTTTGTACCGTCAGCGCGCAACAGCAACGGCGACGTCAGTGCGTCGGCGTCTCCCCCGGCGGCCTTACGCACGAGCTCGGCGCCGACGGTGATATTGCCCCATTGGTCCGAGCCGCCGAGCTGCAGGGTGCACCCCTGGTCGAGGTAGAGCCGCAGGAAGTCGTAGGCCTGCAACAGCATGTACGAAAACTCGGTGAAGGAAAGCCCGACGTCGTCGCGGTCGAGTCGACTCTTCACCGACTCCTTCGCAATCATCTGGTTCACCGTGAAGTGCTTGCCGACGTCGCGCAAAAAATCCGTTAGTCCGACAGTCGTGAGCCAGTCGGCGTTATTGAGCAGCTTCGCCTGGGCTTTGCCGGCGCTGGGCTCGAAATCCAAGAAGTGCGCCATCTGCTCGCGAATGCCCGCGACGTTCTCTTCGAGTACTTCGCGGGTCAGTAGCGGGCGCTCGGCGTCCTTGAAACTGGGGTCTCCAATGAGCCCGGTGCCCCCACCGGCGAGCGCGATCGGGCAGTTCCCCGCGATTTGAAGTCGTCGCATGTTCAACAGAGGAATCAAGCTGCCCAGGTGCAAGGAGGAAGCCGTTGGGTCGAAGCCGACATAAAGCGTGACGGCACCCGCATCCAGGCGGTCAAAGACCCCTTCGTCGGTGGTCTGGTGTATCAGACCACGAAACTGCCAGTCTTCGCGGAGTTTCATGGGGGTCAGTCTACGAGGCGCGCTGGTTAGAACGAAGACGTGGAGGGGAGGTGGGTCTGTAGCCACAAAACAAATGTGTGCCACCAGCCTGTGATCTCGCACACGCCAATGGCGATGAGAAGAACACCACCGATAACGCCAATCGCCTTGGCGTGGCGGCGCAACCAGGTCGAAATGACCGACATCCACTCCGTGGCCAGTGCCGCCACCAGAAACGGTATGCCCAGGCCCACGCAGTAGAACAGCGCGAGGATCGAACCGCGCAGAGCCGTCGCCCCCGAGGACGCCGAGGCGAGAAGAAGTATCGCCGACAGCGTGGGCCCGATGCAGGGTGTCCACCCAAGTCCGAAGGTAAAGCCGAGAGCCGCTGCTCCCACGATGGTGGCCCGGGGCAAGTGATGGAGGCGTCTCTCACGGTTCAGCCATGACGACGGCCACCACCCCGCGAAAAAGAGGCCCAGACCAATGGTGATGACGCCAAAGATGATCTCCAAGACGCGCTGGTGTGCGTCGAGGCGCTGGCCAAAGCCACCGAACAGGGCGCCGAAGCTCACGAAAACGAGAGTGAAGCCCGCGATAAAGGCGATGGAACCCACCACGGCTCGACCCCGGCCCGAGCGACCCTCGAGTCGACCTGCCGCTCCCGTCAGAAAAGCGAGATACCCCGGCACTAAGGGCAGGACGCAGGGAGAGGCAAAAGAGATAAGTCCGGCGGCGATCGCCAGTGGGATCGCGGCAAAGAGTGACGCCGGAAGCGTCGCGGCCATCACGGGCACCCCACCCGTCTCGCGACTTCGTCGTTCCAGGCGTCGTGCAGGCGCACGTTGTCCTCGCGCGAAGGCATCTTCGCCACGACGACGCTGAGTCCCTCACCGGCGAGGCCCTTATCGATCGCGCGGCGCAGCTCATCGAGCGTCGCGACCGATACGGCCTCGTAGCCGAACGCGTCAGCGACCACTTCGAGGTCGTGGTCACGCGGTGTTGCGAAAAGCTGCTCAAAGCGAGTGGGCTCGACTCGAGTGGCCTGAGGAAGAAAGGAGAAGATGCCCCCGCCGCGATTGTCGGCGACGACGAGCACGCAGGTTCCGCCCGCTGCGCCGAGACCGTCAACCAACCCCGAGACGTCGTGCAACATCGTCAAGTCCCCCACGAAGCCCAGTGCCTTCGAACCCGACGCCACTCCGAGAATCGTGGAGACCACTCCGTCGATGCCGTTCACGCCGCGATTGGCGAACGTCGCACTCGTTCGCGCGGGAGCCCACCACTCCACGTCGCGCACCGGCATAGAAGATCCGACGACGAGCGCCGCCCCCGAGTCATTGCTCGCGGTGACGACGACCCGCGCCACGGCCGGTTCGCTCAGCTCACTCGCGGCGTCCAACGATTCGAGCCAGCGACCCACTTCGTTAGAAGCGTTGCGCCACGTTGTCATGTACGTCTCACTCGCCTTGAGCGACGCCGCGTCGCGCGTCGGCAGTCCCACGAAGAACTCGCTGACCAGTCGATCGGGATCGGCGACGAAGCCCGCGCCCTCGAGGGCCACCGTCCGCACCGACCACGCGCGCAGCTGTTCGCTCAGTACCTTTGACGCGGGGAGTCCTCCGAGGCGAACAACCACGTCGGGTCGAACGCGGCTCACGAAATCCGGTGAGCGCAGTAGTGGGTCAAAGTAGGGCAGGGTTCCAAGCGCCGTGGCGTCGCCGAGAATCACCCAGTTGAGAGCGCGGCACTCGGCGACGGTGTCCGATGACACCCCTCGGCCGATGACACAGAGCACCGCGAGATCGCGCAGGTCCAACGCGGTGACCACCACCATGTCGACGATGCGCTCGGGCGACTCGACGAGCGCGGGCAACTCCAGCGCATCGGCGAGAAGAGGCTCGACGAATGCGGAGTTGAGGTGGACCGGACCGGGCCGCACCCCGAGCGACGCATCCCAGAGCTCGTTCGCGCGCACCCGCCACGTCGGCGACTCGTGAAAATCGACCGCGAAGACATCGTCAAAGCGGCGCACCATGTCGCCATACAGATGACGCTGGTCGATCGTCTGCGGAGCGCCGACCCCATGCAACTCAGGAGGACGGTCCGCGGTCACGATGATCAGCGGCACAAAGGCGAGGTCGGCTTCGGCGACGCAGGCGTGAAGTTCAGCGGCGGCCGTACCACTGGTCACGACCACGACGACGGGTTGGGTGGTCGCGAGCGCACGTCCGAGGGCGAAGAATCCGGCGCTGCGCTCATCAAGACGCACGTGCACGGTAAGTCCGTCACACGTTGCCGCAGCCAGGGCCAGTGGGGTGGAACGTGATCCCGGAGAAAGAACCACGTCGCGCAGCCCGCGTCGCGCCCACTGATCAAAGAGCGTGGCGGCGAACGTGGCCTGCGCCTCGCTGGCGCTCGGTACGCTACGTGACAATGTCGCTCCTCGGTCTAGAACGTGTTGGCTCCGGGCCCACCCTGGTGTGGCTGCACGGCTTCACTCAAACAAAAACCTCGAGCCATCAGTTCCGTTCCATTCTGACAGGAACCTACGAAGTGCTCACCATCGACCTGCCCGGTCACGGCGAGAATGCCCCGATCATGGCCTCACTGGAGGAAAGCGCCGATCTGCTCGCCGATGCGCTGCCCGACGAGCCCTTTATTCTCGGCGGATATTCATTCGGCGGGCGCGTCGCGCTGCACTTCGCACTGCGCCATCCAGAACGCCTGCGACACCTCGTACTTCTCAGCACGACTCCGGGCATGAGCGACGAGGCGGAACGACGCGTGCGACGAGAACGCGACGAGACGTTGGCCACACATATTGAATCCGTCGGTGTGGAGACCTTTCTCGATGAGTGGCTCGCCCAGCCCATGTTTCGCACCCTGCCACGCGATGACCTCGAACGCGCTGCTCGCAGTGCCGACGGGCGCGGTCTCGCTAACTCACTGCGATTCTCGGGCACCGGTACCCAGAGGGACCTCACGACGCCCCTGACGTCACTCGACGTACCCACGTTGATTCTCGCCGGTGCTCATGACGCCAAATTCGTCGCCGAAGCGGTTCGGCTTCACAGTTCTTTGCCGCTCGCCACGTTCGCCCTGGTCCCCGACGCCGGCCACGCCGCACATCTCGAGCGACCTGACGCCGTCGCGGAACTTATTGGCGCCCTTTAGCCCCAGTAGGCGTTGGCCGCCAGCAGCACCGCGAGAAGAGCACCAATCTGGAGCTGCGCCCGCGCGGAGTATTTGAGCATCGGTAACAGTTCTCGCCCGCTCCGCGCCGAAAAGGCGTAACGAAGAGCCGGCACGTACACGAGAATGGCTACGAACGCCACGACCAGTTGGCCCGCGACGAGCGCCCCGATCGCCACCCCCGCCACGCAGAGAACGTATAACCACGAGCTGCGCCGACGACCGAGACGCGCGGCCAACGTCTTCTTTCCGATCGCTCGATCACCGTCCACGTCGCGCAGGTTGTTCGCCTCTAACAACGCACAGGCCATGAATCCCGCCGCCACACCGAGCCACCACGCCCGCGAAGGAATGGTGAGGTGTTGGACGTACGCGGTGCCCACCGTGGCGACGAGGCCGAAGTACACGAAGACGAACAACTCGCCAAAGCCGTAGTACCCGTAGGGCCGTGGGCCGCCCGTGTAAAACCAACCGGCCAGAACCGCCGTCGCACCAATCAGCACAAGCCACCACGTCGTGCGCGACGCGAGCACCAGCCCCGCGACGCAGGCAATGGCGAAACCGCCATACGCCGCGCGGCGAACGCTCGGCGCGGCCACGAGGCGCGACGCCGTCAAACGAAAGGGACCGACTCGTTTCTCGTCCGTGCCACGCAGGCCGTCGGAGTAGTCATTCGCGTAGTTCGTCGCCACTTGCAGCGAGAGCGCGATGAGTAGGCACAGAACGGAGTTGAGCCAATTAACACTGAGTGGTCGTATCAGCAGCGAGCCGACCACCACCGGCACCCCGGCCGCCGGGAGAGTACGAGGACGCGCCGCGAGGACCCACCGCCGAAACGGCCCGGGCGCGTCGGTCATGGACGTTTGGGAAACTTCGAGAAGTCTGGCTTTCGGTGCTCGATGTAGGCGTTTCGTCCCTCTTGTCCTTCCTCGGACATGTAGAAGAGCATCGTCGCGTCACCGGCGAGTTGCTGCACACCGGCCAGCCCGTCTTCGGCGGCGTTAAAGCCCGCCTTCAACATGCGAAGCGCCAGGGGCGACAGCGTCAGGATCTGGCGACACCACGCCGCCGTCTCACGTTCCAGGTCATCGAGGGGAACGACCGTATTCACGAGTCCCCAACTCAGCGCCTGCGCCGCGTCGTACTGGCGACAGAGAAACCACACTTCCTTCGCGCGTTTCACTCCAATGGTGCGTGCGAGGAGTGACGAGCCGTAGCCGCCGTCAAAGGAGCCAACTCGCGGTCCGGTCTGACCGAAGCGCGCGTTATCGGCCGCCAGCGAGAGGTCGCACACGAGATGCAAGATGTGTCCCCCACCAATGGCATATCCCGCCACCTGAGCGATCACGGGTTTGGGCAGTCGGCGAATCTGAATCTGAAGGTCGAGCACGTTCAAACGTCCGACGCCACTCTGGGCCACGTTGTCGTCACCCATGTAGCCGTCATCGCCGCGGATACGTTGGTCACCACCGGAGCAAAAAGCGTCGTTGCCGGCACCGGTGAGCACCACGACTCCGACGGTCAAGTCGTCGCGGGCCTGCTCGAAGGCGTGTGAAAGTTCAAAGAGCGTCTGAGGGCGAAAGGCGTTTCGAACCTCGGGCCGGTTAATGGTGATGCGCGCCATTCCCTCGGCCACCTCGTACACGATGTCGCCGTACTCGCCGCGGCGCTGCCACGCGGGTAACGCCAGGGATCGAAACTCCTCCAGCGGGTCGTTCGGGGGGCCTTGAATCACGGTCGTTGCCATGGCGACCACGCTACCGTTCGCCACGAACGGCCTTTGCGCCGCGGGTAAAGGGACACTCGCGACCTAATCTCTCTGAGTGCAATCATTGCTGGCGCTGGATCTACCTCTCGGCCCGGCGTTGGAGATCGCCCTACGCGACTGTGCAGAGCGTCGCGAGGCGTTTTGCGTGCTCGACCAGCGACTCTCACCCCGGCGCCGCGAAGAAGAACTTTCGCTGCTCGGCGCAACGTCAGTTCTCGACGAGAACGGACGATATGAGCGCCCTGAGGGCCGCGCCGTCGACGACGAGATCGGTCTCGTCATGTTGACGTCGGGGTCGAGCGGTGAGCCAAAAGCCGCCGAACTGACTTGGGAAGCACTCACGGCGAGCGCCGAACTCACGCAGGCGACCCTTCGAAGCGAGACCCCCCCGGTCTGGTTCCCGTGCTTGCCGGCGAATCACATCGGCGGTCTGGCGGTGTTACTGCGCGCCGTGCTTTCTGACGCGACGTTGCTCTGGACGGGCGCCGACGACGTCGAGCGAGCGAGCCGTGAGGGCGCGACGCACGTCTCGTTGGTGCGCACTCAACTCGCGCGCTTCGACGTGAGCTCGTACTACCGAGTTCTCCTCGGAGGTGCCCGTCCACCCAAACAATTGCCGGCAAACGTGATCCCGACATGGGGAATGACCGAAACCGGGTCCGGCGTCGTCTATGGCGGACTACCCCTGCCGGGAGTCGAATTCATGGCCCGAGAGGGCGAACTCTGCGTGCGCACACCGACACTCTTTCGATCGTATCGAAACGCACCGCGGCCTCAGGTCGTTGGGCCTGAGGGCCTCAACTGGTTCCCGACGGGCGACGCCGGGGAGGTCACCGACGGGCGTGTGCGTGTGCGCGGGCGGATCGGCTTTGTCATTAATACCGGCGGCGAAAAACTCTGGCCGGAAGACCTCGAAGCCGTACTGTCGTCTCTCGCGGGGATCACCGACGTCGCGATCACGGCCGTTGACGATCCCGAATGGGGCCAGCGTGTGATTGCACTCGTCGTCGCCGACGTCAAGAATCTCGACGACAAGATCCGAGCGACCGCGAGCGACCGCCTCGGTCCGTGGGCTAAACCCAAAGAGATCCGCTACGTCGTCGCGATCCCACGCACCACCAATGGCAAGATCCGCCGGAGCGAACTCGTCAATCTGCACTAACTATTCGACGCGGTGATACCTAATCGAGCAGGGTTCGGCTTCGACGCGCCAAGGAGTCAACAGTGACCGCACCCAAGAGCACCTTGTCGATCGTCTCCATGATGGCTACCGATTCGTTGAGCGGCATCGTACTGCTCTCAAGGAGACCTTCTCGAAGGCAGCGAGCCACTTCTTGGGCTTGGTAGTGAAGCCCTCGCCCGCGAGTCTCGAAGTTAGAGCGCTCACTCGCACCCTCTTTCGTAATCACTGTGTACGAGGTCGGCGCATAGAATTCGCTGTCGATCGCGACTCGAGCGCGTGTACCCGAGAGGAACGCGCGTGTTGCGGTTCGAGCGAGCGACGTGCAGGTCAGGATCGACTGCGCACCGCTTGGATAGCCAAAGACCATCGAGGCTTGGCCGTCGACGCCGGTGAAGGCTGGTTCGACCATGGCCATGATCCGTTCGGGGGTGCCGAGCAGCATGGACGCAAACGAAATCGTATAGACGCCGAGGTCGAGGATGGCGCCGCCACCAAGTTCCGGTGCGAAGAGCCGAAACTCCGGATCGAGCTCGAACCACTGGCCGTGATCGGCCTCGAAAGAGACGAGCTCTCCGAGTTCACCGCTCGCCACCAGTTCGCGCAGAGCCACTACGTGGGGCAGAAACCTCGTCCACATCGCTTCCATCAAGAACAGGTTCTTCGATCGGGCGAGCGCCACGAGATCCCTCGCCTCCTGGCCATTCATGGTGAAGGCCTTTTCGACGAGCACCGGCTTTCCGTGTTCGAGGGCGAGCGAGGCGTTGGCGAAGTGCATCGGGTGCGGCGTCGCCACGTAGACCGCGTCAATATCGTCGTCGGCGACCAGTGCTTCGTAGGAGTCGTAGCGACGCGGGACGTTGAACTCATCACCGAAGGCCTGCGCCGACGCTTCGGAACGCGAGCCCACCGCGGCGACCACGCAGTCGTCAATGAACGTGAGGTCTCGTACAAACGTGTGCGCGATGCCGCCGGTGCCAATGACGCCCCATCGAATCGGTTCGGTCATCTTGTCTCCGGTGGTCGGGGTGAACTCTTCATAGTAGCGAGGGCATCACAACTAACGACTCGCGTCAGGCAGTAAAAAGTACAGGTGGTCCAACTCTCCCGCCCCGTCAGTACGCGACGTCTCATCCTTCGACGGTTCGAACGACGCGATCTCGATGATCTCGCGCGCATCTTCGAAGAAGAGTCCGTCAATCGATACCTCTACAGCGTGCCGCGCACTCGCGCACAGACCCAGGAGGCGCTCGAAAAGCGCATCAGCATCCCCGAAGGTAGCGACGTCACCGAGCTCGACAACGTTGTACACGTAGCAATCGAACTGCGCGAGACCCAGCGGCTTGTTGGTGACTTCATGCTGCGCTGGCACGACGATGAGCATCGTCAGGGCGAAATTGGTGGATCGCTCCACCCTGAGAATCACGGCCTCGGATACGCCACCGAGATTTACCAAGCGCTACTCGAACTCGCCTTTGAGGAGTACGACCTTCACCGCGTGGTGGGGCGATGCGACGGACGAAACGCCCCCTCCGTGCGATCGCTGGAAAAGGCCGGTCTTCACCAGGAGGCGCACTTTGTGGAAAATGAATTCGTCAAAGGTGAGTGGACTGACGAGATCGTGCTCGCGATTCTGCAGAGCGATTGGCGACAGTCTCGCAACTCGTTGTAGCGAGTGCGACACCACGCCCAGCCCGTAAGATTTCATCGCCATGACACTGTTACGCGACGTGAGATCTGAACTCGGATCCTCCTATCTGCTCGATCACGTCGATAATCCGGTGCTGTGGCGCACGTGGGACGACGACGCGCTCGAAGAAGCTCGACGCAGCGATCGTCCGATTTTTCTCTCGGTGGGATACGCGGCCTGTCACTGGTGTCACGTCATGGCCCATGAATCATTCGAGGACGAGTCCGTGGCGAAGGTATTGAACGACTTCTACGTACCGATCAAAGTCGACCGTGAAGAGCGTCCCGACGTGGACGCGCTCTATATGGCCGCCACCCAACTCGTGTCGGGTCACGGAGGCTGGCCCATGTCCGTCTTTCTCCTACCCGACGGCCGCCCTTTCATGGCCGGCACCTACTATCCGCCGACTGATCGTGCTGGCCAGGTGGGTTTCTTGCGACTCTTGGGCGCTTTGCACGACGCGTGGGTGAACCAGCGAGGACTCATTGAGCGCCAGGCCGACGAGCTCTCAGGCGCCCTCTCGCGCGAGGTTCACTTCGTTGACCACCTGGCACCGTTTCACGACACGATCGATCTGTCCGAAGTACGTACGCATCTGCGCGACGAACTCGTGGAACAAGTTGACAAAGTCGGCGGTTTCGGCAACGCGCCGAAGTTTCCTCGCCCGAGTTACGTCGACGCCCTGCTCGAATTCAACGACGAGGTCTCTCGCGACGCAGCGTCACGAACCCTTGACGCCATGTCCCGACGAGGGCTCTACGACCACTTCGGCGGAGGCTTCGCTCGCTACAGCGTCGACGGTGAATGGCACGTGCCGCACTTCGAAAAAATGCTGAGCGACCAGGCGTTGCTGGCACGTTGCTATCTGCGCGCGAGTCGCATCATGCTCAACTCCTCCTGGCGTGACGTGGCCCTGGACACGTTGAACTTTGTCGAACGTGCCCTGCGGCTTCCTTTGGGATACGCCTCTTCGCTCGACGCCGACGCCGGTGGTATGGAAGGCTCGCACATAACGTGGACCGTCGATGGCGTGCGCGCCATTCTCGCGGCATTCCCTGACGATGTGGTTCGTGACGTCCTCGCGCGCTGGCGCATCGAAAACCCTGGTTCCTTCGAGGGCCGTTCCATCCCTCGGCTTCTGGACGGCGAGCCCTTCTCCACTCCACCCGCGCTACGAGCAGCGCACGCGGCGCTCATCTCCGCTCGTCAGTTACGCGTGCAACCGAGTCGCGACGAAAAGATCATCCTCGAGTGGAACGCCATGCTCGCGTCAGCGTTTCTCAGGAGTGGCGCCGAGGAGTTCGAGCAACGGGGCTTCGATCTCCTGCGCTCACTTCAGAGAACCCATTTCCACGAGGCCACATGGTGGCGCACCGAGCACCGTCGCGCTCACGCCACCGCGAGCGACCTCGCGTGGCTCATCGACGCAGCCGTCGACGCATACGAGCTCACCGGTGATGACGAATGGCTCGATCTCGGCCACGAGGTCGCGCAGTATCTGGTCGAACACTTCTGGGACGGACCCGTCCCCAACGACATTGAGCCCCACGTCGGTGCCGGTTTCTTCAGTCAGAGCGATCTCGTGGGCGACCTTTCCACGCGACCGAAGGAGATCTTTGACGGCGCCACGCCGTCCAGCCACGCCACCTGCACGCGCGCGTTCTCGCGCCTCGCCATATGCGACACGACCACGTCCCTGCTCGTCATCGCCCAGCGTCTCGTCGAACTCGCCGGATCCCTCCTCGTGTCACATCCGGGCGCCGTTGTAGATCTCGTCGCGGCGGCGGGCTACGCCCTCGAGAGCGTGGAGGTGGTCATCCCGGGCGACCAGGGTGCACTGGCCGACCACGTACGATCGATGGCAATGTCACGCACCGTATTAATCACCGGCACTGGCCGCTCCCCCTTGCTCGAGGGCCGCAACGAGGGGTGGGCCTACGTCTGTCGCGCCGGGGTATGCGACCTGCCCGTCTCGAGCGTCGAGGCGCTTGAAGACGACCTACGAAGGAGTGGCGCGTGGCGCTCTTAAGTCGCGACCCGGCTGTTCGCGCGACGCGACGCCTAATCTCGCGGACCCCGCAGCGAGATTCCGTTGACCTCTCGCCCGGCGCGGCGGTCTACGGTCTCGTCCTTGGATCCACCAACGAATCCACGACCGTGGTGGATCTAGCGAGCCAGGCCATCGTTCGCTGGCGCATTCCCTGGCCGCTCGACATCGAGACTGACCTCGCCGCCTTTGATGTCGTCGAGGGCCAACTGGCCCAGAACATCGAGCGTGACGACTTAGCTCAGCCTGAGGCCGTGACGCTGCTCGACTTGCCGCGACGTCTCGGTACGTACCGCGGCCGACGCGTGCGCACCTGGCTCGAACAGTTGGCTAGTCCCGCGGACGGTCCATTGTTCGGCTTTCGCGGTCCGAGTGCGCCCTATTGGGAGTTCCGCGGCGAGCGACCCAGTGTGGCGCTGATCGCGGCGGATCGTGGTCCTCAACTACTGCGTCGACCCGACGACGGGTCGACCTGGGTGCGTTTTGGATGGTTCGGCGACGACGTATGGTTACTGTGCGAGGACGCTCACGCAATTCGGACGATTGAAGCGACGCGGCGCACGTCCCTTTCGGGAAAAGACCTCGCGACCGCTCTCGGTTTTCGACCCACGTACGTGTTGACGACGCTCTCGCAACCGCTCGACGGGCACTGCTACAAGAGCTGCACCGGTCTTTTGCCTCGCGGCTGAACTACTTGGGCAGCTTGCCGGTCGCGAGCGCCTCGGCCATCGCCCAGCCAAAGACAACCAGTCGCTGACCCTTTTCAGCCTTCAGTCCCTTGAAGAACGTATCGGCACCTTCAGGAATCGGTCCCTTGGACGCGACGTAGTCGAGACCCCCGACCGGACCCGGGTTCACCGTCATGATGAAGGTCTTGTCGTCAATCGACTTCTCCGAGCCGTAGCGCTTCGCGAGACGTCGTCCCCACGCGCGATCTTCGCCGGTCGGACGGTATCCGAGGCGGGGCACCACGTCGTCCAGCCCGGTGAAGGCGCGAAACCCGTCCGGTGACGTCAAGCGGGCCCCGAGCAGAACATCCTCATCAGGGAAAGCAAGCAGGGCCCGTCGAAACTGGTCGTGCAGGATGGTCCTCAGCGTTTGATCCGACTTCGCGTTTCGGTCCACGAGCAATAAGCCAACGAGGAGCGACGGAGTGCCGCCAATTCGTTCGAGCGTGCAAAAGGAGTACCCGCGAAGTTTGTTGCCTTCGCGCGCGTGGGTGACAAGTACCCACTCCTCGCGTTGCTTCGAAAGAAAACCAATGTCAAAGTTGGGCTCTCGGTCAACGCAGAGGTCGGCCATTTCGGCCAACTCTGCATCGCTGAGGGCGGTGGTGTCTTTGGTGGTGACCGTCATTGCCATAGGTAACCATTCTACGGCGCGGCGAGGGTGCCTCGGCCAGAGTCAGGCCTTAATGACGTTTCGGCCAAATTCCGTGCGCAGATCGGCGACAACACTCGGAATGCTCACGTTAAATGCTGGCCCCAGACGAAAGATCTTTCCTGCAGAACCGGTATCAACAACGACCGGCGATGGTCCCGGATATCGAGTCAAGATTTCGCGCAGCGTAGAAATGGCGTGCTGGGTGAGATCCTCGGGGCGAAGTGACAGGCGTAATTCGGCGTCCTTCCGTTCGCCGTGAAAACGCTCCACGTCGACGGCACTGAATCGAAGTTCTTCGTCGTTGTCGCTGACGCGAACCTTGATCAAGACCACGTTGTCCTTCGCCAGGAAACCACTGAAGCGCTCAAAGGCGGCGACCGAGAAGTTAATCTCGAGCGAACCTCCAAGGTCTTCCAAGATAACGCGCGCGTACTGCTTGTTGGCCTTGGTCTGGCGCAGTTGGACTTCGGCGAGGATGCCCCCCACCGTGACGGCTTTCGAGCCGCGCGCGAGCTCTTCCGCTCGTTCGCGGATGGCGACAATCGCGCCGTCGGTCTTGGTGCTGAGGCTGTCCATCACGCCGAGAAGTGGATGATCGGAGATGTACGTGCCGAGCATCTCGCGTTCGAAATCGAGTTTGATGGACTGCTCAAACTCGATCTCCGACAGCGCAATCTCGGTGCCCTCCCAGTCCCCCTCGCCCTCAGAGTCGAACGCGGCGAAGAGGGTCGAGATCCCAAGAGACAGATCCTTTCGACGACTGAGCGTCACGTCAACGATCTCGTCGACCTTGAGAAGAAACGCGAGTCGCGGCACCCCAAGAGAGTCGAAGGCGCCGGCTTTAATGAGTGACTCCATTGTTCTGCGGTTCAAGACCATCGGATCAACCCGGCGTACAAAGTCGTAGACGTCCACGAAGGGACCCTTTAATTCGCGCTCGGCCACGATCTTTTCGACCAGGGCTTCGCCGACGTTTCGCACGGCCGCCATGCCAAAGAGGATGGTGCTCTCTGAACTGAGCGATGGCGCGTAATCGGCAAAAGACTCATTGACGTTGGGCACGCCCACGGTGATGCCCATCTGGCGCGCCTCATTGAGGTACACCGCAGCTTTGTCCTTGTCGTCGCGAAACGATGTCAACAGCGCGGCCATGTATTCGACGGGATAGTTGGCCTTCAGCCACGCGTTCTGGTACCCAAGGAGCGCGTAGCCATACGCGTGGCTCTTCGGAAAGGCGTAGTCGGCGAAGGGCTCGATCTTGTCGAAGATCGCGTCGCCGAGATCGCGGCCGTATCCTTCGCGCTCGACTCCGTCGACGAACTTAGTTCGCTGCGCGCGAATCATCTCGCGGATCTTCTTGGAGCACGCTTTACGCAAATCGTCCGCTTCGCTCAACGAAAAACCGGCAATCGTCGTCGCTACTGCCATGATGTCTTCTTGGTAGATCATCAGGCCGTAGGTGCCCGAGAGAATCTCGCTCAAGACCTCGTGGTCGTACGACACCTCTTGGCGGTGATTCTTTCGATCGGCGTAGTCGTTGTGGACGTTCTCGCTCAGTGGACCCGGTCGGTAGAGGGCGTTAAGGGCCGCAATGTCGTCGAAGCTGGTCGGAGCGAGACGGCGCATGAGTTGACGCATCTTGTCGCCTTCGAGCTGAAAAATCCCGACCGAATTACCCAGGCGAAGCATTTCGTACACTTTGGGATCATCGAGCGCCACGTGGTCGATATCGACCTTCGCACCGTGACGGCGTTCAATGTGATCGAGCGTGCGCTCGATGATCGCCAAGTTGCGTAGTCCGAGAAAGTCCATCTTCAAAAGTCCGAGCTTCTCGATGGCCGTCGCTTCGTACTGCGTGACGATAGGCGCGCCCTCGGACGATCCGTTCGGACCAGATTTGCGCTGCACCGGCACGTAATCGAGCACCGGACCCTTCGTGATGACGACCGCCGCGGCGTGAATCCCGTCCTGGCGACGCTTGTCGACGAAGCCTTTCGCGACGTCGACAACGTGTTTCACTTCGTCGTCCGATTGGTAGAGCGCGCGCAACTCACTCGCTTCGCTGTAGCGGTTCTCGTACCCGGGCATGGGAGTAAAGCAGGCCGCGAGCGGCAGGTCCTGGCCCATGACGAGCGGGGGCATGGCTTTCGCGATCTTGTCGCCGAGCTGCGGTGGATACCCGAGGACGCGAGCCGAGTCGCGTACGGCGGCGCGCGCCTTGATCGTGGAGAACGTCACGATCTGTGCGACGTGGTCGGCGCCGTAGCGTTCGGCGGCGTAGCGAATCATGTCGCCGCGGTAGCGCTCGTCGAAGTCCATATCGATGTCGGGCATGGAACGCCGTCCCGGATTGAGGAATCGTTCGAAGAACAGTCCGTAGCGCAGCGGATCGAGATCGACAATGCGTAGGCAGTACGCCACGCAACATCCCGCCGACGACCCGCGGCCGGGACCGACGCGAATTCCCTCGTCGTGGGCGTGGCGGATGAGGTCCCACACGACCAAGAAGTAGTCAGAGAAGCCCATGTCCGCAATGACCCCGAGTTCGTAATCAAGTCGGGTCCGTACTTCATCGCTCAACGTGTCGCCGTAACGCTCGATGGCGCCGCGGTAAGTGAGCTCGCGCAGATACCTTGTCGCACCTTCTTTATGGGTATCACCGTGAAAACCTTCGGGCAGCGGAAACTCCGGTAAGCCGTCGTTGTCGAATTCGATCGTCACGTTCGCTCGTTCGGCAATCACCAGCGTGTTGTCGCAGGCTTGGGGAACTTCGCGAAAGAGGTAACGCATCTCGGCGGCGGTCTTCAGGTAGTTCTGATCGCTCTCGAAGCGAAACCGATCGGGATCGGCCACCCGTGAACCGGTGCCAATACAGAGGAGGGCGTCGTGCATTTCGTGATCTTCGTGGCGAACGTAGTGCAGGTCGTTGGTCGCGAGCAGTGGCGCGGCCAGGTCGCTCGCGATGCGCATCAGTTGAGGGTTTGTTCGCTGCTGGGCCGCGAGGCCGTGGTCTTGGAGCTCGATGTAGAAGTTCTCGGGGCCGAAGATCGTTTGCAGGCGACCGGCCAACTCCAACGCTTTTACGTAGTCGTTGTGCAGCAACGCTTGAAGGACAACGCCCCCGAGACAGCCCGACGTCGCGACAATTCCCCCCGCGAATCGCTCAAGAAGTTCCCAGTCGAGTCGAGGCTTGTAGTAGTAGCCCTCGAGAAACGCCTGCGACGAGAGCTCTCGCAGGTTTTTGTATCCCTCATTGGACACCGCAAGCAGAGTGAGGTGGTGATAGAGCTTCTGGCCACCTTCGGAGTCGCCACCCGTGTCGTCCATCTTGCCGCGACGAGCCGGACGATCGAAGCGCGAGTTCGCCGCCATGTAGGCCTCAAGGCCAATGATCGGTGTGACGTCGTGTCGTCGACACGCCTCGTAGAAGTCGATCACGCCGTAAAGGTTTCCGTGGTCGGTGATGGCGATAGCGCGCTGACCATCGGCTTTCGCGGCCAGCACCATCTCCTCAACGCGCGCCGCGCCGTCAAGCATCGAATACTCGGTGTGATTATGCAGATGGACGAAGCCCTCAGCCATCAGCCAAACTCTTTCTCTGGAACTCTTCGCAAACTACACGAATGGGATTTGAACGCTAGTACTCTCACGCCCACCTCGCAATGTCCGGTCGTGGCCCACTTCACGAATGTCACAGAGCTTTGGCATCATTGAAGTCAAGGGCCGGTAGAGCCCAGCGGGTCTTGAATCCGCGGAGGTCATGAAGCAAGGCCACTACCCCACTACCCCCTAGAGATAGGTCCCGGCGCGCGGCTCATGAGCCCCGGGTGGCAGCGAACGATCACGCATCTTTTCGAGTTGCGCGGCGGCTGCCGCTTGCTGGGCGAACAGCGACGCCTGAATGCCATGAAAAAGGCCCTCCAACCATCCGACGAGCTGAGCTTGGGCAATGCGCAACTCTGATTCCGAGGGAACTTCAACGCTAAAGGGTATGGCCATACGTGAGAGTTCTTTCGACAGATCCGGCGACAGGGCGCCCGAGAGTTCACTCACTGAGGTCTCGTAGATTTCTTTCAACCTCGCACGGCCAGCCTCGTCAAGGGGTGCGCTGCGGGCTTCGTCGAGTAAGAGCTTGACCATCGATCCGATCCGCATGACCTTCGCCGGCTGGCTGATATAGTCGGTGCTGTCGTCGTCGGGGCGCTGGTCGCTTTCACCCGGCGAGAGCACTTGGTCGGGGTTCACACTCACGTCGTCGTTGGTTTCATTGGTCATAACAGCAGTGTGCCAGACAAACGAACACTTCGTGCACGACCTCAGAAAATAGGGCGGAGCGTCGATAGGATGGCGCCGTGAGAGTATCCACGCGAGGGGACTACGCCAGTCGGGCGCTGCTCAGTTTGGCCCTACGCGACAATTACAGTTCCCCCACGTCCGTTCGTGACCTCGCCGAACGCACCGGACTCCCCCAGCCCTACCTCGAGCAGATTCTCCTGAGTTTGAAGGGCGTGGGCCTGGTGCGCTCAAAACGCGGTGTGGGAGGTGGTTACGTGCTCGCACGCCCCGCCGAATCGATCACTCTCGCTGAGATCGTGGCGGCCGTAGACGGGCCCATTGCGGCCGGTGATTTTGGCGAGCCCCACCAGGACGGGGCCTGTGACCACGAGGGCCAGTGCGTGCTCCTCGGCGTCTGGGCTGACGTGGGAAATCACATGCGCGAGCATCTCGCCAGCTTCACGTTGGCCGATATGGTCACCCAAGCCCGGGGAGGCAGGCCCGTGGCCCGCACCCACAGCGGCTAAACTGGTAGAGATTGCCGCGTTTCTAGGGTCTGGGGTCTTGAAAAACGTTTTACCTCGTGGTAAAATAATAAGACGCCCATAGGAGAAATACCCAGTCTTAGGACATATCGACTTTGTGCCCCCCACAGACAAGGAGATGCAAGTGAATACCAGTACAACCCCCCGCCGCTCAGCGGTTAATACCAACGACATGTTGGGCCTTCTCATGCGCGATCTCGATCGCTACCCCATGCCGAACTACGACGAGCAGGTAGAACTCGCTAAGCGCGTCACGGCCGGTGACGAAGAAGCGAAAAAACAGATGGTCGCGGCCAACTTGCGACTCGTCCTGCACTGGGCACGCCGCTACCAAGACCGCGGTGTCGAAATGGTCGACCTCGTTCAAGAGGGTACCTTCGGCCTACTACGCGCCGTCGAGAAGTTCGACTGGGAACGCGGCTTTAAGTTCTCAACCTAC
>PLON01000044.1:0-34328 GCA_003142095.1 Acidimicrobiaceae bacterium | reverse complement strand
GGCATGTCCAAGGCCGAGCGCGAGAACTTAAAGGGTCTCGCGGGTGTGACGGCCAGTCTTGACCAGCCGGCGAGTTCCGATTCAGCGACGACGTTGGGCGACCTCGTGGCACCCAGCCAGCACGACTGGGTCAACGACATCGAGCAGACGATGATGAACGACGAACTGCACGGTGCGCTCACCAAGTTGACGGACCTTCAGCGTGACGTCTTGACGCTGCGCTTTGGACTGAACGGGGCCACCCCCCTCTCACTGCAAGCGACAGCCACAAAGATGGACATCGGCGTTCGTCGAGTGCGCCGGGCTGAAGACGAGGCTCTCGCAATCTTGCGCGACGACAGCAACGTGCTCGCCGCTCACGACGTCGCCTAATACACGACGTCGGCGGGCACGAGCGCGCGCAGGTCCGCCGGCAGAGGCGCCTCAGAAATAATTGTCTCGCCCGAACGCGGGTGGCGAAACGTCAACGTGGTGGAGTGCAAAAAGAACCGCTCTTCGTCGAGTCGTTTGTCGCGTCGTTGGCCGTAGCGAAGATCGTTCACGACGGGGTGGCCAATCGTCGCTAAGTGCACGCGGATTTGGTGCGTACGGCCCGTCTCGAGGCGCAGACGCAGCAGAGTCATCGGATGGGGTTTGCTCAGTCGGCTTACGACTTCGTAGCTCGTACGGGCCGTTCGTCCGTCACTGCGCACGGCCATTAATGTCGGCGTACGTGTCGAGCGACCAATTGGCGCGTCGACGACACCGCGTTCTTCGCTGACGTGGCCCTGCACCATCCCCAAATACGTCCTACCCATCTCACGCTGGGCGAGTTGCTCGCTCAACGACACGAATCCCTCGGGCGTTTTCGCGACCACCAACAGACCCGAAGTTCCTTTGTCGAGTCGATGCACGATCCCCGGACGGGAAATGTCACATAGTCCTTCGTCCGCGAGGTGTTGAATTTGCGGATAGAGCGCCAATAGGCCCGCCACGAGCGTGCCCTCGAGCTGACCCGCACCGGGGTGGACTACCTGGCCCGGCGCCTTGTTGACCACCACGAAATCGTCGTCATCGAGCACCACGCTCACCTCGACCGAAGAGTCCGCGGCGACCACGCCCGTTGGACGCGGCGCTAACCGGGCTACCAAGTGCTGGCCCGTTTCGAGTGATATCGACGGTTTCGCCACTACCTTGTCGTTTATTTGGACCGAACCGCTGGCCACGACGCCCACCGCCTCAGAACGCGACAGACCCGTCAGCATCGAGAGAACACGGTCGACCCGCACCCCCGCCAGCGTGCCCGGGACGACTAAGTCCAAAGTCTCTCCGTCGAAAGCGTCGCGCTCTTCGTTGTCGCTCATCGAGCCAGCAGTCGTTCACCGCGCAACGCGGCCACCATCAACATGACAAATCCCACCGTGATCGCTATGTCCGCCACATTAAAGACGGGAAAGGACGAGACGGCGATGAAGTCTGTGACCTGGTGCGGCGACGCGGCGAGTCGGTCAATCACGTTGGCCAGTCCCCCGCCCAGCAGAAGTCCAAATCCGATAGCCGGTGCACCACGATTCGCGTTGATGCCTACCAGCACGACGATCACCGCCACGACGACCGTTGCGATCGTCGTCACGAGTGGTCCCGAACTATTGATCGAAAAAGAAATGCCCGAGTTGTACTGCAGTCGAAACCAGAAGACGCCCGCGATCTGCTCAGGGTGTCCCGCCAACGCGTGACGGGCCCAGTACTTGGTCGCGGCGTCGACGACGGTGACCGCCAGCGCCACCGCGAGCACGGTGTAGTTGAGACGGAACCTTAAACGCTGGCGCGGCACGACACGCAAGTAAAGACCGGCAGCTGCACGCGCAGTCTCGGTTGCGAGATGGGTTCGTAGCACTCGTCACAGCGCCCGTAGCTCCCGTCGTCGATACGCGCGAGCGCCACGTCGATCTCGTCGACCTTGAGGCGAAGCGCCGAAGCGTAGTCCTTCAACTGGTCTCGCTGAATGTCCGACGCGACGCTGCTGCCGTCCTCGTCGTCGTACTCGAGTCGCTCACGGTCCACGAGCATCTCGTTCGCTTCAGATTCGCTCACGGCAATTTGAGCCGTCGTCGCCTCACGAGTTTCAAGGAGCAGTCCGCGTAGTTCCTCGAGGAATTCGCGATCTTCGGCGTAGGGCTTGGAGTGCATCTTTCGCTCCAGAGCCTCTTGACGCTTCAGCTCTTCGGCTTCGCGACGCTCTTGACGCTTGCGCTCTTCGGACTCGCGACGTTCGATCTCGCGCAGTTTGCGCTGCTTCTCCGCTTCGATGGCTTTGCGCTTGTGTTCGATCTCGCGTTGCTTCTTCGCCTCGACGGCAGCCTTCTCGCGCGCCTTACGCGCGACTTCGCGCTCTTTGGCCGCGATCTTTGCCTTGGCGTCGCGTTCCTTCTTCGCCTTTACCGCGGCGGTCGCACGGGCCTTCTGCTCCACGGCCTTCTCTTTGGCCAGGGCGCGAGCTTTCGCTTCGCGCTCTTTCTTCGCCTTCGCGGCGTCGAGAGCCTTTTGGCGTACGAGTGCCTTTTGCGCGGCGGCCTTCGCCTTGGCGTCGCGTTCCTTCTTTGCCTGGTCAGCCGCGAGAGCCTTTTGCTTCTTCGCCGCCGCCGCCTTTTGGGCCGCCGTCAATGCGACAGGCTTTTTCGCGACCGTCTTCTTCGCGGGAGCCTTCTTCGCTGTCGCCTTCTTCACCGGGGCGGTCTTCGCCGCCTTCTTCACGACTTTCTTCACGGGCGCCCGCGAAGCGGGCTTTTTCGCGACCGCCTTCTTCGTGGGGGCCTTTTTCGTGGTCTTTGCGCTCGACGGCATGTATTTACTCCTCGCGTTCCTCAGAACAGTGCTCGCCGAGGCTAGCAGTTAGCGAGGGTTTTACTATCGATCGTCGCGCGAGGATTGGTCAAACTTCAGAACTTGGCCGATCGTTGGTTGCGAGATGGTTGGTTGACCGGCGTTTGAGGACGGAGCGGGGGCGGCGGGCGGAACGTTCGACGGACGAGGTGGCGGGGCCGCCGGAGCTGCGGCCGGTGCTGGCGCAGATGGCGTTTGAGCAGGCGGTGGCGTTCGCGTCGTCGCAGCGGCCGAGGACTTCGCGCCGGCCTGCAATGACGTTTCGACCCACTGCGTGAACTCCGCGAGCACCTGAGCGATGCGCGTGCGTTCGGCCTGCAACTGGTGTGCGAGTGTTTCGACGTCTTCGCTCAGACGTTGCTTGAGCCCGTTGAGTCGGTTGACTTCATCTTCGGCGCGACTTCGCGCTTCGTTCACAATCTCTCGCGCGCGTTCCTGCGCGGAGGCGGTGAACTCTCGCGCCTTGTCTTCGGCTTCACCCTGGGCCTCTTCGATGAACTTCTGAGCCATCGCGATCATCGAGGTCACCTGTTCCGCGCCGGCGGCTCCGCCGGTGCGAATTGCCTGGGCCACCGGCGCGAGGGTCGGTGCCGCGGGGGCCGGGGCCGGGGCCGGGGCCGGGGCCGGGGCGGGGGGCACCGGGGCGGTCGCTCCGCGAGCGTCGAGTTGATTGATGCGCTCCGCGGCCTGGCGTAACTGCTGGCGTTGCTGCTGGGCGAGATCTTTGAGCTGGCGAACTTCGACCGACAGTCTCTCGAGAAAATCGTCGACCTCGTCGACGTTGTACCCCTTGAGTCCGACCTTAAATGCGACGGTGTCGATGGTGTCGAGCGCCGACGTTGCGTTATCCGTGCTGTCCATCCAGCCACCCTACCGCCCGATGCTCGCAGCGGTGAAACAATTACGTCACGCTAAATAATGTTGTTGATCACGACGAGCACGATGACGGCAACGAGCACCGAAAAATCAACACCGACTCCGCCGACTCTCGGACGCGGCAGAATCGCGCGCAGTGGTCGAAGTACCGGTTCAGTAATTTGCGCCAAGATGCGCTTGGTGGTGGCCATTCCACCTTGAGAACTTTGCACCGGAATCCAACTCAAGAACGCGGTAATGATGAGGATCCAGATGTAGAGGGTAATCAGGTCGTGAACGCCCCTCATGCCTGATCGAGTGCGTGGTAATTCGCCGCGCGAAGCCGCTCTTTCATCTCGGGTCCCACGTGCATTCCTTGCGGACTGATCAAGTACACACCACGAATCAGCATCTCAATCTTGGCGTTGAGGGCGTAGGCTGTTCCGGCCGTAAAGTCGACCAAACGTCGAGCAAGTCCCGGATCGACGTCGAGTGTGCTGAGCACGACCGCGCGATTCGAACGCAGTAGATCAGTGATACGGCGCGAATCGTCGTACGTCTCGGGCGAGACGATGGCGACGTCGCGTTCTTGTTGAAAGGGTGACGCGCCCCGTGCGGCGCTGGTGGTCGCCATCGGGCGCACCCGGCTCACCCCGTTTGAACCTTCGAGTACCGAGATGGGCGCCGAGCGCGACGGGGTGCGCGGAGCGGGGTTGCTTTGACGAAAAGGTGACGGGCTGGCTGGCTGGGTGGGAAAGGTTCGAGCAACGGGCACGGGGGTAGGGGTCCATTCAGGTTCAAACTCCTCTGGCTGTTCAGAGAAGGGTCGAGGCGCGTTGTTCGGACCGTACTCGCCGTACTCGTCTTCGACGAGACCGAGAAACCCGAGGAACCCTCGTAACTTTTCTTTCATTCGCCTCTCCTTGGCCACAACGCCCAGAACTATGTTAGGCGAGGCGGCCCCAGGGGGTCCGTGGCCCGAAGAGGGCGCGTCCGAGGCGTACCTCGGTCGTCCCCAGAGAACAGGCCAGTTCTAGGTCCTCCGTCATGCCCATGGAGCGCTCGGCGAGCCCCAATTCGTCGGCGAGGGCGACCGTCGCGGCGAAGGCGTCGCGCGCCGCGCTCGGGTCGGTCGGGGCAACGACCATGAGTCCGCGAACGTTCAAGTTCAACTCTCGAGCGCGACTTACGAGTTTCGCCACCTCCCCGGGCGCCGCGCCATTTCGCTCGGCGCGACCGGTGAAGTCAACTTGAATGTCGAGTGCCCTCTCGCTCTTGAGCGCGGCGAGCTTCTCGAGTTCGCGTACCCGTGCCACGGCGCTTAAGACGTTCGCGCAGTAGCTCGCGCGAGCGATCTTGTTCGTCTGGAGCGCGCCCAGATAGTGCCACGTCCCCTCGAGCGCCGCATCTCGTTTTGCGCAGAGTTCGTCGACGTAGTTCTCGCCAAAGTGTCGCAGCCCGAGTTGCCACGCCGCATGAACTTCATCGACGCCAAAGGTCTTCGTCACCGCGACGATGCGCACGCTCGCGAGATCTCGACCGCTCAACGTGATGCGATCGCGCACTCGTTCGAGGTTGGCGCCGACGCGTTCGAGGAGTTCGCTATCGGAGGAAGCTGGGAAGATCGTCATCGCCACCGACGTCAAAGAAGTCGTCGCCCGTGGTGGTAAAGATGTCGCTGCGCGGGCCCTCAGTCATGACGGGCTCGCTCTGCGCGTTCGTCCTCACCGCGCCCTGATCGAAGCCGGCCGCGATGACGGTGACGCGTACCGCCTCGCCGATCGAGTCGTCGATCACCGAACCGAAGATGATGTTGGCGTCAGGGTGGGCGACCGAGTGGATGATCTCCGCGGCCTGTGTGACTTCGTTCAAGGTCACGTTCGGTCCACCAACGATATTCATCAAGATGCCCCGCGCACCATCGATGGAGGCTTCGAGCAACGGCGACGTGATCGCGGCACGCGCGGCGTTGACCGCGCGACCTTCTCCGGTCGAACTGCCGACACCCATGATGGCGGTGCCGGCGTTGCGCATGACCGTGTTGACATCGGCGAAGTCGGTGTTGATGAGACCGGGCACCGTGATGAGGTCGGTCACACCGCGCACGGCCGAGAGCAACACGTCGTCGGCGATCTTGAAGGCGTCGAGCATGGAGGTGTCGGGTGCGGTCACCGAAAGCAGTCGATCGTTCGGGATCACGATCAAGGTGTCCACCTTTTCGCGCAACATCTGGATTCCCTTTTCGGCCTGCGTGGCGCGGCGCTTACCCTCGAAACCGAAGGGACGCGTGACAACGCCAATGGTGAGAATGCCGAGCGCGCGGGCGATCTCGGCGACCACGGGTGCCGCTCCCGTGCCCGTACCACCGCCCTCACCGGCGGTGATAAAGACCATGTCGGTGTCTTTGAGAGCCTCTTCGATCTCGGCACGGTGGTCTTCGGCGGCTTGGCGACCAACTTCGGGATCACTGCCGGCCCCGAGGCCCCGAGTCAACTGTCGACCAATGTCAATCTTCAAGTCAGCTTCCGAAAGAAGCAGTGCCTGAGCGTCCGTGTTGGCCGCGATGAACTCGATATTTTTCAAGCCCGAGGTGATCATCCGGTTAACTGCGTTCGCTCCGCCCCCACCGACGCCAATTACCTTGATAACGGCGTGGTAGTTGCTCTGACTGAGACTCATGGACTCCCCTTGATTATCTCTTCTATTGTTACCGCCTCAGCGGGGGCGGCGTGGCGAACAGTCATTGAAGGCTAGTCACCGCCTCCATTTCGGTCAAATGCCACGGTTTCTACTAATTCGTCGGCGGCGTCACCGCGAGTTCGTCGGGAACCGTCACGTCCACCACGTCACCGGGTATGAGGGTGCTGTGCGCGATGACCGACGCAATCGCCACGAACTTGGCGTGCAGGTCGGTGGGCGGACCCAATATGAAGGTGACGGGTGTCGTCATTCGCAGGGTCACTGAGCCCTGCGCGTTATCGGTAATCGTGTTCACCTGCGTCGTGAACGCGCGCGGCAGTTGACTCGCCACGTAAGCGGCGCTGCGTCCGGCGCGCTCGTAGGGCCACGTCGACGAGGTCCCGTCGAGGTAGTTCAGCGTCGGCAGATTCTCGCGCAGCGGCGCAACACCGAGCGCGCGTCCCTTCGCGTCAACGAATTCAAGAACGTGATGCGAGGTGAACGCCACCGCGACGGCGACGTTCTCGTGCACCGTGAGGATGACGGAGTTGGGCCAGCGCTTCGTGACGGCGACCGTATCGATCCACGGGAACCCGTCGAGTCGCTTCACAATCGCTGCATCGTTGAGACCGATCATGGAGGGGTGCTCCGCCAGTCCCGACACGTTGAGCACCGACGCCGCGCTCTCGTGGCGGAGGCCGACGATCGTGATATGTTGAACGCGAAAATACGACGAGTGGAGCATCCACTGGGCGCCCAGCGCCAACACCGTCGCAACGACGCCGAGTGAGACCAACCATTTTGTGAGACGCCGCATGCGCGGACGGGGCTCACGCGCTCTTCGTACCGGCACGATCTCCTCGCGGCGATGACGCTCACGAGTGGCGACGTGGCGGCTCACGGCGTTACTCCAAAACCGACGAAGCGGTTCTCGCCGACGAGCTCCACACCCGACTCCTCGAACACTCGCGTTCGAACCAGGTTTATCAGGGAGTACACGTCAATCGCCAGTCCATTGGCGTCGGCTTGAATGAAGTTGGCGTGCTTCTCACTGACGGCTGCGCTGCCG
The DNA here is from genome assembly GCA_003142095.1 of Acidimicrobiaceae bacterium. Classification (GTDB taxonomy): domain Bacteria; phylum Actinomycetota; class Acidimicrobiia; order Acidimicrobiales; family RAAP-2; genus RAAP-2. Next base: position 26,863 of record PLON01000044.1, on the reverse strand, counting down.
AGTCGCAGACCCTTACACCCCGCCGCTTCGATGAGTCGCGCCGCGTGATCCGCCGGAGGATTTCGAAACACGCTGCCCGCGTTAGCACCTCCGGGCTGGTGTTCGCGGCGCCACCGGACAATCTCACGGACGCGTTCCTCGGCTTCGTTGGCGTTACCGCGCGCGAGAACAAATCGAGCACCGAGGACCACGTCGCGTGCTCCGAGCGCGCTCGTGCGGTAGCCCAATTGCAGCTCGTCCGTCGACCACGTGGTCGTGACCCCGTCGCGCCAGACCGTGGCCGCTTCGATCGAGCCGGCGATGTCGTCGCCGTGGCCGCCGGCGTTCATCGCCACGGCGCCACCGACCGTGCCTGGTATGCCGACGGCCCACTCGAATCCCACGACGCCGTCGCGCGCCAATCGCCGCGCCATGAGAGGCAGATCGAGCCCCGCGTCGGCGTTCACCACGACGCGTTCGTCGCCGTCATAGTCGAGCGCCGCGAAAGATCGATCGCAGTGCACCACGAGGACGTCGCGCTCGCCGTCCTCCACGAGCAGGTTCGAACCGTTGCCGAGACAGACGATGGTGAGCCCCGTCTCGGTCATCGTGGGACCGAGTTCGTCGAGGTCCTCGAGCGACGTGACGTTCACGACGACGCGTGCGGTCCCACCGACGCGGTAGGTCGTGCGCGAGCCAAAGGGCGCGTGCTCACTCACGCGTACGCCTCCGCGCGCGACGAGAGTGTCGATGGCGTTCACGCCACTCCCCCGGGCAACGTGGAGATAATGGATGCGACGTCGCCGGCGCCGAGCACCACAATCACGTCGCTGTCGTCGAGAAGTTGTTCCAACAGTTCACCCACGAGCGAAAGATCACCACAGTAGAGCGTGTCGAGCGCCGGGTCGTATCGCTGAATGGCGTTCGCCACCACTTCGCCCGTGACGCGTGTCGGATTCGCCTCACCCGCGCAGTAGAGGTCGGTCACGATCACGTGGCGCGCACCGTTGAAGGCGGAAGCGAACTCGTCGACGAGCGCCAACGTGCGCGTCACGCGATGAGGCTGAAAGACAACGGTGATGCGCTCATACCCCGCCGCGCTCGTCGCGGCGAGGATGGCCGCGATCTCACCGGGCAGGTGCGCGTAGTCCTCGTAGACGTCCACGTCGTGCCACGCCCCGCGATACTGGTAGCGCCGCGGCGCGCCGACGAAGTTGGATAGTCCCCGTACGGTCGCCTCATCGGGAATCGCGAGGGCGTGAGCGAGCACCGCCACCACGGCGGCGTTGGCGACGTTATGCGCCCCCGTCACGCGAAGTTCGATCTGCATCGTCGTCGGTCCGCTCAGTCGAAATGACGCGCCTCGGCGTTCTAGGACCACGTCCGACACCCGCCACGCGCAGTCGGCGGTGATTCCAACGAGCAGAGCGTCACGTCGAGACGCGACGGCGTGTTTCGCCCCGGGGTCGTCGGCCCACGCCACGACCGGCCCACCGGTGCGTCCCACCAGTTCCGCGAAGGCGGCCTCGAGTGCGGCCAGCGAACCATAGAAGTCGAGGTGATCGGGTTCCACGTTCAAGACCCCGAGTGCGAAGGGGTGAAGTTCGCCGAACGTGCCGTAGCTTTCGTCGACTTCAACGAGGAGGTCCCCCTCGCCCCAATGGCCCTGAGCTCCGACACCAAGCACCGGGGCTCCGAGCAGCCATCCGTCGTCGCGTCCGGCCGCGAGCGAGACCTGCACCATCATTGAGGTCGCGGTTGTTTTACCGTGCGTGCCCGTTAGGCCAATGACGCGCTTCATCGACGAGAGTTCCTCAAACGCGCGGGCGCGAGTCATCATCTCGGCGCCCGCCTCGCGGGCCGCCACGAGTTCTACATTGTCCGCGGCGACCGCGGGTGACCACAGGACCACCTCAGCGCCCGCAACGTGTGCCGCGTCGTGACCCAGATACGCAGTGACGTGACGGGCCCGAAGATCGTCAAAGACCGCAGACTCGTTCGCGTCGCTCCCGCTTACTTGAGCTCCGAGTTCGGCGAGCAGCATGGCCATCGCGCTCATTCCCGCGCCCGCGATGCCCACGACGTGCACGCGCACTCCGGGTCGCAGGTTGCTCACGAGGCGCGGCTTTCGAGTACGACGTCGGCGATGGCGTCCGCCGCGTGAGGATGCGCCAACGCGTGCACGGCGCGACCCATCTCCTCGAGAGTCGGCGGCGCCATCATGATCTCGAGCGCGTTGGCGAGGGCCTCGCCGGTGCACTGCGCGTCACTGAGCACGATCGCGCCCCCGGCGTCGGCCAGCACGCGCGCATTTTTCGTTTGGTGGTCATTCGGCGCGCCGGGTAAGGGAACGAGCACCGCCGGTACGGCGAGCGTGGTGAGCTCGGCGACGGTGATCGCTCCGGCGCGACAGACCGCAACGTCGCAGAGACTCCATAGTTCCACCATGTCGCCAAAGTCGATCACTCGGTAGTCGAGGCTCTCCACGAGGGGTTTCGTGGTCGCGAACTCTTCGTAGTCGCGACGTCCCGTGACGTGCACCAGTGCTCGATCGCTGCGTGACGACCAGGCCCGAGCTAGCTCGCGCACGGCCGCGTTCACGCGATGCGACCCGAGAGACCCCGTCATCACGACCACGACGCTGCGTTCGACGTCGATGGGCGGAGTCAGTCGCGCTTTCGCCTCACCACGCGCGCTCGTCGAACGATCCAGCGACTCGATGGCGGCGCGAAGTGGCGCACCGGTGACGACGACGTTGTCGCCGCTCGACGCGAACGCCATACACCGGGCCGTCGCGAAGCGACCGAGCAGTCGGTGCGACGCACCGGGTGCGGCGTCGAAATCGACCAGCACGAGCGGGACTCGCCAACTCACTGCGGCGAGGGCCACCGCGAACGAGGCGTACCCGCCGACCGAAACCACCACCGACGGACGCCAGCGACGCACGAGCCACTGGGCGATGATGAGCGCACCAACGAGACCGATCACCGCCCCGACGTTCGCGACAACGTCGCTGACGCCCCACGAACGGCGCAGTCCACGCCCGGGTAGCAATGTAAGGGCGACGTCACCCACGAGAAGGGTCCGCTCTTGACCGCGACGACTTCCCACGTAGCGCAACTCCGATGCTCCGAGCCCACGTTCGCGAAGTGACTCAGCAATCGCCTGCATGGGAAAGACGTGGCCCCCGGTGCCGCCTCCGGTGATGACGACGGGGCGGCCCACTAGTACTCCTGGGGATGGCGCGGTCGACGATGGGCGACGGGTCGAGGAGCGGGTCGAGGAGCGGGTCGTGACTGGGGGCGAGGACGCTGGAAGGTCTCGCGAACGTTCGTCAGCTGGTGCTGGCGAATGGTGAGATCGCCGCTGCGCGAGCGGTCGTGGGCGATGTTGTAAAGCAGCCCCACCGCCGCTAGCTCGGTAATGAGCGCCGTACCGCCGTAGGAAAAGAAGGGCAAGGGAACGCCGGTGACGGCCCACCAGCCCACCACTGAGGAGATGTTAATGAGAGCCTCGACAATGATCCACGTCGTGATGCCGACGGCGATGAGTCGATAGACCTGGTTCGAGCACTGGCGTGCAATGCGCACCGACACCATCAAAAATGCGATGAAGAGGGCGATGACGGCGAGCGCGCCAATGATGCCGAGCTCTTCTCCGACGATCGTAAAGATGAAGTCGGTGTGCGGGTTCGGCAGCAGTCCCCACTTCTCGCGGCTGTGACCGAGCCCGAGACCGGTAATGCCGCCCGCGCCCAGTCCAATTTTCGACTGCAGCAGCTGGTACCCACTGCCGAGCAGGTTCGAATTCGGATGCAGAAACGAGAAGAATCGCTTGGCCGAATAGGGCTCCATGGCGAGGTAACCACCGACCGCCGCTCCCGTGAGGACGAGCACGCCAAGAAGAAGCCGACGCGAGAGGCCGGCGACGGCCAGCATCGACACCGCGATGATCAAGACGACCGACGCAGTGCCGATGTCCGGTTCCAGAACGATGAATCCACAACCCAGCCACAGGGGCAGCGTCCACAGCGCGAGCTGTTTCCAATTGTTCAGCTCATCGTGGTGATGCTCCACCAGCCAGGCGAGAAACACGACGGTGCAGAGCTTGAACAGTTCCGACGGCTGAAGATCTATGACGCGCAGGTTCAGCCACCGCTTGCCACCGTTCGACGTCACTCCGACCGCCTTCACCGCCACGAGTAAGAACAGCCCCCCCGCGACGAGTAGCGGCGCGGTCTTGACGAGGCGCTCTAGGCGCACCCGCGCCGCAAGGTAGAGGGCAAAGATCCCGAGACAGAGGTAGGCCACGTCGTGGACCATGATCGAAAATGCCGTCCCACCGTTCGCGGCCGACTGTCCTTCACTCGCCGAGGCGACGAAGATCGCGCCAAAGATGACGAGCGCGGTGGTGACAACGATGAGGACGCGCGCAGTGTTGTCCCCGCGCGGCAAAGGCTGCAGCAGTCCTCTCCCGCGCTCGGGCGAGCGAGTCGCTTCGCGCCGCGCCGCAGGACGCGTGGCACGTCTCTCGAGGGAACGAATCGACATTTAACCCACCTTCGCAATCTTTAGAAAATCGCCGTAAAAAATCCCGAGTCCGAGCATCGCGAGCAGCCCCGCCATAATCCAGAAACGGATAATGACCGTCGTCTCGGGCCAACCGCGAAGTTCGAAGTGGTGCTGAAACGGCGCCATGCGAAACACCCGCCGCCCGAAGAGGCGAAAACTAATTACCTGGATAATCACCGACAGGGTCACGGCAACAAAGAGGCCGCCGATGATGGGAAGCAATAGGTCAAGGTTCATTAATAGACAGAGCGCGCCGAGTCCCGTGCCCACCGCGAGTGCGCCGGTATCACCCATGAAGATCCGCGCAGGGGCCGCGTTCCACCATAGAAAGCCGAGACACGCCCCCACGAGCGCAACCGCCACGAGACCGAGGTCGAGTGACGCGTGAAGGTGATAAATGTCGAAGTGTCGAAACTGCCAGTAGCCAATAATCGCGAGGACCCCAAAGCAGAACGTCGCCGATCCGGCCGCGAGGCCGTCGAGTCCGTCGGTCAGGTTGACGGCGTTGGACGTCCCGATGATGACGAACGCCCCGAGAAAGAACCACCCCACCGACGTCAGTTGCCACCCGGGCAGAGAGAACCGGGTGAAGGACAGCTGCGTGGAGGTGTGCACCCAGTTGAGGGCCAGCACCGCGAAGACGGCCGCGATCACCAGTTGGCCGATAAGTTTTCCGCGCTTGTTGAGACCTAAGTTGCGCAGATTACGAATCGCGAGGTAGTCGTCGACGAAACCCAACAACCCCGACGCGACGATGGCGAGGATAGCGAGGATCCCAGAACGGGTGAAGACGACCGACGTACCGATGTGACCCATGGCGTAGCCGAGTAGCGCGGCGAAGACGATAATCACGCCACCCATCGTGGGGGTGCCAGCCTTGTGCTGGTGCGTAGGTCCGTCCTCGCGAATCCGCTGAACGAGCGAGCGAGCAGTGAGGAAACGAATCCACAGGGGTGTCAGAAACAGCGCGAGGAGGAACGCGACGCCGCCCGACTCCATCAAGCTCAACATGTCACACTCACCTCATCAGTTCCTTCGCTACCACTCGATCATCAAAGGGGATCACGAGATCGCCCGTTGTCTGGGTCGCTTCGTGTCCCTTGCCCGCGAGCACGACGATGTCGCCTTCGGTAGCGCTTTCTAGTGCGAGAGCGATGGCCCGACGACGATCGCTCTCGCGAACGACCTGAGCGTCCGATACGCACCCCGACATCACTGCATCAATAATTGCATCTGACGTCTCGGAACGCGGGTTATCGGACGTCACAATTGTCAGGTCCGACTGTTGCGTCGCCACGCGACCCATTTCGGGTCGCTTCGTGCGGTCGCGATCGCCCCCTGCACCAAAGACAGTGATCAGTCGTCCGTCGGGTTGCAACGTGCGCACGTCGCGCAACAATCTCTCGAGCCCTTCGGGCGTATGGGCGTAGTCGACGATGACCGTGATGCCGCGCCCGTAGAGCACGTCGAAACGACCGGGCACCGAGGTGACATCGGCCATCGACGCCGCGATCTGCGCGTCGTCGGCGCCGAGTGCGCTCATGATCGCCATCGCCACCAACGCGTTATCGACGTTGTAGTCGCCCACGAGCGGGGAGTTCACCAAATGATCGCGCCAGAAGAACGTCGAACCGCGCAGCGAGTTGACCACGTCGTGCGCGTCGCTCCGGCTTACGCGCGTGACGGGCAGAGCGGTCGCTGCCGCCAGTCGTTCGCCGTAGGGGTCGTCGACCCAGATCACGGCGCGCTTGGCGTACTCACCCGTAAAGAGAGACGCCTTTGTCTCGAAGTACTGCTCCATCGTGCCGTGGTAGTCGAGGTGATCGTGACTGAGATTGGTAAAAGCGGCGACGCAGAAGCGAAGGCCCTCGACGCGGTGCTGATCGAGCGCGTGACTCGACACTTCGAGGGCGACGAGCGAGTGAGGCCGCGAGGAGTCAAAACTCGACACCGTTGAGGCCAGCGTTCGATACAACTCCGGCGGAGCCGGCGTCGTGCGTTCGTTCGTCAACGTGCCAATGTTTGACGCGTTCCACTCGAGGGCCCGCGCGAGGGTGGCGAGAATCGTGGTGACGCTCGTTTTCCCGTTCGTGCCGGTCACGCCGACCAACGTCGTTCGAGTTTCGGGGTGTCCAGTAATCGTCGCGCAGGCGTGTGCGAGAAGCGCCGGAAGTTGCGAGGCGGGCACGACCACGACGGGGGCGTCGAGGGAAATCGAGACGCTACCCACCACGCATTCGGCGCCCATCGCCACCGCTTCGCGCGCGTAGGCGGCTCCATTCTGTTTGGTACCGGGCATGGCAAAAAAGAGAGCACCCGGCCCACAGACACGCGAATCGATCTCGACTCGATCGATCTCGAGGCTGCTCGTCGCTACGTCGAGCGCCACGTCATCCAAGATGTCACCGAGTTGCATCACGTCACGTCCGACGAGAGCGCTGCGGCACCAGTGAGGGGTTTCTGCACAGCGCCGTTGGAGGGAATGCCGTAGTGATGCAGGGCGTACGACATGACCTGTTGAAAGACGGGCGCCGAGACCGATCCACCGTAGATATCGTTCAGCGGTCGTTCGATGACGACGATCATCGACAAAATGGGATCGCTGGCGGGCGCGAAGCCCACGAAACTGGCGTTGTAGCTGTTGGTCAACTTGTCTTGCCCCGGGTACGGGATGGTCGCGGTGCCCGTCTTACCGGCGACGCTGTAGCCGGGAATAATGGCGTCGGTCCCGGTACCGTCGAGTACGACTTGTTCGAGCATTTTGATCATGGTGGAGTCGACGCTCTTCGACAGGACTAACCGTTTGGCACTGGGCGGCGTCGCCTTCATGGTGCCGTCGGGATAGACGTAGGCGCGCACCAGCTTGGGCTCGACGAACACTCCCCCGTTGGCAATGGCGTTGTACGCGTCGAGCACCTGAACGGCCGGCACCGCATCTACCTGACCGATGGGCAACGCGACCTGGTCACTGGCGTACCAGTTGGCCGCGTTGACGAGCAGACCTCTCGTCTCATCGGGAAAGTTGATTGCGGTCGTCTGACCAAATCCCAATCGCTCGACTTGGGCCAGGATGCCGGCTTCGCCCACACGTTCACCAATCTCGTAGGTCCCGATATTGGACGACTGGGCGAGCACCTCGGTCGCGGTTAAATGTTCGAGTCCGTGATTTTCGGCGTCGTGAAAGTACCGTCCGCCTACGACGACGGAGTTCGGCACCGCAAACACGGTGCTCGGCGTAATCAAACCGGCCTGGAGTGCGGCGGAGAAGGTCGCGACCTTAAAAACCGAGCCGGGTTCGTAGGCTTGGGAGAACGGCAGGTTGTTGATGGTCTGTTCGATGCCGGAGTAGCCCACACTCTTGCCCCAGGCGGGAATCGGCCCGAGAGCACCGGCGGGCGTCTTCGTGTTGACGAGGGAGGCGTCGGCCAGAATCTGTCCGGTCTTCACGTCCATGACGACCGCGAGCCCCGTCAGTCCGTCTTCGGCCTTCAGCTGTTGCGCCAGATCGCGCTCGGTGACGTACTGCAGTGACGAGTCGAGAGTCAGTTCCAGTCCGACGCCGGGCTTGGCGGGACGAATCACCGTTGAGTGCGACGCGGGCAGGTTGACGCCCGAGGCTGACACAAATTCACGCGTTACGCCCGTCTGACCGGCGAGCATTTTCTGATATTCATACTCAACGCCCGTTGTCCCCGCACCACTCGCGTTCACTCCGCCGAGAATCGACGTGGCGAGCGTGCCGTCAGGGTACGTGCGCACCGATGAATCTTGAACCACGACGCCCGGAAATGTCAGCGACGAAACCTGTCGTCCGTCCGTCAGATCGAGCGCATTGTTCACGACGACGTAGCCGCTGTGACGTGAGAGCAAGGCGGTCAACTTGGCGAGTGGTACGTGCACGAGAGGCGACATGGCCGCGGCCTCCGTTGCCGGGTGCTTGATCTGGAAGTCGTCGGCCACGACGAGCGACGTAGGCCGCGAGATTGCCAGCGTCTGGCCGTCACGGTCGTAGACGCCACCGCGCAACGCCGTCGTCGTGAGGTTCTCTCGAACTTGCTCCACCGACAGTTTGGCGTAGTGGGCGTGATCGACAACCTGAAGGTAGACGAGCCGCACGCCGAGGGCACAAAACGCCGTCGCCAGGAGTGCTCGAAGAAGAATGAGGCGACGTGGGCCGGGCGACCGGGTAACCGTCGCTCTAGACGGTCGAGTACGCGCGTGGGTGGAGGTCTGGTGGACGCTCACCGAATCGTCCTTGATGTGGCCGGTGCGTACCCTGAGAACTTCGGTAGAGGCAGAGGCGCATCAAGAGACGTTGACGGTACTTGAGTGACCGAGGAGGGATCCACAAGGTGCAACGCTCCGGCCTGCGTCGCGATCTGACTGGGCGCGGACATATTGGTGAGCGAACCCACTTGTTCGGCGTAGGTCGACTGCTCTTGAAGAAGTTGACTCTGCAGTTGGTGGATTTCGATCTGGCGATTCGCTTCAAACATCGAGCCCGCGAGGGATATCGCGAGCGCGACAACAACCACGATGGCCGCCTTACGTACGGACGACGCCGAGCGCCAACGTTGCGCCGCTTCGGCGCGTCGCGGTGCGGGCTGACGATGAGTTGGGCGCGAAGCGGGACGAGCCGGTGGACGACGGGTGTCGACGCGACGAGGAAAACTGATGACGCTCACGACGCAACCTTTCGCGCGATTCGTAGACGCGCCGATCGGGCGCGCGGATTACCAGAGATTTCGCCAACGCTGGCGAGTTGAGCGCTGGCCTTAAAGACGTGAACTCGCGAGACTGCACCGCACACGCAGCCGAGTTCAGGCGAACAGCGACACCCGCCGCTCTGTTGGTCGGCGAAGAAGGACTTAACCACTCGATCCTCACCCGAGTGATACGAGATGACTGCCACGAGTCCTCCGACGCTGACGGCGTCGAGTGCGGCGTTGAGGCCGTCAACGAGTTGCTCTTCCTCGCCGTTCACCGCTACGCGCAGTGCTTGAAAGACGCGCGTCGCGACGTGGCCACGTCGACGGGCCGCCATGGGGACGGCACGCTCCACTGCTTCGCTGAGTTCACTGGTCGTGCGGGGCTGGCGATCAATCACGGACTTGGCAATGGATCCGGCAAATCGACCTTCACCATGGTTGCGGAGCAGCCGAGCGAACTCGTGAACGTCCACGTGCGAGAGGTAGTCCGCCGCGGATTCGCCCGACGTCGGATCCATGCGCATATCGAGCGGCGCGTCGGCCCGAAAGGAAAACCCGCGACTGGCCTCGTCGAGCTGGTGTGACGAGACGCCGAGGTCCATCAGAACGCCGACCACAGGATCACCGTTAACGAACGAGACTTCACGCTCGAGAATCTCGTCGAGTTCGGCGAAGGTGGCTTTGGCTACCAGGGCGCGCGATGCAAAGGGTGCCAGACGATTGCTCGCCTCTTCAATGGCGTCGGGGTCGCGGTCGATGCCGAGAACCCGAAGTTGCGGTGCGACGGAGAGAATCGCTGCGGCGTGACCGGCGCCGCCCAACGTGGCGTCAACGACCACGCCAGCCGGCAGGCTGGAAAAGAGCTCGACGATTTCGCTCGTGAGCACGGGTTCGTGAAAACGGTCCTGGGCCATCCGCAGCCTTTCAATCGCGACAACGGGCGAGAAGGCGGAGGAGGAATCCCGCATCGCTGTCACGATTGCCAGGCTGCGCGTGGTCCGCGGCCGGTACTGCTCCGAGAGACTGGTCACTAGTCACTGCCCTGCTTAAAGATCTCTTCGGCGGCATTCACTTTCTCTATGTAGGTGGTTGGATTCCACAGTTCGACGTGGTCAATGGCGCCGACCACGAGCACGTCTCCACTGAGCTGTCCGTAGTCACGGATCGACGACGGCAACGCGAATCGACCCTGCTTGTCGAACTCGACGTCTGAAGAATTGGCCGACCAGTAACGCACCTGCTGGCGATCGGCCGATCCGCCGGCTCGACTTTGGAGGAGACGCTCTTCCATCTGACGCGAAAACTCTCCCGGTGTCCAGAGCGCCACGCACCCTTCGGTGTTAGGGCTTAAGTGACCACCGCGTTCGAACTCACCGCGGAACTTTGCGGGCAGAATGAGCCGACCTTTGGCGTCCAGCGAGTGCTGAAACTGACCAACAAAGCCGAGCATTTTCGTCCTCCCGCGGGTTCACCACTTTCCCCCACTTCGTGACACATTACACCACCGTCAACCACTCAGCGCCAAATCGATTCCGTTTTGATCGAAAAGAGTGACGTCGAGAACCCACGAGTCGAAAAAGCGATCAAGTGTTCGTGTGAGTGTGGTTAGACGAAGAGACGAGGGCGAACTTGAAACAGACCACTCGCCTTCGTAAGTTGCGCGACGAGCGTGTCGCGAGCGCCTAACGATAATGACGTGAGAGTGTGGTGATCGAGAGCCTCTTCGAGACCCGCGGGAGGGTCACGGAGATATTCGAGCACGTCGGTAGTCGGTCCCGCGTGCAGCACGGTGGAGACGAATACGCCCTCACGCACGCGCCACTGAGTAAGACCGACGGCCTTTCGATCATTGACAAATACCTCTCCCGGACCGCGCCCGGCGAAGCACACGACGCGAAACGTCGGGTCCCCTTTAAGCGAGCCTTCGTGCACGCGAACTTCGTCGCGCGTGCGCTCTCGAAGCACGTCCGCCCACCAGTTGCCGACCTGAATCGAGCTCACCCGTACGTCGTGACTCCAAAGCGGATCGCCGTGCGGGATCCACCAGTCGATCCAGAGATCGTCCGGACGCAAGAGGACCAGTCCCCCTCCACCACGTCGGCGGCGCACTGCGGGAGTACGCGACACGTCCACGACGTCGATCAACTGATTACCCCCGAGGACGAGAGTCGCGCTTTTTACCTGCGCCACGAAGACCGTAGGAACGTCTAGTTTGCGTAGCTCGTCGTAGTCGTAGAGATCTTCAACACTCACGAAGCGCGTGGCAGATACGGCGCCCACAGCGGATCGGGGTCGGGTACATGTCGCCAGCGCCACCACGGGCCGTCGGGCACCCGCGGTTCAAAGTGCATCCGCCAACCGATCTCTTCGAGAAGGCGATCGCCCTTTTGCATGTTGTGGCGCCGACAGGCCGCGACCACGTTCGTCCACTCGTGTCGCCCACCTCGCGATCGCGGTACCACGTGATCAATGGTGTCGGCGTGTTCTAGGCAGTACGCGCAGCGATAGCTGTCGCGTAGCAGGAGCGATCGTCGCGTGAGTGGCGGCGTGCGAATTTTGCTCGGCAGTTTCACCATGACGTGCAAGCGCACGATGGCCGGGATTTCGACCACCACGGACGCGGATCGACACACTTCTGGCTCATCGGGCATCGCTATGGCCTCGGCCCGGCCCGCGAGCATGAGAACGACGGCGCGTCGCTCGGAGACCAGCTGCAACGGTTCGAACGTGGCGTTCAACAGGAGTACGCGAGCCACGGAAAAAATCTACCGTCTCGTCCGTTGTTGGTCGGACCACATGGCGTACTCGATCACTTCTTTCACACTCGTCGTTCCCGTCGGAGAACCCGCGGCGGTCGCCACTCGAAACTGCCAGTACTCACGTCCGGGAAGCGGGAGGAATGGCGCGCGACGCCACCACGCTCTACGGCGTAGACGCCAGGCGGCTCGGGTTAGCGCCGGTACGTCCAACGGGTGGCGAACCAGATGGGCCCCAAGCGCTTTCGCGTCCACGCCTTTCACTGCGCGCCCCGCCAGGCAATGAGGACCGCGCCAAGAATGGGACCGTCGCTGCCGAGTTGCGACGGACGAATCTCGATGTCGTGTGAGCACGACATCGTCGCCACCGAACGCGCAGCCTTGTTGGCGACATCAAAGAACTCGTCGCCGTAGCCGAGCACCACTGAACCCGCGACGTAGCAATGGCGAAAATCGAGAACCGAGCTCAAGGTTCCCACGGCGCGGCCGACGAGCTCACCAGTGCGTTGGCGCGTTGCGGCGTCCGCCTCGACGGCGTGGCGACCGGTGCGAGCCTCAATGGCGCGCCCCGACACTTCGGCTTCGAGACAGCCGAACGCTCCACATGAACAGAGCGCCCCACGGGGCACGACGTTCAGGTGTCCAATATGTCCGGCGTTGCCCGTCACACCGTCGAGGACGTCGCGAACTTCTTCCACCATGACGTCAAAAAGATCAGACCCATGGGCCGTGACATCGACCCGTCCACGCGCGAGAATCATGCCGTCACGATCCACGTCGACAACGTCGACCTTGGATGCCCCTATATCAAGAGCGAGGCACGGAGACGCGCTGGGCGCGCCCCCGATATCGTTCATTCGCTTTTATGGCGATGACGCGACAACCAGTCGCGGAGCGAACTGGTTCGGGGACCATAGTTCGCGTGGGCGTCGTCGCCCTGGCCTTGAGTGATGTCCTGCCAGGACGCGCGGCCCAAAAGCCGAGCGTTACGCTCAACAACAACTGCGGAAACAAACATCATGGCGACGCCCACCAGCCCAAGAAGAACCGAGTGGGGGAAAAAGAGAACGAGGATAGCCAGGCCCGCGATAAAACCGGCCACACCCCAGCGCACGCGCCGGCCACTGTGGGAGTAAATATTGGTCTCTCGGACATTCTTCGCGAAGCGTGGATCCTGCTTCGACAGGGACTCTTCCAATTCGGCCAGGATTCGCTGCTCATGCTCTGACAGGGGCATCGCGACTCCTTCCGTTAGTCCCAAACGTACTTTATCTTTCTCCCCCTAATATTCGCACGTCGCTCAACGCGATTCCACCAGCCCCACCTAAGAATTCTCCAGGAGATACGTGTCCCAACCAGAACTGTGCGTGGCCACGATCTGCACGGGCAACATCTGCCGCTCGCCTATGGCCGAAGTTGTCCTGAAACACCTCATTGCCGAGGACCCTGATCTTGACGGTCACGTAAACGTCACGAGCGCCGGCACCGCCCGATGGCACGTTGGCAGCGCAATGGATTCGCGCGCGCGCCGCGCTCTCGATCGGGCCGGGTACCCGCTCGACGGCTCGCCCGGCGCCTACGCCAGTCGCGAATTCTTGGACTCGCAGGACCTGGTCGTCGTCATGACCCGCGAACATCTCGACGAGGTGCGAAGTCGAGTCACTAATCCAAACACTGAACTCGTGCTCTGGCGCCACCTCATCGATCCCTCGAAAGATCTCGACGTCGCCGACCCCTATTACGGCGACGAGGTCGAGTTCGACGAATGCCTCGCCGTGCTGACCTCTGGGGGCGAGAGCCTCAGGACGCTCCTCCGGTCCCGACTGGCGACGCGCGAAGGACGCGTGACTCGCGACGACGCGCAGCGTGAGTAGGTTGATCAAAGACTATGAAGACCCGACTCACCGAACTACTTGGCATCGAGCACCCGATCATGTTGGCGGGTATGGGCGGCGTCTCCTATAGCGCCCTCGCGGCAGCGGTCTCGAACGCGGGCGGCTACGGATGCCTCGGCGCGTCGACCATGTCGAGCGCCGAACTGGCTGGCGAAATCGCGGCCACCCGTGCACTGACCTCAAAACCCTTCGGCGTCGATCTCTTGACCGCGTTTCCCGACTCGCTCGTCGCGAACGTGGAGCTGCTCATCGATGGTGGCGCGAGCACCTTCGTCGCCGGGCTCGGCGTTCCCGAGCACGTCGTTGACCTCTGTCACGATCACAACGTCCTCGTCATTTCCATGTGCGGCAAAGTCGAACACGCCCGTCGGGCTCTCGCGGCCGGATGTGACGTGGTGGTGGCTCAGGGCACCGAGGCCGGAGGGCACACGGGCACCGTCGCGACGTTGCCCCTCGTACCACTCATCGTTGACGCCATTCACGGCGCCATCCCGGTCGTCGCCGCGGGCGGGATCTTCGACGGGCGCGGACTCGCGGCGGCCTTGGCGCTCGGTGCCGACGGCGTCTGGGTCGGCACACGTTTTATCGCCACACCCGAAGCTCGAACCCTGCCGGGCTACCAAGAACGTCTCATTGAAACACGCGAGGACGGCACGGTCATTTCGCGCGCCTTCAGTGGCAAAACAATGAGGGTTATAAGAAACGACACAACCGATCGCTACGAGGCCGACCCCGCCTTGTTGCGAGGCTTCCCCGACCAACTCACCACGTCGTCTCGCGAGGGAACGTTTCATCTTGGTGGCGATGAGACGACGCCGGGAGTCGATCCGCGCCGCGAGGGCTACCCGGCTGGTCAAGTAGTCGGAGGTATTCGCGACGTCCTGCCAGCTGGTGAAATCGTGGCGCACATGGTTCGTGACGCTGAGGAGATTCTCGCTCGCCTCGCTCCGTAGTGATTGAGGTCACGCCTCGCCACCGTATTTATACAGCCCTTCGGAGCTCGTCGAACATTGTCGATAGATTCTTCTAGGTTCCCATGATCAAAGTCGAACATCTCACGAAGCACTACCACAACACGATCGCGGTCGACGACCTCGACTTCGAAGTTCGTCCGGGCGTCGTGACCGGTTTTCTAGGACCCAATGGGTCGGGCAAATCAACGACGATGCGTATCATTCTCGGTCTCGACCATCCGAACAAAGGACGCGCAACGGTAAAGGGCAAGCGCTACGCGGAGTTGCGCGATCCGATGCAAGAGGTGGGAGCTCTCCTCGACGCGAAAGCCATCCACCCGGGTCGAAGCGCGCGTAATCACCTCCGCGCGCTCGCCGCGTCGAACCGTATCCCTTACTCGCGTGTCGACGAGGTCTTGGAGTTTGCCGGAATTGCCTCAGTCGCCCAGAAGAAAGTGGGCAGTTTTTCTCTCGGCATGAGTCAGCGGCTCGGGATCGCGGCGGCTCTGCTCGGCGACCCGGAAGTCCTCCTCTTTGACGAACCGGTCAACGGACTCGACCCCGAAGGCATTCGCTGGATCCGCGACTTCTTTCGCACCCTGGCGAACGAGGGCCGCACCGTTTTCGTCTCGTCGCACCTCATGAGCGAAATGGCCGTCACCGCCGACCAGATCATCGTCATTGGTCGGGGCAAATTCATCACCCAAGGTTCCATCGATACGCTGACCGCAACGGTCAAGGGCACCGTCTTCGTGCGCGCGTCCAACCATCAGCAGCTGCTCGCTGCACTCACGGCTCACGGTGGAGTCACCGCCGACGCGAACGATGACGGCGTCACGATTGGGAGCCTCACCGCCGAGCAGGTGGGACAGATCGCCTTCGACGCGGGAGTCGTGATCTACGAACTGACTCCCCAGCGCGCGTCGTTGGAGGAAGTCTTCATGGAATTGACCTCGGACGCAGTCGAATATGGTTCGTCAGGGGTTCGTCATGAATCGTGACATCTCACTCGGCTCGATCGTCCGCTCGGAGTGGCTCAAGTTTCGTAGTGTGCGTTCCTCGATTACCGGCGTCGTCTTAACGCTCGTCTTTACCATCGGTCTCGCTGCTTTAATTTCCTCCGTGGTGCGCGGACACTGGGCGACCATGGGTACCGCGCGCCAACTCACGTTCGATCCGGTGTCGTCCAGCCTCGTGGGCGTCCTCCTTGCCCAGTTCGCCGTCGGGGTAATCGGTGCACTCTTTGTGACGAGCGAATACTCCTCGGGTTCAATGCGCACCACACTCACGGCTGTGCCGAAACGAATCGAGTTGACGTTCGCCAAACTGTTAGTTCTCCTCGCTTCGATGCTGGTCGTGGGCGAAGTGGCGTGCTTCGGGTCCTTTTTGCTCGGCCAGTCGATCTACTCGGGCGTCGTGCCCACGGCCTCGCTCTCCAATGGAGCGACGCTACGTGCGGTTGTTCTGGCCGGTGTGTACCTGACTCTGCTGTCCGCATTGGCCTTCGGGCTCGGACTCATCATGCGTCACAGCGCCGCCTGCATCAGCGTCTTCGTCGGCGTTCTCTTGATCGTTCCTCTGATCTTCGCCTTTCTCCCTCAGAGCTGGCAGAACGCCGGAGAAAAGTATTTGCCGTCGGAGTTAGGTCACGCCATGGTGTCGCCCACGCCTGTCGCAAACGAGTTTGGACCGTGGACTTCCCTCATTGTCTTGGCTGTCTACGCGGTCGTGCTCGTCACCATCGGCACGACGGTCTTCACGCGACGCGACGCGTAGGCACCGAACCAACCCGCCTTCTAAGGTGGCGAAATGAATCTTCGTGACGCTTTACGAACCACCGGATCGACGCGTGAATTCAGTGCTCGCCCCGTCGACGACGCCGTCCTCTTCGAAGTTCTCGACGACGCGCGATTCGCCCCCTCGGGTGGAAATCGCCAGGCCTGGAGGGTCATCGTCGTCAAGGACATCTCCCAACGTCGTGCCGTCGCGGCGGCGTACCTCGACGCGTGGCACGACTACGTGGCGCACCTCCTCGCGGGTGTCATACCGTTTTCACCTCTCGCGAGTGATGACGACCGCTTGGCCGCGCTCGCGCAACGCTCGGCCGCTGAAGATCGCTCCCGACCGGACGACTTCTCCGAAAGGCTCAACGAAGCTCCCGTGATGCTGGTGGTCTGCGCCAATCTCGAAGTACTCGCCGCGACGGACCGCGACCTGGATCGCTACCAAATGGTGGGCGGCGCGTCAATCTACCCCTTCGTGTGGAGCATTCTTCTCGCGGCGAGAGAGAGGGAACTCGCTGGCGTCATGACGACGGTGGCGACCCGTAACGAGAGCGACCTGCGCACCATCCTCTCGATTCCGGCGACCTACGCCGTCGCCTCGATCGTCATACTGGGCTACCCGGCGAAGCGCCTCACGAAGCTCAGCCGAAAGCCCGTAGGGTCGTTCACCACGGTCGACTCCTTTGAGGGAGAGGCATTTTCTCCAGGATGATCGTCAGCGTTCCTCGAAGATCTCGCCCGTATCTTCACCAAGGCGTCGTGGACCCCGGCGAATCCTGGGACGCACGCCGTCGATGACCAAGGGCGAACGCATGGCGGTCGTCTGGCCGTCAGGAGTATCCATCAGACCCAGAAAATCTCCGTCGCTAATCTGAGGCTGCGAAAAGGCGTCCGCTATATCGAAGATCGGTGCGTGGGGTACTCCCGATGCGGACAGAATCTCCAGCCACTCGACGGTCGAATGGGACACGAAGGCCCTGTTGAGGGTGTCGCGCAGTTCGTCGAGTGACCCAACCCTGTTCGCGTTCGTCGCCCACTCAGTTCGACGGTTGAGCGCGTCGTCGTCGAGCACCGCCACCAGCTTCACAAACTGAGCATCGGTCCCTACCGCCAGTAAGAGGAAGCCGTCGGCCGTCGTCACCGGACCATAGGGCGCGATACTGGGATGGTCATTGCCTAAGCGACTCGGGTTCTCGCCAGTCGAGAGGTATCCCTGGGCCTGATTGATCAGCGCGCTCATGGTCGACTCGAGCAGCGGCGCTTCAAAGTGACGCCCGGCGCGTCCGTCGAGCCGGGCGAAGAGACCGGCCAGGAGCCCGATCGCACCGTAGAGCCCGGTCACCACGTCGGCCAGCGGCGCCCCCACCTTCGTCGGCGCGCCGAGGGCATCGCCCGTGATTCCCATCAGCCCGGAGCGGGCCTGTGCCAGCAGATCGAAGGCGGGCAAGTCCGCCACGGGACCACCCGAGGTCGCGGGCGTGATACTGATCCATACGCAGTCGGGGTTCCCGGCTCTCAGTCGATCGACGCCGAGGCTTCGAACCTGACTGGGTAGGAAGTTTTCCACGACGGCGTCGGCCTGGTGAACCAGCTCCGCTACCTGCGCGTAGTCCGAGGGTCGACGAAGGTCAGCGACAATGTTGCGACGGTGACGATTGACCGCCAGGTAGTAGGTGGCGTCACCATGAAACGTCGGTGGTTTCAGTCCTCGCACGGGATCGCCGTCGGGGCTCTCAACCTTGATGACGTCCGCACCCAGATCACCGGCGATCATCGCGCAGAGGGGCCCAGCGAGGACTCGTGAAAAGTCGAGGACTCGAACTCCTTCGAGCGGCAACCCGGTACCCACATTGCTCGGATCGATGCTCCACGTCATCGCTCTCTCCCCCCGATGACAAGGGCCGCCATTCGCTCGCATAGGCAATTCACGATGGCTTCCACGAGTGTGCTGCCATTCATCGCCACGCTTGAAGTTCTACTACACGTTCCCCGACGACTTAACTGGTCATTCGGCTCACGGTCCAACATCTGGTTGACGTTGCTCGCGCACCGGAGATCGAGAGCCATCAGCGACGCCCTTCGTGCGATCCTCGCGCGTGTCGCCCGAGGGCAAGAATCGAACGACCGCTACGCCCACCGCTGCGACGACGATCGACGCGACGAGGCAGCCACGATGGAAGCCCTCCATGAAGGCCTTCGTCAGCCCCTGACCTGAGATGGTTCGCAGGTTGGCTGGAACGTGCGCCAGCGTTGCCTGCGCCGCAGCCATCGAACTGCGCGCGACGTCCAACTGATGAGCCGTCAGACCTAGCCTCGCCAATGCAGCCCTCACCTGAGGGCCAAAGATCGACGAGAACACCGATCCAATGAGTGCCACGCCCAACGTCCCGCCCAACTCGCGGGTGGTCTCATTGACCGCGGCACCCGCGCCAATCTGATCGGGCCGCAAGGTCTCCATTAGTGCCGCCGTCGAAGGTGCACTCACGAGCGAGAAACCGACCGCCATGACGATCATCACTCCGATGACGGGACCGACGTACGGGGCCGTTGCGCTCACGGTCGTCACCCAGGCCATCGACGCGGACATGATCAAGAGGCCGGCACCGACGACGTATCGAGCTCCGATTCGAATCGCCAGGACGGCGCCCAAAGGCGTGACGAGCGCGGTGACGATGGCGAACGGCAACGTATGCACTCCCGCGGACAGTGCGCTGTAGCCGCGAACGAGCTGGAAGTACTGGGTCACGAGGAAGATGAACCCGAAGAGGCAAAAGTAACTCACGGCGATCGTCCCGGCGCCGGCGGCAAAGGTGCCATTTCGAAAGATGCGCACGTCGAGCAGGGGCGCCGAGTGCTGCAACTCGAAGCGTGTGAACAGGTAGCCGAGCACGAGGGCCGTCGCGAAGAGCGTCAGCGTGGCGACCGAGCGCCAGCCCCACGATGGCCCTTGGATGATCGCGAGGACGAGAGACGTGACGCCCAGAGTCCCGATAGCGAGGCCCCGCACGTCAAGGGCACGTGCGGTTGGGCTCTTCGACTCGGGAACGACGTAGGCCGACGCCACCAGGGCCACCGCCACAATCGGAATATTGACCAGAAAGATCGAGCCGTACCAGAAGTGGACGAGCAGTGATCCGCCGACGATCGGTCCCACGGCAATCGCGACACCCGCCGTGGCGCCCCAAACCCCGAAGGCCTTGGCCCTCTCGGCACCATCGTCAAAGGTCGTGGTCAAGATCGAGAGAGTCGCCGGGAAGATGAAGGCGGCAGACGCCCCCATCAGCGCCCGGGCCGCCAACAACTCAGGCACGCTGTTCGATCGGGCAGCGAAGAACGAGAAGACCGCGAAGGCCATGATCGCGCTCTGCATGACGCGCTTGCGACCCAAACGATCGGACACTCCAGCCCCGGCGAGCAGAAGACCTGCAAAAGGAAGCGAATAGCCATCGACGATCCACTGCAGCGACGAATTCGACGCGTGAAGGTTTCTTGCGAGCGTCGGCAACGCGACGTTGACGATCGTGTTATCAATGACAACGAGAAACGCCGCCAGGCACAGGACGATAAGAATCTTCCATCGCCGCTCGTGAGTCGAACGCATCTAACCGCCCTCTATAGAACAGTGTTCCATTAGTGTGGAACACTGTTCTATACTAATGGCAATGCCCCGCCGAATGTTGCGAACACCATCCCAGCGGATCGAACCTGCCGTGCTCGGGGCCGTCGTGTACATCCTCAATGAGGATGGTCCGGATGGGCTCACCGTCCGCGCCATCGCGAAGCGGGCCAAGGTCGCTCCAATGACTATCTACAACCACTTCAACGGAAAGAACGGCCTCTTGGAGATCGTCTGGACCGATGGATTCTCGACGCTCCAGCAGGCTCTCGGCATCGAGACCGGTGATCCGGCGCATGACTTGATTGCGTCGGCACTCGCCTATCGGAACTTTGCCCTCGAGCATCGCGCGCACTACACGGTCATGTTCATCCACCACTTCGATGGATTCGTTCCCTCGATCCCCGCCACTCAACTCGCTGCGCAAACTTTCCAGGTGCTCGTGAACCACATCCAGCGCTGTCAGGCAGTCGGGCTTTTCGAAGGCTACTCGGCCACCAACGCGGCGCAGATGATGTGGTCAGCCTGCCACGGCTACGTTTCGATCGAATTGACGTCCGTTAACTTCTCGAGTGACCACGAAGGAACATTCCGGAGTTTGATTACTGGGTTGTTGCGGGGCTTAGGTCCTTCGCTGTCGACTCCCTAGCGAACTCCCGAGGCCAACGACCTCGGCGCCCACGCCCGAGGAGCATATCCGTCATGTCACGGCGCAGGTGCTCTTGACGCCAGACGAGCTGCTCTTGCGCCGCAACGAGGATGCGATCACTATCTGCACATTCACTTCGCCAGGTCGGATCGGCCTTGAGGTCGAAACACTTGAACGAACCGTCGCCAAACTGAACGTAGCCCACATCATTGCTTACCGAGACGGAAAGGTTCTGATTGGAGAGCCGTTGGTTCTTGGTCCAGCTCGTTTCATGTTGCTTGATCCAGTCCCCTCGGAAGTCCCACTCGTAGTGAGCGGCTACTCGCCAACCGTCTGAATTGCCCTTCATCAATTCGTGCAGGGACCTTCCATCGCACTGCGCAGGCTGATCTACGCAGAGAGCGTCGCATAGTGTGGGAAGAAGGTCCACGTTTTCGCTGAAGTCCGTGACCGTGCGACCGACTAGTTCTGAGCGTGGATCACGCCAAAGCCCCAGCACGTGGTAACTCTCGGGGAAGAAGCCCAATTTCTGAATGAGGCCGTGGTCGCCCAATTGGTCACCATGATCCGACGTGATGACCACCAAGGTGTCGTGCCACTCACCTCGCTCCTCGATGGCTTCGACGACGCGCCCGAGCTGAAAGTCGATCTCGCTGATCATGCCGTAGTACTGCGCCCTGACGTGGCGCATCTTCTCCTCTTCGACGGGCGCCGCTCGGCCCTTGACGCCGAGCGAATACTCGTGCACGGGGTGTCGGCAGGGAGCGTCGACGGGCGATATCGGCAGATCGACGTCAGCGGGGTCGTACATCGCGGAGAACTCCCCCGCCGCGGCGTAGGGAGGGTGCGGACGCAAGTAACTGAGATGGGCGAACCAACCGCTCTCCTGCTCCTGGAGCCATTGGACGAATCGATTGGTCAAGAATCCGCTCAAGGAGTCTTGCGCCGGGCGCTCAGGTTCTCCGATGAGCAGCGGAATCCAGCCCGCCTCAACCTCGTATCCCTTCGCGCGCAAGTACTGCACCCATCCCGCCTGGCTCTCGGGGAGATAGAGCCCCACCGAAAAGCCGGGCAGGATACCGT
This sequence comes from Acidimicrobiaceae bacterium, assembly GCA_003142095.1. Taxonomy (GTDB): domain Bacteria; phylum Actinomycetota; class Acidimicrobiia; order Acidimicrobiales; family RAAP-2; genus RAAP-2. Next base: position 4,868 of record PLON01000044.1, on the reverse strand, counting down.
CGTGGTAGTCCAAGCGCGGGTCGTCATAACCCTCGGCCTCACTGGGATCGAGGCCCTGATCGGTATAGCCGAAGAGGGTCGGGTTGTAGCCGGCCCTGCGAGCGACGAGGGCGATGTTGTCCATCCCGGCGGCCAGGGGAGTGCCGTTGGTGACCACACGGTTGTTCATCTGGTAGGTGCCCGTGTACAGGGCCGCCCTCCCCGGTGCGCAGGGCGCAGACTGGGAGTAATGGCGCGCAAGACGCACTCCTTCCCTCGCGATTCGGTCCAGGGTTGGCGTCTTGACAAGGTGGTGACCGGCGGCGCCGTAGGAGTCGCCACGAAACTGGTCGAGTGTGATGAAGAGGACGTTCACCTCGAAGCGTGCTCCACGAACCTATGCATGTGATCGGCGAGGTCGTCAACAATGTCGAGCGTCTCGGGCACGAGAGCGCCCAGTTTCAGGAAGCCGTGCACCATGTCCTCCGCTTCGAGCAGTTCGACCGAGACTCCGAAGTGCTCCAGCAATCCGGCGTACGCGACGCCCTCGTCGCGCAGCGGATCACATTCGGCTACGAGCACGATCGCCGACGGTGCGCCGGAGAGGTCATTGAACATGAGTGGCGTGACGCGCGGATCGGTGTGATCACTCCACGCGCCCAGGTACTGCTGGTAGTCGTAGCGAAGGTGATCGAGCTCGAGCAGGTAGCCCGACGCGTAGGTGTGAGACGATTCAGTCACCAAGTCCGGTCCCAACGTCGGGTAGATAAGCACCTGAGCCGCGACGCCTAGATTCTCTTGGCGCGTCAGCGCCGACGCCACCGCGACGAGCGAGGCGCCCGCCGACTCACCCATGACGATGAGCTCTGCGGCGCCGGTGCAAAACTGCGACAGAGAGTTCGCCACGTAGCGAATGACGTCAACGGCGTCATCGATGCCAGCCGGAAAGGGGTGCTCGGGCGCCAATCGGTAGTCCACGGCGAGGAAACGCATTCCGGTATCGGCACACAGCCGCCGACAAAGGGCATCGTGAGACTCCAGGTCACCCGCCACGAACCCCCCGCCGTGAAAGAACAAGACGAGCGCCTTCCCTTCGTCACGTAGCGGCACGTAGAGCCGCGTGTCGAGCGTACGGTCCGCGAGGGCGATGTGCCCGTCGCTCACCGAGGCCACCGTTTCGGGCTCGCCCCACATGGCCCGGGCCTCCTCACGAAAGAGCCTCCTTCGCTCCGTCGCGCTCAAGGTTGAGGGGTGCGGCGGGGGATTCTCGTGAGCGGCACGGACAAATGGTTCGAGCGCACGATGAACCATGACCACCTCCTTGGGCGAAGCATATCGGGCCAAATCCTCGCGGACGTTGTCGGTGTCAACGCTTCGAAGTACTCCTCCACAAGACTCATTCGAGGGCGGCGTCTCGTAGATGCGGCCCGCGCGACCTGACCGTGCCGGATACCCCATGCGGACAAAGCGCGGTTCCGGAACGACGGCGAGCGAAGAAACGAAGGACCGCCTATTGGCGACCCCACTGTCCTCGATGCATGACCTGCGTAATCCCCTTTCGCCGTTGCGCCAACGTTTCACTTTGCGCCGGGAGGTCCGGGGATCGGTATCCGACGGCGATACCTCCGATCGCCGTGAGCTCCGCGGGTATTGCGAACTCGCGTCCGAAGGGCTCAAGGTGCTCGGGCATAATGCCAAAGAAACATGCGTCGAGGCCTTCGTCCACCGCACTCAGAAGGATCAAGAGGGCGGCCATGCCCGTGTCGATGAACCAGTACGGCGCAGGCCACCGAGCCTCGGCACGATCCTGCCAGCCCTTGTCGGGCTCCGCGTACCGCTCGAGGTACACGCTCTTGTTGGCGAACGGAACGACGACCAACGGCGCCAGTTGAATTGCCGGTGAGTTCTCAACACGAGTGGGCACAAAGGGCCAGAAGCGAGCCCGGTCCGCCTGCTCGGTGAGAACCAAGAAGCTCGAGCCCTGCGAGAAGCCGGCTGACGGTGCCCGTAGCGCACTGACCAAGATGCGCTCGATGACCTCTGGCTCCAGCGCACGATCGACGAAGTCACGAACCATCCGGCGCCGTCGTATGACTTCTGAGAATTCCATCACGACATGGTACCGACACCACGAGACAACCCACGTCGCCGTCTTCCAACTCTCAAAGCGCGAACGAAGGTAATCCCGCGAAGAGCCGGTGCGTCCCTCCGTCAAGCGCCTGGTCCTGTCGCACGGCGACCCCGGCGGCTGGCCCGGACGAGGGTCCCCAATCGAACCCTGCGCCTGCAGCGCCCTACAGTGTCTATGTGCTGACGACCGGAAGCAGTTCGCCAATCCCGCTCGGTCGCACGACCCCAGCCCCTGTCGGGTCCGAGCACGATGGGCACTTCACGAGACTCCCCCGCCGCGACTGGCGTTGCGACATGATCCATGTTGAATAGCAAGGAAAGTACATGAAGATCGACGCAAGCGCCGTTGACCGAATCAAGACGCTCGGCGTGAACCTCACGTCGCGCCCCTACGACCGCAGTGCCGAGGAGTTCGTCCGGTTCCGAGTCGACTCCAACGATGATGCCCTTTCTGGTGTCCTACGCGCCGTCATCGCCGAAGGCGAGCAGGGATGTGAAGCATTTCGCCGCGAGATTGAGCTTGAAGAGGGCGCGTCGGAAGGACTCTGCCTGTTCGCCATGCGTCGCACCCTTCAAGGACGCCGCCAGTCGTCACTTGGGCTCCTGTACGAGGCACTGGACGCGTGGGCGCTCGTGGCAAATATCGCGGACGTCTCCTGGGATGCCTCGCTCAAGGCGAACCTGTTCGTTGCACGTTCGCTGGGGGGCGACGCCGCCGCCATCTCGAGAAGGTTCAGCGATCTGGCACACGAAGACGCCTCGCGGCGCTTCGACGTCGCCTTAGAGGCCATGAATAGAGTCGCGTCCCTCTCGAGTTGCCATATCGCGGAGGTCACGACCAGTCACGGCGTGGGATTCATCGAGATGCTCGTCTTTCGTGACGCGACCAAGATAGGTTTCCGAGGGGCACCCAAGCTCGGCGACAACGAAGTCGAATTTCAGCCCAGATCGAACCTCGCGCAACTTTCGGTAACCCTCGCCGATGCGCTGGACGTCTCGAAGTGCATCGTCACCAGCGCCATACGTCAAGATCAATTGGCCGCGACGTGCTTTTCCCTCTCCGTGTCTGGCTCCTACGTTGCCAGCACCGGCTGCCTCAGTTTTATCGGTGAAGGCGTTGCGGGAGAGCCTTCGTACACGGTCCTCGTCGCCGAGCTACCCGAGGGCACCGAAGTGGACGCGCTGGCTGACGCGGCAATCAACACCGACGACCAGGCCGCCGTGTACGACGGCAGCCGACTGATTCTCTTCAGCCCGCTGCCGAGCTTCGACAACGAGGACGACGCCCGTCCTGACTTCCGCGATGTCGAAAATTTGGCCCTTGACGCTCTCAGCCAGACCGCGACGAAGTAGATTCTCGGCACGACGCAGAAGGCAAGTTGACCTTGTCGGTTACCGCGGGCCATTACGTCACCATCGCACCCGACCGGCCGGGGACCACCGCCTCTTGTCCGAGTCGGGTCACGTCACACAGCAATCGATTGGTGAGGTGATTTCACGGGCGAGGCGGTCCCTCGACGGGGAATCTTGGAGCGGACGACCGGGCTCGANNCCAAGACCCCACGCTGCGAGTTTCGAGCGCCCTCACGATTCGCTGCGTGAAGATGGAATCCCGTGGATCCGAGAGGCCACGTTGTCGCGGATCAGTCGAAACCGCTCCTCGGGTTCCGAGGGTTCTCCCGCTTGTAGCTTTATGACCGCCCCGATGTTCATCGCCGAACCGGCCCCTTCGAGCAGCACGAAGGCGCTGTCGAGGGGATCGAGGAACTAGGTCAACGGCCGGAGCTCCCAAAACCACCTTCGCCGCGTGACGCCACCGGCAATTCGTCGATCACCCGAAACAGNNTCGGGATCGAGATTCACGAGCGCAACCCTCACTTCGCCGCGATAGCCCGCGTCGATGAGGCCGGGGGCGTTGATGCACGTTACGCCATGCTTGGCGGCCAACCCGCTTCGTGGCAGTACCAAGCCGGCGTAGCCCTCAGGTATAGCGACGCTGAGGCCGGTGCCCACCATCGCCCGACCGCCGCCGGCACCGAGCGTGCACGTCTCCACCGCCACCAGATCGCACCCGGCGTCGCCCTCGTGCGCGTAGCTCGGAACCACTGCCTGCGCGTGAAGCCGTTTCGCCAGGATTTCCATTGCCCGAAGGCTACCGTTCGGCCCTCCGTCCGCGAAAGGGCCGCATTAAGTAGAGTTCCATCGTGCTGGTGTGGATGGACCTCGAGATGACGGGCCTGGAACCCGAACGTCACGTCATCGTCGAAATCGCCACGTTGATCACCGATGACGAACTCAACGTCGTGGGGGAAGGTCCTGATCTCGTGATCAACGCGAACGCCGAGCAGTTGGCTCAGATGGGCGACTTCGTCACCGAGATGCACACCAAGTCCGGACTGATCGAGTTGATCTCGGCGTCGACGAACTCGGTCGCCCACGCCGAAGCGGCCACGCTGGAATTCCTCAAGCAGCACATCAGCGAGGCCCGCACCGTGCCGCTGTGCGGCAACTCGATCGGCACCGACCGGCGCTTCCTCGAGGCCTACATGCCCACACTCGAGGCCTTCTTCCACTATCGCAACGTTGACGTATCGACGATCAAGGAGCTCGCCCGCCGCTGGTATCCGGAGATCCTGGAGAAGCTGCCCGAGAAGCAGAGCGCGCACCGGGCCCTCGATGACATCCGCGAGTCGATTGAGGAACTCAAGTTCTACCGCGCCCATCTCTTTCGGCCGTCGGGCACCGCGTAGGAGCCACCA
>PLON01000014.1 GCA_003142095.1 Acidimicrobiaceae bacterium | reverse complement strand
CACCCCAGCGGGGTGCACCGTTCCCGGGCGCTAGCAATCGATCTCAGGTTGACCGGAATGTGTCTCACTGACCGGCGTTCGGGGACAGGTTTTCTGCGGGGGCTGGACCAAAAAAGCAACGGAATTTCCAGGTTGCTTTCCCCCGGCGCCTGAGTCGACCTTCTGCTATGTTTTGCCGAAATACGGCAAAGGAGTTTGGTCATGGCGGTTCTGATTGAGAATGTCTTTCCGGTCGGGGTAACCAACGAGTTGCTCGATGCCGTCACCGACGAAATGGGCGTCGACACCGAACTCCCGCCCGGTGGGATCCTGCATGTGCACTTCGAGAAGGGCGGCCGTGCTCAAGGCGTCGACGTATTCGACTCGGTCGAGGTCTATCGGCAGTTCGTCCAGTCAACACTTGTGCCAGCTATGGGCAAGGTCGCCTCGGCAAGAGGCCTCGATCCGTCCAAGATGGGCGAGCCTGAAGAGACGATCACTGAGGTCCATCGCCTCGTTCGCTAAGCGACGACCGCCGGACGGCCCACAGTCCCAGGGACACGCATATCCGGCGTTCGGGGCCTGGTGGCCTGACCACCTTCGTGCTCGCGATGGTTGCCTACCTTCCTAGCAGCGTTTTTTCCAGTGGTCATGTTGTCTGTCTCTCCTTCGAATTCGGGTAATTCTTACCAACAAGCTGAAACTTCAAAAGGGGCCCTTCTCCGATGTGCGCGACACGATCCCGAACCCGCAATAGCAAAGATTTCGAGCGGGAACTACATTCCAGATGAGAAGCCAGGGCGAAAGCCGAATCGTCCCGCGAGGTGAGGTATGTCTGACGCGTTTATCAGCTATTCGCACCTAGACCGGGGCTTTTCGGTTCGCCTCCAATCCGCCCTCAAGAGCTCGGGCAAGACGATCTGGGTGGACGAGACCGATATCCCCTCGGGCTCGCGCTGGGCCGAAGACCTCAAAGTGGCCATCGAGGACGCCGACAGCTTCATCTTTGTCATCAGTCCCGACTCGGTGGCATCTGAGGAATGCAACATGGAGCTCTCCTACGCCGTTGAGCTCCACAAGCGCATCATCCCCCTCAATCTGCGATCAACCCCCTTCGACGCGCTGCCCCAGTCGATCCGGGCCGTCCAGTTCGTCCCACCGAGGGGCATCTTCGAAGACGATCCGAATCCAGGATCCGACACCACGTTCGCAACTTCACTGGAGCTGTTGATCGAGACGATCGACACCGACCTCGACGCCGTGCGTGAACACACCGAGTGGGGAAAAAAGGCCCTCGAGTGGGACAAGCACACCCAAGACCGCAGCTTCTTGCTCTCGGGCAGCGAGCTGGCGTCCGCTGAGCAGTGGCTGGTCCGTGGCTCGACCAAAGGGCCCGAACCGACCGAGCTCCAAAAGGCCTACGTCCTCGCCAGTCGCCAGGGGACCACTCGCCGCCAGCGGCGTCTCCTCGGCGGGGTGAGTGTGGCCCTCGTGGCCGCCCTCGTGCTCGGCGGGCTGGCCCTCGTCCAGACCCACGTGGCCCAGGTACAGCGCAACAACTCGCTGCGACAATCGCACCGCTCCCAGTCTGAGGACATGGCGTCCGAAGCCACCAACCTGTTCTCGACGGATGTTCCCGGCGCCACGCTGGTCAGCCTCCAATCCTACGAACGCTCTCCCGTGCTTCAAGCTCGCGATGCGTTGATCCAAGCCGCTGAGCAACCCCTCAGATCCACCTTGGACGAGATCGGCCTGGTCAACAGCGTTGCCTTCAGCCCCAACGGCGAGACCCTCGCTGTCGGGGACGCCACCGGCCACGTCGACCTGTGGAACACGGCTACCGGGAAACGGACCGCCTCCTTGGCCGAGGGCCTCGATGTCCATAGCGTCGCCTTCAGCCCGAACGGCCAGACCGTGGCCGCCGGAAACCTCGACGGCTTCGTTGACCTGTGGAACACGGCTACCGGGAAGCTGACCGGCATCTTTGACGAGGTGGGTGAGGCCGAAAGCGTCGCCTTCAGCCCGAACGGGCAGACCCTCGCCGTCGGCGACGCCAACGGCGACGTCAAGCTGTGGGACACGGCGAGCGAGAAGCGGATCGCCACCTTGTCGGAGGGCAGTGCGGTCAATGACATCGCCTTCAGCCCCAACGGCCAGACCCTCGCCGTCGGGGACGATAGCGGTGACGTCAAGCTCTGGGACCCGGCTACAGGGCAGCTGACCATGTCCTTCCCCGAGGGCGCCTCTGTCTACGGCATCGCCTTCAGCCCGAACGGCCAGACTCTGGCCGTGGGCGACGTCAGTGGTTACGTCGGTCTGTGGGACACGAGCGGTCGGCAGCGAAGCGCCACGTTCTCCGAGGGCAGCGCGGTCAACGGCGTTGCCTTCAGCCCCAACGGCCAGACTCTCGCCGTCGGCGACCTCGGCGGTGACGTCGGCCTGTGGGCCACGTCCAGCGGGAAGCGGACTGCCGTTTTGTCCGAGGGAGAGCCGGTCCTCCACGTCGCCTTCAGCCCCAACGGCCGGACCCTCGCCGTCGGCGACTTCGGCGGTGACGTCGGACTATGGGACACCGCCAGCGGCCAGAGGATCGCTACCTTGTCTGAGGGCGGTGAGGTCGAATCGGTCGCCTTCAGCCCCGACGGCCAGACTCTCGCCGCCGGCGACTCCAACGGTGACGTCGGCCTGTGGGCCACGTCCAGCGGGAAGCGGACCGCCACCCTGCCCGGAAAAAGCTCGATTGAATCCGTCGCCTTCAGTCCGAACGGCCGGACCCTGGCCGTCGGCAACTTCAGCGGCACGGTCGACCTGTGGGACGCGGCCAGCGGGAAGCGAACCGCCAGCTTGTTCGAGGGCAGCGAGGTCGAATCCGTCGCCTTCAGCCTGAACGGCCGGACCCTGGCCGTCGGGGACAGCGGCGGCGACGTCGACCTATACGACACCGCCAGCGGCCAGAGGACCGCTACCTTGTCCGAGGGCAGCACGGTCTACAGCGTCGCCTTCAGCCCCAACGGCCAGACTCTCGCCGCCGGCGAGAGCAATGGGACGGCGGGGCTCTTCAGCCAGAGTTTATGGAATTGGAGCTTCCCTTCCATGAAACGTCTCCTGTGCAGCGAGGTCGGATTGAATATGACGAGGGTGGGGTGGGTGGCCTACGTGCCCGACGAGCCGTACCAGAAGACCTGTCCCGCGTACAACTAGCTCCAATCATTCACGACATGGCCTGACGTCGCTCGGAGTCCATTGATCCAAAGGGTTGTGGTGCCGACGGCATGATTGTGCGGCGATCCGAGTTCGCCATGACGCCATTACCGTCGTTTCCGGTGGTCATTTTGGACTCGGAGGGTCATTCGGGACGCGCCAGGGCAGCCTGGGTGACCAATGACGAACGCCGGCATTGGCCACCAGGGTCGAAGTGGCGCGAGATGTATTGAGGGAAGATCGGCGCCCCACGCTTGTGTCCCACCGCGCCCGACTGCTTCGCCGTCGGGTCGAAAACCGCGACCGTGCCCACCCCCGACCAACTCATAGGAATAGGTAGGCGCCGCGAAAGTAGAGACCTTCGCTGCCGCCCTTAGGAGTAGCCAGCACGCCGATGGTGATGAAGATCGCCGCCATGACGACGATCAAGACCACGATCACCAGGAGGACGATCACCCACGGCCGCACTACGGCTGCAGGAACAGGGCGACGTTCACCGGCTCGGAGAAGGGGTGAACCTCAAGCGCATGGGGCGAGAGCATTGCTGACCTCGTCATCTTCTGGCCCCTCGTCATCCCGCCACCAACTCGGGTGCGATTGCGGTGGCAAGGTGTTCGCTGCTCTCTTACGGAGGGCGTCGCGCTGGAGATCTCTCGCACCCTCACTTGTTCCGGCTCAGACCGTCCTGACGATGATCGAGTCTTCGGTCGGCGTGCCTCTGCACACGGCAGTGCAAGGCGTGCCGCACTAGCGTTGATCGCCTTCGTAGCTCCAACTTGGACAGAAGCCATCACCAACCCCCTGTGTCGCCGGTTCAAATCGCTAACGCGCAGACACGGGAATTACCGGTTCCGCTCAACGTCGGCCAGGTTGTCGCAGCTCACGGCCGTGTTGTAGCAAAACGATATGCATGGCCTGATGCTACCGTTAACTACGACCGAGCCGGTGGTTGTGCCGGTCCACTCCGTGCTATTGGTTGGCGACGAATCTGCAGGCTGACCTGGGTCGACATCCTCAGACCGGCTATTGGGCGGACGACGAAACGCGATACGGGCAGAGCGCTCGCCGGCCGGGCTGATCTTGGCTACAGGTGAGGGCCTCACGCTCTACGACTTCGGACCCGATCGGTCTGACCACTGCGCGTGCGTCAACGTCAAGTGCGTCTACCAGCGGCCCCATCTCATCGCCATCGGGGTGATCCTGGTCGGCCCGGCGTCAACCGCGCCCTCGTGGGCACGCCAAAGCGACTCGGCCGGTCGACCCAGGTCTCCTACAACGGCCACCCGCTCTACACCTACATCCGCGACACGAGCCCGGGCATGGTCACCGGCCAGGGCATCGATCAGGACGGCGGCCCGTGATACGTCCTCGACCCGGCCGGCCACGAGGTCCACACGAACTTCACGGGCAACGGATAGTACCCACCAACGCTCAGGAGCTGTCGTCGAGCAGATTTGCATCGACTTGGGCGGGGACGGTTGCGATGGAAGGAGCCGTCATACTCGGCGGTCTGCGCACGACAGCGACACCGGCGTACGTCGCCAGCAGGCGGGGGATGAGGCGGACCATCTCGCGGTCTTTGTCCTTCACTTCCTCGGTCAACTGGTCCCACGGAACGAGATCGGTGTGAACCTTGTTGTCAACGTCCTTCAGCGCTCCGTAGGTCCAGCCGTCTCGCCGTCGATCGGCCGACCAGCGGTCGTGTTCCAACTTTGCCAGCCCCTCGAGTTCCTCGTCGCTGAATTCGAATACCGCAGTGTCCCAGTCGGCCATTGCTTCGATGGCGCAGTTGACGGTGCGCAGCTTCGGCCCGATATCGAAGGCCAGATCGCGGTTGGAGCGTCGGAACGTTTCTGCGAGCTCCTCCCATGGCCTCATTGAGGGGCTCGACGGCTCACTGCCCTTGGCCAGCTCATTCCTCACGTAGCTGGCGTGGAAGGCCTGCGCCATGGTCTCACTGACGCCGTTGAGGAGGATCTCGGGTGTACAGACCCATTCGAGAACCTCGAAACTCCAGACGTTCGGGAGCAGGTGGGATCCCGATTCGCTGAGCAACTCGGTGACCGAACTGGCGCGGTTATTGGTGCAGACCACCACCGGGACGGCAGCCTCGAGACCCGCTCGGGCCCGGATGGCGGCCCTCAGGCCCGCGGCATCGTCCTCGAGGCACACGAAGGCGACGGTGGGCCCTGGCCCACGACCCACTTCGAGCAGCACCGGTAGAGGTGGGCAGTCCGGATCGGACAGATCGCCAGGAGCGGCAACCAACCGGCAGCTTCTTGCCAAGGCGGGATACCGGGCCTGGAGGACTCCTATCTGCGCTTCGGCGTCCGCGGCCACCACGGTGATCCGCATGGGCCCGGTCTTCTCCATTTCGAGGTGCCAGCGCCGCGCCGCCTCGACGACGAGGTTGCGACCAAAGATTCCACTTCCGATCACGATGAAATGAGGCGGCCCCTGCGAGGCAATGGTCAGTCCATGGGCATTCAACAGGGCGCGGGGCCCGATCCGGTAGACGTTGAAATACCCAATATGGGTCAACTCGTTGGTAGAGGCGAGGAGGGCGACTTCTTCGAGCAAGGCGCAGAGACGGTCGTCCGAAATGTGCACGAAGCACTCCATCTGTCGCTGGCGCTTTGGCGCCTCTGCCTGTACCAGCAGAGCCACGTTTCCATTGGCGCTGTCTTCCCCGCAGGCCGCGATGAGGTAGCGGGCCCGGAGGCTCCCGGACTTGGTCAAGGTCAGCCGGTCGGTGGCGTCGCCCGTCAATAGAAGTATCCCGCGGTTCCGACATTCTTCGGCGGCCGTGGCGCTGGGATTCTTCTCGATAGCGACGACCTTCATCCCGAGAGCCCGGAAGGTGATAGCGAAGCGGAGTCCCGTCCATCCCAGTCCGCACACGACAACGTGATCACGAAACAACACCTGCACCCGGAATTCGCTCCACTGCTGGACGAAGATGGCGGCGATGGCCTGGAAGCCGGCGTAGGCCACGGTTAGGGGAGCGAGGAACCGGGCGATCTCCAAAGCCACCGGCAGGGAGTTGCTCGATCTGGTCCCGAAGCTGAACGAAAACAGCTCTAGCGTGCCATAGAGCCGATCGATGATCGCCGACTTCTCGTCGAACTGGCCGATACCGATCATGCCGAGCGTGACCGCCGCCACGGCAGCGGCCGCAGTCATCTGCCATCGGTAGTGCCGCCATACCCACCGGAGCCTTCCGGGGGCTCCTTGGCCGGACCTTCCAGCCGCTGGGTTAGCCATTGCCCGACATTAGCCCCAGGGGTGGCCGAGCATCCCGGTCATTCCTCGCACCCACAGCGCGACGACAAACCCGGTCAAACGGTTCTCACGATAATCGTTCACAGGTAAGCCTTGCGTTCGGCCGCGATGAGCTGATGGTCCACCAAGGTGTGGGCGACGCGCTCGAGTTTTAGTTAGTCCGAAACATTTACGAATCCGCCTGATTCAACGTTTCGCCTTGTGCAAATGCTCCACGAGGAGCACCGGCTGTCTCGCAGCTAGAGGCTGACCTCGGGGTCTGTTTGGCGGTAGTGGCGGATCCCTAGGAGCACGAGGAAGAGCATGGCCAGGGCCAGCACGAAAGCCGCGATCGCCCCATAGAGGGCGATCTGGCCCATGAAGCCAAAAGCGTAGGCGTTGAGCAACAGACCGCGCAGCGTGTCGCCGCGGAACACGAGCTCGACCTGGTTCGCGAGGGCCGTGTTGCCCGGGTCGCTCAGGGACTTGTTGCTCAGCTGGGCGTAGGTCTTGCCGCCCGAGATTTCCGTGGTGTCCACGCCGATGATGTCGTTGGCAAAGATCTGCGCCTGGCTGCCGGTCAGCACCTCTTCACCCGCGTATTGGGTCAGGTGGGCCGTAACCAGGTCCTGGTAGTCCCTCCCGCCAACCTTGGGGAAGAATACCTTTTGCTCTTGGAGCTGCGAGCGAACTTGGGAGGAGGTGAAGCTATAGCCGATCACCAGGCCCAGACCCGCGACGATCAGTACAACTGTCAGCACGGTGCCCACCCAGTTCAGCAGAAGGTCCAATGTCTTGCGGCGCATAGTTCACTCTCGTTTTCTCGTTCGTTTTCAATTAGCCTTCCACTTCGTAGAGCGCGCGTCATAGGGCAAAAAGTCCTTTTGACGTGGACGGACCCCGGTTAGTGAGCCAGAATTGCAATGGCTTGCGTTCGTCGCCGGGTTGTGATAAAAATTAATTCGTGGACATGTCTGACAGCCTGACAGCCAGTTTGCCTGACGTTTCTGAACCCGCTTCACCCTCATTCGCCCGCATTTCCCGGCACAGCACCGTTGACGCGGTGAGGGACCAACTAACCGCGATGATCGAATCCGGACAGCTAAAGGTCGACGATCAACTGCCTTCGGAAGCGGAACTCGGCCAGAGTTTCGGTGTGAGCCGGCCGGTTATTCGTGAGGCCCTTGGCAGCCTGCAGACACTCGGCCTCACCGAGTCCCGCCCCGGTCGTGGCACGTTCGTGACGTCTCGGGTCGTCAAGGTGGCCCTGTCCTTTGGTCAGTACTCCTCATCTGATCTGAATGAGATTCGCCGTTACGTCGAAGTGCCGACGGCCAGTCGGGCGGCTCAAGTAAGGACCATGAGCGACGTTGACGAGTTGAGTCGCACGCTTGACGAACACGAACGCGAAACGAGCGCCGCCGAGTCTGTTCGCCTCGACGGACAGTTTCATATTGCGATTGCCCGGGCGACGGGAAACTTGTTGGTTGTTCGCCTGATTGAGGACTTGCGTGAGACGATGCAGGAGCAGTCCCTCGCACTGAGGGACGTGCCAAACCGGCGCGTGAGGGCTGCGGACGAGCACCGCGCGGTCCTTGACGCCATCAGACATCAAGACGCCGACGGGGCCGCCGCCGCCATGGCCGGCCATCTGGGAGGCGTCGAAATCGCACTCGGCCAATTGGCTCGACAGCGGACGCACAATGCGTGACGACGTGACCCTCTGCTCAATTTTGATGTCGCGCGAGGTAATAGCGCCGAAGAAAGTCGGTGAGAGGGCTCTACATCAAGGGCCTCACCAAAGGAAGAAGGAACGATGAATCTCGAAGGACAACGTGTGGCGGTTCTAGCAGAGGAGGGATACCAGGAACTGGAGTTCTGGTATCCGGTCCTGCGACTGCGAGAGGAAGGTGCGGCCGTCGTCGTCGTGGCGCCGCAGACGGAGAGCGCCTACGAAAGTCGACTCGGCTATCCGCTGCTGGCTGAATCGACGATCGAGGATCTCGACCCGACGACGCTCGATGGAGTGGTGATTCCTGGAGGAGAGGCTGGTCAGCGTCTCGAAAAGCTAGAAGCGGTTGTCGAGCTGGTGAGAGAGACCTTTGAGCGAGGAGCCGTCACCGCCGCGATCGGAACCGGTACCAGGGTGCTGGCGGCAGCCGGCGCGTTAAAGGGTAAGCGGTTCACGGCCGATGAGTCGCTCGGAGGCGAACTCACAGAAGTCGGTGGCACCTTCGTCGACGAAGAAGTCGTCGTCGACGGATCAGTCATCACGTCACGACGAGCTGACGATCTTCCCGCATTTTTCCGTTCACTCCAACAGACGCTGCTGTCGAAAGGTAAGTGAGGCAAAATAAATGATCAAGTTACGAACTGTCCTAGGAGATATCTCGCCGGGTGATGCTGGTGTCACCCTGACGCACGAGCACATCCTCTACGCCAACCCTGGCGCCGAGTTCGACCGCCGGGCCGCTTTCGACTTCAACACGGTGGCCGATGAAGTCACCACCACCATGCAAAAGGGCATGAAGGACCACGGGATAAGAACCATGGTCGACATGACCGCGTGCGAGCTCGGTCGTCATCCCGACCTGATCGCCGAAGTGGCCAGGCGAAGCGGAATGAACATCATCGCCATCACGGGTTTTTTCCCCGAACGCTTGGGGATCCCGTACCACTGGAGGGTCCAAGGGATCGACTATGTACGTGACTTCTTCATTTCCGATATCACGCAGGGGATGGCCTTTGGCTTTGCGAGTACCGACATCAAGGCTGGCGCCATCAAGATCGCCACGGGATCGGGGGACGGCCACGGAGGGCCGGCGCCGGACGGGCCGAACGGCACTCACATGACGCGTACCGAAGAGCACCTCGTGAGGGCCGCTGGCCGGGCTCAAGCCGCGTTGGGTTGCTGCGTCAACACGCACACTGATCCGCAGGACTACTCGGTGAGGAATCCGGGCATTGAGCAACTCGATGTGCTGGAGTCAGAGGGCGCCGACCCGGCCAAGGTCATTATTGGACACGCCTTGGTCAATCTCGACATGAAGCAACTCCTAGAACTCTGTGAACGGGGCACCAACCTGCAAATCGATCACATCGGAATTCCGTGGCAGAACCCAAGTGCCGAGTCGCTCGATGAGGCGATGGCGGTGGCTGTGTGCGAACTGGTGGAAGCCGGCTACCTAGACCAACTCGTGTTCACCTACGACCGTTTCTTTCATCATTGTCGTGGGCCCGTCACCGAGGAAGAGCCCGAGATGCTGAATGAGGGCGTCGACCTTAGTTACATGTTCGACAGTTTCTTGCCGCGTCTTGCGAAGAAGGGTTTCACCGAGGCTGAAGTGAAGAAGGTCCTCGTCGATAATCCGGCGCGGATTCTGGCGTTCTGAGTTACGTCTCGAAACATGAATACAACAACGTGTCCGTCCGCCTCTCTACCAGGGAATGAAAGTAGGTCTGCATGAAGATTGAAAACGCACGAATCGCCGTGCTTGCCGAGAACCAGTATCAGGAGCTCGAACTCTGGTATCCGGTACTTCGGTTCCGCGAGGCCGGCGCGGCGGTGACCATCGTTGGTCCCAAAGCCGGCCAAGTGTACGGCAGTAAGTTGGGCTACCCGGTCATTCCCGATGTGTCAGTCGACGACGTGGATCCGACCGACTTTGACTGCGTCGTCGTGCCGGGGGGATTCTCACCGGAGTCGCTGCGTCGTAACGCCGGCATGCTGAACCTGGTCCGTAACGTCGATGATCGTGGTGGAATCGTGGCGGCGATCTGCCACGCCGGTTGGGTCCTCGCCTCGGCCGGGATTGCGAAGGGACGTCGGCTCACGTGCGTGTCGGTCATTCGCGACGACGTCATCAACGCTGGAGCTAACTACGTTGACGAACCCGTCGTGCGTGACGGCAACTTGATCACGTCCAGGCTCCCGAACGATCTTCCGGACTTCTGTCGAGTGATCAAGCAGGCGATCGAGGAACTGTCCGAGCGCTCTTCCGAGGACCGAACTACCTTCGACAACGTCGTACACTCTTCGGCCAATTACTCTTCGGCCGCCAAGGTGAAGACGGGCGCGGTGGCCGCAGGATCCGCCAATTACCTCATGTACGCGGCCCGGGGCGATTGACGTTCGTGGCTGACGCATCACTGCCAAGCGGGATGTCGCGCGTCTCGATTCAAGGAGCCCCGTTCGAGCGTGGACGCCAGTACGGTGAGCAAGCGCGCACGCAGGTGCGCCAGTCAATCTCGGCGTACCAACGGGTGTTCGCCCACTACGCCGAGTGGGACTGGGAGAAGGTCGTAGGGCACGCGAGCAGATACGAGAACGTGGTCGAGGACTTCGCCCCGCACATCATCGAAGAGATCCGCGGCATTGCCGAGGGATCCGGCGTCGACTTTGGTGACATCCTCGCGCTCAACGTGAGGAGCGAGGTCATGTTCGCCTCGGGAGCCCAGGACAACAAGAAGCTCTCCGGCGCTCTCGCTAACGAGTGTTCATCGTTCGCCGTGCTGCCTGAAGTGACGTCCGAAGGACACACGCTGGTTGGCCAGAACTGGGACTGGCTGCTGCACGCTCGTGACACCGTGGTGCTCGTGCACGCGCGACGCGACGACGGCCCGGACTACGTGACGATCGTCGAAGCTGGACTGCTCGCCAAGACCGGTGTCAACTCCGCCGGCGTCGCGAGTTGCACCAACACCTTGGTCAGCTACCTCGACGACGGGGCGGTCGGCGTTCCGTACCACGTCATGCTGCGTCGATTGCTCGACGCCGAGTCGATCACCGACGCTGTCACTACTGTCGTCAACGCGGATAAGGCGCTATCCGGCAACTTCCTCCTAGGTGATGTCGACGGCCTGGCCATCGACATGGAAGTCAATCCTGGCGGAGCGACGTCGGTGCGCACGCTGATGCCGCGTGACGGCGTGCTCGCGCATACCAACCACTTTCTCTCTCCCGACTTGGCGCGATCCGACAGTCGGATTGGCACCAGCCCCAGCACGCTCTTTCGTCTTGATTGCCTCGAGTCGACGCTCCGGCGAGGAGCGCCAACTCTCTCCATCAGGAACCTGCAGGATGCACTATCGGACCATCGCAACTTCCCTCTGGGGGTGTGCTCGCACGGCGACGACCGAGCCTCGGAGTACGAGCGCTACGCCACGATCGCGTCGGTCATCTACGACCTCGATGCCCACGAGGTGTACCTAGCTGCCGGCGCGCCTTGCGGCGGGAACTTTCGGCGCTACCAGTTCGACTCGTCGGTAGGTCTCGTCGAGATTGACTCACCCGAAGACGTCGAGGCATTCGATGGTGACGTCCGCGGAGCGCAGGGTACGACGACCGCGTTGACACCACTGTGACGCCTCAAGAGGTCGGTAGCAAACGAGTGAAGTTCACAAGTAAGGGGGAATGATGAGAAGTATCAAGCGTTCGAGAGGCTTTAGCCTCGTTATGGCGGGAATGCTGACGGGGGCTTCACTTACGGCCTCGCTGGCGGCGTCGTCACCGGCAGGAGCCAGCGGCAGTTCGTCGGGCGCTTTGACGAGCGTTTCTATCGCCCTCGACTTCATTCCGAATGCCGACAACGAGGGCGTCTTCGTGGCCGAGAAGATGGGCTACTTCAAAGATGCCGGCATCGACGCGAACGTCGTGCCGTATGGCCAAACACCGCCGGACACGCTCGCGAGCGTCGGTAAAGTTCAATTCGCCATTGGGGACACCGAGTCGGACGTGCTCTTTGACTTCGCGTCGGGATTGAAAATCACGTCGGTGATGGCGGTACTCCAGACGAACCCGTCGTTCTACGGTACTCTCGCGAGTAACAAGACCATCGTCTCTCCGAAGGAATTCTGCGGCCAGACCTACGGCGGATTCGGCTACCCGGGCGACCCGGCAATCATTGCGGCCATTATCCACGGTGCGGGGGGCCCGTCGAAGTGCACGGTGACCAGCATTGTCCTCGGTAGCAGCGCCTATCAGGCGGTCGAATCGAAGAGGGTCGGCTTTTCGGCGTTCTTCTTCTCTGACGTCATCCAGGCCGAGGTGGAACAGCACGCCAAACTGCGTCTGTTCAACATGACCAAGTACGGCGTACCGAATCAATACGCCGCGCTGATTCTCGGCAACGACGCTTGGCTTAAGGCAAATCCGAAGCTCGCAAAGAAATTCGTGGGTGCTCTCGTGAAGGCCTATCAGTACATTGAGAAAAATCCGGCGAAGGGCGCTCGCATTGAGTACGAGATGAACCCGACTGCCGTCAACCTCAAAGTGGCGATCGAGGCGAGCGAGGCGATGGCGAAGACTTACCTGTTGAGCCCCCAAGGTACGATTGGTGCACAGACGGCGAGCATGTGGCAAAACCTCGGCAGCTTTTTCTATAAGCGTGGAGTTTTCGTTAACGCCAACGGCAAAAATTTGACACACGAGCCTGACTGGTCGAAGTTCATGACGAACCAGTATCTGTAATCGGTACGCAGGGGGCCACTGAGGTGAGTTTGTCGCGGGCGTTGACCGACGAAATTGAGGGAGAGCGGGCCAGGCCCGACGCCGTGACGGCGTCGGGCGCTGGAGTTCCCCGGAGCCGGACGTCGAGAGCGGCGAGAGCGGTCGGGACGAGGTTGTCCGGTGCCTGGCCCGCACTACTCGGTCTCGCTGTCCTCGTCGGGCTCTGGCAGTTGGTGGTCGTCTTGTTGAAGGTGAACCCCACCGTCCTACCGTCACCTGCAAGGGTCGCCAGTCAAGGTTGGATGAATCGGAGCGCCCTCTGGCAAAACACGCTGCCCACGATCAAAGAGACACTCATTGGCATCGTGGCCGCGCTTGGAGTCTCGGCGGTACTTTCGGCCGCGATTGACCTATCGAAGCCCGCTCGAAGGGTCGTTTACCCCCTGCTGGTTGCCTCCCAGTCGATCCCGGTCCTCGTCATTGCCCCGCTGTTTGTTATCTGGTTTGGGTTCGGACTTCTGCCAAAGGTTCTCGTGGTCATCCTGGTCACGTTCTTCCCGACGACGGTGGCGCTCTTGGAGGGTTTCAATTCAACCGAGCCCGAGGCCTCGAACTTAATTCGTTCGATGGGTGGGGGACGCTTCAAGGAGTTCTGGATGTTGCGCGTACCAACGGCGCTTCCGTTCTTTTTTGCCGGGCTTCGCGTGGCGGTCAGTTTCGCCGTGATGGCCGCGATTTTTGGTGAGTGGGTCGGTGCGTCCGTGGGGCTCGGTGTCTACATGGAGTTGGAGAAGAACGCCCTTCGAACCGACCTCGTCTTCGCGGCCGTCGTCGTGACGGCTGCCCTCAGTATGGTTCTCTACGGCCTCACGTTCCTGATTCAGAACGCGACCATGCCGTGGTATCGGCACTCGCGTCAGATTAAGAGGATTAAGTGACGAAGAGTCGGGCCACCCCGTCGCAGTTCCACGGTGGGGCCGCCATCGAGGTCATCGACGTCTCCAAGACGTTCCAGCGCCGAGGTGAGCACTTGGCAGTACTTGATCGCATCTCACTCGAGGCGGCGGCCGGCGAGTTCATCTCCATCATTGGGCCCAGCGGCTGCGGTAAGTCGACGCTGTTCAACATCCTCGCTGGGCTCGAGAGCGCTGATGGTGGCAAGGTCGAGGTCAATGGCGCGGTCGCCACCGGGGCGAGTGAGCACTTCGCGTACAAACCGCAAAAGGACCTGTTGTTCCCTTGGCGGCGAGTACTCGACAACGCCACGCTCGGGCTCGAAGTCCAGGGAATGAAGAAGAAGGACGCGCGACAACTCGTCGAGCCACTCATTGAGAAGTTCGGCTTAACCGGCTTCGAGCACTGCTACCCGTACGAACTCTCCGGAGGGATGCGTCAGCGCGTTGCCTTGCTGCGCACCGTGGTCCAGGGGCGCCAGATTGTTCTCTTAGACGAGCCGTTCGGCGCTCTCGACTACCTGACGCGAACGGATCTGCAGTTGTGGCTGTCATCAATGTGGGAGCAGTTCCACTGGACCGTCGTGCTCGTGACCCACGATGTGCCCGAGGCGCTCCTCCTTTCCGATCGGGTCTACGTACTGGGCAACCGGCCGGCCAGCGTGTGCTGCGTCCTTGATGTGGACCTTCCGAGGCCCCGAGGGCTGGAGTGCATAGGAACACCTCGATTCGCTGAACTCGAAGAAGTGCTGCTCACCAACCTGCGAGATCCAGAACGAGCGAATCGTTCGTCATCGATCGGGTCCGCACATCTGATAGGTGACGGTCGGGTCGATGGTTGATACCGCCGCTCTGGCGTCAACGGCGGGCGTTGAACAGGTGGTCCATACCGTCGCCGGCGACGTAGCCCCATCGGAACTCGGCGTCGTCTTGCCGCACGAGCACGTATTGATCGACCTTGGCAAGTTCTTCGAGGAGCCTACGGATCCGATCGAGAGGGACTACGCGAACGCCGAACTGACTCTCGAGAATCTCGGATGGGTTCGCTT
Source organism: Acidimicrobiaceae bacterium (assembly GCA_003142095.1). Taxonomy (GTDB): domain Bacteria; phylum Actinomycetota; class Acidimicrobiia; order Acidimicrobiales; family RAAP-2; genus RAAP-2. Next base: position 12,390 of record PLON01000014.1, on the reverse strand, counting down.
TCATCACCGACAGTCCCGCGACAACCTCGTGCTTTCTGATGTGCAGACCCAGATTGAAGAGTTGCGCCAGTTTAAGGAAGCCGGTGGTGGCACGGTGGTTGAGTTGACGCCAGCGTGCGCGGGCCAAGACGTGAGCGGACTCGTCGCCCTCTCGCTGGCAACTAGTTTGCACGTGGTCGCGAGCACGGGTGTCTACCTGGACGAGTTTCAATCCGAGTTGACCCGCACCATGTCATCGGAACAAATTGGCGAGCGGATGGTGCGCGACATAACCGAGGGAATCGATGGGGGAGAGATTCGCGCCGGAATCATCGGCGAGATGGGCTGCTCGTGGCCGCTCACCGTGAATGAAGAAAAGGCGCTTCGTGGCGCCGTGTACGCCCAGTTGGCAACCGGAGCCTCAATCTCAATTCACCCTGGTCGTCACCCCGATGCTCCCGGTCTCCTCCTTGACTTACTTTCGTCATTCGGAGCGCGCCTTGACCGAGTAGTTATCGGCCATCTCGACCGGACAGTTCCAGAGCACGACGAGCTCGTGGCCGTCGGTCGTTCGGGCTGTTTTCTCGAGTTTGACCTCTTCGGTCAAGAGTCGAGTTACGTTCGATACGGTCCCGTGGATCTTCCCAACGACGCAACTCGTATTAAGCGCATCGCTGCACTTATCGACGCGGGCTTTGAAGATCAGATTCTCGTCTCTCACGACATCGCGGTGAAGAAGTGGCTGTCCCACTATGGGGGCCACGGTTACGATCACATCCTCAAGCGCGTCGTGCCACGGATGAAGGAACACGGGATCAGCGACGATGCGATGCAAAAGATGCTGGTGTCGAACCCAGCTCGACTGCTTGCTCTGTCGCAGCCAGTCGGGCACTAGGAATTGCTCGAGTCAACTCGACGCCCACGCCTCATCACCGCCGGGCGGATTCTCCTCGGCGACGGTACGTGCATCGATGGCGCCGGGGTGGTGGTGGCGAATGGCCGGATCGAGCGGGTGGCTCCGGTTGAACTGCTCGGTGACGAACTTTACGACGAGATTGAGTCCTTCCCCGACGGGTACCTCGTTCCCGGTTTCATCGATGCGCACGTTCACTTCTGCTTCGACTACGGCGAGAGTCTGAGCGCCGATCCCGAGCAATTGGTGGATGCGCAGTTGATGACCAGCGTCGCCTCGCACTGTCGAGGCCTCCTTGGGGCGGGCGTCACGAGCGTCTGCGATCTCGGCAGCATCGGTAACGTTATCCAACGAGCGCGCGCAGCGATTGATCGACGCGAGTTGGAAGGGCCGAGAATTAACTGCGCCGGGCGACCGATCACGACGCCAGACGGTCATCTCCGCTCGTTCGGCCTCCTCGCCTCGGACGAGGCGGGAGTGGCTGAGGCCGTGGAGGCTCTCGTCGCCGACGGCGTGGATGTCGTGAAGGTCGTCGCGACGGGAGGGGCGGGCACGCCGGGCACGGCGTTGGGACTCGCGCAGTTCTCGATGAACGAACTCCGTGCAGCCGTGTGCGTAGCCGCGGACGCAGGTCTCCTGGTCGCGGCGCACGCTCACGGTACCCAAGGGATCAAGCGCGCGGTTGAAGCCGGCGTGCATACGATCCAACACTGCAGTTGGATGGACGCGAACGGCGCTGTGGGACCAGTCGACCTCGGTGTGCTTGACGAGATGAATCGGCGCCAGCAAGTGGCGGTGATCGCGGGTCCCCTCGCAGAAGAGATCGCCGAGTGGCTTCGGGTCGTTGAGCACTCACCACGAGACGACCCGGCGTCGTTCGGTGTCTCGGCGCAGCGCTTACTGACGGTCTGGGCAAATGCCCGCGCAGCACGCGAGCATGGCGTAACGCACGCACTGGGTACGGATGCACTCTTTGGCCAGTTCGAGGACTATCACGACCTCGCCTGGCGAGCCCAGGGTCTCGTTGAGTTGGCGGGCTGGCCCGAGGCACTCGTCCTCGAGGCGCTCTGGCAAGGTGGCGCCGCCGCTCTGAACTTGACTGGCGAGATTGGAATAGTCGCGCCCGGTGCGCAGGCGGACCTGGTGGTATTGGGTGGGGACCCGCGATTCGATATCCGTGCGCTGCACGATGTCCGCGTGGTCTTCCGCGACGGTCGAAAGACGAGTCACCCTCGTTGAAAGCGACGATGTTGTGAGCGGTTTGAATCTCGAATCGCGTCAAGGAACCCGACTGTGTTTGTCGAGGCGCGCTACCGCGATGAGGTCACTCTCGAATCCGCTGCATCCGCCGCGCGACGTCACGTTGTAGATCGCACCGTTGTCGCTCAACACTGAGGCCGGTGTGCCGTAGCGCGTGCAGGTCTGACGAAAGAATCGTCGGACGTTCGCCATCGTCACCGTGGGATAAACCCGAACGGCGAGTGCCAAGCGCGAGTGGTCGTAGAGAAAGGTGAGAATCTCCACCCCGGTGCCGTCCTCTAAGTGCCAGTGGGTCATGTTGTTCTGCCAGCACTCGTTGGACAGGTCCGCGACGAAGCAGGTGGAGGAGGACTTCTCGTGGGTTAACACCCACGCCGGCGAGACGCCGTATTTCTTGGTGGTTGCTCTCACCCCCAGGCGCTGGGACATCACCGACTCCACAATGATCCGGTTCTTGAGCACGACTCACCTCCACCGAAGTGGCGAATGAGCGAATGGCCGGGAATCTGTTCAGTCTCCATCCTTCGACGGCTCTGGGCATTGACCGCGTGTCGCAGTGAGTAAGTGTGAACAGAGTGTGCGCACTGGTTCGGGTTGCACCGTTACAAAGTCGTCCGGTGTAGCCTCGCCTGATAACCGCTTCAATATCGAAGCAGAGGGTTGAGAGCGTCGTAAGTGCAATGGAAGGCGTAGCGCCAACCGGTATCCAAATAAGACACCGCATTGCGATGGTCGCTATCTGCATGGTCATGTTTCTCACTTTCATGGATATGACTATTGTCAGCGTGGCTCTCGGCAGCGTTCAGTCGCACCTTCACGCTGGTGTCGCCCAACTGCAGTGGGTCGTGAATGGTTACGGACTTACGTTCGCGAGTTTCATGCTGCTAGGTGGAACGTTGGGCGACCGCCTCGGACGCAAGAAGGTCATGCTCGGAGGTCTGCTGCTCTTTGCGGCTGGCTCACTGCTGGGCGCGCTCGCGACAAACCCCGACGTCCTCATAGGCGGCCGAGTCATCATGGGCATCGGAGCGGCCGCCTCGGAGCCGGGGACGTTGTCCATAATTCGCCACATGTTCCCTGATCGTCGGATCCGCGCCCGGGCAATCGGTATCTGGGGCGCGGTCTCGGGTCTCGCTCTCGCCTTCGGGCCGGTCATCGGCGGCGTCCTCGTGGCGCTCGACGATTGGCGGGGCGTGTTCTGGTTCAACGTCGCCGCCGCGCTCTTCATCGTGGTCCTGGCGGTGAGGACAGTGCCGGAGTCGTCGAGTCCTCAAACAGCGCGCCTCGACATTCCTGGATTCATTGCCGGTGCGGTGGGCCTTGGGGCCCTGACGTTCGCGGTGATCCTCGGCGAGACCGACGGCTACCGCAACTCGCTGATTATCGGGCTGTTCCTTATCGGCGTGGTGGCGTTGACTGGTTTCGTCCACATCGAACGGGCCACCAAATCGCCGCTGCTCGACCTCGCCTACTTCAAGTCTTCGCGCTTTAGTGGCGCGATGATCGTCGCCTTCATCTTGTACTTCAGCATCTTTTCGATCTTCTTCTTCACGGCGCTGTACCTGACCGCGATTATTGGCTACGCGCCGGACCGCATTGCCCTCGAGTTCTTGCCCATGGCGGGGGCCATGATTGCTGCGGCAGTGATCGCGGGTCGACGCGTGGCGCGAATTGGGCCACGCGTCCCCATGGCCGAAGGGTGCGTGTGGGCCGGCGCCGGCATTCTGCTGTCCGCCCTACTGCTGCTGTCCAGCCATCCCTCGCTTTGGCTAATGGCCACGCTGGCCCTCGCTGGCTACGGCTTCGGAGCCAGTGTGGTACCGATGACCTCGGTTGCTTTGAGTGAGGTTCCGCCAGAGCGTTCAGGTATGGCGGCGTCGGCGACCAATACCAGTCGTGAGCTCGGTGCAGTGTTCGGCGTCGCCGTTCTTGGAGCCCTCGTTAACGCGCACCTGAACGGCGACCTTACGCATCGGCTGAAGATCCTGAATATCCCGGCCAATTTCATTTCGATCATCATCAACGCCATCGAGACCGGCACGGTTCCCAGTGGTGTCAAGGCCGGCGGTTCCATCGAAGACCACGTTATTCAAGCTGCCTACGGAGCGTTTCGCAGCGGCCTCGAGCAGTCGCTGGTGATCGCCGGTGTCGGTATGCTCATCGCCGCCGTTATCGCGGTCCGCACGCTCGGTCCGCCCAAGGCAGAGTCCAGCGAGGTGGCGAACTTCGAACTGTGAGTCACGTGACCCAAATGGGACTGGACGGTATTGCTCATTGGAGAGGTAGTCTCCGTGCCACCGACTCGTGACCAGTACTTGACCCCGGGCCTTCGGCCGTAATGGGCTTTTTGAAACCAGAAGAGAAGCTTGGCGAGGGGCCCGCCGGTCTGCCCTGAATTAGTTGACTCGAACTTCCTCATTTTTCGGGCCGCTCTCGCCAAGCTGTTGAGTGTCTCATATTCGATCGGCGTGAGCTTGTCACGGACCGGTTGACGCCGTTCGCGGAACTGTCGTAAGGGATGTCCCGAAACTGTTTCGGGTAGCTCCAACCGGTAAGCGCAACAAGCTCGGCGAGTGTCTCACGCGGACCTGAGAGTTAGGGTGAAGCATGATTGGGGTTGATCTGGTGTTTATTCCTGAATTCCAGCGCCAAGTGGAGGCCGGTGGTACCCACTTCCTACAAAAGGCATTCAATCCGTCGGAGTTGGAGAATCAGAATCTTCAACATTTAGCGGGGTTGTGGGCCGCCAAGGAGGCGGTGATCAAGGCGGCGCCAGAGTCCCCTGAGCGGCTAATAGACGTCGCAATTACCCATGACGCTTCGGGCAGGCCACACGGGAATATTGAAGCTCAGAACTTTGAGATATCAATTTCCCACCATGGTGAGTACGTCGTTGCGGTGGCCATGGGAGTTGCGGAATGAACTACCGGGATTTCGCTGAGTACGTTGCCAGCTATGACGAGTTCGCTGATCGTCTCGCTCTCACCAATAGATCATTCTTGAAAATTGAAAGACTTACTCATCGCGAGTTACGGTCGCGCGCGTACCAGGCGGCTCACTACCTGTCCACGCAGGGTGTAGTTCAAGGTGACCGGGTCCTGGTGGTCGCGGGCAATTCGCCCGAGTGGGTTGAACTACTGCTCGGGACGCTACTGCTCGGAGCAGTTTTGGTACCCGTCGACGCCGCCAGTTCCCCCCCGACAGTTCTGCGTGTCGTAACCGAGACGGGGCCCAAGGTTGTCTTTCTGAGCAAGTACCTGCACCCAGACATCGGCGCATCATTGAAGACTTTCCATCTCGAAGAGTTCAATGAACTTATCGGCGGCCATTCGACCAGTGCACCGAACAATGAGCTGGATGGCGACTGGCCGGCCTTGATCGTGTTCACCTCAGGCACGACCGCCGATCCCAAGGGGGTGGTGCTGACCCAGAGGAACGTGCTCGCCAATATTTCGGGTATTTTGCAGAGAATTGACGTGGGAGACGATTGGCGCCTCCTCTCGGTGCTGCCCCTGTCGCATATGTACGAACTGACTGGCAGCCTGGCGATACTGTCACGTGGCGCCAGCATCTTCTATATACCTCGCGTTACCCCGCTCGCCATCTCACAGGCCTTGGTGGACTATGAGATCAACACCATGCTGGCAATACCGCAACTGCTTTCTCTCATGCTGGAGCGTATTCAACAGACCGCAATGGATGAAGGAAAAGCGAGGACGCTTGCGGCGGCCTCGAGGATTGCGGGCTTCCTTCCATTCTTCCTGCGACGGATTCTCTTTCACAGCGTCCACTCGAGGCTCGGTGGCCACCTGGATCTTGTGGTCACCGGAGGGGCACCTATACCAGTCGACGTTGCAATCGCGTGGGAGAGAATGGGCGTGCGGATGGTCCAGGGTTACGGGCTCACCGAAACGTCGCCAATTCTCACTGGCAACAGTTTGACCGAACGGCGACTCAACTCGCCGGGTCGAGCTCTTGACAACGTGCAGTTACGTATCGGCCAGGACGGTGAAATTCAGGCGAAGGGCCCCAGCGTTTTCGCAGAGTATTGGCACAACCCAGAAGCCACCAGCGAGGCCTTCACCGAGGACGGTTGGTTCCGCACGGGTGATGTCGGCCGCATGGAAGATGGCTGTCTGCTCATTCAGGGCAGACTGAAGTTTGCCATCGTGCGCAGCAGTGGCCTCAAGGTCTTTCCCGAAGACATCGAACTCGTCGCCGACCAGGATCCTCGTTTCCAGGACGTCTGCATCGTCGGGGTCAACGACCCAAAGGGCGAATCCGTCGAGGCGGTCGTTCTTTCCGATGAGTCCGATCGCGTCATCACCGATGCAATTGGCGAGATCAACTCCCAGCTCGAGTCATTCCAACACATCGATCACTGGCGACGCTGGCCCGACAGCGACTTCCCCCGGACACGTCTGCTCAAGATTGACCGTCGTCAGGTCCAGCTATGGGCCAACTCCACAGAGAATGATCAGTCGACGCAGAAGAGGACCCCCGAGGCAGCGGGCGACTCGCTGGTGCACATCATCCGGTTGAGTCTGGACGATCCGAACGCGGTGATCGCCGAATCGGATCCCCTCGGCGATATTGGCCTCGACTCGTTACGAAGACTCACCGTCGTCTCACTGCTTGAGGAGCAACTAGGGGTCTCCATTTCTGATGAGACCATCACCCCGGCGACCACCGTTGCGCAGTTACGCCAGTTGATCAGTCAGGGGACCTCGGTGGCCGAGGCGAGCAGACCGCCGGTCTGGCCCTACTGGCGATGGGTGCGGTTCATCGGCGGTGGACTTCGCGATTGCCTGCTGCGAGCCATCATTCGCCTGTGGGTCAGGATCGACGTCGTTGGCGCCGAAGCGCTGGACGGCCTTGTCACGCCGGCAATTTTCATCTTCAATCACAGTGATGACTTTGACGGGCCGGTTGTCTACCAAGCATTACCGCGAAGAATTCGCACCCGACTGGCTGTGGCGACAGCCGACGACGTGCTGCGCAATCACAAAGTCCTCGCGCTTGTCGTTCGGGTCTGCTTCGCCGGCTTTTCCTTCGCGCGCAGCGAACCGTACATGCCCAGTCTTGAGTACGTGGGCGAAATGATCGACCGGGGCTGGAATGTGCTCATTGCTCCGGAGGGCCATATCAGCACTAACGGCCTGCTGCAGCCATTTAAATCGGGCATCGGTTTGCTGGCGGTGAGCCTGGGCGTTCCGGTGTTTCCTGTGAAGACCGTCGGTCTCGCGGGCACGGTGCCGCTGCACGCAAAGTGGCCCAAGAAACGCAGTGACGTTACCGTACGGATTGGTCAGCCGATGAGTTTTGGCCCTCAGGTGAACTATGAGGACGCTACAGAAGCCCTGCATCGAGCAATGGAATCTCTCTAGTCCAATTCGCATCATGCGCGATCAGATGGAGGCTGACTTTCGCGTCCGCGTGGCCCGACCGTCAAGATTGGTCGTTCTCTACCTCGTGCAATGGTTCACTGCTCGATGGCCGTAGGCTCATTTACGTGTACAACGAGATCGCTCGCAACAACCGTCGTAGCATCGTATTCATTGGCCTGTTCTTCGTGATCTGGATCGCGATCGGCGCGGTCTGTGGTCTGCTCTTTAAGAGTCTTTCCTCCCACGCGGCGAGCAACGTGGCCTCCTCCGGCCAGACGGTCCATTACGGATTGGCTCCGATCTTCGTGGGGATGGCCATCTGCGCGCTCTTGGCGCTCTTGGGCATCCTCTACTCGCTCACGGCGGGAGCTCGAATGGTTCTACGGGTCTCGGGAGCCGTGCCCGCCGATCCAGTTCGCTACCAGCAACTGCATGATCTCGTCGACGCCCTGGCTATCGGTGAAGGCATCCCCAAACCCGACGTCTACGTGATTGAAGATCCGTCGCCCAACGCCTTCGCCACGGGAGTCAGTTCCGATAAGGCGGCCATTACCTTCACGACCGGACTGGTTCAAGTCATGAACCGCGAGGAGCTCGAAGGTGTGGCGGGCCACGAGATGAGCCATATCAAGAATCACGACATCCGGTTGCTGCTGGTGGTCAGCACGATGATCGGCATGGCCGCGCTGCTGGCGAGCATATTTTGGCGCGGCGCCTTCTTCGCGAGCATGGGACGTGGTGGCGGTCGCAACGGTGGTCTGATCGTCATCGTGATCTTTGTCGCGGGCCTGCTGCTCGCAATCGTTGGGTTCATCTTCGGACCACTCATCCGCCTTGCGCTCTCACGTCGTCGTGAATCGCTGGCCGACGTGAGCGGCGTCGAGCTTACCCGCAATCCCGCCGGGCTGCTGAGCGCGCTCAAGAAACTCCAGCAGAACGACGTTCCGTTCAAGAAGATGAATCACGCCACTGCGTCTATGTGCATCGATGACCCGCTGCGCCACCATGAATCGTGGATCCACCGACTTTATGACACGCACCCTCCCATAGAAGAGCGCATCGCCGAACTTGAGAAGATGGTCTCGGGCCAGCAGGTTTGATTCGCCGCCGAGGGAGTAGTTCAGACGGCCGGAGGGGGGCCCTGCTCACCGGTAGCGGGGGGTGGTCCCGCGGGCGGCGCTGACGCGTTTGGGATATCCGAACCAGGGAACGTCACCTCAGGCACCGCACGATCGGTGTCGTCGGCGCCGAAGAACGCGACCGTCGTGAAATGAAAGGAACCGGCGATGAGGTTGCGCGGGAACGATTGGAGCGAAACGTTGTAGTCGCGCGCACTGGTGTTGTAGTAGCGCCGCGCATATTCGATCTTGTCCTCGGTTGCGGTAAGAGTTTCCTGCAACTGGACGAAACTCTCCACGGCGCGCAACTGTGGGTAGTTTTCTGCGACCGCAAAGAGGGATCGTAGCGCGCCCGACAGCGCATTTTCCGCGGGAGCAATCTTGGTCGGGTCGCCGGTGGCGCCGGCCGACACCGCGTTGGCGCGAGCCGCGGTGACCGCTTCGAAAGTGCCTCGCTCGTGCGAGGCGTAGCCCTCTACGGTGGAGACCAAGTTGGGGATGAGGTCGTGTCGCCGCTTTAACTCGACGTCAATCTCCGACCACGCCTCTTGGGTCCGATTGCGCTTCTTGACCAAGGCGTTGTAGGCGCCCCACAGGCCCAAAGCCAAAATGAGGACAACAACCACCACGATGATCACCACAATCATGGTTACCCATCCCTTCCAGCACCTCTCATCGATGACAGTACCAGTCGCACGACAGGGGAGTGGCGCCGGGGTTTAGCAACCAGACCGGCGCAGATTCAGAAGAGTCCGCTAACGCCTCAAGGGTTGCCACGTGAAAGTTCGGTGGGCGACTGCGAAGCTGGCCACGATCCAGATCCCCAGTACCACGAACGTTCGCAGCTCGAATCCGGTGCCCCTTTGCAGCGCTAGGGCGGATTGCATGGACTGGGCGAGAGGCTCGAGCGGCAAGTAGTTCGAAAAAGCGACGAGCCAGTGCGGCATGAGATTGGGTGGGAAGAAGACGCCGCTCATAAAACTCAAAATGATGGTGGCGAATGGCCCCAATGAGGAAGCCATCTCGGGTGTCGTGATGACTCTGGTCAGCGCGAGTGCCACGGCCGTGAAGGCAAAAACGCCGAGTAGCGCGTAGCAGAGCACCGCCAAAAGTGGGACCAATCGAAGAGGCAGTCCGTAAGCCAGAGACGCGACGGCAATCATGACCGCTGTGAGCAGTAGCGAGACCAAGATATTGAAGAGCACTTGGCCCGCGAGATAGGACCCCGGAGGCATGGGTGAGCCGCGGAATCGCTTGAGCCACCCTGCCTCGCGGGCGCTCACCGAAGTGACCATGACACCGGTGAAAGTCCCGAGCATGAGCCCGCACGCCGTCAGGCTTCCGGTGTAGAACGCTATCGCGCTGATTTGGTTTCCCGCGATGCCGGTCATCTCTCCTTGGTTAGCGAAGACCCAGCTGAGAACGACCAGCAAGCCAACCGGCATCACGAGGCCAAGGACAACGGTGCGCGTGCTGCGTAGAAATGCCCGCAGATGGTAGACGGTCTGTGCCAGGGACAGTCGAATGAATCTCATTCGTCGCCATCGGTCGCGCCCAAGAAAACGTCGTTCAATGTGGGTCTGATCACTTCGAGCCCCGCAAGAACGATTCCCGTAGACCGCGACCACGTCAAAAGGTGCAGAAGGATCTCCTGCACGTTGCTTCCCACCGAGGCTGACACGATGTTGTCGCGGAGAAAGAAATCTTCTCCGGCGATCGCACAAAGTGTTGATAGGTCAACTCCGGTAGGTTGTTCGAAGCGAATCGTGGTTACGCCCAGATCGCTTATAAGAGAGGACGATGTCCCCTGCGCCATGATCTGCCCCTTGGCCATGATGGCCAGTCGATCGCAGAGTCGTTGGGCCTCTTCCATGTAGTGGGTCGTTAGAAGAATTGACGTGCCGCCGTCGCGCAGGCCCTCGATTACCGTCCAGAATTCGTGACGAGCTACGGGATCGAACCCTGTCGTGGGCTCGTCGAGAAAGAGTAAGTCCGGCCGTCCAATTATTCCGATTGCCACGTCAACACGGCGCTTCTGGCCCCCGGAAAGGCGCCCGAATCGCTCGTCGGCCTTATCCGTCAAGCCAACGAGTTCGAGGGTCTCGGCCACACCTCGAGGATTCGAGAAGAAACTGGCGAAGAGTTTGAGTGTTTCATTGACAGTGTGAATGGGATCGAACTGCGACTCTTGCAGTACGAACCCCACGCGATCTCGCCAGGCTCTTCGGCCTAATCGCGGATCGATACCGAGCACCACCGCGGTCCCTTGGTCGGCCTTCTGAAATCCTTCCAGGATTTCGATGGTGGTGGTCTTGCCGGCTCCGTTCTCGCCCAGGAGGCCAAAAATCTCTCCCTTGCGCACTACGAAACTCACGTCATTTACCGCTACGAACCCGCCAAATCCTTTTTTAATGTTGCTGACTTCAATGATATTCGGCACGCTATTGCTCATCATAACGAGCCTCCGATTGGCGGCCTCTCAAGGAAAATGCGAACGCCTTGGCGTAAAATGTTGGGTGAAGAGGTGCTGGCACTCTCTTCTTCACCCATCGCAGCTGACCAACATTCTCATTGCTCTTGAGTCAAAGTTCGAAGGGTTGAGCCTCGCTGGATTTTTGCGCGCGGACTGAGCGTTCGAGCGGCAATTGCGACCGCGATAAGCATGCCGACACCGGCGATTATCAGTGATCGCACGAGTCCGCTTCGAAACACGAGGCGGTGAGCCCGGAGATCAAAAACTACTTGCGACGCGCAGCATCCTTGGCCTTGTCAATCGCCTTCACGGCCTTGCGCTCTGCCTTCTCGGCCGCCTCTTCGACCTTGCTCTTCACGCGGCCAATCTTCTCCTTCGCCTCACCAGCGCGACGATCCAGCTTGCCTTCGGATTCCAACTTCTTGTTGCCAGTAAGGCTTCCGACTGCTTCTTTAACCTTGCCCTTCGACTTCTCAATTTTTCCTGCCATGATGCACCTTCCTTCTTGGTTGTGATGATTGAAAACAGTCCGTCAACTTCGCCTGCGCGCGAACCATGTCCCTTTCGCTAGCGAACCGGGATCGTGGGCAGCGTGAAATCAACGTGCACCAGAATCCATTACTTATGCTCTTCGTGCACTGAACTTGAGCGACCTTGTGAGTCGGTGACCTGGCGGTCTATGGAGTGAGTGCCAGTGCTCACCTGCCGTCGCGACGTCGCAAAGACAATCGCCGAGACCACGAATCCGAACGCCCCGGCAATCATGAGGATGAGACCGACGGTGGAAAGACGAAAACCCGTACCTTGATAGGTGACGGCCCAGTACATAATCGCCCCTGCGACAGCTGCGACGGTGCTGAACACCATTCCGGGAAGACCCATTTTGTATCTCCTGGTCGTGTGCCCACCAATTTGGCAGGTAGGAAAGAGTCAAGGACAACCCTCCCGTCTTTTACTCTAGAAAGTTCGCCTGTTCGTGACTAGGGCCTTTCGACTCTATTGCTACAGGCTCATCGCCCCATCCTTGGACGCCACGTCACTGCCAGTTGGCGCGCAGCCAGTCCTAAGGGACCACTCTGTTTCCAGAAGCATGCGACCGCTTCATGGGATGTGAAGATTAACGCCCAAAAGGAGGAGCGGCCACAACGAAGTGGTCGACCTTCGACGAGAACAGCAGTGACGGCGTATTTGGCGAGATCTATGAGAGACACCTAAGCACTACGTGTCCCAGAAACCCGGTGTTGTCAGCCAGACAAAATG
>PLON01000042.1 GCA_003142095.1 Acidimicrobiaceae bacterium | reverse complement strand
CGTGACCTGCCACCGGCGCGGTAATTAGGTGTCGTACGTCTCGAACAGCGTGCACGCGGGCGAGCGGCTGGAGCGGTACTCGTCGAGCATCAACGCGTGACGGTCGGAGCCGCCTTCGATGGGCGTGGCGGCCGTCAGCGGATAGGGCCTGCGATCGCTTTCGGACGCGTACAGGAACCTGATAGTCGTGAAGGGTGTGCTGTCGCGCACGATATCCCACGGAATGCCGTAGGGCCGCTTGGGGTTGCCCGAGGGGCCATAATCCGGGTGGAGGCTGGTGGTCGCTGCGCCCATGGACGTGAGCCACGTAGCGCTGTTGGCGTTGACCGGCAGGCCAGTGATCGGAGTGTTCCATACGTTGTCGGCGGGGAAGGCCGGGCACCTCGTGCCCGGCAGGATGGTGCCGGGGCCCGCGCCGTCGAGGCGGGCCCCCTCGGCGGTACCGGTGGACCGAGCGAAGGCCGATGGGGAGGCGACGGTCATCGTGGTCGCCGCAATCGCCACGCACGCGACCACACTGATCCACCGTGATCGCTGATTCGTCACGTCGGACATTTTCGGATGGTACCAGCGAGTCATCGCCAGTTGCCTTTCGAGTCGGTGATTTGTTCTCGCGTTGAGGCCAATGATGGCCATCGGTGGGGATGGCGAAGAGTCGACTCGCTTTCGGGCGTCAGAAACCTGGTCGTGCGTTTCGCTGCGTCGAAGTGGCGAGGTAGGAGGTCGCGTTGCAGCCTGACGAGACCGAGTTGGCCTACGAGGACTTCGTCACGGTGCTGCGTGAAGGTCGGTTCAGTCGATTTCAGTGATGTAGGCGCCGACGAGGACGGCCGTGTGCTGGTCGACGCCTCCTTCGCGGCGCGCTTCATGACCATCTTGAAAGTGGGCGAATGCGTTGCTCGACGAAATGGGATTCACTTCGTCGTCGCGGTGATTGTGAAATGAGACATGGACGAAGGAGTCGTCGGACAATCGTAGGACGAGGTAGCTCACGTTGTCGGGCCTGGACTGCGAGAGCTCTTCGAACACCGCCTCGATTCTGCGCTGGTTTTCGTCGGCGTTATCTTTGGAATTCGTGGCGTAGCGTGTAACGAGGCGCTTGTTCATTGTTCCCCTTTGACGGATGGTGGGAGCGTACCTCGCGATCGCCGCCGCCGCTGGTAGCGGGAGTGAAATCAATGCGACCTTCGGCGCGGCTGCGTTACTTGAAGCGAAAGTGGACGAACACCCGGCCGAAGTTGTGTGAATCCTTTTCGACCCTGTCGTAGAGCTCCTTGATCTCCTTTTGATCGAGAAACCGCAATACTCGCTTCTTGAGTTGTCCACTGCCTTTACCGGGAATGATCTCGACCAGGCGGACCTTCTTCTCGATGGCCTCGTCGATGATGGCTCGCAGCGCGCGATCGATGTCGCCGCCCCGGTTGTAGATATCGTGCAGATCGAGCTTCAGCTTCACGTCAGTGTTCTCTGTCGTTGAGTTGTAGCGTGCACCTCGAGTTCCAATGGTTCGGCGTACATCTCTCCTGTGCGGAGACGTGTACGCCGCTCTAGAGCGATGGCGGTCCCGTCGCCGCAGCAACCGCATGAGGATTGCGCAGTGGTCCAAGGCACCTTTGCCACGCCCTCTCCTCCCTCGCCAATTGCAGCGTAAGAGGACAGTTCCTATGTCGAACCGGAGGGGAGCGTAGAGGCCCTCAGCGCTAAGCGACCGATGCACCCGAACGCTCGACAGGGCAGTGAGGGCCAAACGTTTCGATGACGGGGGCCATGTTGACGGTCTTGGTCACGGCCACTTCATCGAAGCACGTTCGACCACTGCTGGATGTCATCGGCGATGTCGTTGATGACGACCGTTGGAACCTCCGCCTCGCTCGCAAAGTCCGCCCACCGAGCGACTGCTTCCAGGACCTCGTCGACGACAACGCTCATTCCCGGCACGTCAAAGCGGTCTCCAACCTCCAGGATGTCGGATCTCGAGATGTTCGTCGTCCTTCCATTCGCGGCCATCAGGTGCTGACGGGTCCATCGGCTGCCGGGGGAGTGTGCGTGCGTGACGTCGTAGGCCGGCGACAGTGTCCTTCGACCGCTCTTGGTGAGCAGAAAAGAAAAGTTCTTGGTGTGATCATCGCAGTTGGCGCTGGCGACATTGAAGACCATCCGGCGAAACGCCTCCGCGCGCGCCTCGGGACCCAGGGCCAGTTCATCAATGGGCAAGAACAACTGTCCGTAATCGTGCGCACCGATCTGGCGAAAGTCGAGTTGCGCCATGGCGCACAACGTTTGCGAATGCACCTTCTCACCATTGCCCAGGCGATCGAAACGGCGTGTCATGAAGTGCGCGCGCCCGCCCTCTTCGAGCAGACGGCACTGCGTCATCTCAATGCCCGCCGCCGTCGCCATGAGGTGATAGCCGTATTCGATTCGTCCGAACGAACCTGAAGAACCCAGGTCAAGATCGGCGCCGACACCGTCCAGTTTCAAGAGCCAGTGTTCAAAGCCGGGGTCGGCGGGCACCTGACCCGATCGCAGCTCGCCAGTCGCTGGGTTCAGCGCTACCACGGCCTTGGCCCTCGCCCCGCCCGCCGACGTGCCCACGGCAATGAGATGCGAGATCGCGTCCGTAATCCCGAGCTCGGAGAGCGTGTGACCGCTGAGCGCACTTCGGGCCGCTACCACCAGTTCCGAGAGTTCGATTGCCGTCGCTTTTCTGGTACGGGGACCTCGCATGGGATGGAACTCCAGGGCGCCCACTCCACGGGTACCCAGGTACGCGAGTCGGTCGAGCGCAGTGATGGTGCTCGCCGCGACGCCCTCGTTGGCCAAGTACGCGGTCGTGAGGGCGTTACCGAAGGCGTCGGGAAGGGAGTCCGCCACCATTGGCGGAAGGCGGTGATAGGTGTTCGGAGCCAATGTCGGAAAAACGAAACGCCGCGACGATGCCGTGGTCGCCATGGTGGTGGGCGCCAACTCGGCGCCGGCGTCCGTCCACGAGCGCTCGTACTCGAACACGTAGAACCCCGACCGCTCGTCGAGCGCCAGAGCGCCAACCCGTGATCCCCAGCAACGCACCTCGACCACGTCAACGGGCCGG
>PLON01000020.1 GCA_003142095.1 Acidimicrobiaceae bacterium | reverse complement strand
CCGTGTCACGATCCTAATACTGCGGCGATTTGGTTGCTCACGAATAGCGGCGTCAGAATTGGCAGCTGCTCCTGACGATCTTGTCCGATCGTCTGCGGATTGTCGGAAGGCTCGCTGAATCCGTTGTAATCAAGCCATGATGAGAACTTGCCGTCGTCAACCTATGGCACCTCGTCACTGCAGATCAGTGAAAGCAAAACTGTCTCTTGACGAACGGGCGTATCACTGTGAGGCCCGTGGTCTCACGATCGGCCGTGATCACAACGCGGCCATCAACCTNNTCCGTGGCTGGACGTCGAGGGGAGGTAAGACCAAGAAGGACTCGTGCCGTCAAGGCTCGCCCCGATGAAGCGTCAACCGAAACGCTGGCAGTGGTCGGCGCGTAGGAGATAATTCGGCTCAGAACTCATTGGAGGTGCGCTATTTGCCGTACAACATCTTCACTGTTTGCCGAAGTACGGAGTCCGCATCCTCTGCAGTCAAATTGGAACTTTCACAATGATGTTGCAACACCTGAGCCTGGCTTTCGCTGCGTAGCGAGGAGGTTCAGTTGATATCGCAAGTGGGAATGCCGTGATTACTACTTCCCGGTTAACCGGTTACGCACGATTTGCACATCGCTGGCAGGCACGGCGGGTGAGAAGACGAATCCCTGGCCGAGCTGACAGCCGAGATCGCGTAGGCGGTCAAGTTGCTTATGCGTCTCGATACCCTCGGCGAGCACGATGATATGAAGTTTGTGGCCGAGCGAGACGATCGCCTCGAGCAGCGTGTTGTTACTCTCGCTCTCCTGCTCGGGACTCACGAAGGATCGGTCGATCTTGATGATTCTCGGACGCAGCAGTGCGAGGTAGGAGAGCGACGAGTATCCAGTGCCGAAGTCGTCAAGCGCGATGCCAACTCCGATTCGACTCAGATGCGACACCGTGTTAATTGTTTCGGTGACATTGAGAAGCGCCACGCTTTCTGTGATTTCGATGATGAGACGCTCTGGCGACATCCCACCTTCCGAGAGCGCTCCCTCAATCATAGATATCAGGCCAGGATTGTGAAACTGGTGCGCGGAGAAGTTGACCGTGACAAATGGTCGGGTGCCTTGAGCGCCAATCGGCTCCCAAGAACGTGTTGCCGCCACTGCCTCGCGCATTGCGAAAGAACCGAGTTCCAATATGAGATCGCTCTGTTCGGCGAGCGGGATGAACACGTCGGGGGGGATCCATCCCCGCTCGGGATGCTGCCAGCGCATCAATGCCTCGAAACCAACCACGTCGACTGTTGAGAGATCGATAATGGGTTGGTAGTGCATCGAGAGCTCCCCGGTCAGGAGAGCGTGGCGAAGCTCCTGAGTGAGCGAGAAGCGGCTGATCGCCTTCTGTTGCATGCTCGAATTGAAAACTAAGTGGCGCCCTCTTCTGAGACGCTTGGCTTCGTAAAGGGCCACGTCAGCTTCTTGCACGTAATCGCTGCCGTTGGTGCCCACCCCGTCGCAAACTACGACCCCGATGCTCGCATGCTGCACTAGATCTATTCCATTGAACGAAAACGGTTCGGTGAGTACTTCGAGAAGTCGATCCGCCACCTCATCGGCTTGAGTCGGCGAAGTCAGACCCTCGGCCAGATAGAGAAACTCGTCGCCGCCGAAGCGACAAAGCGTGTCCGCGGAGCGAGTCACGAGTTCAAGGCGACGGGCAATTCCTACGAGCAACTGGTCTCCAATGAGGTGACCGTACGTGTCGTTTACCCCCTTAAAGTCATCGAGATCCAACAGCAACACGGCGCCCAACCCGCCTTGGCGGGCGATCCTCGCGTTCGCTTGCGAGAGCCGGTCCTCGAAGAGTGCCCGGTTGGCGAGCCCGGTGAGCGGGTCGTGCAGTGCTTGGTGCGAGAGTTGATCAGCGAGAGCGCGCTCCTCGGTGATGTTCCGCTGAGAACTGACAAAATAGAGAATTTCACCGTCGGAGTTTCGCGCTGCGGACTTCAAGGAACTAATGACAATTACTTGCCCATCCTTGCTTATGTAGCGTTTGACAAAGCTCACCTGTTCAACCGCACCGGAGATCAAACGTAGTTGCGGATCACTAACAATTTCCACATCTTCGGGATGAGTGAAATGTGAGGTGCCACGTCCTAAAATCTCTGCTCTGTCGTATCCGATCATGTGACAGAAAGCGTCATTGGCGGCGATCACGTGGTTCTCGAGATTGGTGAAGATCATCGGCGCCATGTTGTCTTCAAACGCGAGACGGAAGCGCTGCTCGGTTTCTATTAGGGCATTGTTTGCGAGAGTAAGCGCCTCCAAGGCCGCTTCGTTCTGTTGCATCGAACGAACGTGAACAAGAGCGAACTCGGCCTCTGATCTAATTTCCTCGAGCCCTATCATCGTGATTTCATCGAACGCAAAGATGTCCCGAGCGTAGATTGTAAGTACTAACCTCTGCGTTCCAGAAGCAAAGGGAAGGGCGACAGAAGAGCCGAATCCGAATTGGGACGCGCGCTCGCGCCAGGGTCCGTACATCGCCTGGTTGGCGAGATCGTTCGCTACCTGGCTATCGAAGGTTCGCAGTGCTGATCCCGTGGGACCGAGCCCGCTCTCCTTCGATCCCCACCAGGACACCATGTCGCCATAGAGGTAGTCGGTAGCACCCGCTGCACAGACGATGTCGACCCCGTCCTCCTCGCCGCTGGAAGTGACTCCAATCCATGCGAGCATGTATCCACCCTTACTAACGAGGACAGCGCACAGTTGCTGCAGAAATACTGCCTCACTAGAGCCGATTATCGCGAGTTTGTTTACCTCTGTCCGTAGTTCCAAAACGTGATCTCGCCGAGTCCGATCGGTAATGTCGCGCTGCGAGACGATGTAGCAGAGCGTCTTGCCTGAAGCGTTACGGGCGGCGGACTTCGAGACTTCGACGACAATCAGCCGCCCGCCCTTGTGCAGATAGCGCTGGACGTAGCGCACCTGATTTGCATCGCCTCTGGTGATGCGGCGGTGTGCATCTTCGGTGATACCGACGTCATCGGGATGGGTGAACGGTTTCGAATCATTTCCGAGGATCTCCCCTCTGGTGCGTCCAATCAACAGACAAAATGCGTCGTTGGCTGTGACGATTCGGTCCTCGAGATCAGTGAAGATCATGGGAGTCATATTGTCCTCGAACGCGAGGCGAAAAAGCTCCTCACTGTCCGATAACTCAACGGCGGAAGCGGGCTCGGAGGTCACAATACCCTTGTCGATCTCGATGCCGTCGTCCTCTGCTGTTCCCTCCGACCTTTTGTCGCGAATCGCTGCGATGACCCACGGCGTGTCGTCAACTGTGACGGACGACAGGGTGACGGCCAATTTGATTTAAATTCCTCTTTGCATGGAAACGAGTAACCCTGGGAGTAATCCATCGGTCGCACGCTCGGCGACTCGGAGTACTGGGAACGATCCACGATGTGGCCATCTCGGAATCTCGGTGGAACCAGGACTTCTACGGTTTGGCCCATACGCTCATCGGTCGTATAGGCAGTCAGGATTCCGACCTGTTCGCTTATATATCGAATCCGACCATATTTGTCGATGATAACGATCTCGTCAGGTAGCACCTGGAACAAATTGCGCCAAGCGTCAGAAAGATTCAATAAGTAGCTATTGATTCGACGCCCCCACATCTTCCTCAAAAAGTGAAGCATATCTTTTCCTACCCAGTTGGTCTGTGATGGATACCAATTCGAAAGACGGGAGGCATTGAAGCGCAGCCTGATGAATAGAGACAACTTTGTTCGATGTCAGAGATCGACTCCAAAGAAGGGTTTTAATAGTGGGCCGTACGGTAGTGGGCCGTACAGTCTGAGGTTCCCGGGTGTAGGGCGACGCATTCGATG
>PLON01000070.1 GCA_003142095.1 Acidimicrobiaceae bacterium | reverse complement strand
ACTGGTGAATGATCGGGGCTAGGCGACCGGTTGTCAATTTTTAGTTGTTCCTTATTTGTTGTCGCGTGCGGCCACGTCGATTCGTCGTAGCGTGGTGGTGGCTTCGCTGCTGTGTCTGCGCTGCTCAAGGCCGCGCCGTAACAGCGTGTATGACGAGAACGACAAATCATGAACTCCACGACGACCTCGAGATCCAGGGCGTCGTTGTCGGGTCGGCCGAGGAAATCTCGACATCGGTTTCGTCGCCTGATGATGCTCGTCATTTTTGTCATGGTCGTCGCCGCGGTGGTCGTGGTCGCGGTCGCCGTACCGAGGCTCAATCCGTTTCGAGGACCGAGTGCCGCCGAGATCGCGAGAGAGGACGTGGCGGCAGCGAGGGCGGTGTCGCCGCTGCGCGCTCGCATCGTGTAGATCGCCGAGAGCCAAGTCGGCTACACGACCGATCCCTCCGACACCTACTGCAATAAGTACAGTGCCTATTGGGTCTCCGGTACCGCCAGCTGTGGCAATTCGAATCGAGCGGAAGAGTGGTGCGTGGATTTTGCTGCGTGGGTCTGGCAGAGTGCCGGGGCCGAGGTGGTATATCAGTTCATCAACGGAGACCTCAACTCCTCGTCCGCGAGCTTCTACGAATGGGGTGTCGCTCACGGCACGTGGCATCCGGTGGGGATCGGGTTATGTGCCTCTGCCAGGTGACGTTGCGGTCTACGGTCTCGATGCATCGCAACTGGTCGCTCAGCACGTGGCGATCGTGGTGAGCGACACGCCCGGCGACAAAGGCCCCGACGCCGTGAACGGTGATGGCGATAAAAGTGTGTATAGCGCCGTAGAGGTGGGAAACGACGAGTACAAGGCAAAGGCACCAGGTGTTACTGAGTACCTCTCGGGCTACGTGTCGCCGAGCGAGACCACCTAGTTACGCGAACTCACCTCGCGTCAACTGTATTCATCATCCACGTATTAACCACGGACCGCTCGTAAATTGTGACTGTGCTGAGAAGTCGGTGGTTGTAACGCAATTGGCAACTATTTGACATCTTGCATCACAAGAATGGGTGGTAAACACGGTCTACGGCGCTTAAGTCGAATGGTCACGTAAGTACGAAAAGAGAGACGCTATGCACAATAAGTCAAGAAGTACGAAAGTCGGACGACGCGTTCGTTCGCGGATGGGCGCAACTCTCGGGGTTGGCGTGGCATCGGTCCTCGTGCTGGCCGGGGTGTCCCTCGTTGGCGTATTGCCAGCGTCGGCTGCGACCCTGTCATTCAATAATTTGCCAACTTCTGTAACGGTGGGAAGCGGAAACACCTTCGGCTTTAACGTGACCGCGCCCACGAGCGCTGTCGTCACTGTGTCCTCGTCGTGCGATGCTCAGCCAACGGCAAACCTTACCGAAACCTCCGTGTCGGGAAGCGCTACATTCGGCGGCGTCTACCTCGAGACCGCCGGAACGTCGTGCACGCTGACGGCGACTGACGCGTCGGGGGATACCGGTGCGACGACGACGTTTGGATTCGCGGTGAGCCCTGGCGCGCCTAGCAATGTGGTATTCACGACGTTGCCCACGACCGAGGGAGCCTGGGGCGCCGCACTGCCTACCTTCGCGGTCTCTGTCGAGGACACATACGGCAATGTTGAGACGTCCAGCAATGCGGGATACAACGACTCGATCGCCATCACGTCAAGTTGCGTGTTGAGTGGAACTCCGATTACGGTCGGGGCTGTGAACGGAGTAGCGACGTTCGCTAATGACGTGGTCATTACCTCGGGCACCCAGTGCACATTGACGGCGGCGACATCCGGCCTCGCGTCAGCAACAAGCGCTTCGATCAGTATGGTCTCGGACACTCCCGCTCTGCTGGCATTTACCACCGAGCCGTCGGGAACGCCCACCGTCGGAGTCGTGCTGGCGCCTTTTGCCGTCTCGGTCGAGGCGAGTAACGGCGGCGTTTCCAATTACGCCGACCTCATAACCCTTACTTCGAGTTGCAAGTTGGCGGGCACCACCACGGCGACTTCCAACTCGGGCGTGGCTACCTTCAGTGATCTCATTGTCGACTCGTCGGGCGCCTGCTATCTGGCCGCCACGGACTCGTCGCGGACGCTCGCGACAGCGAGTAGTTCGCTTGTGGAGGTTCTACCCGGCTATCCCACGCACCTCGCCTTCGTCACGGCACCTCCGACAACCGTAAATGGAATAGGTACCGCGCTCGCGACGTTCGAAGTCGCAGTGGAAGATGTGTACGGCAACATCGATTCGACCGTAACTGGTTCGACGGACACAATCGTTCTGAGCTCGTCCTGCGGACTCGGTGGCACCACCACGGAGGCGGCTACTGCCGGTGCCGCGACGTTCAGCAATGTCTCTTTCTCGGGGACGGGTTCATGCGTCCTCACAGCGACTGACACGAGTAGGACGCTGACGGTTGCGACCGCGACGACCTCGGTGGGCGTGCCGCAGGCAGCGCTGTCAATAACGACAGCGACTGGCTACCTTGACGCGCCGCTGGCGCTGGTGACGAAGGGTGGCTCGGGTACGGGTGCTGTCACCTACACCGTCGCGAACGGTACGGCGACGGGATGTGCGATCGCGAGCGGAGCCCTGAAGGCAACGACAGCGGGAACGTGCACCGTGACCGCAACAAAGGCGGCTGCGGCTCCGTACGCCGCGGCCACGACGACAAAGATCATCACGATTGTGTCTGCGCCGAGGGCGCTGCGCCTCGTGGGCGTCTTGACCATCGGTCGTCGAGCGAGGGTGTCGATCACGGGATACAACTTCTCGGGTCGTCCGCGCGCCATCAGTAACGTTGCTGGTTTTAGCGCCGTCGTGACTCGCGACACTGGCAAAGTGCTCGGCCTCACGATTACCGTGAAGGCCAGCGCGACACGACCTGGCGTGAAGACGATGACTCTGATCTTTGCGAATGGCAAGCGCTCGTCGTTCAAGTACAGCCTGCACTAATAGCTTCAATCACGAACTGGGCCCCGCCGNNCGGCGGGGCCCAGTTCGTGATTGGCGATGTAGCGCTTCAGATGCGCTGCACTCAATGTGGCCCTAGGCGTGCCGAGGTCGGACCTGCCATACGAGGTGGGTGGCGGCGGGGGGTGTCTGCTATCAGCTAACCGTTTGTCTAGCCGACTACCGTGCTCAGTCTCCAGTGGGTTGCCGAGATGCTTTTCGCGTCGATGATCGGAGTTATCGAGGTACCGATCATCGGATCAATCATTGTTTTCGGCGGGGGCCTTCGAGTTCTTGAGAGCACGCGACGCGTTCGATGAACAGGGAGGAGGACCGAAACGTGTCGCGCGACCCCCTCGCACTAAGTTTGAACTATTAAACCCCTCGTCTGCCACCGAGCGCCTTTGCGCCATGCTCACGAACTTCGGTTCGCTTTTTCAGAGTGCGGGAGGGTTCGGCCATGACCGATCGGGCTCTCGAGATTAACAACCCGGAGGCGTCTGAGACCTTAGAGGGACCGGAGCGGCGCCGACGAGACCCCGACCGCACGAAACAAGAAATTTTGGCGGTCGCCACTCAAGAGTTCGCAGACCGTGGATTTGCGGGAGCTCGTGTCGACGAGATTGCGAACCAAACCCGTACCACGAAGCGGATGATCTACTACTACTTCGGTTCTAAAGAGCGCCTCTACATTGCCGTCCTCGAACTCGCTTACGACAAGATCCGCATTACCGAGCAGAGCATTGACGTTGACAATCTGGATCCCGTCAGCGCAGTTCGTCGGCTGGCCGAGCTCACCTTTGATCGCCACGAGGCCAACCCCAACTTCAGTCGCCTCGTGAGTCACGAAAACATGCAGCGCGCCCAGTTCATCGACGCGGCCAATGGATTTCCGAGACTCGATCGACCCGTGATCAAGTGGCTGGGTCAAGTACTAGCTCGAGGTCGGGCCGAGGGACTTTTCCTTCGAGACATCGACGAGTTCGATCTGCACATGATGATCAGTTCGTTTTGCTTCTTTCGGATCAACAATCACTACACCTTCGCGGCGAACTTCGGCCGCGATCTCGTCGAGCCGAGCCGTCGTGCGGCCTATCGCCAGATGATCGGCGACGTCGTCGTTCAATACCTCACCAGCGCGCCGTAGTTCGCTCGACTCAATTCTGATCGAGCGAGACCTGTAAGGCGCCGAGCACCTCGTAACAGGCAATGACGGAATCGACCGAGGAGTTGGGTGCGTCACCGTCACGGATGGCACGGACGAATTCCCGATCCTGGAGCTCGATCCCGTCGTTGGAGACCGCGACCTTCGACACGTCGATGGGTTCCTCATTGCCGGTGAAGAGATCGTCATAGCGGGCAAGGTACGTTCCGTTGTCGCAGATGTACCGGAAGAATGTTCCAAACGGCCCTTCGTTGTTAAAGCTGAGCGAGAGGGTGCACAACTGCCCTGAAGCCGTTTTGAGTTGAACGGACATGTCCATGGGAATGCCGAGCGATGGATTCGTGGGACCGGCCAGCACGTTCGCCGCGACGATCGGTTCGCCGCACTGGTACGCGAAGAGGTCAACCGTGTGCGCGGCGTGGTGCCAGAGCAAGTTGTCCACCCAGCTTCGTGGGTTGCCGAGAGCATTGGTATTCGTTCGACGAAAGAAGTACGTTTGGACGTCCATCTGCTGGATTGAAAGCTCGCCGCGTTGAATCCGTTGGTGTATCCACTGGTGCGAAGGATTGAATCGACGGGTATGTCCCACCATGCAGACGAGACCGGAATCCCTTGCGGCGTCTCGGACGTGCAGGGCGTCAGCCAGATTGTCGGCGAGGGGGATTTCTACCTGGACGTGTTTTCCGGCGGCGAGTGTTGCGATCGTCTGCGCGGCGTGCAGCTGAGTTGGCGTGCTCAAGATGACCGCATCGACGTCGGGCGAAGCGAGGACATCTTCGAGATTGGTACTCGCCATGGGCGCACCGTACTTGTCGGCAGTCTGCTTGGCCTGCTCGAGAGTGCGACTGACGACGGCGGGGATGGTCACGTCCTCGATACGTGAGAGCGCGTCAAGATGCTTGATCCCGAAGGCGCCGGCGCCGGCGACAGCGATTCTCATGATGCGTGGCGCGCGTCGAGGGGCCGCAGCACCAAGTGGCCGACAGCCGTATTCGAAGCGGGCACGTGGTAAAAGCGAAAGAGCTCTTCAACATCCTCGCCGAGGGCACCACGCATGATGAGCCACATGACGAGTTCAATGCCTTCAGATCCCGCCTCGCGGAGGTACTCGATGTGCGGGATCTTCCTCAGGGCATTGACGTCGGCACTCATGTTGTCGAGGAAGGCATTGTCGAAGGGTTGGTTGATCAGACCCGCCCGGGCACCTTGAAGTTGGTGGCTCATGCCACCGGTTCCCCAGACTTGGACGTTGAGATTCTGATCGAACGATTCGACTGCGCGTCGTATCGCTTGGCCGAGCTTGAAGCAGCGCTCCCCGGTGGGCGGCGGGTACTGAATGACGTTCACCATGATCGGGACGACCCTGACGGGCCAAGCCGTTGGTTGACCGAAGAGCAGCGAGAGGGGGACGGTAAGTCCGTGGTCGACGCCCATCTGGTTGATCACCGTCATGTCGAACTCGTCGAGAATAAGGGACTGGGCGAGGTGACAGGCCAACTCGGGATGACCTTGAACGACGGGGACGGGTCGTGGCCCGAAGCCTTCATCGGCGATGGGGAACTCGTCGGCGCATCCGATGGCGAACGTGGGGATGACCTCGAGCGAGAACGCGGACGCGTGGTCGTTGTAGACGAGAACGATGACGTCGGGGTCTTCCTCTTCGATCCACTCTTTGGACCACTTGTAGCCGGCGAACAGAGGTGCCCAGTAGTCGGTGTCGGTCTTCTCGAGATCAATGGCCGCGCCGATTGCGGGTACGTGACTGGTGGTGACTCCCGCGGTGATTCTCGCCATCTAGCGATGGTCCTTGATTGAGCGAACACCCTCCGGCGAGCGCCCGCCGTGTAGCATCATCGCGGCGTACTCTTCATTGCTCATATCGGTCATGGAGGCGGCGGCGACTTGAAAGCTAATTCCGTCGCTGGAGAAAATTTTCGCGAGGAAGTAGATGTTGCCGCCCAAGGCGATCATCGCGTTGTAGTCGCGCCGCATCACGGCCTGCTTTTGTTCTTCCGTCATGGCCCACTCGTCGAGGTATACGCGCTCGTTGTCTTTGAATCGCAGGCGGTTCTCCGGCTTCATCAAACTCATACAGAACTGGTTGAGATGGAAACCCTCGTGTGAGCGCACGGCCGTAAAGACGGTCGTTCCCGGAATGTCGTCAAACTCTGAATTCTCAACCATGACTGTCCTCCCAGTAGAGACGCGCGGGGTTGTCAACGAGAAGCGCCTGCTGCAGTGAAGCCGTCGGCGCAATTCGTGGCACGAAGTCGACGAGTGCACCGTCATCGGGCATGTGGTCACTCAAGTTCGGGTGTGGCCAATCGGTTCCCCACAGGACTCGATTGGGGAACTCATTGACGACGTAACTCGCAAACGGCACGACGTCGTCGTAGGGCGGACCGGTGAGCGAGAGCCGTTCGGGGCAGGTGACCTTGGACCAGACGTTCTCGTGCTCTCGCAACAGTCGCACGAAACGTTGGAAGTCGGGTCCGTCGACGGGCTTGGATACGTCGGGGCGACCCATGTGGTCCACTATGACACGGATCTCGATTGACGTGAAAAAGTCCCATCGCTCTTCGAGGTCACTGGCTTCAAAATAGACAACCACGTGCCAGCCGAGTGGCGCGATCTTCTCAATGATGCGGTGGTAGTAGCGATCGGGTTCGGGATCGACCAGGCGGCGCACGTAGTTAAAGCGAACACCGCGTACCCCGATGTCGTGCATCTCTGTGAGTTCGTTTTCACTGACGTCGGGCCGCACGGTAGCGACTCCCCGAGCGCGGCCCTTGGATGAGGCCACGGCGTTCAACATGGCGGAGTTGTCGGAGCCGTGACAGGTTGCCTGGACGATCACGTTCCTCTCGACACCGAGGAAGTCTCGTAGGGCGAACAGTTGATCTTTACTCGCGTCACACGGCGTGTATTTGCGCTCGGGAACGTAGGGAAAGATCGAGCCCGGCCCAAAGACGTGGCAGTGTGCGTCGACGGTGCCGCTCGGTAGGACGAACGTGGGCTTCGTGGGATCCGGATCAAAGACCAGCCAGTCGGGGTCCATGGTGAAAGTACCCGACATCACCGGCCCTTTGCGGTGAGCGCGGCGTCGAGACGTGGATATACGCGCCGTGCATTCCCGGAGTAGACCTGTTCGCGGTCGCGCGGCGACAGGGCGGCCGCGTCGACGTAGCGGCGCGTGTCGTCGAAGTAGTTGCCCGTTTCGTTGTCGACTCCTCGAACGGCGCCAATCATCTCGGAACCGAAGAGGATGTTGTCGAGGTCGATGACGTCAAAGAGCAAGTCAATGCCGGGCTGGTGGTACACGCACGTGTCGAGGTAGACGTTCTGCATCACGTGGCGAGAGAGCGGCGGCTTCTTCAACATGTCGGCGAGTCCGCGGTAGCGTCCCCAGTGGTAGGGAACCGCGCCGCCGCCGTGCGGGATGATCAATCGCAACTCGGGAAAGTCACCGAAGAGGTCGCCCTGGATCAGTTGCATAAAGGCCGTCGTGTCGGCGTTGATGTAGTACGCGCCGGTGGCGTGGAAGTTGACGTTGCAACTGCCCGACACGTGGATCATGGCGGGGACGTCGAGTTCGACCATCTTTTCGTACATCGGGTACCAGTACTGGTCCGTGAGCGGCGGTCCGGTCCACATGCCGCCGGTCGGATCGGGGTTGAGGTTGAGGCCCACAAAACCAAGCTCGTTCACGCAGCGTTCCAACTCCTCCAAGGAATTCTTGATGCCGACGCCTGGTGATTGAGGGAGCTGGCAGACGCCGATGAACGTGTCGGGGAAGAGTCCCACGACCCGTGCGATGAGGTCGTTGCACGCTCTCGTCCAGGCGGCGCTCACTTGCTCGTCGCCCACGTGATGTTCCATGGCCGACGCTCGAGGTGAGAAGATCGTCATATCAACGCCGCGTTCCTTCAACAGACGAAGTTGGTTGAGTTGAATCGATTCCACGAGTTCGTCGTCGGAGATCTCGGGATAGAGGGGAGCGGGCGCGCCGCGCTTAAATGCCGCCACTTGATCCTGGCGCCACGTGTTGTGCGCGGCGGGAGCGGTGGTGTAGTGGCCGTGACAGTCGATGATCATGACCCAGACCAAACCGAAGAGGGAACGAAGACGTCGCCACGCATGAGAAGTCGCGCGGTACGAAGGAGAGCAGCGAACTCGACGCGGGTCTCCGCGCCTTCACCACTCACGCTCAGGTCGACGGTGAAGTATCCGGTGGGGTGTTCGATGTCGAGCGACACCGTCTTTGATGATCCGGGCACCGCCGCGACTTCGTGTGCCACCGTGCCCTCGATGAGACAGGCCGTCGCCACCGATACGGCTCCGAACACACCGATCGCTTCGTGGACGCGGTGGGGAATGAACGTACGAGTCGAAACAACGCCACCGTCCTTGGCGGACGAGAGCAAGGTCATCTTGGGCACGGTCTTATTCGTCACGTCGCCCAAGTTCATGAGCGGTCCGACGGCGAGGCGCAGTCGTTCCACTTTCTCGGTGACGGCTCGATTCGCTTCGATGTCCGCAGGCTCTTCATACCCCGAGAGGCCGACGTCGCTGGCGTTGAGTAAGACGACCGGCATTCCATTGTCGATGCACGTCACCTTCACTCCATCGATGATGTCAACGACGTTGCCCGTTGGTAGGAGTGAACCACAACTTGAGCCGGCGATGTCCAAGAACTCGACCGGAATCGCCGCCGCCGTGCCCGGTACGCCATCAATGTGGGTGTCCCCGTCGTAGCGCACCCGACCACCGGGGGTTTCGATTCGCGCCACGCAGAGCGACTCGGTGTTCTCCATCCAGATACGTACATCCGTCGTTGGTTCGTTTGCGGTGACGAGGCCCTCTTCGATGGCGAAGGGACCAACGCCGGCGAGGAGATTTCCGCAGTTCTGGTTGTCGGAGACTTCGGCGCGATCGGGCCATACCTGAAGAAAAAGATAATCAACGTCGGCATCGGGTCGCGTCGAAGCGCGAACCACGGCGACCTTCGAGGTCAATGGATGCCCTCCACCCATCCCGTCGATCTCTCGTACGTCTGGCGAGCCCATGGCCGCAAGCAGCACCGCGTCGCGCGTTGCGACGTCAGCGGGCAAGTTGCGCTCGTGAAAATAGAGGCCTTTGGAGGTCCCGCCTCGAATCACCGAACACTTAAGGGCGGTCTGCGTACTCACGATGATTCGTCCACGTAGCGAAGCCCACGCTCGGCGAGCTTCGCGCGCATGTCGTACATGTCCAGCCCGAGTTCTCCCGACGCCAGACGAGCTCGCTTTTCTTTCTCGTTCTCTTCGCGGGCCCGACTCGCCGCCAGAACTTCTGTTGCGCGTTCGCGTGCCACCACCACGACTCCGTCGTCGTCGGCAACGATCACGTCACCCGGACGTACGTACACCCCGGCGACGACGATGGGCGTTTGAACGTTTCCCGGCGTCTCCTTTACCGTGCCCTGTGCACTGATCGTCTTTGACCACACGGGAAATCCCATGGTCGTCAGTTCGGCGACGTCACGAACTCCTGCGTCGATGACGAGGCCCCGAACACCGTGGGCCACGAGACTGGTCGCGAGTAGTTCGCCGAAGTATCCGTCGTCGCAGGGGCTGGTGGGCGTGACGATCAATAGATCACCGGGTTTGGCCTGTTCGACCGCAACGTGCAGCGACCAGTTGTCACCGGGCGCGACTTCGCATGTGAGGGCGTTGCCCGCCACGCGAACGGGTCGGTAGATCGGGCGAAGCCGCGCCGCCAAGAGGCCAGTGCGTCCTTGGGCTTCATGAATGGTGGCGACGCCGAACTCGGCCAACGCGTCGATGAGTTGCAGGTCGGTGCGTGTCGTCATAGTCACCACTACAGCCATGCAAGCTCCCGGAATCTTTGACCTACGGTGGAAGTCGCGACTCCTGCCGTGACTACACTAGGTCGTAATTAACTGAACAGTACACTACAACTTCAGCGCAGGAACGAAAACTTTCGCTGAACGAGCGCGTGCACCAGAGGAGATCCGTGAAAGAACTTCGCACGCAAGTGGCCATTGTGGGTGCCGGACCCGCGGGCATGCTTCTCGGTCAACTGCTTGACCGCGACGGCATCGACTGCATTGTGTTGGAGCGTCGTAGCCGCGACTACGTGGAGAAGCGCGTGCGCGCCGGAGTTATCGAATACGGCATCGCCAATCTGTTGGAGTGGGCGGGCGCGGGGGAGCGCATGCGATCCGTCGGGCTCGTTCACCACGGGGTAGAGATTCGCTTTGAGCGCCGCGGCTACCGCATCCCCCTCAGTGAGCTCGCGGACGGCAAACCCATCACCGTCTACGGGCAACAAGAAGTCGTGAAGGACCTCGTAGCGTTACGCCTCGAGAGTGGTGCACCGCTCTTGTTTGACTGCGAGGTGACGGAACTGAGCGGACTCGAGAGCGAGACGCCCTCTGTTCTCGCGATGAGTTCAGATGGTCCCATCCGCGTGACGTGTGACTACGTGGCGGGCTGTGACGGAAGTTTTGGTGTCGCGAACCGCGCCATGCCCGCGTCGACCAAGCGCTACGAGAGGAACTTTCCGTTTTCGTGGCTGGGCATTCTCGCCGAAGCGAAGCCGGTGAGCGAAGAGTTGATTTACGCGCGACACGAGAATGGTTTCGCGCTCTACTCGCTTCGCTCGCCGACGGTCAGTCGGCTCTACCTCGGCGTTGGCACCACGGAGACCCTCGAAGAGTGGTCGGATGACCGGATCTGGCACGAGCTCAATACGCGTCTTGCGACCGAGGAGAGGCCCACCGTCAACGAAGGACCGATCCTCGAACGCGGTATCACGGCGATGCGAAGTGTCGTCCTTGATCCGATGCGTCACGGTTCGCTTTTCTTGGCCGGAGACGCCGCGCACATTGTTCCGCCCACGGGCGCGAAGGGTATGAACTTGGCTCTGGCCGATGTTCGCGAACTCGCGAGTGCCTTCGTCGCGTCTTTTCGTCACCGTGATCAGTCGCTGCTCGACACCTACTCGGAACGCTGCTTGGAACGGGTGTGGCGCGCGGAAGAGTTCTCGAACTACATGACCCAGATGTTGCATCCCGCGCAAGACGGCTTCGAAAACGGCGTGCAAAGCGCGCGTCTTCGCCAGGCTGTCACGTCACGCGAAGCGTCGAGCGTGCTCGCGCGAAACTACGTCGACTTAAACAGTCTCTAGAACGGGTACACCGGTAGTTCGCTCTGCGCGGTAACCCATTGGGTCTCGGTGTACGCCTCGAGGTTCGCGTGCCCGCCCATGCGAGACCCGTTTCCTGAGTGGCCCGTTCCACCGAAGGGGATTACCGCCTCATCCGCCACGGTTTGGTCGTTGATGTGAATCGCTCCGCTTGGAATGCGGCTCGCCAGTTCTAGCGCGCGCAGCCCATCGCGCGAGAGGATGCCGAGGGAGAGGCCGTAGGGACTGGACGAGGCCATGGCGACCGCCTCGTCGAGGTTCGAATACGAGACGACCGGGGCGACGGGACCAAAGACTTCTTCGGCGTAGACGCGCATGGATGGTGAGACCTCGGTGAGAACCGTTGGACGATAGAAGAGCTCCTCGTAGGTTCCACCAGCTAAGAGCGTCGCGCCGGCGTCGATCGACTCGCTGACCATGGCGTGCACACGGTCGCGTTGGGTGGCGTCAATGAGAGGGCCGAGGGCGACCTGCCCACTCATTGGATCGCCGACGGGTAGATGATTGGCGTGCTCGGCTAATAGCGACGCGTAGTCACTCGCTATCTTCGCGTCGACGATGTGTCGACCCGTCGTCATGCAGATCTGTCCTTGATGCATGAAGGATCCAAACGCACCGACGGATACGGCCTTTTCGAGGTCGACGTCGTCCATCACAATCAGCGCCGAGTTTCCACCAAGCTCGAGGTGCACGCGCTTGAGATGCTGTGCGGCGAGCGATCCAACTTTTCTCCCGGCCGCAGTCGAACCCGTGAAGGCAATGACTCGCACGAGAGGATCGCTGACGAGCGCTTCGCCGACGTCCGCCCCGCCGGGTAGTACCGCAAAGACTCCCGCGGGCACGCCGGCCTCTTCGAAGACTCTCGCGAGGAGAACGCCGCCCGAGAGGGCTGTGCGCGGATCGGGCTTCAAGATGACGGCGTTACCCAGTGCGAGGGCGGGCGCCACTGAGCGGATCGAAAGAACGAGGGGGAAGTTGAAGGGCGCAATGACGCCGACGACGCCCGCGGGCACACGACGAGAGAAGCTGAGACGCGGCTGTTCGCTGCGCAGAATCTCACCCGTCGGGTGTGACGCCAGGCTCGCGGCTTCGAAGCACTCTTCTGCCGCAACGTGCACCTCGAGTCCGGCCTTTGGACCGATGCCGCCGGACTCGCGCACGATCCATTCTGAGAGTTCCGCTTCGTTTTCGGTGAAGATCTGGCCAGCGCGACGAAGAATTGCCGCGCGTTGGTTGAAGGGCAACTCCGCCCACGCGCGTTGCGCGTCAGTCGCGATCTCAGACGCTTTGGTAACATCCGCGACACTCGCGCGGCCCGTTCGAGCGATTTCGGAACCCGTCGCGGGCTCGAGGACCGGTGCGTCGCCGCCACCCCCAGTTCGCCAACCGTCAAGAAAGATGTTGCCCTGCCAGGGGGCGCCTGAGAGAAATGTCATATTAACTCCTTAGTTAAAAGTACTTGTTTGCTTATCACATATTTGCTAACTTTCGCCCGGGAGGTCAGATATTTCCGCGTCATCGGAGATTTCTCGATGGTCGACACCCCGGGGGAGAATTATGTACTTACGAGAACATTGGTACGTCGCAGCCCTCAGTGCCGAGTTGGAGACGAGGCCCCTCTCGCGTCAGATCCTCGGAGAGTACGTGGCGCTGTTTCGAAATGAGTCCGGCCAGGTGGTCGCTTTCGCCGATCAGTGTCCCCATCGCGGATACCCCCTGTCGCTCGGCAAGGTCGTGGGCGATCAATTGATCTGTGGATATCACGGCTTCACGTTTGACTGCTCGGGCACGTGCGTGGCGGTGCCCGGTCAAGATCGCGTCCCGAGCAAGGCCGACGTGAGAAGTTATCCGGTGGTCGAGCAGGGTCTCTGGGTGTGGATATGGATGGGTCACGGCGCGCCCGACATGGAGTCACTGCCCGAGACGCCCTGGCTCGTCGACACCGAACACTGGAGCGCGGTCTCGGGAGTCGCCAAGATCGACGCTCCCTTTCACCTACTCGTCGACAATCTGCTCGACCTGTCGCACGAGACGTACCTGCACAATGGATCGATCGGCACGCCAGAAGTCGCGACGACCCCATTCGAAGTCGAGGTTGACAATGAGCCCGGCGTTGTGCGCGTCTTTCGACACATGAACGCCGTCGAGTGTCCGCCGTTCTATTCGCGAACGACGGGACTCTCGGGCCAGGTGGATCGC
The DNA here is from genome assembly GCA_003142095.1 of Acidimicrobiaceae bacterium. Lineage (GTDB taxonomy): Bacteria > Actinomycetota > Acidimicrobiia > Acidimicrobiales > RAAP-2 > RAAP-2. The sequence goes on along the minus strand of PLON01000070.1, from coordinate 710 downwards.
TGGCAAGACATTGACTACACGCCGCCGGGTTACTACCTGCTGCACGCACGAATCGCGAACGTCGGTGAACCGCCGTTGCCCGACGGAACGGACGATCACGGTTTTCATATGAAGATCTTCTACGGACTGACGCCCTCAACGGAGACATCGGTCTACGACTTTTGGGCACTGTCGCGCGACTTCTGTGTGGGGGAGAGCGAGATCGATCAGTTCCTCGAGAAGATGCAGATTGCTGTGGTGCAAGAAGACGTCGACGCGCTCAACATCTTGCAGCGCCGAGCGGCGTCCAATCCCGAAATGACCGAGGTCAGTGTGAAGATCGATCGAGGGGGACTGGCCGCGCGCAGGATGCTTGCCTCGATGGAAGAAGCCGCGCTCGCTATTTAGTAGAGGAGCATTTTCAGGCTGAATCGCGACGGGTCTGGTGGAGACTAAATCATTTCCAACACGGGCAGAGTTTCTGATTCGCGGGAGTCATAGTAAGACTTCTCGAACTCGACCGGCGACACGTAGTCGAGCGACTCGTGGATGTCGGTTGTTGAACCAGTCGAGGTAGTTGAGTGTGGCCCCACGACATGCTCGACGCTGCGCCAGGTTCCCTTGCGATGGATCAGTTCGGTCTTGCTTGCCCGCGCGCATGGCGACGACGGCGTTGTCGACGCGCAGTTGGGTTGGGGTTACCACCTGTGTCACACCACACCGCAAGACTA
>PLON01000045.1 GCA_003142095.1 Acidimicrobiaceae bacterium | reverse complement strand
TAAAGATCACTCGGTTGCAACGGCTTAGCAGGTGAGCTTGGAGAATGGTTCTCTATGCATGCTCGACGGTGACGATTGACTCCAAAGAAGATCAGTGGCGTCGACGCGAAGGGATCCAATTAAGTCGGGCGCGGTCACTCCAAAGGCGTTTGGTATTTGACACCACAACGTCGCCGCGGGATAGAGACGATACATCTCTTGTCGATCCCCCGCCGGGGTTGTAATGGATGCGAAGAGCGAGCCGTCAGGCGCGAGCACCAGCGAGTTGGTGGTGGGAACTGAATCCTGGCCGTAGTTGGCCGCGGCGATCGGAGGTAGTTGCCAATTAGTCCAGATCCTTCCGGAATCTGTCGATCGCAAGAGCGGATATTCAGAGGATGGATCGAGCAGGAATAAATCGTGCGAGGAGCTCACCACGAGTTGTTGAGGGAAACACGTATTGACTGCAGTAACCCAGGTTGAACTTGTCCATTTGACCCCGGACTGTGCCGTCGCGCCAGACGGGCCGAGCAAGAGTGATTGCATGTCATTGCTCATATTGCAATACCCCCACTGGTATGGGCCAAAAGTCATACACGGACCGATCGCCGGGCAACCTTGAGTCGTCGGACTCCAGGAAATTCCTCCGTTTGACGTCACTTCCGCCTTGACGAAGCCGTTGTCTGTGCCGACCGGTTCGCTGTCCGAGCCACCAGACTGGCCATTGAAGAGCGCCTCGACGTGACTCCCGTCCACGTTGAACCCGCCGAAGTCTTCTATCGTCATGCCCGTCGGAATCGGCACGGCGTGCCATGTGACTCCGGAGTTCGTTGTGTAGAGCGGCGCCAGATATTCAGGCGGGATGCTATTCCCTTCCTCGCCAGCGAATCCCGCATAAACACTGTCGGCGAAACGAGGGTCAAGCTGCACGGTCGTGCACTGCGGGACCACGGGACTGGGAAGCAACTTCAGCGTCGTGCCGTGAAGTGCCTGTCGCACGCCCGTCGTGGGAATGTGCGCCTCAGCGAGCCCGTTGGTCACGGTAATTCCCGACGACTGACACCACGCGACGAGCTGCGAGTTCCCGGCGGGACCGATCGCTGACGGACCCGAGTAGGTAGACGACCGATAGGGAATCGTTCCCAGGTTGGCCCACGGTGGACTTTGTCCGACCTTAAGCGCGGTGGGGGTGAGAACGACGTTGTAACTCCCATTTAACTTCGCCGATGAGTATGCGAAGGGTGGATACGTTTTGCGTCCTGATCCCGTCGTGACGGAGATCGAGTAGCTAAAGGGCTGAACGATCAGATCCTGTAGTGGCGCCCAGCCGCTCACCATGACCTCGTCTCCCACGGTCGCCGTCGAAGGGTCGAGAGTCATCGTTTCGCACGGACGTCCGCGAACGCATCGTTGGGGCGTCGGCGCTTTCAGTTTGATCGACACCTTTGCCTCGGGGGCTCTCAACGCGCAGCCCGAGATTGACGTCAGGCACTGCACGCCCACTTGATACGAACCCGATGTCAACGGGTGAACGGAGACGCCGCCGTTGCGTGCGACGAGCCACGCCGTCTCTGGAACCAGAAGTGTCATCTGGAACTTTTTCGATGACAGCCATCGAACGGAAACGCCTTGCTCCTGCAACCCTCCACAACCGTCCCAGCACAGGTCCGCAAAAGTCTGCTTAGGCGTTACCGCTTGGCTGAGATGACCAGTCAGGACAACGTCCTCTCCGGGCGTCGCAGTCTTCACCGACGACGACAGCGTGACCGTGACGTCGGGAGCCGGTGTCGTGGTGGTCGTCAATGCCGTAGTGGACGAGTGAGACACACCTTGCACGAAGGTCTGCAGCGCAACCACCATTGACGAGCTCCTGAGATTGGGGACGCGAAAACAGCCGGTGTAATCACCATTTAGTGACTGACGCACGTTGTCACCTTCATCGGGTGTGCAGATCGTATTGGGGTTGAGCTCTGACGTGGCAATAGGAGTCGGGTGCGCCCGTGGCCCTGATGAACTGGAGTGAGTCTCGTTACAACTAGCGAGAACGAGCGCGACGGCGAGGATGAATACGCCACGCCGCAGTACAGCTCTTCTTCGGTACGCCGTGACGTGCGTCATCGAATGCACCATAACCCTGCCCGGACAGCAGTTCTCTTCGCTCGCTCGGAAGTTCGGCTGTTGTAGGCGACGTCAAATCCGAGGTCACTCGAATAACACACCTACCAACTCAGTCAGCGGCGTCGCCTCACTCGGTGCTCGTTGGAACGGGAGCACGCATTTGAACGACCGAAGGAACCAAGAGCGTCGCTCCAACGAAGGCGACGAGTAACGCGGCCGCGCCGACGATGGTTGGTCTCAATCCGAGAACATGTTCGACGGGGCCGACCAACGCCATCCCGATTGGTAAGAACACGAGTGAACCAAACCAGTCGTAGGCGCTCACCCTCGAGAGAATCTCCGACGGAATCTCGCGTTGCATCGTCGTCACCCACAACGTTGAGAAGATTGACACGCCAACACCCGCGATCAGTGCGCCGACCGCAATGACGACCACGGGAGCGCGATACGCGAGACCGAGCAAGGGCCAGACCCAGAAGATTGGACTGATCGTCGCGACGAGCAGGGGTCGACGCGGCTTATAACGGAGCATCACGACACCGCCTATGACCGCGCCCGCCCCTTCGAAGGCGAGGATGAGTCCCCACGCCGGGGCTCCGCCGAGTGACTGTTTCGCAACGACCGGTCCGAGCACGAACATCGGAGCGAAGATCAAGATATTGACGATCGAGAACTCGACGACGATGACCCAGAGCCACGTGCGCGACCAGAACTCCTTCCAGCCATCGTGCAACTGGTGAAAGAAAGACTCCGAGCCATCTGTGGGGAGCCACGCGATGTTGATGAGGTACAGCGACACCACGCTGACCACGTAGGTCAATCCGTCAATGAATACTGCCCACCCCGGATTGGAGACAGCAATGATGACTCCGGCCAGAGCGGGACCAAGTATCCCTCCCACCGATCCCGAGAGGCCGTTGAGGGCGTTGGCTTGTTGAAGTTTCGCCTCGGAGATGACTTGGGGCACGATGCCCGTCATTGCGGGACTGAAGAACGCTTGTCCGGCGCCTACCAACGCGGCCAGGACCATGAAACCCCACAACGGCGGCCGTTGGGTCAATATCCACAGTCCCAGCCCGGTCTCCGCCGCCGCTCGCAGACAGTCGGAACTCAACATCACGACGCGACGACTCATTCGATCGGCCAGGACTCCTCCGATAAGCAGGAAGAGGACGACGGGAACGAGTCCGGCCGCGGCGACGTAGCCCACGTCGCTTACCGTTCCGTGTTCAAGCACCGCGAACGTGATTGCGACCGGCGCCATACCACTACCAATTTGCGAGGTGGACTGACCCACGAAGAAAAGAAGGAAGTTGCGCTCGCTCAGAGCATCAACCCATCCCGACACACGCATTTGGTCAATCTACTAATGGTCGAAAAATTGACCCTCCGGTAAGGAAGGGTCACCCTCACCGTCGACCAAGAGTATTAGCGTGCTGCCAAGGACGTCGAGACCCCGCTTCCACACTGGACACATGGTCGTGGTGATGGAAAGTAGGTGCGAGTGGGCGTACGGGCAATCATCTTGAGCGCTGTCGCGCTAGGGCCAGTACTTCATGATGGGTGACAACCACGCCGCCTCGTGCGACAGTCGTTACTGGGGAACCGTACCTCGTTCGGACATCATTGGCAAAGTCTTCTTGAAGTTCTGGCCACTCTCGGCGTGGCCCTGGTACTAACGGTGCGCCACCCCCTGCGCCCGCTTCTCTCTCGCGCAACGACGCGACGACTTCTCACCCTCAGCGCGGTCGTCGCCATGGGCTTGGTGCTCGCCTCGTGTGGATCGGGAACCCCGAAGACTCCAGCGTCGTCGCACGGCATCAGCGCACCGGTCATCACCGAGCACTTCACCAAACTGTCGTGCAACCACAACAACACCGTGGGATTAGAGGGTTGCGCGGAGGGCCAGTTGTTGTCGACCGACAAGCGAATCGATAAAGAAGTGAAGCTGCTATTTTCTCTCGTCCCGACAGCTCAGCAGAAGTCTCTCGTCACCGCCGAATCGGCATTTCTCAAATACCGCCGCGCCACGTGCGAGGCGTACAGCGACGTCTACCGTGGCGGATCATTCGCGCCCGTGGAGTACGCGCTCTGCGAAGTGCGCATGAACGAAGCACAGAGCACCGCCCTTCACGGGTATTTCCGTCTCGCCGAAGAGGGCGCGAGCCACGGCCTCACCTGGCCGTAGGAACACTGCGTTAGTCGCACACGACGTCGGCGAGTAACTCACGTAACTGACGGCCCATCTCGCGGGGGTTGCCGGACACTTCACCGATGACGTCACCCTCGACTTCGACGTCGTCGCCGGGCTGATACTTCGAGACGCGTAGTCCCCGACCACTCTTCGCGGCAATCACCACCCACGGCAGGCCAATGTCGCCGGCATCACTGGTCGCCATGATCTGACCGAGACGATCTAACCCGAGGCTCCAACCGGGGGTTCGCGCGGCGTTCATCACTCGCTCGAGTTCTGAATTGGAAGAGAGTTTTGCCACGTTCTGCACCCTAGGTGAAGCCCGTGACGTCAGCGGCGTGCCGGATCGCACTGCGTCATATTGACCCGTTGAACGAACATTTGGCCATTTGCCGGCGAAGTACAGTAAGTCAAGTAGGACCTAAGCGACAGTTCTCTGAGGAGAACGACAGCGACTGGTCGAAGGGAGTTGTTGTGCAACCGACAGATACGTCTTCCCCGGACTATTTTCACAAGGTCGTCGACTGTCAGTGGGCCTGTCCCGCACACACCAACGTCCCGGGCTACATCCGTCTCATTGCCCAACAACAGTTCGACGACGCCTACATGTTGAACCGAGAGTCGAACGTCTTTCCCGGCATTCTCGGTCGCACCTGCGACCGACCGTGCGAACCGGCCTGTCGACGCGAACGTGTCGACGGTTCGCCCGTCGCGATCTGTCGCTTAAAGCGCGTCGCGAGCGATCTACGCGGTGACATCAGCGACCGCTTGCCCAGGATTCCGAATGAGAAGAACGGCAAGCGCGTCGCCTGCATCGGAGCCGGTCCGTCGTCGCTCACCGTCGCGAACGACCTCATGCCGCTCGGCTACGAGGTGTCGATCTTCGAGCAATTCGACAAGCCGGGCGGACTGATGCGCTCGAACATCCCGTCGTTTCGTCTCCCCGAGGAGGTCCTCGAGGAAGAGACGAGCATGATCCTCGATATGGGCGTGGACATTCGCTACAACACCCCCGTCACGAGTCTGCGCGCTCTGCTCGATGAGGGCTTCGACGCCGTCTTCGTGGGCGTCGGTGCACCGCGCGGCAAAGAGCTTGACCTGCCGGGGCGTCACGACGAAGTCGAGTCGCATATCCACATTGGTATCGATTGGCTCGAGTCCGTTGCCTTCAGCCACGTAACGCAGATCGGTGAGCGTGTACTCATCATCGGTGTCGGCAATACAGCAATGGACTGCTGTCGTACCTCGCGTCGACTCGGGGGCCGCGACATCAAGGTCGTGGCGCGCCGGCCTCGCCAATTCTTTAAGGCCTCACCATGGGAACTCGACGACACGGAAGAAGAGGGCGTCGAGATTCTGGTCAACTACGCGCCAACCCGCTTCGTAGTTGAGGACGGACGCCTGGTGGGCATGGAGTTCGACGTACTCGAGTGGGACGAAGGGGCTCGAAACTCGACCACTATCGACACGGTGACGATTCCCTGCGACGACGTCATTCTCGCCATCGGCCAAGAGAACTCGTTCCCCTGGATCGAACGCGACCTCGGAATGACCTTTGGTGAATGGGACATACCGGTCGTCGACGAAGTCACTATGCAGTCGAGCGTGCCGGGCGTCTTCTTTGGCGGCGACGCCGCGTGGGGACCCAAGAACATCATCTGGGCGGTGGCCCACGGGCACTCGGCCGCCGTCTCCATTGACAATCTCTGCCAGGACGTCGACCTCGAGGTTCGACTTCCGATGGGCATGAACCTCATTAGCCAGAAGATGGGTATGAGCGAGTGGAGTTATAACAACGACTACAACCAGTCATCGCGCCAAAAGATGACCCACGTCGAACTGACGAAGCGATTCGAATCGCTCAATCTCGAAGTGGAACTCGGATTTAGCGCGGAGCAAACCGCCCGCGAAGTGCAGCGCTGCCTGAACTGTGACGTACAGACAGCCTTCAGCGCGCCACTGTGCATCGAATGCGACGCCTGTCTCGACATCTGTCCAGTGCAGTGTCTCACCATCACCAGTAACGGCGACGAGGCGGACTTGCGCGGACGGCTCTTAGCGCCCGCCACCAACCTCGACCAAGAGTTATACGTATCCGAGCCGCTGCCCCAGACGGGACGCGTGATGGTGAAGGACGAAAATGTCTGCGTGCACTGCGGACTCTGCGCCGAACGGTGCCCGACCGCCGCGTGGGACATGGCACTCTTCGACCTCGCAATCCCCTACGCCGGTTCGAAGAACTTCATTCCGGTCGCAGTTGGTTTTGGTGGATCGGGGCGCTCATGACGACAGTTGAGCGTCGGGGCGCGACTCGAGTGAACGACTTCTCGATCAAACTCGCCAATGTCAACGGCACGGGCTCGGCGAGCGCGAACAGTCTGCTGGTACAGGCGATTTTTCGCATGGGGATTCCCGTCTCGGGCAAGAACCTCTTCCCCTCGAACATCCAAGGTCTGCCCACGTGGTACGAGATTCGTGTGAATGCCTCGGGCTATACGGCACGCGCGCTCGACTACGACCTCATGATCGCGATGAACTCTCAGACCTACGCCGAGGACATCGCCGATGTACACGAGGGTGGCTACGTCCTCTACGACTCGTCGTGGCCGCTCGACACCGACCTGAAACGCGACGACATTAATTTTCTTGGCGTCCCGCTCGCCGCGATGTGTCTCGAGAACTTCCAAAAGCCGCGCGAGCGGATCCTGATGAAGAACATCGCCTACGCGGGTGCCGTCGTGGCACTCGTCGGCATCGACCTCGAGATTGTCGCCAACCTTTTGTCCGAAACCTACTCGCGCAACCAGGCACTGCACGACTCGAACCAACGGGCTCTGCGCCTCGGCTACGACTACGCCCTGGAGAACTTCACCTGTCCGCTGGAGCTCCACCTCGAACCGCTGAGTCACAACGACGACGCCATTTTGATTGACGGCAATACTGCAACGGCGCTCGGATGCCTCTACGCCGGGGCCACCGTGGCCGGCTGGTACCCCATCACCCCGGCGACGGCGGTGATGGATAACTTCACGAGACTCTGCGCAACCTATCGGCGAGAGAAGATCGAGAGCGACGACCCCGGCGCGCCCGCCACCTATAAGAACAACTACCTCATCATCCAGGCCGAAGACGAGATTGCCTCCATCGGGATGGTGTTGGGCGCCGGGTGGAGCGGAGCGCGGGCCTTCACCTCTACCTCGGGTCCGGGTATTTCTCTCATGAGCGAGTTGCTCGGCCTCGCCTACTACACCGAGATTCCCGCCGTCATCATCGACGTGCAGCGCGTCGGGCCCTCCACGGGAATGCCGACGAGAACGCAACAAGGCGACATCTTGATGTGCGCCTACGCCTCGCACGGTGACACCAAGCACATCCTGCTCTTCCCGGCGAACCCGCACGAGTGCTTCGAGTTCGCGGCGCACTGCTTCGACCTGGCTGAACGTTTCCAGACGCCCGTCTTCATGCTCTCGGACCTCGACATTGGCATGAACGACTGGGTCGTGCCGAAGCTGACCTGGGACGATAGCTACGTGCCGGACCGTGGTCGCGTGCTCGACGACCAGGACCTCGCCGAGATCGCCGAATTCTTTCGCTACAGCGACGAGGACGAGGAGTTCGTCACCCCGCGCACGCTGCCGGGGTCGAGCTCGAAGGGTGCCTACTTCATTCGAGGCTCGGGTCACGACAAGTTCGGCCACTACACCGAGATCCCCGACCAGTACCAAGAGGTCGTCGACCGACTGAAGTTGAAGCACGCCGCTTCCGCTGCGCACGTGCCCTCGCCCATCATCGAGCGACGCGATGGTGCGACCGTGGGCGTCATCACCATTGGCAGCTGCGATCTCGCGGTGCGCGAAGCTTTGGACGAACTCGCCGAGCGCGGCATCGTGGCGGACTTTCTGCGCGTGCGCGGCTTCCCGTTCGTCGCCGACGTGCGCGAGTTTGTTGAATCGCACGAACGGTGCTTCGTCGTCGAGCAGAACCGCGACGCTCAGCTGCGCAGTCTGATCGCAATCGAAACGGGAGCCGCCCCCGAACAAATGAGCTCAGTCCTCGCTTACGGGGGCTTTCCCCTGAGCGCTCAGCAAGTCGTCAACAGCGTTCTTACGCAAATGGAGATCGCCTAATGCCATCAATTCTCAAGCCGTTCATTCCCCTTAATCCGCTGCCGAAGAACGAGCTCGGTCTCACGGTGCGCGATTACGAGGGCGCGATGTCGACCTTGTGTGCGGGATGTGGTCACGACTCGGTCACGGCGGCGATCAGCCACGCCTTCTTCGAACTCTCCACGCCACCCAATCGCATCGCGAAACTGAGCGGCATCGGCTGTTCCTCGAAGACGCCCACGTACTTCGTGCGCGGAGCGCACGGCTTTAACAGTGCGCACGGGCGCATGGCGACCATTGCCACCGGGGCGAACGCCGCCAATCGAGAACTCACCTACATCGGCATCTCGGGCGACGGCGACTCGCTCTCGATCGGCCTCGGACATCTCATGCACGCGATTCGTCGCAACGTCAACATGGTCTACGTCATCGAGAACAATGGCGTGTACGGACTGACCAAAGGACAACTCTCCGCGTCAGCCGACATCGGGTCCGCGCCCAAAAAAGGCGAGGCCAACTTGCTCGCGCCGATTGATCCGATCATGCTCGGCCTGACTCTCGGCGCGACCTTTCTCGCGAGGAGTTTCTCGGGTGACAAAGAGCAGCTGATCCCGATTCTGAAAGCTGCCGTCGCACACCGCGGCTTCGCACTCATCGACGTGATCTCGCCGTGCGTCACCTTCAACGACCACGAGAGTTCCACCAAGAGTTACAAGTTCATGCGTCAACACGAAGTGAAAGAGGTTCAGACCGACTTCGTGCCGCTCGCCGTTCCGATCCGCGAGAAGATTCCGAGCCACGACGCGAAGGCCGTCACCATGCACGACGGCAGCGTGCTGCGTTTTCGTTCCGTGCCCGAGGGCTATGACCCCGGTGATCGTATGAAGGTGGAAGAGTACATTCGCGACCGCCAGAGCCGTGGCGAAATAGCGACGGGAGTGTTGTACGTCAACGAAGCCGGCGCGGAGTTACACGAACTCAATCACACGCCTGACGAGTCGCTCGCGAGCCTCCCCTACGACAAACTCTGTCCCGGTAACGACGAGCTCGCGCGACTGCAGGAAGACTTTCGTTAACCGCAACACTGTCGCAATGACTCGATAGCAACAACTCTGTACATTTCGTTTTCTCCGCTAAGTGTGCAGAGTATCTATTTTTTCTTCAATGACGCATACGAAATATAGAAAGAACCGATCGTCACGCTCGTCAGTATTCACATGAGAAATACAAATAGCAACCGTTAAAAATGTTGCAGTACGGCGGCCACAAAATACGGTCAACACCGGACTTCGCGAATGGTATCCTCATTAGCCTTTCGTAGCAATGCAAAACGTGTCGGCCTTGCCTACCAGAGTGGTTGTCGTTGATGACCACATCATGGTGTCAGAGATCATGGCCCTCTCCATCTCCAAAGAGCGAGACCTGACGCTTGTGGGAATCGCCAATACCGATCGCGACGTGGCCGAAGTCTTGCAACGCGAACACCCTGACGTCATTCTGTTGAACTATCGCAAGCCCGACCGGGGATGCGTCAATATCATCCGCGCCATGCTGGAGGAGTCTCCGACTTCTCGCGTCGTGATGCTCTCGGGCAACGGCGACGATGATCTTCTGCGCGAGGCCGTCGACGCCGGGTGTACCGGAATCATCGGTAAAGACTGCTCGATCGCCGAGATTCTTGGCGCCATCCGCCGCGCCGCGCGAGGTGATCTCGTCGTCGGTTCCGGCTCACACCACCACTCCTAACTCGTCGTCGCGGTTCTCGCGATTGAACCAAAATTCCTAGTGCTACCAGGCGAAAAAGGATAGTTTCGATCTGAACGAGTTCCGATCAACGTGACTACGATGACAGCGAAGATGATTCGAAGTTGTTTCGAAGCAACTGGCCGTGGCGCCGTCGGAGACTTCGGGTTCAACACTAAGGAGGAAGAATGATCTCGACGAAAGTTGCGCGCGTCGCGCTCTGTGCGGCGGCTCTTGGACTTGCACTCTCGAGCGGACTCGCCGCGAATGTCGCGTCAGCCGCCGCCTCGCCCAAGCTCGTCGTCACGCCGGCCACCAACTTGCACAACGGCGAATCCGTCAAGGTATCGGGTACGGGATTCAAGCCGGGCGACTCCGTGTACATCGTTGAGTGCCTCGTCACGGCGAAGGGCCAGTCGAACTGCAACATCTTGAACACCGTTTCCGCCACCATCAGTAAGAGGGGCGCCTTGCCCAAGTCGACCTTCAAAGTCTCCACCGGCAAGATCGGCTCGGGCAAAGGCTCGGGCGCGTGCGGAACGAAGACCTCCAATCTGAAAGACTGCGGCGTCAGCGTCGGCAATATTTCGGGGGGCGACTCGGCCGTCTTTCGCATCGCCTTTAAGGCACCGGCAAAGAAATAGTTTTGTCGCAGGGGCGTGACCCCACGTACGATCTCGACCGGCTCGTACGTCGCAAGGCAGCGATGAGGAAGTTCATCGTGGAGGGAGCACATGGAGCACATGGAGCACAACGGCGCTGAGTTCGCGCTCACGCGCACGCTCCAGGAGCGACGTACCTCCATTGTGCACGGGCTGAGAGCGCATTTCAGTTTTGCGACGCTCCTCGCGATTCTCTTTCTCACGTTCCTCGACAACACCATCGCGAGCGCCGTCTTAACGAGCGTTCAGTCCAAGTTGCACGCGGGAGTCTCCCAGTTGCAGTGGGTGGTCGGCGGCTACGCCCTCGCTTTCGCGAGCCTCATGCTGATCTGTGGATCGCTCGGTGACAACTTTGGGCGCAAACGTGTCATGTTGATTGGCGTCGCCATCTTTTGCTGCGGCTCGGTTGTCTGCGCTTTTTCGGAGACGCCGACACAGCTCATTATCGGGCGCGTCATCATGGGGGTCGGTGCGGCTGGCTCCGAGCCGAGCACGCTGTCCATGATCCGTCATATCTATCCCGATAAGCGTCTTCGCGCGCGCGCCCTCGGGGCGTGGGCGGCCGTGTCGGGTCTCGCCCTCGCGCTCGGTCCGGTGATCGGTGGTGTCCTCGTGGGGCTCTGGACGTGGCGATCGGTCTTCTGGTTCAACTTCGTCTTCGGTGGGATTGTGCTGATCATGGGCGTTATCGCCCTGCCCGAGAGCGTCAATGACATTCGCCGGCGCATCGACGGTCTGGGCTTTGTGCTGGCCGCGATCGCCCTCGGGTGCGCCACGTTCGCCACCATCGCGGGTGAGACGTGGGGGTACTACTCCTCGAATGTTCTGATCCTCTATTCAATTGCCGGTCTCAGCTTTCTCATCTACTTCGTCGTGGAATCGAGAACGAAGGAACCGATGCTGAACGTGCGCTGGGTACGCAATCGCGCCTTCGCCGGCTCGTCGGTCATCGCGTTCACCAGCTACTTCGCGATCTTTTCGATCTTCTTCTTCGTGGCGCTCTATCTCGAAGTCGTCGCTTCGGTCGGCCCGTACACGTTGGCGCTCGACTTCTTGCCCCTGTTGGCGGGCATGGTTGCCGCCTCACTCTTCACCGGTCGCTGGGTTGGTCGCGTGGGTTCGCGCGTCCCAATGACCGTCGGCTGTTTTCTTGCGGGAGTGGGAGTCCTGCTCACGGACCTCGCCATCAGCCCGACCGCCGGTCTCTCGACGTTGGGTTGGACCATGGGCCTCGCGGGGATTGGCTTTGGGATCATTGTCGTGCCCATCAACGCCACTGCGTTGATTAGCATCCCGGCCGCCAACTCCGGTATGGCCGCGTCCACCATCAACACCAGTCGAGAACTGGGAGCGGTGGCCGGCGTCGCGATACTCGGTTCGATTGTGAACGGCCAGTTGACCGTCAACCTCACGCGTCGCCTCATTGAGATCGGGGTGCCGCGCTCCTTTCGCCAGGAGATCATCACCGACGTCATCACGGGCAGCGCGTCGTCGAAGGCCGCGGCCGAGACCCGTCACTCCAGCGCCTTTGTCCGTCACATCATCAACGAGGTGGTGCGCGCGGCGTACGGCGCCTTCACCCACGGGATGAACCTCGCTCTCACCGTGTCGGGGCTGTTGCTCCTCGTCTCCGGGATTATTGCCTACTTCACCGGAACAGCCGAACGCCGTTCCCTGGTGGAAGACGACGAATTAGTAGCTAGCGCGTTGCCGAGCGCGTAAGGGCGCTCTGCACCCCGTCGTTTAGGCGCTTCAGAAGTGTCGTCAATTCAGTGACGTCCTTCGCGGGCCAGTCCTGACAGAGTTCTTGAATGACGGCACTGCGGCGTGCTTCTCGCTCTTCAAACTCGCGACGGCCCGACGCCGAGACCCGGAGCAGCGTGGCGCGTCCGTCGGAGGGGTCACGACGCTGGATTAACAGACCCTCGTCGAGCATGCCGTTGACGTAGCGGCTGATCGAGGTCTTGGTGACGAACAACTGATTGGCGAGATCCGACGAGCGAATCTCACCGGCTTCGACAATGGCGCGCAGGAGTTCAACCTCGAAGGGACTGTGACCAGACTTACTCGAGGCGCGAACTTGCTGCATGAGGTGACCGCGACGGAGTCGACCCCACTCTCGCTCGAGGGTCGTGCCGTCGGCGGACGTGCTGATCTTCTTGGCCATGCGCTAATATTAGTAGATAGTTACTTAAAGTAACTAATTCCCCATCACTCATCTACCCGTTGAGGTCGTCCTTGACCGACTAGCCGAAAGGAACCACGTGACGCACAACTTACGCGCCGACACGATCACCATCATTGGCCACGGAGGCGACGAAATTGAGGCGTATCTCGCCGTTCCGACGGACGCGCAGGCCGTAGGGTCGATGGTCGTCATTCACCACATGCCCGGATACGACGAGGGCAACAAAGAAATCGCGCGCAAGTTCGCCGCGAACGGATACGCCGCACTCGTCCCCAACCTCTACTACCGCGAGGCCCCGGGCGCGAGCCCCGATGACGCGGCCGCGACCGCGCGCAACCTCGGCGGCGTGCCCGACGATCGACTCATTGGCGACGTCGAAGGCGCCATGAACCACCTCAAGTCGCTCGACAATACGAACGGACGCGTCGGAGTCATTGGCTACTGCTCCGGTGGTCGTCAGTCTTTTCTCTCCGGGTGTCGTCTCCCCCTGAACGCCGTTATTGACTGCTACGGCGCCTTCGTCGCGGTGGACCGAGACGACCCACCGATGGTGGTGAAAGCGGTCATTGGTGAGGCCGGGAATCTCTCGGCCCCGCTACTCGGCCTCTTCGGCGCCGAGGACACGTTCCCCTCGCCCGAGCAGAACGAGCTTCTCGCTGCGGCCTTGAAGGCGGCCGGCAAAGAGTTCACCTTTCGCACCTTCGAGGGTGCGGGTCACGCGTTCTTCGCCACAGACCGACCGAGTTACCGTCCCGAAGCCGCCGTCGAAGGCTGGAAGGACATATTCACGTTCCTCGCACGCACCATCGCTTAAGGGGTCTCCGTGTGCACCTACCAAACTGAACGGCTTGACATTCGCGCGAGCGCCAAGACGGCCGAAGGTTGGACGTCAATGACCAACGCCATTGTCTATTTCGACCACCCCGTGCACTTCGGTGCCGGCCACGCGCTCATGATCGACCTCTTGAACCCGGCGGTCGGTCCGTCGGCGCGCGCCGCCATTGAAATGGACCCCGAGAGCGCGCGCGCCCTCGCCAACGCCATTCTCCAAAGCCTCGACACGATCCCGGACGGGTTGTTGAGCGAACTCACGTCGTGAGCGTCGATACGGCGCGACGACTTCACAATTCGCCTCCCCCCAAGCCCGATCGCTACAAGTGGGTAGTGCTCTCCAACACCACACTGGGCATGTTGATGGCCATGATCGACACGTCGATCGTGCTCATAGCGCTGCCCGACATCTTCAAGGGCATTCACATCAACCCCTTGGAACCGGGCAACACGTTCTATCTGTTGTGGATGATTCTCGGGTTCATGATCGTGACCGCCGTTTTGGTGGTGAGTCTCGGACGACTCGGCGACATGCTCGGACGCGTGCGCATGTACAACATGGGCTTCGTCATCTACACCTTCTTCTCGTTGTTGCTCTCGATCACATGGATGAGCGGCACGGCGGCGGGCATCTGGCTCGTCGTGATGCGACTCTTCCAAGGAGTGGGCGCCGCATTTTTGATCGCCAATTCAACGGCCATCCTGACCGACGCCTTCCCCGAGAACGAACGCGGGATGGCCGTCGGCATCAACCAGATCGCGGCGATCGCGGGATCGTTTATCGGCCTGATCCTCGGCGGTCTGCTCGGACCAATTGAGTGGCGACTGGTCTTCATCATTTCGGTGCCGATTGGCATCTTCGGCACTATCTGGTCGTATCTGAAGTTGAAGGAGGTTCCGACCAAGCGCGACACGCACGTCGACTGGAACGGAAACCTCACCTTCGCCCTCGGTCTCATCGCCTTGATGGTCGGCATCACCTACGGCATCCAACCCTACGGCGGGCACGACATGGGATGGACCAGCCCCTTCGTGCTCTCGTGCCTCGCAATCGGAATCATCACGCTCTTCTTCTTCGCACGCATCGAGTCGCGCTCGCCGGATCCGATGTTTCGCCTCAGCCTCTTTCGCATTCGCGCTTTTACGGCGGGCAGTATCTCCACGTTGTTCTCGGCCATTGGTCGCGGGGGACTCATGTTCACCATGGTCATCTGGCTTCAGGGCATTTGGCTCCCTCTTCACGGGTATAACTTCTCCGACACCCCACTCTGGGCCGGCATCGCGCTCTTACCCTTGACCGGAGGATTCCTCGTATCGGGGCCAATCTGTGGGTGGCTCTCGGATCGCTACGGCGCTCGACCGTTCACCGTCGGCGGCATGACCGGCGCGGCGGCGTCGTTCTTGCTGTTGCAGTTCCTGCCGGCCAACTTCTCGTACCCAATCTTTGGCGTGTTGCTCTTTGTGAACGGTATCTCCATGGGCATGTTCGCGGCGCCCAATCGCGCGAGCATCATGAACTCGCTACCACCCGAACACCGTGGAGTGGGCTCGGGCATGAACTCAACGTTCCAAAACTCGGGGCAGGTCCTCTCCATCGGAATCTTCTTTACCCTCATGATCATCGGGCTCTCGCGCACTCTGCCTCACGCGCTCTACGTCGGTCTCACCGGTGAAGGCGTGTCGAGTGCCGTAGCCCACCAGCTCTCGTCGTTGCCGCCGGTGTCCACACTCTTCGCGTCGTTCCTCGGGTACAACCCGATGGCTCACCTGCTCGGCGCGCACGTCTTAAGCACACTCTCACCCAGTGCGCGCACCACCATCCTTGGGCGAAAGTTCTTTCCGAAGATGATCGAGAAGGCGTTCGTGTCGGGCTTGCACCCGGCGCTCGACTTCGCGGCAATCCTCTGTGCGGCGGCCGCGGGTACCTCGTGGATGCGCGGGTCGCACAGGTCGCGTAAGGGTGAGCTGAGCGCTCTAGAAGTCGGCGTCGGTGCGCCGGCGAACGCCGACTAACAGAGCGACACGTAGTCCCATCTTCGAGAGTTCGTTGCGGCTGAGCTGCACCCAGGTCGTCGTGCCATCACTCAGCTCGACGGTGACCTGGGCCTCGAAGCCCAGTGAGACGATCGACGTGATGCGGCCCTTCATCGCGCCGTCGTAGACCGACACCAGCTCGAGGTCGTGCGGTCGCGTCACGACGCCGCCGAAGACGGTCGATGGTCCGAGGAACTCGTGCACGAAGTCCGTCGCCGGACTTTCGTAGAGGGCGAGCGGGTTACCCGACTGCACGACGCGGCCCGCGCTCATGACAATGAGCTGGTCCGCCACTTCCATGGCCTCTTGCTGATCGTGGGTGACGAGCACCGTCGTCACGTGGATCTGTTCGTGCAGAACTTTCACCCACTGGCGAAGCTCCTGGCGCACCACGGCATCGAGCGCGCCAAAGGGCTCGTCCAGCAACAACACGCGGGGTTCGATCGCGAGAGCGCGCGCGAGGGCCATGCGCTGACGCTCACCACCGGAGAGCTGCGATGGGTAGCGAGACGCTTTGTCGTCCAGTTTCACGAGGGCCAGCAGTTCCTTCACGCGCGCGTCGATCTCCGCAGCGGGACGCTTACGAACCTTCAGGCCGAAGCCAACGTTCTTCGCCACGTTCATGTGACGAAAGGGCGCGTAGCTCTGAAAGCAGAAGCCGATATCGCGATGGCGCGGGTCAACGTCGGTGACGTCGTCCCCGTCGATGATGACCCGTCCTTCGTCGGGCGCTTCCAGCCCACTGATCAACTTGAGTAGCGTCGACTTACCCGAACCGGACGGTCCAAGGATCGCCGTCAGCGAACCGTGGGTAATCTCGGCGCTGACGTTCTCGACCGCGTGGGTTGATCCGTAGCGCTTGGAGAGATTGTTAAGCGAGATCGACACGAAGTCTCCTCTCTCTCTTTCGTAGCATTGCGAGCACTAACAGCACGGCCATCGAGATCAGCGCGAGCACTAACGCCCCCGAGTACGAGCCCAGCGTGTCGAATCGCTGGTCCCAGTCGTCGTAAATGTAGATCGGCAACGTCTGGGTACGACCGGAGATGTTGCCCGACACCACGAGGACGGCCCCGAACTCACCGAGCGTGCGCGCGATCGTGAGCGCGACGCCGTAGGCAACGGCCCAGCGGATCGACGGGAGCGTGACGTTAAAGAACGTACGAAAGCGGCCCGCGCCGAGGGTGCGCGCGGCGTCCTCTTGCTCGGTGCCCACTTCGAGCAACACCGGCACGATGGAACGCAGCACGTAGGGCAGCGACACGGCCATAGTCGCGAGTACCAGCCCGAGCGGGGAGAAGAGAACCATGATGCCGTGGCGAAGGAGAGGGGCTCCGAACCAGCCGATGCGCGAATACGCGAGGATGAGGGCCACGCCCAAGATCACCGGTGACACGGCGACGGGGATGTCGAAGACCGTGTCGAAGGCGCGCTTGCCGAAGAACTTGTGCCGCGCGATCAATATGGCCGCACCGACGCCGACGAGGGTGTTCACCGGTACCGCGATGGCCGCAATCTCCACCGAGAGCTTCAGCGCACTGATCGCGCCGGGTTGGGTGATCTGAGACCAGAACGGGCCGAAGCCGTGCGCGAGGGCCTTGTAAATCATGAAGACAACCGGTAGTCCAATGAGGATGCCGAGATACGCCATCACCACCCCGCGCAGTGCCCAACGACCCTTCCCCATTACAGCGTCCGTCGCTGGTAGCGGTGGGCGATGACGTTGGTGGTGACCAAGATGACGAGACTCAGGACCAACAGCAACGTCGACACCGCCGCAGCGTCAGTCCAGAGAAAACCCTGGGTCAAGTTGTAGACGTAGTACGAGGCGGTCGTGGTGCGCCCGAGCCCTCCCGCGATGAGCGAGATGGAACCGAACTCACCGACCGCCCGCGCGAAGGCCAGCCCGAATCCCCCGAGCACGGCCGGCCAGATCGAGGGAAGTACCACGGTGAAGAACGTGCGTACGCTGCCGGCGCCGAGGGTGCGCGCGGCCGCTTCGCTTTCGAGGTCGAGCGACGCGAGGACCGGTTGCACGGCGCGCACCGAAAAGGGCAATGTCACGAAGAGCAACGCCATCATGAGGCCCATCCACGTCTCGAACAGGTCGACGTGAATGGGACTATCAACGCCGTAGATGGCGAGCAACACCACGCCCGCCACGATCGTAGGCAGCGCGAACGGCAGGTCAATGGAGGCTTCGAGGAGTCCCTTGCCGAAGAACTTGTCGCGCACGAGCACCCAGGCAATCGCGACACCCATCACCGCGTTAATGGCGGCCACGCTGAGTGAGAGCCACAACGATAAGAAGATCGCTTCCTTCGCTCCGGGCGCGGTAATGGCTTCCCAGAACGTGCGCACGCCAATGGACACGTGCCATCGCCAGAACGCGAGGCCCGCGCCGTGAGTGACGACCGATATCGACAGACCGTGGCTGACAAGTGCCGCGATCGGAATCAAGACAATGAGCGACAGGTAGCCCACAATGAGCGCCCCGCCGCCGCCCGCGAGCAACCCGAGGCCCAGTCGAGAGCGCAGTCGTCGCCACCGTGATCGCGACGCCGGCGGTGGGGTTGCTAAGGCCGTGGACATGTTCTCTCTCGTCGCGCGTCTCGAAGGATGAGGTAAACCGCGGCTACTGCGCCCGCTGCGGGAATTACCTTTTTTTCTATGGAAGTACTAGATATTAGCAAATGAGCGCAACCGGGATCAAGGTGAAGAGCACGGCGCCTAGCGCGCGTGTCGGGCGCGCTGCCGACGTCGAGTGCGACCGACTGGGGCCAGGTGGACCAGCGAGTTATACGTGACGATGGCGATCGCGACGTGCATCCAGATAAGTACGAAGACTGCCTTGCCGCTCGCGCCGTTGTGCCAGATATACGCGTCGGGGGCAAGCAAGACAATGGTGATGGCAACTGCGGCCTGCAAGAAGAGTCGACGCGGCTGTGACGTCAGCGTCGTCACGAGGGGCCACCCAGCGCAGGCGATCGCGACACCGATGATGGTCAACCTGGCGTAATCGTCAAATTGAAAGTGCACGAAACCGCGCGTCGAGGGAAAAACGTGCGTGCCGAGCTTGACGAGCAGCCAATCGGCGAGAAGAGATCCCGCCATCGCGACGATGGTTGCAAAAAGCAACCGAATCGGTGACGGTGGGGTAAGAGGCTTGAAGTCGATACGAAACGCGCGCAGTACCGGCTGCAGGGATTCGGGAAACTGTTCAGTGTTCACGGTTGATCGTACTTTCGGGGTCTCTGGTTTCGCCAGGCTCGGGCCCTGAAAGAGCGCCGGAGCGAAAACGCTCACCCTCAGAATACCGGATCCTCAAGAGTTCACGGCTCTCACTTACTTCACGTAACGGCCGCGCGCGGCCTCGAGCTCCTTCAACGCCTCTTCACGACCGACGTAGTTTTCGACCTTGACCCATTTGCCTTCGTCCAGATCTTTGTAGACGGTGAAGAAATGGCGAATCCGGTCGAGGATCTCGTCGGGCACGTCGGTGATATCTGTCGCCGACTTCCACTTCTTGTCATAGGCCGGCACGGCGATGAGTTTTTCATCGCGGCCATTCTCGTCAGTCATGATGCACATGCCGAGGATCTTCGACTCGATGAGACAGCCCGGAAACGTCGGGAATTCGGTAATCACGAGGACGTCCAGTGGATCGCCGTCCCCGCCCAACGTGTCCGGGATGAATCCGTACTCCGCGGGATATCCCATAGCGACAATCAGGTGGCGATCCAATTTGATCGTGTCGTTCTCGTGGTCGTACTCGTACTTGTTCTGGCTGAAACGTGGAATTTCCACTATGACGTTGACCGTGTCCATGACCGGACTCCTTCGTGATGTGACGTCTTGGCGTCTAACTGAACCATCGTAGCCATCCGATTCGGGTGAAATTCCCTTCAGGGCCTTGGCTCTAGACTCATCCTCCGGGTGACGCGTGCGCGACACTCGAGGAGGTCCCAATGGAACGTATTGGCGTCGTGGGCTGTGGCCTTATGGGCTCGGGTATTGCAGAAGTCACGGCTCGTGCCGGCGCATCTGTAACGGTCATTGAGTCGGACAACGATGCGCTCAAGCGCGGACAAGATCGCATCGAAGCGTCAATCTCGCGCGCCGTCGGCTCCAACAAGATGAGCGACGAGGACGCCACGCGCCTTCGCGCGAATCTCTTGTATTCGATCGACTTTGCAGACCTCGCCGATCGGGAGATGGTCATCGAGGCCGTTGCCGAGAACGAAGATCTCAAATTGGACGTCTTTCGAAAGATCGATGCTGCTGTCGTCGATCCCGGCGCAATACTGGCGACGAACACCTCGTCGATTCCCATCATCAAACTGGCCATGGCGACGAAGCGACCCGAGCAAGTCATCGGCATGCACTTCTTTAACCCAGTGCCCGTCCTTCGACTAGTCGAGCTGATCTCGTCACTGCTCACAAGTCCCGAAACCACCGCCCGCACGAGCGAGTACGCGACGGACTCGTTGAAGAAGAAGGTCATCACCTCGCCCGACCGGGCCGGCTTCGTGGTGAACGCCCTCCTCATCCCGTATCTATTGTCGGCGATCCGCATGCTCGAGTCGGGATTCGCCAGTGCCGAGGACATTGACACCGGCATGGTCGTGGGTTGTGCTCACCCCATGGGTCCCCTCGCTCTGACGGACCTCATCGGACTCGACACGACGCTCGCCGTCGCTGACTCGCTCTACGAAGAGTTCAAAGAGTCCCACTTGGCCCCGCCACCACTGCTCTCACGCATGACCCAAGCGGGACTCATGGGTCGCAAGTCCGGTCAAGGCTTCTTCTCGTACCGTAAGTAGGTCGCCCCATGTCAAAGAGCGGCGATCACCCTTTGCAGCGCGTCGGTCACTTTCTCGTAGTCGCTCTCACCGGCGAAGAGGAGCGGTCAAATCCCAGGTCGACCAGTCGTTCGCCATCATCGCTTGACGGACCGTCGAGAACGCGCCGCACTACGTCGTCGACGTCGACGCTCGACGGTAGGGACTAAGGACGGACGACGGTCCTCACTTGTCAAAGTCCACCAGAACGGCGGCTCCCGTGATCCGATCGTGGGCGAGGTCGCTCAGTGCCCGGTCCGCCTCAGCGAACGAATACTGCTCGGTCGTGATGCGAATGCCATCGACAACAGCGGCATCGAGAAAGTCACGACCGTCGTGACGAGTGTTGGCGGTCACACTGCGCACGCGTCGCTCGTAGAAGAGGTGACGCTCGTAGTTGAGTGGAGGAACGTCGCTCAGGTAGATCCCCGCAATCGCGAGCGTGGCGCCGCGATCGAGCGAGGTGAGGACCGTTGGCACGATTGATCCAACGGGCGCGAAGAGTATTGCTCCGTCAAGCGGCTCGGGTAACGGATCGTCAGTGTTTCCGACGCTCGCCACGCCGAGCGAGAGAGCCAGCTCCTGGGCCTTTGGTGAACGGGTACGCACGTGCACCGTCGCTCCCTCCGCGATCGCTACCTGGGCCGTCAAGTGGGCCGAACCGCCGAAACCGTAGATGCCCAGCCGACCGTTCTTAGGCAACTCCGTCAGGCGCCACGCACGGTAGCCAATGATGCCGGCACACAAAAGCGGTGCGACTTCGACGTCGCCGAATTGGTCAGGTAGCTCGTAGGCGTAGTCTTCGTGAACGACAACGAACTGCGCGTAGCCGCCATCGATATCCCAACCGGTAAACGTCGGCGCAACGCACAGGTTCTCCCGGTCGCTCACGCAAAATCGACAGCGACCGCATGTGCGCGCGAGCCAAGCGCCGCCCACTCGATCGCCCACAGTAAACCTCTCACTCCCGGCGCCAAGTGCGTCGACGACGCCAACTATTTCGTGGCCGGGGATCACGAGTGGGCGCCTCGGTGCGACGTCTCCTTCCGCCAAGTGCAGATCCGTCCGACAGACACCGCACGCCAGTACGCGCAGTCGTATCTGGCGGGGACCCGGCTCGGGTATCTCTCGCTCGACCGGGACGAGTGGTCCCGAGTCGATAGGTCCGGGCGTCGAGACCGCCCACGCTTTCATCGTCGTTCCCACCGTGCCTCCTTGCTATGTAACCCTTTTACTCGCGCGGGACAGCCGCGAGCGCAGATTCCCAGAAAATTCCGCGAACCTTTCTGATACGCGGCGCGTCTCTATAGGTGTGGGCACATCTGCACTGGGGAATCCGATCGGGGTCGCGTGAAAGGATCTACCAGCGTGGACGATCTGGCGCAGTGGCTTGAAGAGGGCTATCCGCAGTCCGTGCGCACCGCGTACCTCATCCTCGGAAACCGTGCCGACGCCGAAGACGCGGTGCAAGAGGCGTTCCTTCGCGCATGGAAGTTTCGCGACGCCATCGCGAAAGAGACCAGCGTTCGCCCCTGGCTCTATCGCGTCGTCGTTAATACCTGCAACTCCAAGCTGCGCCAGGAGATCCCTCGCCGTGAACGTCACGACCCTGAGCACGACCTCGACGCGACACTCGCCGACAACGACACAACCGATCGCTTTGCCGCGACCAGTGACGTGACGCGCGCCTTGAAGGACCTGCCCGTGCACCTGCGTGTGGTGGTCGTTCTTCGTTACTACGCCGAGTTGAACGAGCGAGAGATCGCTATCGCCATTGGGCGAAAGCCGGGCACCGTCAAATCTCGTCTGCACGAAGCGCGTCGTCGTCTGGCCGATCACCCCGCTCTACGCGACAGTGCGCCCGACCCCAACAGTGAGGAGGTCAGCGGATGACCATGATCGACGAAGCAGTGCTCGTGTCAGCCCTTAAAGAGACGGCCGACGCGTTCGACGTGTCCAGCGAAGCGGCCCAGCGCATTGTGGACCAGATGCGTGAAGACGAGCAGGCGCCGGTTGCCGGTGTGACGCGCATTATTCGCCAGCCGGGTCGTGCACGCCACATGTTCATGGGTGTGGCGGCGCTCGTGGTCGCGCTCGCGGTGGGGGTACCGCTCGCCGGGCACGAGAGCGCTAAACCCAGGACAATCGTGCACGGCGCCGCCGCGAAACTGCCCCCGCGCACAACCTCTGCTGGAACACCGTTGTCCGAGACGACACTTTCCGGGCGCGGTTTCGTCAGTACCAACTCGAAAACGATTCAAGGGACATCGGCATCGAACTCCACCACGTCAGAGAAGATTGAATCAACTGGTACGATCGCCGTTACCGTCGCCAGCGGCCGCGTCCAATCCGCATTCAACAAACTGTCTTCGCTCGCGGGGCGCGATCATGGATTCGTCGACAGCTCCCAGGCCGCGATGGGATCGCGCGCGCACGGATCATTCTCGTCGGGCACCATCGTCTTGGAAGTGCCGCAGGCGTCGTTCAAGCTCTTGGTGGCCCAGGTACAAGAGATCGGACACACCACGTCCGTTGTGACGAGCTCCAATGACGTGACGAGTCAGTACGTCGACCTTCAGGCTCGCATCGATGCCCTGAAGGTGAGTTTGAACCAATACCTGAAGATCATGACGCGCGCCACTTCGATCAGCGGCATCCTCGCCGTCCAGAATCAGATCAACCAAATCCAGAGCCAGATTGAACAGGATCAGGGCCAACTCAACGTCCTCAACCACGAGACGACCTACGCCAATCTCACGGTGAATGTGGCGACACCCGGTCACCACACCGCGTCGACGAGTCGGTCGGGACTCAACAAGGCATGGCACGACAGTGTGAGCGGTTTTGTCGCGGGATTCGAGTGGTTAGTTCGCCTGGCCGGGCCCGTGCTCTTTGTGCTCCTCGTTCTCGGCACGCTCTACATGCTGGGAATGCTCGCCTGGCGCAACATACGTCGCCGCAGAATCTAAAAGGCCGGGCCCCTATCGGGCCCGGCCTTTCAACTCCTTGCGGACGGCTAAGCCGTCGGAGTCTCGTCGCGCGGGGCGAGCGACTCGGCGAGCAAGAGGTACATCTGACGTCGCAGCTCTTTGAGCAATGCGTCAGCGCGTTCCTTCTGCTCGGGCGTGCCGGCTTCGGCGACTTGATGAACCGCCACGGCGACGTGGTGCAACGCAGCGCGCAGCGCCATGTCGCCCTGGTCAGCGTCGTGGACCATCGACTCCCACGGCGCAGTGGCGCGCGGTCGTGAACTCAGTTCCGTGCGACCGGCGTCGGTCAGCGTGAACTGACGACGACCGTCGGTCGTTTCGGAGCGTACGAGCCCCTGGTCTTCGAGAAGCTGCAACGCCGGGTACAACGATCCGGGGCTGGGCTTCCATAGACCTTGGGTCCGGTCGTCCAGTTCCTGCATCATCTCGTAGCCGTGCATGGGCCGCTCGTTCAGCAGCGCCAATATGGCGATGCGAACGTCGCCGCGACGACCGCGACCCCGTCCGCGAGTCGAGAACTCACGCTCTCGACCTTCTTCGCGGCGTCCGCCGCGGTGCGGTCCGTGGCGTCGGCGGTCTCCGGAGCGTGCTCCAAAGAGATTGCCGTCACTACCTTCCGTGTTCCTGCCTCGCCTCGATGGCGAGTGTTCCGAATGATCTCGGGGTGTCATAAACGTATCCTTTCGATAGGTTTGTGACTATAACGATATATCGTTAACTATCGTTTGTCAAGTTCCGGGACGTGGAAATACGGAACTTCCTGATCAAAGAGGTTGGGGCGCGTCAGGTAACGGGATTACGGGTTGCAAAGGTCGGGTCGCGGTGGGCACCGGTCTCCAGGACGTTCGCGAGGATTTCGACGGCGTCGTAGACGTCGACGAATCGGAGATAGAGAGGCGTGAAGCCGAATCGCGCGAGGTCGGGCGCGCGAAAGTCGCCCACCACGCGACGAGCGATCAGCGCCTGGATGATGCCGTACGCGTCGGGGTGAGCGAGCGCCACGTGACTTCCCCGCTTCTCGTGTTCGCGCGGCGTCACCACGTCAAAGACGCCGGGCAGTCGCGCTTCGACGAGTTCGAGAAAGAGATCCGTCAGTTGCAGGCTCTTCGTGCGCAGGTCGCTCATCGACACGGAATCGAAGACGTCGAGGGCACCGTCCAGTGCCGCGAGCGCCACGATCGAGGGCGACGACGTGATGAACGATCGAATGCCGTCGGCCGCTACGAACGTCGGTTCAAAGTCAAAGGGCCGCGCGTGACCGAGCCATCCGGGAAGCGGATTCTGGAGGAAGTTTTGCCACGCGCTGCGCACGTAGAGAAAGGCTGGCGAGCCTGGTCCTCCATTCAGGTACTTGTATCCGCAACCCGCCGCAAAGTCGACGTTGGCCCCATCGACGTCGAGTGGTACGGCGCCGGCGGAGTGGGCGAAGTCCCACAGCATGAGCGAACCCGCCCGGTGGACTTGGTCCGTAATGCCCGCCAGGTCGAGCATCTCGCCCGATCGAAAGTCGACGTGGGTCAGCATCACGAGGGCCACGTCGGCGCTCAGTTCACTCGCGAGATCGTCGCGGTTGATGGCCTTCACGGTAATTGGTCGACCGGCTCGTTTGGCCATCGCCTCGACGATGTAGAGGTCCGAGTGGAAGTTCACGGCGTCCGTGAGCACGACGTCGCGATTGGTTCGCTGTTCGAGAGCGGCGCCGATCAGTTTCGCGAGCAAGATCGTGAGCGTGTCGGCGACCAGCACTTCTCCGGGTTTCGCCCCGATGAGCGGCGCGATACGGTCGCCAAGCCTCGTCGGCAGGTCCATCCACGAGGCGTCGTTCCAGCTGCGCACGAGACCTTTTGCCCACTGGCGCTCGATCACGTCGCTCACGCGAGTCGACACGGCTTTTGACACGGGACCCAGCGAGTTTCCGTCCAGGTAGATCTCGCCGTCGTTCAGTGAGAACTCTTCGCGGAGCGGCGCCAACGTGTCAGCGGCGTCGAGGGCGAGGCACTCGTCGCGAGTCGTCACAGGATTGACCTCACTTCCCAGAGCACGGGGTAGAAGCGGCGTTCGATGGTGGTGTCGAGGTAGGCGAGGCCGGCGCTGCCCCCGGTTCCGGGCCGCCGACCGATCTGTCGCGCCGCCATCAGCATGTGTTGGTAGCGCCACAGCGCCAAATTCTCGTCATGATCGATCAGTAGCTCCGCGACCGCGTGTAAGGCGGTCAGCTGCGCGCTGTCGTGGGCCATGTAGAGCGCCCGCACGAGGTCCAACAGATCGTCGTTCTCCGTCGCACCGACCGAGACGCGCAGTGACCGTTCGAATCCTGACCACACGTTGGGTTGTTCGGATATCTGGGCGAGCCACGCACGTTGTTCCTCGTCGAAGAAGTCGTAGTTCAACGCCGCCGCGTGGCCCGCGCCACTTAAGAACTCAATGGCGCGAAACTGGCACGACTGGAATCCCGAGGCCGGATCAAGCGGATCACGAAACCGCAAAAAACCTTCGGGCGACATCGTGTCGAGGAGACGCAAGTGCGTGAGGAGCAACTCTTCGACCTCGACCATTCGACGCAAGTGCGTCGTTGCGCGCCAGGGCTCGTTCTCGTGCAGTACCGTGGCCGAGCGCGTCAGTTCGTCGATCATCACTTTGAACCACAGCTCGTACGACTGGTGCACGACGATAAAGAGCAGTTCGTCAGGCGCGTTGTCGGTGAGGGGAACCTGCAACTTCAAGAGGTCGTTGATCCGTAGATACGTGGAGTAATCCGTCTTTGTCTTCGCCACGGAACGACCTTAGGCCCTGGTCAACGGGTGATGGGCTTGTAGCGCAGACGGTGAGGCTGATCGGCGTCAATGCCGAGGCGCTTGTGGCGCTCCGCCTCGTAGTCCGAAAAGTTGCCCTCAAACCATCGCACCACCGCGTCATCCTCGAAGGCGAGAACGTGCGTGGCGATGCGGTCCAAAAACCAGCGATCGTGGCTGATGACGACGACGCAGCCTGGAAAAGTCAGCAAGCCATCTTCGAGAGCGCGCAGCGTGTCGACGTCGAGGTCGTTGGTCGGTTCGTCCAAGAGCAACACGTTGCCAGCGCTTCGCAGAACCTTCGCCAACTGCACGCGGTTGCGCTCGCCTCCGGAGATTTCGCCAACCATCTTTTGCTGGTCGCTTCCCTTAAAGCCAAAACTGGCGACGTAGGCGCGCGCGTGGATCTCGCGTGATCCGACAACCATGTGTTCTTGTCCGCCGCTGATCTCGTCAAAGACGGTGTTCTCGGCGTTCAGGGTGTCGCGCGACTGGTCGACGTAGGCGAACTGCACGGTCGAGCCCACGTCGATGGTGCCGGCGTCAGGTTTCTCTTGACCCACCATCATGCGAAAGAGCGTGGTCTTTCCCGCGCCGTTCGGACCGATGACCCCGACGATCCCGCCAGGGGGCAGCAAAAAGCTGAGGTCCTCAATCAGTAGACGATCTTCGAAGCCCTTCGTCAGTCCATCGGCGTTCACCACAACGTCGCCGAGGCGCGGCCCGGGAGGAATCGCAATTTCGAGTTTGTCGGCGCGTCGATCGGCCGATTCGGACTCCGCGACGAGCTGGTTAAAGGTACTGAGTCGGGCCTTGCCCTTGCTTTGACGAGCACGCGGCGAGAGTCGGATCCATTCGAGTTCGCGCTCGAGCGACGCCTGGCGCACCTTGTCGGCCTTCTCTTCGGCGGCGAGTCGCGCCTGTTTTTGCTCCAACCACGACGAGTAATTCCCCTCCCACGGGATGCCATGACCGCGATCGAGTTCGAGGATCCACTGAGCGGCGTTGTCGAGAAAGTACCGGTCGTGGGTGATGGCGACCACCGTGCCGCTGTACTCCTGGAGTGTTCGCTCCAGCCACGCCACTGATTCCGCGTCGAGGTGGTTGGTGGGTTCGTCGAGCAAAAGAAGGTCGGGCTTCGACAAGAGTAACCGGCAGAGTGCGACGCGACGACGCTCGCCTCCCGACAATGTGGACACGTCCGCGTCGGGCGGCGGAAGGCGCAGTGCCTCCATGGCGATGTCGAGCGTGCGCTCAAGGTCCCACGCGTTCGCCGCGTCGATTTTCGTCTGAAGGTCGGACTGCTCGCTCAAGAGCGCGTCGAAGTCCGCCTCGGGATCGCCCATCGCGGCACAGACTTCGTTGAATCGCGCGAGAAGGTCCCGTTGTTCCGCCACGCCGTCGGCGACGTTGCCCACGACGTCCTTCGTGGGGTCGAGGTGCGGCTCTTGGGACAGATAGCCCACGCTGAAACCGGGGGTGAGCCGCGCTTCGCCGCTGAAGCCGTCATCGAGGCCGGCCATGATACGCAGCAGCGACGATTTGCCGGACCCATTGGCGCCGATCACGCCAATTTTGGCGCCGGGATAGAAGGAGAGATTGATACCCTTCAGCACTTCGCGGTCGGGAGGATAAAAACGGCGAAGGTCTCGCATGGTGAA
>PLON01000073.1 GCA_003142095.1 Acidimicrobiaceae bacterium | reverse complement strand
CCGCGGATATCCGAAGAGCCGGAAATCGTATACGTGCCATCGGCAGCGGTCGGAGCTGAGGCGGCAATTTCAGTGCCGTTGAGGAACGCTTCTACGCAGATACCCACGAGATCACCACCACCGACCGCCGTGACGATTCCCGAAATGGTCGCGACAGTCGGTGACGGTGTGCCGAACCACTGTTGATACGCGGCGAGAGATAGCGGCGTCGTACTAGTTCCGAGTGGCACGGTCGTAGAGGTTGTGCCTGCTCCTTCGAAATAGGTTTCGAAGGCGAAGTCCCCGTCTGCGACAGTTGATCCCATACCGTCGATGTAACCGGGATCGTCCCCGGAAGGGATGTTCGACAGTCCCCATTCAGGAAAGCTCATGGGTTTTCCTTGTGTGGCCGCGAACTCCTCAAAGTCTGTGAGCCCAAAAGGCTCATTGGCGAGTGTCGAAAAGGTCTCTGACGTATTTGGAGTATTGCAATCTACGTCGTAGAGGTCGAGACCCACGATATCGACGTACGAATTACCGGGGTAGAAGTCTGCGTACGGGTAGGCGCCCTTACAGGCATTGGGGTCCCAGTCAATGAGAAAGTGCTCCCCAGCCGCGTGAGGGTACCGATCATTGTCCGTGTCGGACTCACAAGGGAGGGCGTGCCTCAAGAGAATTGTGGCGGGACAAGTCTTTGACGCCTTAAAGCGAGATCTTCTCTAAACCTGACCCTTGACTTTTATACGACATTCAACCAAGGCAATCGCAGAGTGGGGTGAACTGCGCAGAACACAGGTTCAGTAGACCACTTACCAACTTCAATTTCCTGTTAAACGGACCTTCAGCCCCTGAAGGATTCCGTTAGGTGATGTCACTTGCGTCTTAAGGCACCGCCTGATCGCAAACGTAAACCATATTCTCGTACGTGCCTCCGCCAGCATTCCGCCACACAGTTACGCAGAAGATATCGTTTACCGGAAAGGTGCCAGCGGGTCCAGTAACGTTATATTCATTGGCGGCGCCACCCGCCACATACGACGCATTTTGGCCATAATTCATGTCGATGCTGCCGGGGGGGAGCGTCGTCAGTTCTTGATGCCCGGTATAGGAAGGTCCTTGTTCGAGCCAGCCTTCGGTCTCGATTTCGCTAGAACTTATGTACTGAATGCAGCCTTGGGTCTGCCACTCCAAATTTATGATCGTGGTTTTGCAATAGATCGTCCCTATCTGCGGTTGAGCTCCACTCGCCCCGGGAGCAGGCCCGAACGGTGCACCCGGAGTAACTGTTATCCCGCTAGGAAGACCTCCAGATGGCGACGCTCCTGCGGGCGACGTTCCTACAACGAATCCGAGAGACAGCGTGAACACCACTATCATTGCAGCCCACGTCGACCGGCTTAATCTCAAGAGCAAGTCCTTGCGGCGCATCAGGCCAATGGTTCTCCCAAGATTCGCAAAAGGAAATCCACTTGGATGGCTGGCTCCGCCAACTTTTAGTTTCACGCGTTCCTCCCGGAGTATTCGACATGCGCCTTTCCCGGCACACTAGCTTCACAACCATTTGTAATGTCAATACAGATCTAAATAATCCATTTACAACTCCGGTCGAATATCATCAGCGTCTTTGCAGAGAGATGACAATGCAACAAGCGGCCGTGAAATCCTCGGCGTATGTGACGGCCCTACGAAGGCTGCTGGTAAAAAGCCGAAGAAAGCGGAGTAGCGTATGACCGCTGACATGCAACGGCCTTAAGTGGCAACTATGCGTGGACGATCCGAGATTAGTGAACGAAGCGCACTGATTCGAGAAGAGAGGTCTCAATGCGAAGTCGCTCGTGGTTAGCCGAGAGAATTCAATTCTTGCTTGCGCTTGTGGCCTGTATTCTCCTCTCGCTGTCCCAAATGACTGTCACATCGGCAGCGACGCTGAGAAATGTTCCACTGGATGGAGCATCATCGATCATTGAGAGTGGATCACATCTTTGGATCGCCAATGACTCAGGCCACGCGTTGGTAGTCGAACTCAACGTCGCAACCGGCTCTCTAGTGCGAGCATTTAGTGCTCGTCTCGGGCACAAGTGGACTATTGGACCAGATGCAATGGCAGTGAGTGGATCAGACCTGTGGCTGGCGAACAGCTCGAACAATGAAGTCTTAGAATTCAGCGTTCTTGATGGGAAACTCCTCCGGATCATCAGAGCTGAGATTTACCACTTCAGTTTTCCTGTTGCGATCGCAGTCAGTGGGTCGGATGTGTGGGTGGCAAATTCAAACAATGACAGTGTCACCGAACTCAGCGCAGTTAACGGAAGACTGATTCGTGTCGTAGGAGCACAGAAGGGTAAATTCGCGGGCCCACTCGCAATTGCGGTGGCCAAGAATAGGGTTTTTGTAACTAATGGGCGAGATAACTCGATGACCGAGCTCGACGCGAGCAATGGGACCTTCATTCATTTATTTGGAAAGGGAGGACGACTCGGTCATCCCGATTCGTTAGCGATTCTTGGCTCGGACATTTGGGTCGAGGGTCGATATATTCTCAGCGAGATAAACATTTCCAGTGGCGTACTGGTGAAATCCTTCGATTTCAAATCGGCTGCATTCAACGTCCTGGAAGGTATAGCCGTTGGTAATTCGAATATATGGATAGATGACTTCAAATCTGCGACCAAAATCAACCCTTTGAGCGGATCGACGGAGCTGAACGTCAATCCTCCGACTCACTATGGAGCCAATGCTCTGAAGGGAATTGCGTTGACGCGCGAAGCGGTGTGGGTGACGAACTTAAACTCGGTCATCGAAATGAACGCGCGGAACGGGTCTGTGCTTCGCGTAGTCAGATAGAGAAAACCGCGTCGACTTGGGGCGAAGGAACCGGTCACTCGGCAAATTGTGTTACCCCCAATGGTTAGTTGCAGATCTGTCGCTTCGGGTCCGCGACTCGTACCCACGGGAAAGCGCCCGTGGCCGTCGTGTCAGTTCCAAATCCCCAGTTAGTAAATGTCATCGATCCTCTCTTTCGATCTAAGTCGTCACACTCAACGTAGAGCGCCGCGCATACCTAAGCAATAATCGCCCTACAAACAATCTCCCGCGTCGCGAGCCGATGCCACGTCGCTAATCCCACGAAGAGACCTGCCATTGTTGCCAAAAGGGCAGGCTGGTATCGTTCGCAACATGCGCCGCCTATCCCGCCTTCACACGTGGCGTCTCGTCGCCGCAGGACTGGTCGCACTGCCAATTATTGGAGTGTTGCGAATGACCAGCGCCGAAGGTAGCGCATTCGGCGCCACACCGCTCCCAATTTGTACTTATAAACAAATTGAGGTTGCTGTTGGCTCGGGCCCTGGAGGATTTGCGGCATCGCGGTTACTTCGTTGGCAAAGCACGTCGCCCACAAGGTCTGCTCTTGTGTAGTGGTGCCCATGAAGTCCGCCTCCCACGTACCGTTCATTTCCGCGCCGAGACGAATGACCGAGTCCTGTAGACCGGCGGTGACAAGGTTCGTGCCGAGTTCGGTGGCATAGGAGTCGAAGTCGCCCGCCGCGCACAACTGCTCCCAACCCAACGGGTCATTTTCATCTTCGAGGCTGTTGGGAATCAAGTCCACTTGCAATACGAGCTGGCGACTTTGCGGCTCTTCTGCAACCCACGAGGTGTACCCGTACGACGGAGCAGTGATCCACGGAGATTCCCAGTCGGCCCACGTCGGCGCACCATTCAAGTACGCCGAGACGCACGTTACGGTCGAGTTGGTTAGAGTATCGAAACTTGTGACTGCGGCCTGAAGGGCTGCGAGCCCAGTGTCATCGAAATCTGGAGTGAGACATTCGCTACGCGATGGACCAGCGGTGATAGGCGCTTCCGATGGCACGTGAGTTGACGTCACGCTCCCAGCGGTCGAAGCGAAGGCCACGGATGCTGGGGTGACTGTTAGGGCCAGGAGTGCTGCACCTACTCCAAACGCCATCATTGCGATCTTGAGAGTCTTCATCGTTACGCTCCGAAAAGAGTCCGTCCTGGAACCTCTCGGGGCATCCTTTCACAATTCGACCGACCCGCACCGGCGGGAATCGGAGGCACGTCTTGAGACACAGCCGAGAGATGAGGTGCACGAATCGGCTGTTTTTGCTTGCTGGAGTTGATCCGCATCGCAGATGCTCACTACCCAAAGACCAGTCGCACGAACCATCTGATCAACTCGTGCCGGGGCTGGCACCGCAACTACCGCGGGTGCCGGCGAGAACCGCTCACCAGATCGGCCACGTCAGGTCTCCGACATCAAGCGGACTCAGCCGACCAGCCGCTAGTGAAAGTTTGCAGAGTCACGTCGGATCCCCGATCCAGTTACCCCCGGCAAACTATGGTTGCTACTCCCTTGCTGCTCCAATCCATAGAAGGAGCGGACAGTGGGGTATATTGACGGACTTTTGAGCGGACTAGAAAGCACCGAGTGGACGTAAAAATCGCTGCGCACGGTTGGCGTGCCCCTCATAATCCCTCGGTCGTGGGTTCAATCCCCACCGGCCCTACCAGTGGGCCTACCAGTCCGGTCAAGTCAATTCAGGAGTGAACCTCCACAATGCGACCGCCCTCCGCGATGCAGTTCGCGTGTGCCTCGATACAGGGGATGCCCCCATCACGAGCCAATCCTGAAGAGCACTGTCGCTACGACTGAGGCGTACTCGCTCCATTGAAGGGTTCAAGTGCAGGGTGACAGTGTCGACCCTCTACCCCCAGTTAGCCGGCAGGCGGGCGAGCAGGGCCTCCACCTCGTCGGCTGGTACGGCGGGTGAGAAGAGGTAGCCCTGGCCGAACTCGCAGCGCAGGAGGCGCAGGCGCTCGAACTGTGCCCGCGTCTCGATCCCCTCGGCGAGCAGGGTCACGTTGAGTTTCTTTCCCAGCGAGACGATCGTCTCGAGGAGCGTGTCGTTGCGGGCGCTCTGCTGGGGTGGGCTGACGAAGGAACGGTCGATCTTGATGATCTTCGGGTGCAGCAGCGCGAGGTAGGAGAGCGAGGTGTACCCGGTGCCGAAGTCGTCGAGCGCAATGGCAATCCCGAGGTGATTGAGGTGTTCAATCACGCCCAACGTCTCAGCGACGTCGAGCAGGGTCACGCTTTCGGTGATCTCGATGATGAGGCGTTCTGGGATAAGTCCGCTCGTGCGTAAGACTCCTTCAATAATCGATACGAGGCCCGGGTCGTGAAACTGGTGTGCGGAGAGGTTGACCGTGACGTAGGGTCGGCCGGTCCGAGCACCTGTACGTTCCCAGGAACTTGCCGCGCTCATGGCCTCGCGCAATGCGAAGGCGCCGAGCTCCAAGATGAGTTCGCTCTGTTCGGCCAGCGGTATGAAGACGTCGGGGGGCACCCATCCCCGCTCGGAGTGTTGCCAGCGCATCAGCGCCTCGAAACCGACCACCTCGGTCGTGGCGAGATCGACGATGGGCTGGTAGTGCATCGAAATCTCACCGGCTTGAAGAGCTTGGCGCAACTCCTGCAAGAGCGCGAAGCGGCTGGTCGCCTGCTCGCGCATGCTGGGAGCGAAGAGAACATGGTGGCCCTTGCGCTCGCGTTTGGCCTCGTACATGGCGACGTCGGCGTCCCGGATCGATTCGGTGTAGTCCGTGCTCGTTGCGTCACAGACCACGACCCCGATGCTCGCGTGCTGTGCGAGGTGCGCCCCAGCGATGGAGAACGGTTCGGCGAGCGCACCAAGAAGACGTTTGGCTACTTGCTCGGCCTGAGCCGGGGAGGTCAGTCCCTCGGCCAGGTAGAGGAACTCGTCGCCACCGAAGCGACACAGCGTGTCCGAGGAGCGAGTTACCTGGTCGAAGCGGCGCGCAATCGCCACAAGCAACTTATCGCCAACGAAGTGGCCGAGGGTGTCGTTCACCCCCTTGAAGTCATCGAGGTCCACCAACAACACTGCGTTGAGCCCGCCTTGGCGAACGACCTTCTCGTGCGCCTGTGAGAGCCGGTCTTCAAAGAGCACACGGTTGGCGAGTCCCGTGAGCGGGTCGTGCAGCGCCTGGTGGGAGAGCTGGGCGGTGAGCGCCCGCTCCTGGGTGATGTCGCGCTCAGACATGACGAAGTAGAGCGTCCTTCCTTCGGGGTCGCGGGCGGTGGACCTGTGCACCTCGGCGACCGTCACCCGCCCGTCCCTGTGCACGTAGCGCTTGGCATAACTCACTTGATCGGTCTCACCGGAGGTCACGCGTCGGTTGGCCTCCTCGCTGATGCCCAGGTCCTCGGGATAGGTGAATGGAGTCGAGTCGTGCCCGAGCAGTTCCTCCCTAGTGCGTCCGACCATCTGACAGAAGGCGTCGTTGACTGCCAGGATCTTGTCCTCGAGATCGGCGAATACCATGCCGGCTACGTTGTTCTCGAACGCGAGGCGGAAGCGCTGCTCGCTCTCCGAGAGCGCCTCGGCGGTGGCCAGCGCATGTAGTTCGAACTCAGTGCGGACTTGCTCTGCTGCCCTCCGGGCGCGGTCATCGCGGATCATCGCTACAACCCACTCCTTGCCATCAAGGGTGAGGGGCGAGAGGGCGACTTCAACCGCGAGTTCGTTGCCGTCGTGACACAAGAGTATGAGATTCAGGTCGTTCCCCATCTCCCGCGCGCTCGGGTCCCGGGCGTACTCGCCACGATGTACGACGTGTGCATCTCGTTCCCGCGACGGCACGAGCATCTCGACGGCCTGACCGACCAGTTCGTCGCGCGTGTAGCCAGTCAGGACCGTGAGGCGCTCGTTCGCGTAACGAATTAGGCCGTGCTCGTCGACGAAGGCAACCCCGTCGGGCAGCACCTCAAGCAGGTGGTTCCATGAGAGGGGATAATCTTCCAAGTAGTTCATGATCCGCTTGCCCCCGTCCGACTTGCTGAACTAGTGAAGTGCTGCGCCCGCCACGCATACTGACACAAGAACAGAACCAGTGCCCACGGGAGAGTTTCATGGGCGTGTTAAGCAACGAAGCCTGCCGCATTCGGACCTTCCTGGTCGAAACCGCCAACCACAGATTGTTGATGTCGGTCCTTCGCCAAGAACATGGACACTGTATGATTGCCTTCGAAAATCCCACGTTTCATCCCACATACCAAACCGACACCACCGGACAATGGTTGCAGACAATCTCGGACGAATCCGACACCACCGGACCGGTTCGACCGTTTGCTCCCACCTCATAATCCCTCGGTCGTGGGTTCGATCCCCACCGCCCCTACTAATAAAACAAAGGGATATTGACCAATTTTTCGCTCACGCAGTGTCTCTCGGCGTCAGGTGGACTGCTGGGTGTTTGTGTAAACCGCGACAGTAGACGAGCCAGCGCGTTTGGATTCGTACATCGCGTGATCCGCCTGGGCCACGAGCGTGTCAGCGTCGATCAACTCGGCAGACCAGGCCACGCCAACGCTGGCGCGTATTTCAATGACATCCGTAGTGATATTTATGGGCTCAGTCAAGGACGCACTGATCCGCTGGGCGACCTTGAGGGCGATCGGCGCTGCGTCCACGCGGGGGCAGACGACGAGAAATTCGTCGCCCCCGAAGCGGCCGACTTGGTCGTACTGGCGAACTGCTGACCTCAGCCGCGTGCCCGCTACCTTGAGAACACGGTCGCCAGCGGCATGACCGAACATGTCGTTGATGGCCTTGAACCCACAGAGGTCGATAAAGATCACCGCGGTTCCCTCACGGGTGTCCTCCTGACGCTCCAGTGCCGTCGAGAGAACCTCGAGTATCTTTGCGCGGCTGAAGCACGATGTCAGTTCGTCGGTATTCGCGCGGATCTCGAGCTGGCGTCGAAGTTCAACTTGTGCGGTGACGTCGCTCACACAGCCAACGGCCCCGGTCACTTCTCCTGACCAGTCGGTCAAAGGCCGCATGCTCAATACGCACACTCGTTCTTCATGAGGTGCGTCCCCTGAAGGTCGCAGGAAACGGAGCTCGACGTCATCGACTGCTTCGTCGGCCAGAACGGCGTTGAGCGCCGAATCCAAGAGGGAGCGGTCATCCTCGTCAATGATCGAGAACTGGGCGTCTATGGTTGCGGAGGCTGAGTGGCCGAGGATCGTGTTCAGCCGGTCGTTCGCGAAGGTGATGGTCCTGTTGCTGTCCATCTGGAACATCCCGACGGGCATGGCGTCGGACAGACGGCTCAATAGTTGGCTACGCGCCCGGAGCTCCTCGGCCAGGCCGACTTGATCCCCGGAAACCTGTCTCATCGTGGTCAGCACGACCGGGTTCTCGGGATCCTCCAACATGTTGACATTGACGCTCTCAACCCACTTCCACGCTCCATCAAAGGTGCGGTAGCGACCCCGCCAGATGCGCGTCTGGCCCTGCGCTTCGATCATCTCGAACCATGCTGCCACCGCACTTGGATAGTCCTCAGGGTGGATGAATTCGGTGGAAGGGTGACCGAGCAGCTCACTCGGAGGCCAGCCGAGCAGGTCGGTAATTTCGTGGCCGACCGAAATAATCACGGCGGAGGCATCTCGAGTCATTTCGACCGACACACCCTCAGGCGTGGACGACGCACCGCTCATCACAGCCCAATCTTCGCGCAGTTTCGTCTTGAATCTGTAAAGGACCGACGCTCGGAACGGATGCGAAACCCAAACATAGGGCATCGTACTTCAAATTGCCGTGCAATCAGGTAGGCAATTCGACACCACCCGGCAGTAGTTTGCCAGCCAATGCAAGGTGGCACTTCTGTTGCACCGGGCCGCCGACGCCAATAAGGAGTCACTCACTTCAAGCCTCTATTAGGTTGCAAACGGTCACGTCGGGCCTCCGATGTGAACCCGCACGCGATGATTGCCATTCAGAAAATCCCACGCTTCATCCCACATACCAAACCGACACCTCCGGACGAAGAACTCAGACTTTTTCGGACTATTCCGAGGCCACCGGACCAGTCCGACGATTTGCTTCCACCTCTTAATCCCTCGGTCGTGGGTTCGATCCCCACCGGCCCTACTTCGCTTCATTTCCCATAGTGGTAGCGCGCTTGAAGAACGACAATGTTTCCGCCGTCTACGAGAAACACCAAGCGATGTTCCTCATCGATTCGACGCGAGGGCGATTGCCCTCGCCGAGATTGGAGACACCTCCAAACGCAACGCATCAATGATCGTGGCGAACTCAACGGCGATGAATCGTGCGCTTGAGCTGGCAGATCGTCTCGACGAAGAGTCAATTATCTCGATGCACGAGGCGCTCCTCGGAGACACCAATCCGGAATGGACGGGCCACTGGAGAACCGAACAGGTACGCATTGGTGGCGCCTCAGTCCACACGGCGCGCTTCGTTCCGCCCCATCAAGACCGCGTGCCGGCAGCAATGACTGACCTCGTAAAGTTCGTCCACCGCCTTGATGTGCCGACTTTCGAGATGGCCGCTATCGCGCACGCGCAATTCGAGACGATCCACCCCTTCCCCGATGGCAACGGTCGCGTTGGCAGAGCGCTTATTCATGCGATATTCAAGAAACGGGAACTCACTCACAACGTGACCGTGCCCGTGTCCGCTGGGCTTTTATCGGACACCAAGTCCTACTTCGAATCGTTGAGCGATTACCGCCAGGGCAACCCAGTCACGATCGTCGAACTCATGGCACGCGCATCATTCGCCGCGATCGATAACGGAAGGACGCTTGCCGAAGATCTTCGTGGATACGAGGAAGACTGGCGCGGCCGATTGAAGGCCCGCTCCGACTCTTTGGCGTGGAAAGTCGCGAACCTCGTATTACGTCATCCCGCGATCGATTCGTCTCTCGTTCAGCGCGAACTTTCCGTTGCGCAGCGTGTAGCCGATCGTTCGATTGGACAGCTCGTTGATGCTGGGATTTTGACAGAGGTTTCTGGTTACAAGCGCAACTGTCGCTGGGTAGCGACTGAGGTGGTTAGCGCATTGGACGCGTTTGCGAAGCGAGCCGGACGGCGTCGGGCGCGCTAACTACTTGCGCTGAAGGCCCAAATTATCTCCCGCCCCTTCGTGAGGCCGTCGTGGCATTGAAGGGCATTGCTAGGAACTCGTAGCACCTCGGTAGTTCACGTCAGTACCAGCTGAGCCATTTCGAACATCGACGATGAGCGGAAACTAGGAGCAATTTTTAGCCTTCAAGGTTGTGGCAGCCAACTTCGGTGATTCCCAGTCCGAATCTTTTCCGTCTCCATAGCATTTTCCATGGTCTGAATCGCGCGCAGTAACGTTCAAAATATCCGAGCACTACGAAGAGGTCCTTGCGAAGCCGTGGTCGTTCTGGTCTGATCCGATCTGGCGCGGACTTCGTAGTGTCTCTTTCGTTACCGCGACCGCCACCGTTGTGATACTCGTCATCTATCTCTCGGGAGCGAGGTCATGGCGCGTTGCGCTCATCGCCTCCGTGGTGGCCAACATTGGCGTCATGTTCGCTGTCGGGATCAGAACCTTCGTCCTTAAATCGCACCAATCGCAGGACTAGGCCATCGATGGAGACAACTGGCCGCTAATCAGAGACGTAATTCGCCCGGCGTGAAGATCAGAAACCGGGATAAACGCTACGAAGAAAATCCACTACGTCTCCGCGTACGGATTCTGGGGTGTGCTCTTCATCCAGTCGGCCGTAAATGAGGCGAACGAGCGATTCGGCCGGGATCTCAAGTTCCGCGGCACCTTCATGAGACTTCTCAATGAGTTCGGCTGAGTCGACGCCGAGAATCAGCGTGAAGTCGCGAACCGGGTTGCTCGTTCGTATGGTGATGTCCCTGGCATTGCCGGGCGGTTTTGCGGTGCGCGAAGCAATGAACTGGATGCCGTCGAGGATTGCGTTCGCCGCGTCGTTGGGGAGTTTCGCGTCGGGATGGAAGGGAACCTCAACGTCCCAGGTGTGAAGGACGTGTTCGCCGAGGCGCAACCCAACCAGTCCGTCAAAGTTAAACGCAAAGGGCCCCATCTTCATCTGGAATGCGGCGCGCTGGTCTTCGGTGGTCTCTTCGAGACAGGAGAGATACGCCGCGTCGCTCACGAGACAGTCCGACACTTGGTCGGACGGGCCCTTGGCGTTCCACTCGGCCCATACCGACTGGTTGAAGTCTGCGTCACTGTCACGGTGAGCGACCGAGTCCTCGAAACTTCGCTTGCCAATGACGGCACCTGACCCAAGGTGGGAAAAGGTGTCGGCGATTGTCCATTCGCTCGGGTATGCGGAAGAGGTGTAGTCGGCGCGGTCAATCTCAGACGCTATGGCCCTCAGGTGCTGAACAGAGTTTCGTAGGGCCTGCAATCGATCGAACATTGTCGTCCACTTCTCTCGTCATTGGGCTTAGTGTAACGGGGCCCAATAATGAGGTCACCATACGCGTGCCTATTGTGTCGCGGTACCGTGTCGTATGACCCTGTTCCGTAAAACAAAACGAGATGCGGCGGATCTTCTGGAAGACAGCGCTGAAAATCGTGAGACGGAGTCACGTGGGGGTGCTGTCACGAAGGCCACGCGATTCTTCCGATTCTCACAAGACCCAGATGCGTCGGCCGATTTACTCTCTACGAAGAGACTCCGGGTTAGCGCCGACGCCGAAGACGACGGTGCCGAAACGCAGTTGATCAATGAAGAACGGCATCGCTACGAGAACTAGCTGTTCACCGATGTCGCGTCATCGAGTGCCGAACGACTAACTACATCAGTGGATCTGCTGCGGAGTTCCTGTTGGTATACGACAACGTTTGGTAGTTGGGCCATTGCGCGAGTTTTAGTTTCACCGTCAAATGGTGCCCAGCGCGATCGACGTTGAACTCGATGGACCGCAGCGAAGGCGATCGAGGTCGGGCCAGAGAAAGTAGGCCGAATGACTGGCGAATAACGACAATTTCTCGACCATCCTTGATAGGTTTTCTCGCAGAAACCGGATTACTGGGTTCGCGTCGTGGGGGACCAGAAAAGTGCGTGTGCTGATGACAGCGATGATGACGTGACCGTTGACTTGATCCTCACCATTGGCTTCATGGCGCTCAATTATTGGGCTCTGACACGGGTCATCCATCAGGCTGGCTTTTCGCGCGCGTGGATCATTCTTCCGCTTCTCCCCATGGGTCTTTCGATCGCGTGTGCAGTCATTACTTATAACGACCTGCGGGGAGCATTGCTCGGCTATTCGCTCGGTTTTTTTGGCTTCTCGCACGTGGGATTCCTCTGGGATCTCGACATGATCAGTCTCTTCCTCAACTGGGTCTTCTTTCTGATTTTTGCCTTTAGCCGTTGGCCATCGGTCGGAGGTGGAGGGGTGGCCAATCAGCCCACTGGGCGACCCGGTTCATACGTCACATCCGCGGCCGTTGCGCCCGCGACGACGCGACCGCGCGGCGTCACCCGTGATTACGGATCAACGGCTACTGCTACGGCGCCGGTGACGGCGCCCGCACCGATCGCTCTCTCAGTTGTGGTGAAACACTGCGTGTGGTGCGCGGAGCCCTTGCCGGGCAGCCGAGCGCTCTTTCATGACTGCGGACCTAAGACGCGCCCACCCATTTTTTGTGAGAAGTGCGGCTCGACTCTCAACCAAGTCGGCGACTGTCCCGCCTGCGGTTCAGCTGGCTAGACCGGATATACGCAACTGCTGAGTCAGCTGGAACCAAGTCCGAACTGTTTTTGGAAGAAACGTCGAATTGGACCGGGTAGGTAGCGCTTTATCGCTTCGCGTTGTTCGCGCAGATGCGCGAGGTCACGGGTGTCGATGGCTCGCTGAGCTTCGAGCGCGTCAACACGTCCGGTAAGATCGTCGTTCTCCGCGCGCAGCGTGGCGGTGAGTTTCGTCTCGTCGAGGAGGTTGTCGCTGAGTTCGATCAGGTCGGCGGACAACTTGTCGAGTGAGTGTTCGGCGTCGTCACGAACGGCCTTCACCACAAATTGGTAGGTCTCCGCCTCACGATCATTCGTCACGGCACTGAAGGTGGCGTCGTCAATGTCGTCGCGGCTGACGCCGATCTCCGTGGAGAAGACGGGCACGGTGATCCGACTGATCTCCACCACCGCGAGACCGGCCTCGCGAACGAGATCGACCAAACTGTCCTTCGTGAAGAAGCTGATGTGCGTTCGGTCGAGCAGTCCACTTTCGCTGTAAGGAAACGTGCCCTTGATCAGAGCGACTTTTACGTCAGCGTGGGCGATATTCGGGACGGAAATGATGACGACGCCGGCAGGTGCGAGATGTTGAGCGGACTCACGAAGCACCGTTAGCGGGTCTTTTAAGTGTTCAAGGACGTCACCGAACAAGATGGCGTCGAAAGACTCCCCTTCCAGATCGGACCAGATCGAAGGAACTTCCAAGTCCCCGATCACCGCCCGCTCGAGCCACTGGAGTGCGGGCTCGACAATTGACGACTCAATCTCCATCCCGATGACACTGCAGCCTTGGGCGCTCAGTAGAGCGCTCATGTGCCCTGAGGCACAACCGGTCTCGAGAACCCGCTTGTTGAATCCCACCATCCGCAGCATGGCCGCATGGGAATTGTTTGATTCCTCAGGGTTGATGTCCGTGTGGTAACGAGAGAGCACGAAGTGAATCTAGTCCTCGTGCCGGAGCCACTTTGCCAGCGACTCAATTATCCTTTGGCGAAACTGAAGTTTGGGTCATTGTCACAACCGACGCGGAAGGAGGTGTCATCACATGGCGGATGAAACCTCATCACGCGACAACGTCGTGCCACCGTCCATCGAGCCGATCAGTCGCACGCACGCCGTAGAAGAGACGCTGATCGCCGACGCGAAAATACAGGTGAATTACGTTCAGCGGCGCCTGGGAAATCCTGATTGGCACGCCGTGTTCGCCTCGGCGCGCCAGCACATGCGCGTGGACCGCGTCAACGTGGCCGCTGAAGCATTCGCGTACCGGTGGTTCTTGTCGATTTTTCCCACCATCATTGCGCTGTTGGGTGTCGCTTCACTGGTGACGATGCCTCGGTCGGTGGTCGTTGACTTGATTCACGGAGTGACTCGCGCGTTGCCATCGGGAGCCTCCGATGTATTTACCAAAGCGATCACTCACGCGACTCGACGCACGAGTCGAGATCTCGTGGCGACGATTCTGGCGTCACTGGTGGCGCTCTGGAGTGCTGTGTCGGGCATGGTCGTGGTGGAACAGGGCCTCGATATGGCCTATGGACTGCCCGCTGATCGATCCTTTATGGCCAAGCGTGGCATCGGCGTCGTGCTACTCGTCGGGGGAGTCATTCTCGGAGGGGCGGCTTCGGCCCTCGTGGTCTTCGGTTCGCCCATTGGCACGGCGATCAGGGACACCGCGCCCATCAGCGGCAGCGCCTTCGCCGCGGTGTGGACGATGCTGCGATGGGTCGTCGCACTCGTTCTTATCAATCTGCTCTTTACGTTTCTCTACTACCTCGCGCCGAATCGGCCCCGCACCAAGTGGCGCTGGACGAGTGTGGGTGCCCTAATCGCGACCGTCGTATGGGCGCTCGTGTCACTCGCGTTCTCTTTCTACACCTCGGATCTCTCGTCCTACTCCAAGACCTACGGAGCCTTCGCCGGCGTCGCAATCCTTATCTTTTGGCTCTATCTCACCGGTCTCGCGATTCTCGTGGGTGGGGAAGTCAACGCGGCAATTGAACGCTTGGAGAAAGTGGCGGTGCCTCGCGTTGATCATCGGCCCGAACAAGTCTCGTCGCCCCAAGAGCTGCAAGGCGAATAAATGTCGGCGCAGCGTTTACTTTTTCGCTCGAACCCCTCGTTTAAGCATTGAGTCAACCTTGTCGTTTGCGACTGCGGGGGACCACAAGAAGCCCTGGCCGAACTCGCAGCCCAACTTGTGCAGCCGCTCGAGCTGCGCTCGGGTTTCGATCCCTTCGGCCAGCATCGTCATTCCGAGTTTGTGGCCCAGCGACACAATGGCCTCAAGGAGAGTGTCGTTGCGCGGGCTTTCCTTGGACGGGCTGACGAACGATTGGTCGATCTTGATGATTGTG
This sequence comes from Acidimicrobiaceae bacterium, assembly GCA_003142095.1. Classification (GTDB taxonomy): domain Bacteria; phylum Actinomycetota; class Acidimicrobiia; order Acidimicrobiales; family RAAP-2; genus RAAP-2. Next base: position 119,893 of record PLON01000073.1, on the reverse strand, counting down.
GGGTGCAACAGCGCCAAGTACGAGAGCGAGGAGTAGCCCGTTCCGAAGTCGTCGAGCGCAAATCCAATCCCGAGGGCCCCGATGCGTTCCATCACGTTCATTGTTTCGGCGACGTTGACGAGCATCGCGCTCTCAGTGATCTCGATAATGAGGCGCTCGGGAGCGAGCCCGCTCGAGGCGAGGGCGTTCTCGATCATGCCGAGTAGGGCCGGATCGTGAAACTGGTGCACCGACAGATTGACGGTGACGTACGGCAAGACGCCGTCGGTCTTATCGGTCGCGCGCCAGGCACTCGCCGCGTGAACCGCCTGGGTGAGCGCGAAGTGGCCCAGTTCCATGATGAGGTCGCTCTGTTCGGCCAAGGGAATGAACGAGTTCGGTGGCACCCAGCCTCGCTCGGGATGCTGCCAGCGCATGAGCGCTTCGAAACCAACCACGTGAGCGTTATCGAGTTGCACGATCGGTTGGTAGTGCATTGAGAGATCGCCCGTCTGCAACGCGCGGCGCAGTTCTTGAACGAGTTCGAAGTGGCTGACCGCCTGTTGGTGCATGCTCGGCGTGAACATCGAAAATCGACCGCGGTTTTGACGCTTGGCTTCGTAGAGGGCGACGTCGGCGCGCTGAATCAGTTCAGAACTGTCTTCGCTGGCGCCGTCAAAGACAACAATGCCAATGCTCGCGTGCTGTTCGAGGTTCAATCCGTGAATGGAGAACGGCTCGGCTAGCACATCAATGAGCCGCGTCGCGACGTCCTCGGCCTCTTGTGGGGAGACGAGCCCTTCGGCGAGATAGAGGAATTCGTCGCCGCCAAAGCGTGACAGCGTGTCTGTCATGCGCGTGACGAACTCAAAGCGCCGGGCGAGTCCGGTGAGAAGTTGGTCCCCGACGAGGTGACCGTGGGCGTCGTTGACGCCTTTGAAGTCGTCGAGGTCGAGGAGCAGTACGGCTCCGTATCCACCTTGACGGGCGATACGGGCGTGCGCTTGAGAGAGACGATCCTCGAAAAGAGCGCGGTTGGCGAGGCCGGTTAACGAATCGTGCAACGCTTGGTGCGAGAGTTGTTCGGCGAGCGCGCGCTCTTCGGTGATGTCACGCTCGGACGAGACGAAGTACAGAATCTTGCCGGTCGAGTCGCGCGCGGGCGAACGAGAAACTTCCGAAACGATGATGCGACCGTCTTTACGAAGGTAACGCTTGATGTAGCGCACCTGGTCGATCTGCTCGGAGCTGAGACGAACGAGCGTCTCTTCGGTGATGCCGACGTCTTCGTGGTACGTGAACAGTTTGGAGTCGTTGCCCATCAACTCTTCGCGGCTAAAGCCCACCATGCGAACAAAGGAGTCGTTGACTGCAATCACGCGGTCCGAGAGGTCGCTGAAGAGCATGGGGCCATGTTGTGTTCGAACGCGAGGCGGAATCGTTCCTCGGCTTCTCGCATGAGGCGCTCGTTTTCCTTTAGTCGCTCGCCGTCGCGCAGGCGCTCAATGCCGTAGGCGAGCTCGGCCGCGAGTTCATTGAGCGTTTCCACTTCGTCGGGCCCGAAGTAGTTGAACTGCTCGGAGTAGATGGCAATGATGCCCAGCGTGTCGCCGTGCAGCTTCAAGGGAAAGACGCACATGGAACGAAGGTCGAACTTCTTCAAGTGCTCATGTCGCCATGGGGCCGTCGTCATCGTAAGCATGTTGTTCTCGACGTGAACCTCGCCGGAATGAACTGCTGCGCCAATGGGGCCGCTACCGAGTTCATCGTCACCCCAACCGAAGTCGACGCTATCGAGGATCTGCGTGCGCCCGGCGGAGGCGACGATGCGGACGGTCTTGGCGTCGTCGTGTTCGACGTAGCCGACCCAGGTTAAGGGATAGACACCGGCGGTGACGACCGTTTGGCACAGGTCGGCGATGAGAGACTCCTCATCGCGAGCGTGCACGAGAACCTGATTACCTTCGCTCAAGGTCTGCAGGGCTCGGGTGAGATACGTACGCTCGGTCACGTCGCGGCCGTTGCACACGATGCCGTGGATGGCTTGATCGTTGAGACAGTCGGTGAGCACCCCTTCGACGAAACGCCAGTCACCGGCCGACGTGAGAAATCGCATCACGCAGGAGCTATCCGCGCCGTCGGGGTCAACGGAGGCGAGGTACGCACTCTGGGCTATTTGGCGGTCCTCGGGGTGAAGGAGATCGAGAATATTTCGACCAATTAGCGAGTTCGTCTCGTAACCAAACATGCGATCGACGACCGGATTGGCGTAGATGAAACGTCCCATGTTGTCGACGACGGCGAGGAGGTCGCTCGATTTGGCGACGAGTGTGCGGAACCACTGTTCGGACTCATTGAGCGACAGTTCCGCGCGCTTCAATGCATTGACGGCTGCCGTTGACTCCTCGAGGGCCGCTTCGCGTTGTCGTGTCGTGATCGCCACGGCGACAGCCGATTCGATCTCTTGTGCGATCGTCTCGAGACCTCGTACGGAGAGATCGTCGAAAGCGCGGGTGTACGCGTCGTAGATCGAGACAACGGCCTTGCGAGCGCCTAGATCGACCGGCAGCGCGATGGCCGATGACAAATTGAACGTCGAGGTTCTCTCACGCCACGGGCCGTAGAGCGGGTAACTGGCGAGGTCCTCGGCGACCTGAGTCGTCGAAGTTCGTAGCGCGGTGCCGGTCGGACCAAGCCCCGACTCCTTCGATCCCCACCACGACACGATGCCGTCAAAGAGATAATCGGTCTCGCCCGACGCCGAAATGATGTCGACGCCGCTCTCGGTCGACGCGACGCCAATCCACGCGAGGGAGTAACGGCCGTCGATCACGATGAGTTCACAGATTCTCTTGAGGAGCTCGTCTTCGCCGAGTCCGAGACTGCCGATATGTTTGAGGTTGGTGAGCAGTTCGAGGAACCGCCCTTCTTTCACTTCCCTCGTCACGTCGTCAAAGGCAGTCAGAATTCCCGTAACTTCGCCTCCGACCATCGCCGGCCAGATGCGAACCGAGAGCCACTTTTGACTTCCGTCGGGTACGACGAATCCGGCGACAACCGGTGACATTGGCGATGCGGACTTGAGTGCGGTAATCGCCCACGGCTCGTCAAAGGTAAACGGCGTTCCGTCAAGGTGAGTGACGCCGCTTTCGAAATCGGTCGTCGTGGCGCCGAGAAGTTTCTCGCGAGAGACTCCAAGAAGGACCCCGGCGGCGAGGTTGCAGTCGACGATGATGCCTCCCGTGTCACGAAAGATCATGCCCGTGCTGATGTTGTTGAGAAAATCAGTAGTCACTGTGAGTTTTTGTGCAGCGTTCAGACCGTCACTGTTGATAAGAAATTCCGACACGCGTGGCTCCGATCGCGGTAACGCGACACACTATTTTCAGTTGGTTCTTGTAGTTTCCTCGTTGATGGTAATTGTTAACAATTCTATTGACGGGAGTTTTCCTGGAGTTGTTCATTCGTTGGGAATGAGTCGATCAAAAAAATATTCATCGCGGTTTCGGGTCGCAGAAACTGAACCAAAAGTTCATTTCATGGTGATTTAATTTGTAAGTGCCTTATTCGCGGAGCCTCTCGGAATCGACGCGAGTCGTCGCTAGCGCTTAGGCGACGTCGCGATACGCGTCGCGGAAATGCTCATCCAACGTGGATATGTCGCCGCCGATTCTGGAGATCTCGTGGCTGTGACGTCGTTTTGTCATGGTGAACGTCGCCAGCGAGAGGATGACAATGCCACCAATCGTGAAGGCGAATCCGAGGAAATACAGAGAAACGGAGTTCATGCACTGAGGTTTCAGTCCGGTGCCAGTGAGGGGACTGCCGATTGAGCTACAGGCCGCGACGACACTGTGCACACGCGTTAATAACCAGATGCCCCCGCCGGTGACCGCCAAACTGAGCAGCACCGTGATTTTTCGTATCACGAATCAAGGCTACGTTTCGACCGACCATATTTCGTGGCAATCCGGTGGAATCATTGGCCATTGTTCGACACGAGTTCGTGCCATAGTTACGGCTAGGCGATGGGACCCGTGAGCTCTTTCGTATCAGTCGCCTTGAACGTGAGGCGACTGGCGGGGGTCGGGCGACTGATGAAGTAGCCCTGCGCGAGGTCGCATCCGAGATCGCGCAGCAAGTCCAACGTCTCGACGTCTTCGATACCCTCGGCGACAACGCGAAGTCCCATGTCGTGACCCAGATTGATCGTGGCGCGCACGAGTTCCATCTCGCGCCCGCTGCCTTCGGCGTTGAGTGACGTGATGAATGCCCGGTCGAGTTTCAGTTCGCCGACCGCCAAGCTGCTCAAGTAGGCGAGTGACGTGAAGCCCGCTCCGAAGTCGTCAATGGAGACCACGATCCCGAGATCGCGAAGGTCCAGAATGACCGCCTGAGAGCGCAGGAAGTCAGTGATGATGGTCGTCTCGGTGATCTCGATGACGACGGCTTCGCCCGGCAGATTGTATTTTTCGAGGAGATTTTTTATGTGACCGAGGAAGCCTGCCTCGAGAAGATCGGTGGTCGCGACGTTGACCGACACGGCGAGGTAGCGGCCGTCACTACGCCACTGCGCGCATTGGACGAAGGCTTCGTTGAGCACCCATTTCGTTAATGGCCACATCAGTCCGGCCTCTTCGGCGAGCGGCAGGAACTTGAGCGGAGGAACGAGCCCGAGCGTCGGGTGCGGCCAGCGAACGAGAGCCTCCACCGCGAGTATTTTCCTGGTCTTCAAGTCGAGCTGTGGCTGGTAGTGCAAGACGAAGTCGCCCGCCCTCACCGCTTCACTCAGCTCGTCGAGCAGGTTGGGCGAATCTTCGCCACCGTCGAGGTCCTGATCGTAAAAGACGTACGGCATCTGGCTAAGTTTGGCGCGGTACATCGCGACGTCCGCACACCACATGAGAGCGGGTCCGTCGGACGCATTCGACGGCGCGAGCGCGATGCCGATACTCGCGCCTACGTTGGCCTTGATCTTGTGCAAAACAAAGGGCTCTTCGATCTCTTCGAGAATGCGGCGCGCGACAACGACGGCGTCATCCGCATTTGCGTCCATCAATACGACGGCCAATTCGTCGCCGCCGAGTCGCACGACCGACCCCGAATTCCCGACCGCTCGAGTGAGTCGCGGACCCAGTTGGCGCAGCACCTCGTCGCCGGCGGGGTGGCCGAAGGAGTCGTTGATCTCCTTGAAATGGTTAAGGTCAACGAAGAGGAACGCCAATTCGCGTAGCGACGCGTCCTCATTGGCCTGATCAGAGAAGAAGAGGTCAAGGACCATCGTCAGTTGGCGCCGGTTGCCGAGTCCCGTGAGTTCGTCGGTGTGGGCTTGGCGGTTGCGCTCTTCGGTCAGGATGCGTAGGCTTCGCGCTGACATGAGCAGTCGTACGCCCACGGCAACCAGTGTGGCGACTGACAGCCAGAGCGCCTCGCGGCTGATGCTGCTCGTGGCTCCGTAAATCAGAATGAAAAGACCGGCCGCCGAGGCCAGTCCGGGCAAGAAGAAGCCCGACGCCTTTTGAGGCCGAAGCGGATCTTGGTGACGAGTGGGCAGCCACACCGAAAGGGACATCAAGAGAATTGCCGTGGGCCACGCAATGGAGTTGAAGTCGTCGCCAAAGTGCGAGCTCAAACCCGAATTCTGGAAGAGATTAAATGTGTCGCCAATGACGAGGACTACCAGACCGCCCGCCAAGAGATACCAGTGTGAGGACGCGCGCCCGGAGAGCAAGACTGTGCCGCCAATGACGAGGATAAGAAGAAGAAGGTCGCCAACGGGATAGGCCAGGTTGACGGCGGTGCCAAGAGCGCTCAACCCAGCAACATGTTCGATGCTGTGAAAGGCGAAGGCGGCACAGAGACCGGCCGCGCCGAGACCGGCGACTACCCCGTCCAGCCAGTTCGGCCGGGCCAAGCGTCCAAGACCGCGTTGCAGGAGCAGCACGGTTGCGATGTACGCGAGGGGATAGAAGCTCAAATAGAAGATATCGGCCAGCGAAGGAGTCGACGGAGTCGCTCCGCCGAGAGATTCCGCAGTCAAGACAAAGTCTCCGAGGCTCCACGACAGCAAGGCGAAACCAAGGAATAGGGGCACCGCACGTCCGACTTTGCGATCGAGCCCACGGTAGATGCACATCAGCGACGCGACGAATTCAAAGCCGGTGACACTCCAACCGTCGAGCCAAGTCCACTGCTGATCCGGGTTGCGCACGAGGAGGGAGATGAGGTACGCCACGAGGAGACTACCCAGAACCGCGAATGTGATCCACACGTAAGTGCGACGTCGTAGGAACGTGGAAGACTCCGCCGCAGTCACGGACGGGGAAGGCGCACGGTGACTTTTGCCGTTTCCGTTTCCGTTGCTCGGTTTCGGCGCGGGGGTTCGCACTCCCGCGCGGGTCCGGCTTCCACGGCGTCGTTCTTCGCCTATGGACATAACCAACTTATTCGCACATACCGCCGTTCACAAAGTCCAAGACTTCGACATTTCGCATAAGTCTTCCGAGCCATCATCAAAAATTGGGTCAACCTCAATCCAATACCGGCTCATTTTAAAGCGAGCACTATTCAAAACCCGGGATACTCCTTCTCAAAAAGTCATGTCCACGCACAAATATGACGAGATAAAAGCCCATCGTGGGGTTGCGGCGCACTGTATTTTTGGCGTTGCGGTGGACCACAATGGACTCATGCGAAGGTTGCCCAATCAATATCCAGGTTCGTGGAGTTCACTCAAAGCCGTTGGAGCGCTCGCCGCGGTGGCCGCGATCACCATCCTTGGCGCCGGTCTCTTTACGACGGCGGCGTCGAGTGCCAACGCCGACGCGACGACGACGTGGACCGTCTATCACGGCGACGCGGAGGGACTTGGCGTATCGAATGCGCTGCGAACAGTAAATACGTCAAAGCCCGCGTGGACCTCGCCGCAGCTGAGCGGTGAGTTGTACGGCGAGCCACTTGTTTTTAATGGGCGCGTTTATGTCGCAACGGAGGAGGACGTTGTCTATGCGCTGTCGTCGTCGAACGGTCACGTCGTGTGGTCACGCCACCTCGCGACGCCCGTGCCGGCGTCGGATTTGCCGTGTGGCGATATTTCTCCGACCGTGGGCATCACCGGCACGCCGGTGATTGATCCCGCACGGAACGAGATCTTTGTGGTTGCCGACGAACTCGTGCACGGCAGTCCCCAGCACAAGCTCGTCGGACTCAGTACCTCGACCGGCGCGCTCGAGCTCTCCGAGCGGGTTGACCCGCCCGGTTCCGATCCCCACGCTTTGCTCCAGCGCACGGGCTTGAATCTCGACGAAGGGCACGTGGTGTTCGCCATGGGCGGCAACTACGGAGACTGCTCGACGTATCGAGGTCGCGTCGTCTCGGTCGTGGAGTCCGGCTCAACGCCCGTCATCTTCACGGTCGATTCGCGTTCGGGCGACTCCCAGGGTGCCGTCTGGATGGGTGGCGCGGCGCCCGCAGTCGACGCGCACGGTGACGTATGGGTAAGTGTGGGCAACGGATCGGTCCATACGTCGAGCCAGCCCTACGACGACAGTGACTCGGCCCTTGAGCTGACGGCCTCGATGCGACGACGACAGTTCTTCGCGCCCGCCGTCTGGGCGCAAGACAACGCCGCTGACTACGACATGACGACGGTTCCGGTGCTGCTCGGCGACGGGCAGGTCATCCTCGCGGGGAAGTCCCCAAGAACGTACCTCTTGAATGGTGCACACCTCGGTGGAATCGGACATCCGGAGGCCATCACGACGGGTGTGTGTGGCAACGTCATCGACGGGGGCAGCGCCGTGGTCGGAACGACCGTGTACTTGCCCTGTCTGAACGGGCCAGCCGCGGTGCGCGTGACCGCTTCGCCGCCGTCGCTGCGAGTGTTGTGGAATGCGAACGTCGGAGGTGGTCCGCCGATTTATGCGGCGGGTCTGGTGTGGACAATTGGTCAGAACGGCACGCTTTACGGACTCAACCCCGCGACGGGCGCCGTCCACCAGCAAGCCTCGATCGGTGCTGTCGCTAACCACTTCCCGACACCGAGCGTGGGTGACTCGCTTTTGCTCGCGCCGTCGGCCACTCATGTCGTGGCGTTTCACGCGAGCGTGGGCTAGCGAGCGTTACGCGCGCTCTCGCATCGGGATCGATTGGGCGAACGAGAAGTGGTTCTCGGGGTCGTAGCGACGCTTGATTTTGATCAATCGATCGAGGTTCGTTCCGTAGTAGGCCGAACGCCAATCGACGAGTGTCGGGTCAATGTAGTTCTGATACGCGCCGGTCGCGGCGTTGAAGACATCATCTCCGAGCCACGTCAGCCACGTGCGACCGTCGTTGATCACCGACGCGGGCGTGTACGTGGACCACGAGTAGGTGGCCTGAATGCACGCAAGTTTGTCACGGTGCACGAAGGCGGTGGCGTCTTTCGCGACGCGGTTGATCGCGCCGCCGTAGGCGTCAAAGGCGAGCTCTCCGCCGAGAGTCGGTGCGAGCGCGGCGAGATGCTCCACCGCCTGCACCATTGACGCACAGCGAGACGACGACATCGCGGTATTGACGTAACTGGACTTCGCGGAATAGGCCGAGCGACTCAGTTCGCCGTGGGGATTCTCTGACGAGAGGTGACAGGCGGCCACACTGAGACCCGAACAGCCCGCCTCAATCTCCATGGCGCTCAGATAGTCGTTCGAGCCGTTGAAGCTGTACGTCGGGGCCGTTCCGATCGCCGACTGCAAGGGCGCAAGGTACGTAGCGAGCGCCGCCGGCGAGCCGCAGTACACGCCGCCTAGTTGGGCGAGAAATCCGTACGTTCCCTGGGACGACAGTTGACAGTTCGACCAGAGTCCGTCGGGCGTGGTGGCGAGCCACTCCTGCCACGCCTCGAGCATCGTCGGGGCCGCGGCCCAGGGATATTGCAGAGTGAAGAGGGTTACTTCGGGCATCGGGTGCACGTCAAAGGTGAACGATGTCGCGACGCCGTAGTTGCCGCCCCCGCCCCCTCGACACGCCCACAAGAGATCTTTGTGATCGTGTTCGTTCGCGCGTACCAGTTTCGAGTCGGACGTGACGACGTCGATGGAGCGCAGGTTGTCCGACGTCAATCCGTATTTACGGCCGAAGACTCCAATGCCGCCGCCGAGCGTGAGTCCGGCAATACCGACTGTCGGGCATGACCCTCCCGGGAGGAGTCGGTCGCGAGCTCCTACCTCGTTGTAGACGTCAATAAGAAGGGCGCCTGCACCGATCGTTGCGGTATTCGCACTCGTGTTGACGGAAATTCCCGCCAGCCGGCTCACGTCAATGACGAGCCCGTCGCAACTCGAATAACCGGCGTAACTGTGTCCGCCCGAGCGAACGCTCATCGCCATGTTGTGGTGTGTCGCGAAGTCGACGCAGCGAGAGACGTCTGCGGGACCGGCGCAGTACGCGATTCCCTGGGGATGCAAATTCATGAACTTTGTGTTGTAGAGCAGCCGGTCGGTGTCGTACGAGCGACTCGACGGCCGCACGAGTGTTCCCGTCAGTGACGACGCGAGAACGGCCCAATCTCGCGCCGACGTCGGACCGAGTGACGTCGTTGTCGTCGTTTTTGGCTCCGACCCCTTTGAACTATTTTCGCACCCGTCGAGAGCCAGTGACGCCGCCAATGCACCGGTCGCGACGAGCGAGGTTTGGGCAGCGCGCCGGAGAAACTCACGTCGGTTAGAGAGACCCGGTATCACGTCGAGACGTTATTGCAAAAATGTGGTTAAGAATTGGCGTCTATTTTCTAATGCTCCAAAGACGATGCGCTCTTGACGATTTACACGAGCGCCGACATTCCCATGGCGACGGTGAGCGACTTCTTCGACGGCCAGAGTCGCGCGCGGGTTGACCTCGAGGGCGTTGGACTCGTGCCGGACAACGTGGCCCATGCCTGCGAACTCACTTGGATGTGCGCTCCCAAGCCCTACGGGCCCAACATGCACCCCAATGACGCGGCCTATCTGATGATCGCCTCGGCCATAGAGAGTCAACTCAAAGCACCCTGGTAGGACTAAACGGGGAGTTGACCGCTCGCCATATACCGCCGGTTAGCCCATCGGACCAGGACTAATGAGAACTCAATCAGGAAATTGACATCCACCCTTGCGAATACCTGACTAAATAGATAAGGATTGTCATCTATACACGCGTGAGTGGAGTGGAAATTGTCGACTGAGACGGACACCAAGAGCGAGTCGAGCGTTGAAGGTATCAAGCGCGCGAGTAACTATCTGCGCGGCGACCTGGCCAGCGAGCTCGCTACAGACGCGCCCAACGTCTCTGGCGATAGCGAACAACTCCTAAAGTTCCACGGCATCTACTCCCAGGACAATCGAGACGAACGACGCGCGCGAAGCCTGGCCGGCGAAGGACTCGACTACATCTTCATGATTCGTGTAGTCGTGCCCGGCGGGCGGTTGTCTTCCGAGCAGTGGTTGGGCATGGACGAGGTCGCGTCAAAGCTCGCCGACGGATCTCTTCGACTCACGACGCGTCAAGCGGTGCAGTTCCACGGCGTGGTGAAAGGCGAACTTCGCGAACTCGCCGGGGCGCTCGACCGTCAGTTCCTGTCGTCGTTTGGCGGCTGCGGAGACGTGGTGCGCAACGTCGTCACATGTCCGACGTTGCACCTCGAAAATGGTCACGGTCACCTGGAGGGCATCGCTCACCAACTGCGCCAGACCTTTCGCTCCACCTCCGAAGCGCACTGGGAGATATTCGTCAACGGAGAAAAGGCCGCGTCGCGCGAAGAGATTGAGGAGCGCCCCTTCTACGGCGATACGTACCTGCCGCGAAAGTTCAAGATCGCCGTTTCACACCCTCGCGACAACTGCGTTGACGTATTCGCCCAAGACGTCGGTCTCATTCCCGCCGAACACGAAGAACTGGGAGCCGGTTTCACGTTGCTCGTTGGCGGGGGACTCGGTCGCTCGTACGCCCATGAGGATACGTTTGCGAGACTTGCGGAGCCGCTCACCTTCGTTACCAACGACGAAGTGGAAGAAGTCATTGCGGCCATCATCGCGACGTACCGCGATCTGGGCGATCGCACGGATCGCAAGCGCGCACGCATGAAATACGTCGTCGCCGACCTTGGGCTCGACGCCTTTCGTACTCACGTGGAAGAGCGCCTGAGTCGAACTCTTCGTGACCCGTTGACGTTGCCCTCGGACTTCGACGCCGACGATCATCTTGGATGGCGTCCGCTGCCCGACGGCACTTGGCAGGTGGGTCTTCGCGTCGGTGCCGGGCGAGTGCGCGATATTGAGGGTGGGACCACGTTGCGGACAGCTCTGCGTGAGGTCGCCACGCGCTACGGGGCGACCTTCTTCATTACGCCACAGCAGGATCTCATCGTGAGCGGGATCAATAGCGACGACCGCGACGCCATCACGGCGCTCCTTGTCACCCATCGGGTTCGACTGGATGGAGAACTCGGCAACGTCGAACGTCGCGCTCTGGCGTGTCCGGCGCTGCCGACGTGTAGCCAAGCGCTCACCGAAGCCGAGCGTCGGCTGCCCGAGCTCGTCAGTGGACTCGAGGAAGCTCTGGCGCGTCGCTCCCTCGGGCGACGACCGCTGCAACTGCGCATGACCGGGTGTCCGAACGGGTGCGCACGACCGGCGCTCGCCGAAATCGGCGTCGTGGGTCGAACTAAGTCGACCTACGACCTCTTTCTCGGGGGTGGCACGCGCGGTAATCGTCTGGCCACCATCTATCGCGAGAAGGTCAAGCTTGAAGATATTCCCGACATCCTCGGACCCTTGTTTGACCGCTGGGCCGTCGAGGGCGACGCGGAGGAGACCTTCGGTGACTTCGTGACGCGCGTGGGCACGCAGTGACCGTCTACCTCGTCGGAGCCGGACCGGGCGAGGGCGATCTCTTGACGGTGCGCGCGGCGCGCCTGCTGGGAGATGCCGACGTGGTGGTGCGCGATCGACTCATCGACGTGTCGGTTATGGAATTTGTGAATCCTCTCGCCACCATTGTTGACGTCGGTAAGGTGCCCGGCGACTCGTCGAGTCAATCGAGCATCAACGAGCTCCTCGTCGAACTCGCCGAGAGTCACGAGACCGTCGTTCGTCTGAAGGGTGGCGACCCGTTCGTCTTTGGACGAGGCGGCGAGGAGATCCTCGCGTTACGCGACGTTGGCGTGTCGTGCGTCGTTGTTCCCGGACTCAGTTCCGCCCTCGCGGGACCACTCGCAGCGGGAATCCCCGTTACGCATCGCGGCATCAGTCGTGGCGTCACGATCGTGAGTGCGCGCGGCGCGCGCGGTGAGATCACTGACTTTCGCGGGCTCGCCCACGCGGAGTTGACGATCGTCATTTTGATGGGCGTCGAACACCGCGGCGTCATCGCCGCGCAACTCATCGAAGGTGGTCTTGACCCCACAACAGCGGTCGCCGTCGTCGAGCAGGCTTGGACGGGCCAACAACGAACGACGCGTGGCTCGCTCGACGAACTTGCTTCGTTCGATGTCCGACCTCCCGCAATCATTGTCGTGGGCGGCGTCGCTCGTTTTGACCTGCGCTCGCTCGAACTCTTCGACGTCGCACTGCTCTAAGGTGCTGCCCCTCGCGTTCAAACTGGACGGCGTTGAGGTGTTGGTCATTGGTGCGGGCCAGGTCGGAGCACGAAAGGCGGCGCAACTCGTGGAGGCCGGCGCCCGAGTGACGGTCATCAGTGAAGAGGTCTTGGCGACTCTCCCCGATGGTGTGACGAGAGTTGAGAATCGCAGATACTCCCGCGGTGACTTGCGGAGCTACTTTCTCGTCGTGTCGGCAACGGGTGACCCGCTCGTCAACGACGTGGTAGTCGAGGAGGCGCGAGAGGAGCGTCTATGGCTCAACGTGGTTGATGACCCCGAGCGCTCGAGTTTCTACTTCATGGCCCTGCACCGCCAAGGCGATGTTACGGTCGCCGTCTCGACCGACGGAGCCGCTCCGGCGCTCGCCCAGGCAGTTCGTGCTCTCGTCGCCGAAGCGCTACCCAGCAATCTCGCGAGCGTTGCATCGACGTTGCGCGACGAGCGACGCCAGCTGCACGAGAGCGGCACCAGTACCGAGAATTTTGACTGGCGATTGCGCATTCGAGAACTCCTCGACGCAGGGGAGACCTACGACGCGCCCTAGTCGCGCAAGGTCTTGAGAAGTGGGGAAAACTTCGCGATCTCGTCGAGCATGGTTTTCGAGGAATTGACGAGGATCTCGTTACCCTCGAAGACACCATCCTTGACGGGCGTGCCCAAGAGCGGCACCGAGACATCGCCACACAGCGTGACCTTGAGCGCCGCCAGAATGGGCTTCAATACTTGCGCTGCACGCAGCCCCATCGACGCTCTGCCGTAACAGACGATGCCGTACGGTTTGTAGCGCCAAATCTTTTTCCTTGCCGGAACGGACATTGTGTCTAGTGTTCGGACGTACCGAACAATACAGTAAATGCATAAATATCTGAGTGGCAAAACAAAGCCGGTCGGTGCCGGTCATGCAGGCGGTACTTGACGCGGTTGCAGATCGCCTGATGGAAGGGGACGAGATCCTCATTCGCATCCCCGAGATCTGTGACGCGACCGGTGTCAATTACGGCTCGGTCTACCACCATTTCGGTTCTCGCGAGGGCGTGATTGACGCCGCCTACGACATGATCTTTACTCGCCTGGTCGAGGAGGATATTCGCACGTTTCGCGATGTGAACGAGTCGGTCGAAACGCTCGAAGAGTACGTGAAGGTCATGTCACCCATTGTCTCGCGCCTTTCTTCGGGGCCGGAGCGAAAGGTCCGGCGCGCGATGCGCTTTCGTATCGTCGCGGCCGCCTCAACGCGCCCGCGCCTCAAAGAGCTGATCGGAAAATCCCAGGCGCGCCTCACGAACGACCTACGACAGCTCACCGAATATGCGCAGTCCAGGAACTGGTTACGCGACGACGTGTCGGCCGACCCCGTTGAAGAGGCGGAGTGGGAACACATGATCGGTGTGCTGTTCTTCGATCTATTGAGTAAATAGTTCTTGCGCTGCGCGCCCAATGTGGTGAACTGCGGGTATGAGTTGGTTACGCACGGCGGGTGGCGTTCTGCTGGTAACGGCGGGGCTCATCGTCGTCACGAACCACGCGACCNNTTTGGTTGCGTGGGGCAGTGGGCCTACCTCTGGGCGACGGTCGGTAAAGGCGCGCAGGAGATCGGCGTGACCGAAGTGGTGCACTACGAACCCGCGACCTTGAGTTGGCACAACGCCTCACGACTGCACTACTGCGTGAAGCACCGATTGCCAACCTACGTTCAGTATTGGGGCTGTAACTCGAATTAGACGCGAGAAGACGCGTCGCAACGATCACGTACGCTCGGAGCGTGCGAGCGCGGGGATTTGTCTCTTTAGCCAAGGCCTCCGCCCAAGACCTTTTCGACCAGCAGACCGCTTTCGGCCGCCTCGCGCTGGTGCACGTGATCATGATNNATCATGATGGCCGGCGACACGCTCGTGACTGTCTCACTGGCCGGCTCACTCTTCTTCTCGGTTTCGCCCACGGAGGCGAAGGGCAAGGTGCTGTTGTACCTGCTCCTCACGATCGCGCCCTTCGCCGTCGTGTCACCGCTGCTCGGGCCCCTGATCGACCGATCGGCCAACGGGAGACGGTTGCTCGTCGCCTTTTCGGCCGGCGTACGCGCCGTCCTCTGCATTCTGATGGCCCAGCACCTCAATTCGCTGTGGCTCTTTCCGCTGGCCTTTTTGCTGTTGGTGTCGTCGAAGCTCTACGTCGTGACGCGCGGCGCGCTTGTGCCCGAGATGGCGCGCACCGACCAGTTCCGCGAGCACGCCGAGCGCGTCGGCGACGCTGGGTGGCCGAACCAGCAGGTGGACGAAGAAAAGGGCTTCGCCGGTTTCAACGCCCAGCTCACTCTGCTCGGCACGTTGGTCGGTCTGATCGCCGGCTCCGTGGGGGCGGGAATTTTGAAGGGGATTGGCGCCACGAGCGTGCTCGTCGTCGCGTCAATCGTCTACGTGGGCGCGACCGTGGCCAGCGCGCGGCTGCAGCGCCCGACGAAGATGGTGCGCGACGAAGTGGCGGGGCTGACCCAAGAGGAGCGCGATCGCAATGCCCTCAACCCACTGGGTGACTCCGAGGTGGCCTGGGGACTGGGTGCAGCCTCGTTGATGCGCTTCTCCGTGGGCTTTACGACGTTCCTTCTCGCCTTTGGTCTACGGCGCGTTTCGGCGGGGCTCGGATGGTACGCCTTCGCGCTCGGCTTTAGTGGCATTGGATCGCTCGGCGGGTTGGCCTTCGTGACCCGTATGCGCAACATCCTGAAAGAGTCAACGCTGCTGACGATTGCGCTATTCGCGACTGGGGTTGGCGCCGCGCTCGCGTCGCTGCATCCGGTGCTCTGGATCCAAGTCATGCTCGCGGGCTGGCTCGGCGTGAGCGGCGCCGTGGCCCAGCCGAGTTTTGACGCCATTACCCAGAGGAACGTCGCTCCTGGTGCGCAGGGCCGCACTTTCGCCCGGTTCGCGGTGCGCCAACAGCTGCTCTGGGTGATTGGGGCGTTGATACCCGTCGCCATCGTGCTCAGCTTCTCCGTCGGCGACCGACTACTGGCCGTGCTCATGATCATCGCGAGCGTCGCCTACCCGATCGGGCGGCGTAACGCGCGAGAAGGGTGACCTGCTTAAATTGAGTATGGAAACGTCACCCCGCGCGCACGTCGACTCACCGGATCCGGCTTCTCTACCCCACGTGGTCGTGGTCGGAGGGGGATTCGCTGGCGTCTCGGCGGTCAGAGCCCTCGCACATCAGGCCGTACGGGTCACGCTGATTGATCGCCACAACTTCCACACTTTTCTGCCACTGCTCTATCAGGTCGCCACGGCCGGTCTCGAACCCGCCGACGTGGCCTATCCGATCCGCACTATTTTCGGCCACGCGAAGAACGTGCGCGTACGCCACGCGCGCGTCAGTGATGTTGAGCGCGAGCGCAACGTCGTTGTTCTCGAAGACGGCACGGAGATCTCCTACGACCATTTGGTCGTGGCGACGGGCGCGGTCGCCGCGTACTTCGACATCCCTGGCGCGAAGAACTATTCGATGCCGCTCTACACCTTGGCCAACGCCCGGCGACTTAGAAACCGACTGCTGCGCTCGCTCGAAGACGCGGAGGTCGCGGCCGAAACTGTACCGAAGGAGTTGAACTTCGTGGTCGTCGGGGGAGGACCCACCGGCGTCGAGACGGCCGGTGCGCTCTCGGAGCTCATCGAGATCGTGATCCGACGCGACGGCATGAAGTTGGATCCCGTGAACGTGCGAATCCGCCTCGTGGACGTCGCGTCACGTCTCCTCACCGCTTTTCCCGATCGAGCGAGTAGCTACGCACGCGAAGAACTTGAGTCGATGGGGGTCGACGTCGAACTGGGTCGTTCGGTTGTTGAGGTCGAACCCCACGCCATTCGCTTTAGCGACGGCGAGCGGCTCGAAGCGGGGGCCGTCGTGTGGGCGGGAGGCGTGACGGCGGTCGGCACGATCGCCGACCAACTCGAAGAGACGAGCGGCCCGAACGGACGAGCGTTGGTGAACGGGGATTTACGACTGCGCGACAGTGACAACGTTTGGTGCGTCGGCGACGCGGCCGCCATCCCGCAACGCGGAGACCCCAGTAAGTTTTACCCCCAGCTCGCGCCCGTCGCGATCCAGTCGGGACTTCACTGCTCGAAGCAGATCCTGCGACTCCTCGAGGGAGAGGCGACCGAGCCCTTTCACTACCGTGATAAGGGCATCATGGCCACCATCGGTCGACACGCCGCGGTCGCCAAGATTCCCCACGTCGGCGTCATCCGAGGCACCGTGGGATGGATGGCGTGGCTCGGCCTGCATCTCTGGTATCTCGTGGGATTTCGCAATCGACTGCGCGTGTTCATCAACTGGACGTGGCGCTACTTCGACTGGCCGTCAGGGCCGCGGCTCATCGTGGCCGACGCCGAGACCGCGAAGTAAGCGCTAGCCGAGTCTGCGTTCGAGGTCGAGCACGAAGTCGTCGAGTTTCGACGGCAGGTGTTCGTTGAACTGGGCGTAGTGTTCGCGAATGCGCGGCACTTCGTGACGCCACTCGTCGTAGTTGACGCGCAGCAACTGGTCCATGTCCTCGGGCGTGACGTTGAGTCCTTCGATATTGATGGCTCCCGTCGCCGGGACGTAGCCAATCGCCGTCTCGGTCGCCTCGCCGCGACCGGCGGTGCGTTCAAATATCCATTCGAGTACGCGCGAGTTCTCACCAAAGCCCGGCCACAGCCAGCGTCCGTCGTCACTCTTGCGAAACCAGTTCACGTAGAAGATCTTCGGCAGCTTCTCTTCGTCGAAGCGCTCGGAGAACGTGAGCCAGTGCGCGAAGTAGTCGGCCATGTTGTAGCCGCAAAAGGGCAGCATCGCGAAGGGATCGCGCCG
Organism: Acidimicrobiaceae bacterium; assembly: GCA_003142095.1. Lineage (GTDB taxonomy): Bacteria > Actinomycetota > Acidimicrobiia > Acidimicrobiales > RAAP-2 > RAAP-2. Next base: position 102,456 of record PLON01000073.1, on the reverse strand, counting down.
CAGGGTCCCAACGGCGCCCGTCGCGGCCGCGGTGGTCTCTGAAGCCATGATCGAACCGAGAAAGACCCCGTGGTTCCAGCCGAGCGACTGGAAGACGAGCGGGATCACGCTGGCGCGCCGACCCCCGAAGAGGATGGCGTCGATCGGCACGCCCGCCGGATCTTGCCACTCGGGCGCGATCGCGGGGTCCTGGTCGGCCGGCGTCGTAAAGCGCGAGTTCGGGTGTGCGGCCGGCGTGCCGAGCTCCTTCGACCAGGGCTTGCCCGTCCAATCGATGAGACCTTCGGGCGGCTCGCCCATGCCCTCCCACCAGATGTCGCCATCGGCGGTGAGAGCGGTATTCGTGAAGATGGTGTTCGCTTCGACCGAGTACATGGCGTTGGGGTTGGTCTCCATGCTGGTGCCCGGCGCGACGCCGAAGAATCCGGCCTCGGGGTTGATGGCGTAGAGCCGACCGTCGGGGCCCGGCTTCATCCAGCAGATGTCGTCACCGACGGTTTCGACTTTCCAGCCCGGAAGCGTCGGCACGAGCATCGCAAGATTGGTCTTACCGCACGCGCTCGGAAAGGCGCCGGTCACGTAGCGCGACTCGCCCGCGGGGCTCGTCAACTTCAAGATCAACATGTGCTCGGCGAGCCAGCCGTCGTCACGCGCGAGTACCGACGCAATGCGCAGCGCGAAGCACTTCTTGCCCAGCAGCGCGTTACCGCCGTATCCCGAACCGAACGAGATGATCTCGTGGGTTTCGGGGAATTGGACGATGTACTTGTTCTCCGCATCGCAGGGCCATGGCACGTCGACGTCACCTTCGTTGAGGGGCATACCAACCGAGTGCAGGCACGGCACGAACTTGCCGGTGTCGCCAAGTACTTCCAAAGCACCGCGCCCCATGCGCGTCATGATGCGCATCGAGGTCGCGACGTACGGCGAGTCGGTGATCTCGACGCCGATGTGAGAGATTTTGGAGCCGAGAGGGCCCATCGAGAAGGGCACTACGTACATCGTGCGGCCCTTCATTGATCCAGTGAAGAGGGTGTTCAGTGTTTCGCGCATCTCGGAGGGTTCGCGCCAGTTGTTGGTCGGACCGGCGTCGGCCTCGTCCTTCGAGCAGATGAACGTACGGTCTTCGACGCGTGCGACGTCACCGGGGTCGGAGTGTGCGTAGTAGCTGTTCGGACGCTTCGCCTCGGAGAGCTTGGTGAAGGTGCCAGCGTCTACGAGCATCTGGCACAACTCGTCGTACTCCTCGGCCGACCCGTCGCACCAGTGGATACGATCAGGGGTTGTGAGCCGCGCCACTTCCTCGACCCATTCAATGAGCTGTCTATTTTTGGTTGGGTACGTCACGTCATCCTCGTTTACGTTCATCACGCCGTCTCGTTACGACGTGATACAACAACCGCAGTCATGAACGCGCCAACTGACCCAACCAAAGAACGAAGCCAGCACGAAGATGACGTATTGGAGCGTATAGCCAAAATTGTCGGTGCGGGCGTCGTTTCTGTCGGCGAGCACTACGTGGGTGACGACGCGGCGGTACTGAAACCCTTTGTGGGCGAGGCGATTGTCTCCACTGACGTGGCAGTTCTGGGAATTCACTTGGACGCGGAACTTTTTTCACTTCGTGACCTGGGCTACAAGGCTGTGACGAGCGCCCTGTCGGACCTCGCCGCCATGGGCGCACGTCCACGCGGCGTCCTGCTGGCCGTGAGTGCTCCGCCCGGAACGGACCTCGAGGAGATTCACCAGGGTGCCGTAGAAGCGACGCGGGCCACCGGTACCGTCATCGTCGGCGGAGATCTCTCGGGCGGGCGTGACGTCACCGTGGCGGTCACGGTCTTAGGGGAGTGTCCCGGGCGCGGGGCGGTGCTGCGCAGCGGCGCGCGAGCGGGCGACGAACTGTTGGTCACCGGGCCCCTTGGTCGCGCGGCCGCGGGACTGAGACGGCGACGAGAGGGAGCGGAGTTAAGTGATGAACTCGTCGAAGCTCACCGGCGACCGTGGCCGCGTCTCGCCGAAGGAATGGCGGCGCGTGGCGCCCACGTGCACGCCATGATGGACTTGAGCGACGGTATTGCGCTCGACCTACACCGGCTCGCGGACGCATCGCAGGTGGGTTTCGCGCTCGATGACCTGCCGGTGGCCGCGGGCGCGACCGAAGAAGAAGCGACGAGTGGTGGCGAGGACTACGAGTTGCTGATTGCGACGAACGACCCCGCTCGACTGCGAATGATGTTCTACGATCGCGGTCTTCGTGAGCCGATCACGATTGGTCGCGTGGTGCCAGAGATGACGACGCGCACGTTACGCGGAAAGGACCTCGCACGCCGGGGTTTTCAGCACCGGCTGTGAGAGAGAGTTAGGCGCGTAGCGTCGCGCGTGAGGGCTTGACGATCTTGCCTGAGCGCAGGCACCCCGTGCAGACGTTCACGCGCTTGGGCGTGCCGTTCACGAGTGCGCGCACGCGCTGGATGTTTGGGTTCCAGCGACGCTTGGTGCGGCGGTGCGAGTGGGAGACGTTCATACCGAATGACGGCTTCTTACCGCAGATTTCGCAGACTGATGCCATGGTGAACATTCTCCTTAGGTCCGGGCCGATTGCACCGGAGGGTCAAACCGAATGTCCATTGTAGCATCGCTAGCGATGAGCTCTCCCTCAACGCTGGCGGCCAATGATCTGCGCGCGGCGATGAACACTTACGGAGATCTTCTGCGTTCGCATCGCGACGTTATCAATCGACTCAACGTCTACCCCGTACCCGACGGGGATACCGGGACCAATATGGCCCTCACGATTGAATCGGTCGTCACCGCGCTCAACTCCCTCGACGAAAACGCCCGTTTAGGCGAGGTGGCCGGGACCATTGCAAAAAGCTCGTTGATGGGCGCCCGGGGAAACTCCGGGGTCATTTTGTCTCAACTACTGCGCGGGCTCGTCGCGGCGTTTCCCTCCGAGGGCGAAGTCAGCGCTCCGGAACTGGCTGACGCACTCCATCACGCGGACGAACTCGCGCGTCAGGCCGTGGTGCGCCCGGTCGAAGGCACAATTCTGAGCGTCGCGCGCGCGGGGGCGCAGGGTGCCCTCGCGCACAAAGACTCGCTGGTCGAGCTCGCTCGCGGCGCTCGCGACGCAGCGAAAGAAGCACTGGCAAAAACGCCCGAACAACTCGCGGTCTTAAAGCAGGCCGGTGTCGTCGATAGCGGCGGGACCGGTCTCGTGCTCCTCTTCGACGCACTCTGTTACGTCTTCGCCGGCGATGACCTACCGACGGCGCCGCCCGTCGACTCCATCGAGGTTCACGTGCACGAAGACCTGAGCGAACACTCCACCGAGTTGCGCTACGAAGTGATGTACCATCTCGACGCCGACGACACGAAAATGACCGCGTTTCGCGAAGTCTGGGCGGGACTCGGTGATTCGATCGTCATCGTGGGCGACGACGGTCTCTATAACTGTCACATTCATACCGACGACGTCGGTGCCGCCATCGAGGCGTCGCTCGACGCGGGCCGACCTCGCAACATTCGGGTCACCGACCTCGCCGAACAGGTCATTGAAGAACGCTGGGTGCGCGAGGCCACCGGGACTCCGGTAGAGGAACCGCACGTGGACGCGCCCACGACGTCGGTGGTGGCGGTCGTCGTGGGCGAAGGCGTGGGTCGCATCTTTCGTTCGCTCGGCGTGCATCAATTGGTCTTCGGGGGTCAGTCAATGAATCCCTCGACCAGCGAACTCGCCGACGCCGTGCGCGCGACGGGTTCCAGCCAGGTCGTGGTCTTACCCAACAACAAGAACATCACCCCGGTGGCTAATCAGGTCGGCGACCTGGTAGAGGAGCGTGTCGCGGTCGTGGCGACGAATTCCATTGTCGAAGGCTTCGCGGCGCTTCTCGCGTACGACCCCGACGCGTCGCTCGAAGCGAACGCCACCGCCATGCGCGCCTCGGCGTGCAATGTGGTGGCCGGCGAAGTGACGCGCGCGGTACGAGACAGCGCGACCGACGCCGGCGAGGTGCACGAGGGCGACTGGATCGGACTCGGGGCGTCGGGGGTTCTCGCGATCGCCGACTCCATCGCCGCGGCCAGCAATCAACTGCTCGCGACGCTCATTCGGCCCGAGCACGAACTTCTCACCATCATCGAAGGTGACGGCGCGACGCCCGCGAACACGCGCCGAATCACGGAATACCTCGCCGAAGCTTTTCCCCAGATCATTCCCGAGGTGCACCACGGTGGCCAGCCCCTCTACCCCTACTATTTCGGCCTCGAGTGAGTGACGCGCCGGCGCGGCGACTTCGCCAGCTGGGCGACGTGTCGGTTAGCCAGTTGCGCCACGTCGGGGAAAAGCGTGCGGCGGCGCTTGAGTCGATGGGTATTTCGAATGTTTTTGACCTCATCACCATCTATCCGCGCCGCTACATCGATCGCACGCGCCAAGTCGACCTCAGTGATCTCTCGGTGGGCGACGAGGCCGCCGTTTTCGCCGAAGTAACGAAGGTCGCCAGCCGTCGCACGCGCCAGGGCAAGGTCATGGTGGAGGTCACCGTGAGCGACGACGGCGAGTCCATCAAGATCGTCTTCTTCAATCAGGCGTGGCGCGAGCGCCAGCTGCTCGTCGGGGTGCAGGCACTGTTTTTCGGCAAAGTGGGCGACTACCGCGGACAACGTCAGATGACCAACCCCGTCGTCGACGTCATCGTTGGAGCGGCGGGCGACGAGCGCGACGCGTCGAAGGTGGGTCGGGTCGTCGCGATCTATCCCGCGTCGGGTAAAGCCGGCCTCACCAGTTGGGAGATGGGCGGCTTCATTGAAGAGTCATTGCGTCGCGCCGGGCCTCTTTTCGATCCCCTATCGGACGTTCAGCGCGAACCGCTCGAACTCGTAGAGCGAACGCGCGCCTTTTGGGGTATTCACCTGCCCGAAGATCTGAGCGAGGTCGCGCCCGCACGACGCCGTCTCGCCTTCGACGAATTCTTTCGACTCCAGTTGATCTTGGCCTTACGTCGCCGGCGTCTTGAGGAATCGGCCGCCGGTATTCGCCACCCCATGGAAGTGGCCGACCTCGACGTCGCGTCGGGAGCGCTCGTGTCACGCGAGGATTCGCTCGTTCGACGTTTTCTCGCCGAGCACCGCTTTTCGCTCACGAGGGCTCAGCGACGCGTCCTCGAGGACGTTGCGGGTGACATGGCGGGACCGCTTCCCATGCACCGGCTCCTTCAAGGCGACGTCGGTTCGGGTAAGACACTCGTTGCCGTGACGGCGATGTTGGGAGCGCTCGACGGAAAACGCCAGAGCGTGTTGATGGCGCCAACCGAGGTACTCGCCGAACAACATCTGGTCTCACTTCGTCGCGACCTGGCGGGCCTCGTCGTCGCCGACGACGCAGTACTCGCGGGAGAGCGCGGCGTGTCGGTGCAGCTCCTCACCGGACGAGTGCGGGCAAAAGAGCGCCAGGCGGTCCTGAACGGCCTCGCGAGCGGATCGGTCGACATCGTGGTCGGCACGCACGCCCTGTTGAGTGACGACCTGCGCTTTCGCTCGCTCGGGCTCATCGTCATTGACGAGCAGCATCGCTTCGGCGTTGAACAACGATCCCACCTGCGCGACCAGGGTCGTGAACGCTCCGACGAAGGCGCTGACCCCGATCTCTTAGTGATGACCGCGACGCCGATTCCGCGCACGGCGGCCATGGTGCTCTTCGGTGATCTCGACGTCTCCGTGCTTGACGAACTGCCCGCCGGTCGACGCCCGATTGACACGACGTGGGCGCGCGAAGACAACGAGATCAACGCCTGCTGGCAACGCGTGCGCGACGAGGTGGCGGCCGGACGTCGGGCCTACGTCATCTGTCCGCTCGTCGAAGGCTCCGACCGGGTCGAGGCGACGAGCGCGGTCGAAGAGCGAACGCGCCTCGCACTGCACGAGCTTCGTGGTCTCGCGGTCGGCCTCTTGCACGGCCAGATGAAGAGTGGTGAGAAAGAAGACGTCATGAACCAGTTCCGCGCGGGCGAGATCGACGTGCTGGTCGCCACTGTCGTGATCGAGGTGGGTGTCGACGTGCCCGAAGCCAGCGTCATCGTGATTGAAGACGCCTGGCGCTTCGGCCTCGCGCAGTTACACCAATTGCGCGGGCGCGTCGGGCGCTCCGAGTTTCAGAGCTACTGCTACCTGCTCGGCACGCCCCCGAACGAGGATGGCGAGGCGCGACTGAACGCGCTCGTGGCGTCAAACGACGGCTTTGAGCTCGCCGACGTGGACCTCGCGATGCGCGGCGAAGGAACGTTGCTCGGTGCACGCCAGCAGGGGCGCAGCGATCTGCGCCTCGCGAAGTTAAAGGAGGATGAAGACCTCCTCGTGGGGGCGCAACAACTAGCGGCGTCCATGGTCGAAGAGAACGACGACTCGCTCGCGGCCATGGAGGACGAACTGCGCCTGTTCGTGGATGACGACGACGCTACCTACCTGTTTAAGTCGTAGGCCCTACCCTTAGAGAGTGCGAGTAATTGGTGGTACGGCCCGCGGGCGTCAGCTCAAGGCGAAACTGCCGCCCACGGTCCGCCCGACGACGGACTACGCGCGTGAAGCCATCTTCTCCATGCTCGAGAGCCGCGGCGGACTGAGCGATCTCGTCGTCGCCGATCTCTACAGCGGTTCGGGCGCCATGGGGATCGAGGCGCTCTCACGCGGTGCGGCCAAGGTGTACTTCATCGACGCCGACCAGGCCTGCCTCGCGGCCGCGAAGAACAACCTCGAACCACTGAAGCTGGCCGGCGAGGCGGTCTTCGTGCGCGCCAACTTGCCGATGTGGCAGCCGCCACGCGACCTCGATCTCGTCTTGGCCGACCCACCCTACGGGCCGCTCGACCTCGCGAGTGTTCTCCATGACGTCTCCGCCAATCGCGTGGTCATTGAAAACGATCGGCACATGGACGCGCCCGACGGCTGGCTCGTGACGAAAACCAAGCGATACGGCACTACGCTCGTAACGATGTTGGAACCCACCAGAGGGGACGAGAAGTGACGGTTGGACTGATTCCGGGCTCTTTTGACCCCTTCCACAACGGTCACCTGGAAATAGTGGAACGCGCCTCGCAGATCTTTGACGAGATCGTCGTGGCGGCGATTCGCAACCCCCAAAAGTCCGAAGCACTCTTTGACCTCGATGAACGCCGAGAGATGATCGCGGACTGCCTGGTTCACGTGAACAACGTCCGCATTGTCTCCATCTCGACGCTGCTCGTCAATGTCGCGCGCGACGTCAACGCGACGGCCATCGTGAAGGGCCTCCGGGCCGTCTCGGATTTCGAGAGCGAACTGCAGATGGCACAGATGAACCGTTCTCTCTCGGGCGTGGAAACGCTGTTTCTGCCGTCGAGCTCGCACCACTCCTTTATCGCGTCGCGACTGTTGCGCGAGGTCGCGCGCTACGGCGGCGACGTCACGTCCTTCGTGCCTGAGTCGGTCGCCAAACGACTGGCCGAAAAGTTCCCAGGCGGTGGCCAATGACCTCCTTTGACGGTTACGACGGTGAGGAGTTAGAAGAGGCGGCTCGCCACGTGCGCCGCGACATCGAGGCCGATCTGCGCGACCTCATCGACATTGTCGCCAACGCCAAGCAGATGCCGCTGTCGAACTCGGCCCTCATCTCGCGCGATGAGGTCCTCTCCTTGCTGGAACAGGCGTTGCACAGCTTGCCCGACGAGATTCGTGAAGCCCGCTGGGCGCTACGCGACCGTGAGGAGCTGATGGCGGCCGAGGTACAAAAGGCCGAGCAACTGATGAACCAGGTCCGCGCGGAGGCGGCACGCATGGTCGACAAGACCGAAATCGTTCGCCAGTCGCGCCTCAAGGCTGAGCAGATCATTGCCGACGCCCACGCCCAGGCCCGTCAGATGATCAATGAGTCCGAAGACTTCATCGACGGCAAGCTCGGCGGATTCGAAATCGTGCTCGAACGATTGCTAAAAACCGCGCACTCGGGACGCGAACGCTTGAGCGCCCAGGGACTGCCGACATCGATGCTGAGTCCCGACTACCCGAGCGACGACTTCCTCTCACCGGCTCCCGCCCCAGCACTCGCGCCCGAGGAGTCCGGCGCGGCCGAGGGCTCCTTCTTCGATCAGGACTCCTTCTAGAGCCGTGGCGTCGCCGTATCTCGTCCCCGTCGCGGCGCTTTTACGTGACGTGCCCTCGTCGTTGCCGGTGGACTTCGAAGCTCCCTTTGACGAGCTCCACGAGTTCGCCCCGCGCGGACCCGTCGAAACCGACGTTTTCCCCGGGGCCCTGGTGCGCGTGAAGCTTCGTCTCGAGAGTTTCAGCGGGGGACTGCGCGCGCGTGGTTGCGTGGAAGCCCCCTGGCACGGGTTCTGTCGGCGCTGCTCCGCGCCGGTACTCGGCGTAACCAACGTCGCCGTCAACGAACGCTTCGTCGACGATCCCGACGTCACCGACGAACTGACCTACCCGATCGATCAGTCCTTCGTTGATCTCGCCCCCTTGGTGCACGACGCGATTCTGTTGGAGTTGCCGCTCGCGCCGCTATGTCGGGCGGACTGCCAAGGACTCTGTCCGTACTGCGGCATCGATCGCAACGAGGCCCGCTGCGACTGCCGGGCGCCACGTGATCCCCGGTGGGCTACACTGGACGGACTCCAATTTGCGGACCCCGAGTCCGAGGGATCCTAAAGAGTGACGGGTGCGCCCGTTTCTGGTGAAAGAGAAGATCGATGGCCGTACCCAAGCGCAAGACCAGCAAAGCAAAGACCCGCAGCCGCCGTGCGGCCAACTGGCGCTTGGAGCGACCGGCTCGTAGCGTCTGTCCCCAGTGCGCGACCTCGAAGTTGCCCCACATCGTGTGCCCGAACTGCGGTTGGTACAAGAACCGCGTCGCAGTAGAGGTCAACTGAGTTGACGCTGCCCATCGCCTTAGACGCGATGGGTGGTGACTTTGCTCCCAAAGAGATCATCGCGGGCGCTCGCCGTGCGGTCGATGAACTGGGACTAAGCGTCACCCTCGTCGGCGTGCCCGAACTGATGGGCGACCCCCTCGGCCTCGACGTCGTTGAGTGCAGCGAGGTCATCGCCATGGACGACGATCCCGGCGCCAGCGTACGCAAGAAGAAGGACTCGTCCTTGGTGCGCGCCGCGGAACTCGTGCGCGACGGTAAAGCATCTGCCATGGTGTCAGCCGGCAACACCGGCGCCACGATGGCCTCGGCGCTGCTGCGTTTGGGGCGCCTCCCGGGTGTGCACCGGCCCTGTATCGTGACGCCGATTCCCAACCCCAATCGCACGCCGGTGGTGTTGGTTGACGCGGGGGCGAACGCTGAATGCACGCCCGAGATGCTCCTGCAGTTCGCCCAGATGGCCTCGACCTACGTCGCCGCGCGTTACGGCGTGGCGTCGCCCAAGATCGGGTTGCTCTCCATTGGTGAAGAGGCCTCGAAGGGCAATCCCCTCGTGAAGGCCACGCATCAACTTCTTTCGGAGACATCCACGTTGAACTTCGTGGGCAACGTCGAAGGTCGTGACTTCATTCCGTCACCCGTCGACGTCATCGTCACTGACGGTTTCACCGGCAACGTCGCACTCAAGACCCTCGAAGGGGGACTGAAATTCGTCTTCTCCGCGGTACTCGACGCGATCGGCACTAACGAGGCCACGAAGGCGGCCGGCGACGTGCTCTTGGAACACCTCTGGCCGGTCGCGTCGCAGCTCACGCCCGAAAGTCAGGGCGGCGCGATGCTGCTCGGTGTCCAGGGGATCTGCATCATCAGTCACGGTTCGTCAAACGCCACGGCCATCATGAACGCACTGCGCGTCGCGGCCGAGGTTGACGCTGGGGACGTGGTGGCAAAATTGGCTGCCACCATACGTCCTGATTAAGCTGCCTAACTAGCCGCTCGAGCGCCGACATTCACTAGTGTTGAGACACGTTTATAAGGAGGCGTCATGAGCGCTGACACCACCGCACCGTTGGACCGAGCCGGCATCTTGGTGCTCGTGCGTGACCAACTGGCCGAAATCCTCGAAAAGAGTCCCAGCGATATCGCCGAAGACGTCTCGTTCGAAGACCTGGGCGCGGACTCGCTTGCGTTGATTGAGCTCGTCGAGGGCCTTGAGGAGAGTTTGTCAACGTACTCTGCCGGTTTTCACATCGACGACGAGGACCTAGAGGGTCTCGCCTCGGTTCGTGACGCCGTCAACTACGTGGCGCTCAAACTGCAGGTTAGCTAACGAGGCGCGTGAGCCTCATGGTCTCGTCCCTCGACACCGTCGCGGAGCGCCTCGGGCTCGATCCCACGAGCCCGCTACTAGTGATGGCACTGACGCACTCCAGTTTCGCCGCCGAGCACAACGTCGAATCGAACGAGCGTCTCGAATTTCTCGGTGACGCCGTCGTCGATCTGGCGATCGCGGACCTCATAGTGACGCGTTACCCGCAACTCGACGAGGGTTCGGGTTCGCTCGTGCGCAGTCGCGTCGTCAACGAAGCGGCGCTCGCGCGCGCCGCGCGCCGGCTCGAACTTGGAGCGGTCCTGCGCGTCGGACGCGGCGTACGAAAGGAAAACGGCGCCGAGCGACCGTCGTTGCTCGCCGACGCGTTCGAAGCAGTCGTCGCGGCTCTCTATTTCGAACGCGGTTACGACGCCGCCAAGGAGTTCGTTCACGCCGCGCTGGCGGACGACGTCGTCGCGGCGGCGCTCGCGCCCGGTGACGTTGACCCGAAGACTCGTCTGCGCCAGTGGGCCGAGTCGCGCAGGCTCGGTACCCCGCTCTACGAGGTCAGCGCCGAAGGTCCCGCGCATGCGGCGACGTACTACGCAACGGTGCGGGTAGGAGACCTGGTTGCGGTGGGCGAGGGCCGCTCGAAGAAGAGTGCTGAGGGTGAGGCCGCTCGCGCGGCGTGGCTGGGTCACGACGATGCCTGAACTCGCTGAAGTGGAAACGGTACGTGCCTCGCTGGCGCGTGACCTCATTGGTAAGAAATTCAAGACCGTCTCGGTCACGAACGGCCGCGTGGTGCGCCGTCACAAAACGGCCAAAGACTTTCGCGCCATGCTCGAGGGTCACAGCGTGCGCTCGGTGCAGCGCCTCGGTAAGAACTTGATCGTGGGCCTCGACAACGGTTCGCACCTCGTCATTCACCTCGGCATGAGTGGGCAACTGTTGCGCTCAAAGGGCCCGAAGGATCTTAAGCCCAAGCACACCCACGTCGTCTTTACCTTCACCCAGGGTGGGGAACTGCGCTACGTCGATCCGCGGACGTTCGGTGAGCTCTACGTGTCGAAGGCCCCCAGTGAGGATGATCCGCCGGTTGAAATCTCGAAGTTCGCGCGCCTCTCCATTGGGGGCGAGGGACTGGCGCTGCGCCGAGCGGTCCCGGAACTTGCGCACCTCGGCCTCGATCCCTTCGAAGACCAGATTGGTTGGGACCGCCTCGCGGCTATTTTGCGCAGTCGCTCGACGCCCCTGAAGGCTGTTCTGACTGATCAGGACATCATTGCGGGAATCGGCAACATCTACTCCGACGAGATTCTCTTTTCGGCCGGTCTGCGTTTCGATCGTCACGCTGAGTCGCTCTCGACCATCGAGATTCGACGTCTGCACCGCGCCATCAGCGAGGTCTTGACTGAAGCCATCAAACACGGGGGATCAACGCTCGACGACGAGCAGTTCGTGGACCCCGACGACAAGCCCGGCAACTTCCAAAAGTTCCATCAGGTCTACAACCGCGAGGGCCAACCATGCCTCCAGTGTCGCCAGCCCATTCGCCGCGAGACGGTACGCGGACGATCTACCTACTACTGCGAGAAGTGCCAGGCGTAACTCCCGGCCCGCGACCAGAAGGTTGCTAGCGTTCATGCGTGTTTCTTAAGCGATTGACCATGAAGGGATTCAAGTCCTTCGCCGATACCACGGTTTTAGAGTTCGAACCCGGTGTAACGGCGGTCGTCGGGCCGAACGGTTCGGGCAAGTCCAACGTGGTCGACGCCGTCACCTGGGTGCTGGGCGCCCAGAGCACGAGAGCGCTTCGCAGTTCGCGAATGGACGATGTCATTTTCATGGGAACGGCCAATCGTGCCGCCCTCGGTCGCGCGGAAGTCGCCCTGACGATTGACAACTCCTCTGGTCGCCTCGCGATTGACGGCGCGGAAGTGACGATCTCGCGCACGCTATTTCGAAACGGCGACTCCGACTACGCCATCAACGGCACGACGTGTCGTCTGCTCGACGTGCAAGAACTTCTCGGCGACTCGGGCGTTGGCCGTCAACAACACATGATCATCGGACAGGGTCAGCTTGACTCCATCCTCTCGTCGAACCCCGAGAACCGCCGCGCGGTCATCGAAGAGGCCGCCGGCGTGTTGAAGCACCGTCGTCGCAAGGAACGTTCCGAGCGACGACTCGCCGCCACCCAAGAGAACCTCGAACGACTCGGGGACCTCGTACGCGAAGTGCGCCGTCAAATGCGTCCGCTCGAGCGTCAAGCGGCGTCCGCGCGCAGCTACTCCGACGTCGAGAGCGAGCTACGCGAGGCTCGTCACGCCCTTTTCGCGTCGCGCCTGCACCACTTCGAACAGCGTCGGCGCGAACTCGAGCACTCCCTCGAAGAGGCGGCGGTGCGCGAACGCGAACTGCGACACGAACTGGTAACTCTCGACGCCCAGGCCACGAACGCGGCGGCGGAGATGGCCTCACGCAAAGAGGAGATGCTGGCGTCGACACTCGGAACACTGCAGGGCCTCGGCGAGCGGGCTCGCGGGACCTCGTCGGTGATCCGAGAGCGCGAGCGCTCTCTGCGCCAAGCACTCATTGCCTCGGCCGACGAAAACGTCATCGCCACTCTCGAGGCCGACGCCGCCCGACTGGTCACCGACCTCGAGGCTCTTCGCGCCGAGGAGTTCTCGCTCGGCGAACTGCGTAATGCCCTCACCGCGTCGCGCGAACTGTTCGCGACTGCTGAGGCGCACGTTGACGATGTCGGCGGCTCATCGTTGGAGCAGGACGAAGCAGCGCTACGGGCCGCGCACGAAAAACTCGGACTCCTCGAACGTTCGCTGGCCTCGATAGAAGACAGCGAACAACGTGGGCGCACGCGACTTGACGCGGCCGAAGCGCGTTCCAGCGCGATCGCCGAGGCGCGTGTCGTCGCCCAGGACGAACTCGCCGAAGCGCTCAGCAGTCTGAACGACGCCACGGGGATCCTCGATGACACGGCCGCCAACGAAGAGACTGCCCAGCACGATCGCCGCGCTGCCACCGTAGCTTTCGCCGAAGGGGCCGACCGCGTGTCGCGCGCACAGGCCCGCGCGGAAACGCTCGCTCGCGCACTCGAAGAATTCTCCGGGGCCGACGGCCGCGCGATCATTGGCGACCTCGAAGGAGTGCTCGGCTCCTTCCTCGATCTCATTGAAATCGACGCGGGTAGTGAGCGCGCCGTTGAGTCGGCCGCGGGCGCCTCGGTGGGCGCAATGGTCGTCGACGGACGTCGTTCGGCTCGCGCAGCCCTCGCTGCCCTACGACGAGAAGGCGGCGCCGGACTCATCTTGCCGATCGGCGAGTCCGACGTCGCTCCAATGGCGGCGCCCGCAGGGACCCGGGCGCTTCGCGAGTTGGTGCGAGCGCGTAACCACGCGCCCCAGCACGTAACGCGCGTTCTCGACGCTCTCTTTTCGCGTTCGTTCGTCGCGAGCGACTGGGAGTCAGGCATTGAAGTTGCCTTGGCGAATCCCGATCTCACGATCGTGACCATGGACGGCGATCGATTCTCTTCGTCGGGTTGGCGGGTCGCTTCTGGTCGAGCGGTCGTCACGCGCGTAACCGTCGACGAGGCGCAGGCCACGGCCGCGGCGGCCGAGAGCGCGTTGACGTCACTTCGCGAACATCGCGATCAGGCCGACGAGAACCTGACCGCGGCGCTGGAGCAACACCACGTCGCCACTGCGGCGATCGTGCACGTGCGCGGCGAGATCGAGCGACTACGTGGCGACGTGGAGCGGCTCAAGTTCGACAGTGACGAATTGGCGACCACGATCGAGACTTTGCGCGGAGACGTCGAGGAACTCGTCTCTCAGCGTGCAGCGCTCACCAAGGAACTCACCGCAGTGCGCGAGGCCCTGCCCACTCTCGAAGAAACCGTGAACGACAGCGCCGAACGAGCTGGGCGTCTCATCGAAGCGAAAAGTGAACTCGAAGCTCGTCGTCGCGAGGTCGATGATTTCGCGACGACACTCTCACAGAGTGAGGCCCGTTACGGCGAACGACGTCGACTCATTGAACAACGTCAGAGTGAGATTGAACAGCGTCTCGAAGGACGCACCGGCGAGCGTGAAGCCGCCGCCGCGAAACGCCAACTCCTCGAATACGACGCTCAGGTGCTGCGTCGCCTCGCCGCCCTCGTCGAGCGCGCCGCCGACGAGATCCGCGTCGCGCAAGAGGCGATGGATTCGACCTACCGCGGGCAACTCGAAGCCACTCGCGCCAGTGCCGAACTCCTCGAAGAAGTTCGCCAAGCTCGCCACGGCGCTGACTCACGGCTCAGCGAACTCGGCGAGGTCATGCGCCGCTATGAAATCGAACAGGCCGAACTCGTCGTAAAGGTCTCCAACGTTCACGAAATCATTCATCGCGATCTCGGTGTGGAGCCCCACGAGATGGGTCCCGCTCCTCACGTGGACCTACCCGAGGGCGTCACCCTCGAATTACGCGTCGGTGAGCTCGAAGCCCGCATCACGTCACTGGGACCCATCAACCCGCTCGCACTCGAAGAGCTATCGGCCCTCGAGGATCGCTATAAAGAACTCGACGCCCAAGTCAGTGACGTGCGCCACGCACGTCGTGAACTCCAAGAGGTTCTTCGCGCCCTTGATGAGGAGATCATGCAGACCTTCACGGCGGCCTTCGCTGACGTGAACGAGCACTTCTCGTCACTGATCGCGATGCTCTTTCCCGGTGGTCAGGGGCGGCTCAACATGAGCGAACCTGAGGACCCCTTGAACACTGGTGTCGAAATTGAAGTTCGACCCATGGGTCGAAACGTCCGTCGAATCTCGCTGCTCTCGGGTGGCGAGCGCTCAATGGCGGCTTTAGCGTTTCTCTTCGCCGTCTTTCGTTCGCGCCCTTCGCCCTTTTACCTGATGGACGAGGTGGAAGCCGCCCTCGACGACGTCAACCTCCAACGTTTCCTCAATCTGGTGGACGAGTTCCGCAACGAAGCACAGTTGCTCATCGTGACGCACCAAAAGCGCACGATGGAGTCGGCCGACGCGCTCTACGGCGTCACGATGGTGCCCGGCGCGTCGTCGAAGGTCGTCAGCCAACGCGTTAATCGACCGAAGGAAGTTGAAACGGCGTGATCGTCCTGTACGTAGTACTGGCCGTCATCGTTGTGGTCGCGGGTGCGACCGTCGTGGTGCGTCGGCGCCGACGTGTTCGACGTCCCGCGCTCGTCGCACCCCCGCGCGCCGCGATGCCCGAGGTGCTCGTCACCGAATCAGCACCGATGCCGGTACTGGAGGACGCTTCGCTCGAGACGCGCCTGGCGTCGTCGAGGGGTGTCTTCGACCGGGTGCGCTCTCTCTCGGGCGTTGGCGACGTCAGCGCCGAGCAACTCAACGTTGTAGAAGAAGTGTTGCTGCGAAGTGACGTGGGCGTCGCGATGACGAACTCGATACTCGACGAATTGAGAACCAACGGTGCGCCCGACGGTATCGCGGCCGCGTTGCGCACGATTCTGATCGACTCCTTTGGCGGTGACCGAGACGTACGAACGGACGCCGACGACGGACGCGTGGCGGTCTGGCTCTTCGTGGGGGTCAACGGTGTCGGCAAAACGACGACGATCGGCAAACTGGCCAAGAAATACCACGACCAAGGTCGCAGCGTCCTGCTCGCGGCGGGAGACACTTTTCGTGCGGCGGCGGCGGATCAACTCGAAGAGTGGGCGACGCGCAGTGGGGCGGAGATCGTGCGCGCTCACGAGGGCGCCGACCCCGGCTCGGTGGTGCACGACGCCATCGGTCGCGCGCACGCGCGCAACATTGGCATAGTGCTCGCCGACACCGCCGGGCGCCGCGCCAATAGTTCGAACCTGTTGGACGAACTCACGAAAGTACGACGCGTTGCCGATCGCGAACCCGGCGAGGTCGTAGAGACACTCTTGGTGCTCGATGCGACGACTGGTCAGAACGCGCTTAGTCAAGCGCGCGAATTTTTGGCCGCGGCGAATGTGACGGGAATCGTCTTGACCAAACTCGACGGCACCGCGCGTGGGGGAATCGTCGTGGCCATCGAACGAGACCTGGGCATTCCCGTCAAGTTCGTGGGCGTCGGCGAAGGGGTCGACGATCTCATCGTCTTTGAGCCCCACGCCTTCGTGGATTCGCTTCTCGGGGCGTAACGCTAGCCTTCGAATCATGTTTGACGCCCTGAGTGAACGCCTCGATCGACTGAGCTCGTCGCTGCGCTCCAAGGGGCGTCTCAGCGACACTGACCTTGACGAAGCCCTGGGCGACGTCCGTTCGGCGCTCCTCGAGGCCGACGTCGAACTCGGAGTGGTGCGCGCGTTTCTCGACGCGGTGCGCGAGCGTCTGAACGGTGAAGTTCTTAGTCAGAGTCTCTCTCCGGGCCAGCAGGTCATCAAAGCCGTCCATGAACAGCTCATCGAAGTGCTCGGCGCGACACCGCTCAAGGTCACCTACGCGTCGAAGCCACCGACGGTTGTGCTACTCGCGGGCCTCCAGGGTGCCGGTAAAACGACCACCGCGGCGAAGCTGGCCAATTGGTTTAAGCAGCAGGGGCGTCAGCCTTACCTAATTGCGGCTGACTTACAGCGCCCCGCCGCCGTCGAGCAGTTGCGCGTGCTCGGTGCGCAGGTAGGCGTCGACGTCTTCTCGGAACCGAGTTCGCCCGTCGAGGTGGCGCGCAAGGGTCTCAGCGAAGCGAGTCGTCTCGGGCGCGACGTCGTCATTATTGACACCGCCGGACGCTTGGCGATCGACCAGGCGCTCATGGATGAGGTTCGCGCGATCTCGGACGCGACCTCGCCGCACTATACGTTTCTCGTCATTGACGCGGTCACCGGCCAGGACGCGGTGCACACGGCGAGGAGTTTTCACGACGTCCTCGAACTGTCGGGACTCATCGTCACCAAGCTCGACTATGACGCGCGCGGGGGAGCAGTCCTCTCGGCACGCGGCGTGGTGGGCCGTCCCGTGGTGTTCGCCTCGAGCGGCGAGAAGATCGCTGACTTTGACCTCTTTTACCCCGAACGAATGGCCTCGCGCATTCTCGGGATGGGCGACGTTCTTTCACTAATCGAACAGGCCGAACGCACGATGGACGCCGACGTCGTCGCCGAATCCGCGGGGCGCATGATGAGCGGCACGTTCACGTTGGACGACTTCCTCGCTCAACTCAATCAGGTCCGTCGCATGGGTTCACTGGGCGGCATCATGAAGCTCATGCCGGGCGTCACGAAAGAGATGCGCTCTGCGGCGAACAACATTGACGACGGGGAGGTCGCGCGCGTCGAGGCAATCGTTCGCTCGATGACGCCCCGGGAGCGTCGCGATCCGGCGATCATCGACGGATCGCGACGCACGCGCATCGCGCGCGGATCGGCCACGAGCGTCGCTGCCGTGAACCAACTCTTGAAGCAGTTCACCGAGATGCGAAAGATGATGCGCCAGATGGGTAACGGCTCAATGCCGTCGATGCCCGGGGGACTCGGGCGTATGGCGTCGATGGCCGCTCGTGGGGCCAAGGGCACGGAGACTCTGCCGGCGGGCTTTGAAGCGTTGGGTGCGGGAATGGCGAACGCCGCGGCGTCACGCGGTGGAAAAAACAAGAAGAAGAAGGGCGGGAGAGTTACCCCTCCCAAACAACGCTAAACTTTGACGCTCGGGTATATCGCCCTGTCCCGCATTGGGACGAAAAAGGTTCGAAGGGATTTTCGCCGTGGCTGTAAAACTACGTTTGGTGCGAATGGGTAAGAAGAAGCAACCCACCTATCGCGTCGTCGCCGCGGAGAGCCGACGCGCCCGTTCTGGCGCCTTTCTGGAGATCGTCGGCACCTACCAGCCGCGCGGACTTTCCATCGCCGAGCCCGAGATGGTGCTCAAGATCGACAACGACAAGGTAGTGCGTTGGCTGCGCCAGGGTGCCCAGCCCACCGAACGCGTCGCGAAACTTTTGAAGGTCAGCGGTGCCCTTGAGGCATTTGAGGCCGCGAAGGCCGCCAAATGAGCGACGCTGACGATGACTACGTTGCGGGCGACATCAACACCATTGACGACAACGGTGGCGACTTCGACGGCAATCACGACGACGCTAACGAAGTCGGCGCCGACCGGGCCGCCGCTGCGACCGCGGTGCTCGAGTTCATCGCGAAGTCACTCGCCGAAGACCCGAACGCCGTAGAGATCGAAGTCAGCGAGCGCCAGGGAAAAGTTATTCTGTCGCTCAGCGTCGGACCCAACGACATGGGCCGCATCATCGGACGTCGCGGACGCACCGCGCAGGCCATTCGTGCGCTGGTGGGCGCCGCGGGGGCGCGTGACGGTGTGACCACTTCCGTCGACATCGTCGACTAACCGTGTCCGACGAGCGTGCCACGCTCGACGTCGGGCGTATCGTCAAAGCCCAGGGACTGCGCGGCCAAGTATTGGTCGACCTCTGGAGCGATCGTGTCGAGCGACTCACTGCGGGCAACACTCTCTTTAGCGAGCGTGGGCCCCTCGTCGTCGTGGCCGCCGCCGCACACCAGGCCCGCTTCATCGTGACCTTCGATCGCATCGATAGTCGTGAAGAGGCCGAGCGTTGGCGTGGCGTCGTGTTGTCGGCGCCGCGCATCGACGACACGAGTGTGATCTGGATCGACCAACTCTATGGAGCCGAGGTCGTTGACGCCGCCGGGGTGCGTCGAGGCGTCGTCGTGGACGTGGAGGCCAACCCGGCGAGCGACCTCATGGTGCTCGACTCGGGTGCCCTGGTACCTCTCACCTTCGTGGTGGCCGTCGAGGCCAATCGTCGCGTGGAGATCGATCCGCCCGAAGGGCTCTTCGAATGACGCTTCGCGTTGACGTGTTGACCCTCTTTCCGGAAGCGATTACGAACTACGTCACGACGTCGGTGCTCGGGCGCGCCGGTGAACGAGGCGTCTTCGAACTGCACGTGCACGATTTTCGCGACGCCACCACGGATCCGCACCGAAGCGTCGACGACACGCCCTTCGGTGGTGGGGCCGGGATGGTGCTGCGCGCAGAGCCCATTGTCGCGACCATCGAATCGATCCCCGATCTCGCGAGACCCGTCATCGCGCTGACGCCGTCGGGACGGGTCTTCACCCACGAGGTTGCCCTCGAACTGAGTGCACTTTCGGGTTTCACGTTGCTCAGCGGTCGCTACGAAGGCTTCGACCAGCGAGCCCTCGATCTTGTCGTCGACGACGAGATCTCCTTGGGCGACTTCGTCTTGGCCGGGGGAGAGCTCGCGGCGCTCTGCGTGATCGAATCCGTCGTACGGTTATTGCCCGGTGGGCTCGGTAATGACGCGTCGAGCGACGACGAATCCTTCAGCGACGGGCTCTTGGAATACCCCCAGTTCACCAAACCGGCTGACGTCCGTGGACGCCACGTCCCCGAAATTCTCCTCTCGGGTAACCACGAGCGCATCGCGCGCTGGCGCCGCGCTCAGGCGCTGCGACTGACCGTGGCCCGACGGCCCGACCTGATCGCGCGCCGAGGGGGACTTAGCGAGCACGACCAGGCCATCCTCGATGAATTCCCGGAAATGGATGAGGTCGAAGGAAGCGGCTAAACTCGTAAAGCCTCTGATCCGAAAGGGACCGCTCTCATGAACCCCACCGACCTCGTCGACCGCGATTCGCTCCGCGACGACATTCCCTCGTTCCGCCCCGGTGACACCGTCAAGGTGCACGTGCGCGTCGTGGAGGGCACCCGCCAGCGCGTCCAGGTCTTCCAGGGCGTCGTGATTCGCCGTCAAGGCTCCGGAGTCCAGGAGACCTTCACGGTGCGCAAAATCAGCTTCGGCGTTGGCGTGGAGCGCACGTTCCCCGTGCACACCCCGACGATTGCGAAGATCGAAGTCGAGTCGTACGGCGACGTACGGCGCGCGAAGTTGTACTACCTGCGTGATCTGCGCGGCCGCGCCGCCAAGATTAAGGAACTTCGCGTCAACGAGCGCGCGTAGTCGCTGGTGGGCGAAGAAGAGCTTGACGACTACGAGTCGACCCTCGAACTCGCGCTAGTCCAAGAGTACAAAGCCGTGGTCGGCATGTTCGACTTCGCGGTGGAGACCGATCGCCGTTTTTATCTCGCCAACGATGTGGCCGTTGAAGTTCGCTCGAACGCGACGCCGACGCTTCTCGAGATCACTTTGCACGACGCGTGGGTCTGGGACATGTATCGCGCTGCGCGCTTCGTGCCGTCGGTTCGAATACTGACGTTTCGCGACGTGAACATCGAACGTCTGCCCAAAGAAGATCTTCAGCCCTGAGATGCGTCTCGTACGCGTCGTCGCGTCGCGCACGTCGAGCAGCGCCCTGACAGAGTTCAGCGACGATGCGACACCGCTCTTTCAGTGCGCCGACGGCGACACCGCCATTGTCCTCGCCTCCTGGCGCGAACAGTTAACTCGCGAGGTGGGGGCGTGGCTTGGGGTGGGGTCCGACTATCCAGCGCAGGTCGCCGCGCGCGACGTGAGGACCCTGTCGGTGCTGACGGATCTGTGCCACGTGGTGATCGCGGCGCCCGATAGGGCCCATGAGCACGCCGACCTCGTGCGGGCGCTCCTCACCGGCGAGGAGGTCAACTTCTCTAATTCCGTTGCAACGTTGCGCCACGCGTACAGCCGACCTGCGCCGCCGCGGCCGATCACCGTGTGGAGTTACGACGATGATGCACTGACGAGTGGCGACGTGACCTTGCGGGTAGTTCGTCACCAAGTCACCGACGTCGCGGACCTCACGTACTTCGAGGGTTAGTCGGGCTGACGCGAGATGCGATCGGGGCGAATCTTGACCGTCACGCGCACTTCACCTGGGGAGTTTCGCGGGTAAGCGTCGGCGCCCGTGTACTTCTTGGCGAAGGCGTCGATGACGGCGTCGGCACCGTCAGTCGTAAAAACGACGACCGTTCCGCGCACGGTGATGCTGGTCGATGGGTCGTCGGGATCGGTCAGCGAAACCGCGACACGCGAATCCGACGCGAGGTTGCGCGCTTTCGCACGTCCTAGTGCCGTATTGATCACGATGTCGTCACCGTCGAGGCCCACCCAGACGGGAGAGACGTTGGGCGCGCCATCGGCGTCAAGACTGGCGACGTGCGCCAGCACTCGCTTGTCGAAGATGGCCCGTGCGGCGGGGGTGAAAGTGTCAGACACGAAACTCCTGTGCGTTGATTGAGAGAGGCCTACTAGTTTTACTGTAATGAACATAGGTGCGCATGTACGCGGCGGTGGCAAGCTCGTTTCTTCTCTCGAATACGGCGTGGAAATGGGTGCGACGTCCATCCAAATCTTCACGCAGAGCCCTCGAATGTGGAAGCCGTCGCAGTACGCGCCCGAGGTCTTAGCGGCGTACCGAGAAGCGGCGTCGACGCATCCCACGATCACCGACACGTTCTGTCACGCGACGTATCTCATTAATCTGGCGTCCGCCGATCTCGACCTCTACGAGAAGTCGGTCGTTTGTCTCATTCACAACCTTTCCGTGGCGCGCGGCCTCGGGTCATCGGGGCTCGTCTTGCATGTGGGCTCACACCTCGGAGCCGGCTTCGACGACGTCGTGCGTCAGATTGCCGACGCGTTCGAGCGCGCACTCGCCGAAGCGGATCCGACTCCCGAGGGCGTTGCCGACTGTCCGATTCTCATCGAGAACGCTGCGGGCTCGGGCGGAACCGTTGGACGTTCACTGGAGGAGATCCGCTTTTTGATTGACGCCTGTAACGGTGACGATCGACTCGGGCTGTGCATCGACACCCAGCACCTGTGGGCGAGTGGCTTCGACTATTCGAGCGTCGCTGGCACGGAACGTCTCATCAAAGAGATTGAACTCGGCGTGGGCATGGAACGCCTTCGCTGTTTTCACTTGAACGATTCGAAGATTGAACTCGGTGGCAACCGCGATCGTCACGCCAACATCGGCGAGGGCACAATCGGCGGTCGCGGCCTCGCGCCACTTGTCGGACACCCACTAATCCGAAACCTCCCGCTGATTCTCGAGGTGCCGGGTTCGGGAGATGGACCGCGCGCTGAAGACGTCACCGTCGCGAAGCAGGTCGTGATGGCTGGCATTGAACTCTATGACGGCGTAGCCAACTGGGAGGAGTCTCTGCCTGTGACCGCCGCCTTCACGCCACCGCCCGTGAAGAGCGTCTCGAAAACAGTGAAGGCTCCAACGAAGGCGACTGCTCCGGCAAAGGCCACAGCAAAGAAGGAAGCGAAGAAGTCAACGAAGTCGACCAAGAAAGTGGCAAAGAAAACGACGAAGAAGGCGAGTTCGAAGGTGACGAAGAAGGTCAGTGCTACCCCGGCTAAAAAGGCGGCGAAGTCGGCGGCAAAGAAGTCGGCCAAGAAACTAGCCAAGAAGGCTGCAAAGAAGACGAATTCGAAGGCCACGAAGAGGGCCGCCAAAAAGTTGACGAAGAGTGCGGTCAAAAGGACGACGACGAAAGCCGCGAAGTCGGCGAAGAAATTAGCGAAGAAATCTGTGAAGAAGGTCGCCACGAAGTCGACGAAGAAGTTGGCCAAGAAGTCGGCCAAGAAACTCGCCAAGAAGTCGACCAAGAAGTCGGCGACCAAGAAGTCGGCGACCAAGAAGTCGGCGACCAAGAAGTCGGCGAAGAAGTAGGAGATGCAATGAGTAATGTGCGCGTCGAATCCGACTCGATGGGCTCCATTGAGGTGCCCGCGGATCACTACTGGGGGGCACAAACGGAGCGGAGCCTGCACCACTTCGCAATCAGCCGTGAGATCATGCCCCCCGCGGTTATCACCGCGTTCGGCATCTTGAAACTTGCTTCCGCGAAGGTGAATAACGATCTAGGAAAATTGGACAGCGAGAAGGCTGCTCTTATCGAACGTGCGGCGAGCGAGGTTATCGATGGAGCTTTGGCGAACGAGTTCCCTCTTCGAATCTGGCAGACCGGATCGGGAACTCAAACGAACATGAACGTCAATGAGGTGATTTCCAATCGCGCTATCGAACTGGCGGGCGGCGAGATGGGTTCCAAAGTGCCTATCCACCCAAACGACGACGTCAATATGTCACAGTCGTCCAACGACACGTTTCCGACGGCGATGCACATCGCTGCGGTCATGGAGATCACCGGCCGACTGGTTCCTTCAGTTCAGCGACTTCGCGACGCGCTCGACGTCAAGGCCAAGGAATACGCCGACGTGACGAAGATAGGGCGAACCCATCTGATGGACGCTGTTCCCTTGACGCTCGGCCAGGAGTTCTCGGGCTACGTCGCTCAGCTAGACGCCGACCTCACTCGCCTCACGTTGGTCCTGCCCGGTCTGTACGAGCTGGCCGCCGGCGGAACAGCTGTGGGAACCGGCCTCAATACTCACCCTGAGTTCGGCGAGCGGGTTGCGGCGGAGATCGCCGCTCTTACTCATCAGCCTTTCGTGACGGCGCCGAACAAGTTTGCGGCCCTCGCTGCGCACGACGCGCTCGTCTTTGCCCACGGCGCCATCAAGACCCTCGCCACCAGCCTCACGAAAATCGCCGAGGACCTTCGCTGGCTCGGCTCGGGCCCGCGCTCGGGTCTGGGCGAACTTCAATTACCCGAAAATGAACCTGGAAGTTCGATCATGCCGGGCAAGGTGAACCCCACCCAGAGCGAAGCCATGATCATGGTCGGCGTACAGGTTTTCGGTAATGACACCGCGATTGCCATCGGCGGGTCGAGGGGCAATCTCGAACTCAACGTGTGCAAGCCCGTGATCATCTACAACTTCTGTAACTCGGTCGATCTTCTCACCGACGCCTGCGACAGATTCCGCGAGTTTTGCGTTGAGGGTCTGCAACCCGACTACGAGCAGATTCAAAACCACCTCAACAACTCCTTAATGCTCGTGACCGCCCTCAACCCGATCATCGGGTACGACAAGGCGGCACTCGTGGCGAAGAAGGCGCTCAAGGAGCGCAAGACGTTACGCGAAGCGGCGTTGGCGCTCGGCTTCCTGACGGGCGAAGAGTTTGACGCGGCCGTCGTCCCCGAGGAGATGACTCACCCGTAGGGTTACGCGAGCTGCAAGAACCCCGAGGTAATGCAGAGTCCGAAGGCACAGATCACGATCATGCCGACGACAACCGAGACAGCGGCAATCTGTGCGCCGCGCCCGCGTCCACGAGCCATAGGAATTGGCATGTACCACTCGGGCAGGAGGTTTCGTGAGAAGCCCTGCGAGAAGTGCCACGGCTGCGCGTCGGGATCGATCGGGGCGTCGGGATCGGCCGCCAACGCCATTGCGGTCAACTCGTCGTCGCTGACCACGTCGCCCTCAAAGGGTGAGTCGCTAGATGTTAATTCGTCAACGCGCATGGTCCTCCAACGTGGCAAGAATCTTGCCGTATTCGAAACCTACACTCGAGCTGCGGACATTTGACCGCGTCTATTCGACTGGCAGATTCCAGAGCGCCATCCAGCGCGAAAGGTCCTTTTCGATCGGTAGGTCCGTGCTGAGAAACGATCGCACGCGTAGTTCGAGTTCGTTGTTGCGCTGGGAGGGCCCGGTCGGAGCGAAGGGGTAGAACGTCCCTTGCTTCAAGAGATACACCAGGCGCAGACTACCCTCGCCGGGCGGGGTCTTGGGCACGAAACCGAAGACCGCACAGAGCAGTCGCGACCCGAGCCCGTGCTCCACCATTGACGTGTTGGCAGAGTGAACGCGTGTCACGAGGGATTCGAGATCGGGATCTGCGACGAGGAGCCACTCGAAGCCGAGATCATCTTTTGTCATGGTCACTTTGTCGTTCGTTTCGTCAAAGTTCAAGAGTTCTTTGATGTCGGCATCCGTCGTGATGGTGCCTTCGCCGTTGCCGGCCTTGAAGCACAGACCCCCGTGACCGGAGGGTACGAGGTCGAGTTCGCTCTCCAACGTAAGTGCGGCTGTTGACAGGGCGAAGAGATTGTCGAGATTCGGAGCGGCTTGCTTGGTGCGCCCGAAGATCGTGTCGCGCAGCCCCACTAGCCGTTGAGTTCCTTTTCGAGCTTGCTCAACTGGTTGAGGCGCACTTCGAGCGACGGGTGCGTCGAAAAGAGGTTCGCGGCCGTGCCTCCGGCGAGCGCCGGCGCAAAGAAGAAGGCGTTCATGCCTTCGGACTTACGCAGGTCGTTACGCGGAATCTTTCCCATATCGCCCGTGATGTGCACGAGTGCGCTGGCGAGGACGCTGGGCTTGCCGATCAAGATGGCACCCGAACGATCCGCCGCGAGTTCGCGGTAACGAGAAAGCGCCATGGTCAAGAGGTAGGCGACGATGTAGATAAGAATCGAGATGAGCATGGTGGCCATCTCGAGCAAGACGATGTTCTGGCCGCCGCGCCCGCCGCGTCCGCCGCCGCCGAACATGGCACCGAAGAGCGCGACGCGACTCACGAGGCCGGCCAGCATGCCCACCCCAGACGCGATCGTCATAACGGCCACGTCACGATGCGCCACGTGGCTCAGTTCGTGAGCCAAGACGGCTTCGAGCTCTTCGTCACTCAAGCGGTTCATCAAACCGCGCGTCGCACAGATGACCGCGTGATTGGGACTGCGCCCTGTGGCGAAGGCATTAGGCATGTCCATCTCGGACACACCCACGCGGGGCTTTTTCATATTGGCGAGCAGGCACAGACGGTCAACGATCTCGTGGAGCTTGGGCTCTTGCTGGGGCGTGACCTCGTGAGCGTGCATCGAGAACATCGCGATTTTGTCCGAGAAGTAGTACTGAGAAAAGAGCAGTCCGCCAGCGATGATGATCACCAGCACAAGTGAGACGCCCAGGCTGATCATGACCGAAACGATGATCGCGTAGAGCGCCACGAGCGCGAGGCCCGTGATGAACATGCGCACGTTTAACTTATGGTCTGTCTCAATCTTGGAAGTCGCCACGGCTAGTTACTTTCGGTTGTCGGCGCTTCTGCGGGAGTCTCGCTCGTTCCCGCGGGTAGTTGGGTGGTAGTACCGGTCGCCTTGAGGGCGGCCAACTGTGCGTCGATGTCGGACTGCGCGGAGGCCTTATCGAGCTGAGCCTGGATGTCGTCGTTGGTGTTCGTGAGATCCGTGAGAGCTCCCGACGACAGCAGCTCGTCAAGGGCGCCGCTGCGCGCCTGCATCTGCGCGACTTTGTCTTGGGCGCGTTGCATCGCGGCACCGGCGTCACCCATTGAGGTCGAGATACCACTAACCGCCTCGTTCACGTGCGCGGACGCCTCTGCGGCGGTGTACGTGGCCTTGATCGTCTCCTTCTTCGTCCGGAAGGCTTCGATTTCGGTCTGCAACTTTGTGGCGGTCGCTTCGAGCTTCTGGAGTTGATCGTCAATCGAGGCGTGCTGGACTTCAAGGTCCTTGAGTTGACTGGCAATGGCCTCGCGACGGGTTAACGCCTCACGCGCGAGGGGCTCGTTGCCCTGCCCGAGCGCCGCCTTCGCCTGCTCGGCGAGCTTGTCCCCTTGGCTCTTCAGCTGTTCGGCTTGGATTTCGACGCGCTTCTTCGCGGTCGCGACATCGGCCACGGCTCGCTTCACCTTGGTGAGGTTTTCTAACTGCTGTTCGTACGAGAGGTCGAGCGTTTGACGAGGATCCTCGGCCTTGTTTAGTGCGTCGTTGGCCTTCGCCTGAAAGATTGTCTGGACGCGCTTCATTATGCCCACGTGGGCCTCCTTTTGTTACCCGACCAGACTAGAGCGAACTGGTGCAAGGAGTTCGACGCACGCGGTCGCGCGTCGTCATCGAACTTAATTTCTTGGTAAATCTGTGTCCTGCGCCCGGGCTTCGCCAGCGAGCTCGAGTCGGTACGTCTCGAGCTCGCTGGCGAGAGTCTCGTTCGACGTTGCGAGAATTCGTAACGCCAAGAGCCCAGCGTTCGTGGCTCCGTTGATGGCGACGGTCGCGACGGGTACTCCGCGGGGCATCTGGACAATCGACAACAGTGAGTCGAGGCCGTCCAGGCGAGCCAGTGCTACCGGTACGCCAATGACGGGCAGCGTGGTGGACGCCGCGAGCATGCCGGGCAGGTGCGCGGCACCGCCGGCCCCGGCGATGAGCACCTTCAGACCGCGTCCCTGGGCGTCGCTTGCGTATTCGAGCATGGCCGACGGGGTGCGGTGTGCGGAGAGAACGCGTACTTCGTGCTCCACCTCGAAACGGGCGAGGATCTTCGCCGCGTCGTTCATGACCTCGAGGTCGGACGACGAGCCCATTACGATTCCCACGACTGGTTGCACTACGCCTCCTGGGTTACGGTGCCGTACGCGCGGGCACTCTTCCATGCTCTCACGTGGGGTTCGCGGGGCTCATCACCGAGTGCGGTTACGTGGCCGAGTTTGCGGCCCGGGCGCCATGATTTTCCGTAGTCGTGCACGTACACGTCTTTGATTTGACGCGCCGCGTCGAGCGAGCCGGGCACCAGAGCGCCCACCACGTTGACCATGACCGCGAAGTTGCTCGTGGGTTCAACTGGTCCGAGGGGCTGGCCGCTTACGCAGCGCAGGTGCTGAGCGAACTGGCTTGTCGTGGCCCCTTCGATTGACCAGTGACCACTGTTGTGAGGTCGTAGGGCGACTTCATTGATCACGAGTCCCTCGGCGGTTACCAAATACTCGATCGCCATAATGCCGACTCCGCGAACCAGGGACGCCACCGCCCCACTCAGGCGTTCTGCTTCGGCGCGAATTGCATCGTCGAGTTCGCTCGGGTGACGAACCTCGACACACATGCCGTTTCGCTGGACTGTTGTCACGACGGGGAAGTAACTCAGTTCGCCATCGGCCGTGCGCGCGACGAGTTGCGCAACTTCGCTACGTAGGTGAAGTCGCTCTTCCACCACGACGTCACCGGACCTCGCCAATTCGTCAACAAGGGCGAGCGAGTCTTCGCGATTCTTCGCGAACGCGACGCCTCGTCCATCGTAGCCCCCGCGTGAGGCCTTCACCACCGGCGCGGCTCCGAGTTCGTCGAGGAATGGCACGAGACGCTCGTCGCGCGATGAACTGACGACGAGAAAACGCGGGACGGGTAGATGGTGATGGCGAAAGGCGCGACGCTGGAACGCTTTGTCGACAGCGAAGCGCAGAGCTTGAGCGCTCGGTCGAAGAACGACGCCGTCTGCTTCGAGTGCCTCGAGAATCTCGAGGTCCACCAGTTCGTGGTCGAAGGTGATGACGTCGACGCGCTCGGCCAAGCGGTGAAGAGCGCCAGCGTCGGTCGCCGAGCCCAGCACGACGTCGTGAATGGTCTTTGTCGCGGAGTCGTCGCTGGCGAGAGCGAGCACCGAAAGCTCGAGACCGAGGTCGCTCGCGCATTCACCCATCATGTGGGCGAGCTGTCCGGCTCCCACCACTCCAACGCGGGTGAAGCTGTGTGAAGTATGGAGGTTCGACACGTTCGAGACGATAGCGGCGAAGTGACGACCACCCGCGCCAGTGTGTTTCGCGAGCGAATGAAATTCGTGGTCTATTCGAACCGATTAAAGTCGATCATCCGAGTTCCGTTGCAAGTCAACGTTAAAATTGGCCCCTACCGAGGTATATAAATGTCTGTTGCTGCTGCCCTGTTGTCCATACTGCTTTTTCTGGCATTTGCCTCAGCTGGAGCCCAGAAGGTTGTCTTCAACCCGGCGATGTCCAAGGCCGCGGAACACCTCGGATTCACCAAACGCGGGTATCAGCGAATTGGCATCGTCGAAGTACTCGGTGGCATTGCCGTGATGGCCGGTCTCGTCGCCCCACGAACGTCGGCACTGGGCGTGATCAATGAAGTGGGCGCAGCCGGACTGACGGTAATGATGGCCATGGCCGTCGTCTTTCACCTTCGAAACGATGACAAGGCGAAATACTTCACGCCGGCGCTCGCCCTCGGGGTCGTGGCACTCCTCGAAGTGATCTTTCGCCTCGCCTAGAGACGAGCTACATCGCCACTTTGGTGTGCTTGAACTCGTTCAGGGCACTCTGGTTGCTCATGAGATCGATGAGTGACTGAATGACCGTAATCGACGCGGTGGGATCGTCATTCGGGGGGTTCATGTAGCGCACGAACGTCGCGTCACCGTTGACGACGAACGTGGGTACACCAAAGGCCTCGTATTGCTCGAACTCGCGGAAGCTCTCTCCAATGACTTTGTGGGGTCGACGCGACGCCACGTCCTCGAAGATCGTTCCGAGATCGAGTTGAAGTCCGTCCAGCGCATCGGTGATCTCCCGCTCGTTGACGAGGCGAATGGCCCGTTCGTGGCGAGCTCGAAAGAGTGCTTTGTGAGCGTCAAGAAAGCGTTCGGGCGCGAGGTCGCGGATAGAGGTACTCACGGCTAACGCGAAGTGTTCGGCGTCGCGCGCCGGATCGTCCCACACGTCGGGCGCTCCGTCAGCACGGTAACCCTGACTCATCGTCCAGGGCACGAAGGTCACGTCAAAATCGGCCCCGGCGCGCAGCGCCGTCACGACGTGCAGATGAATGTTTTTGGCGAAGGGGCAACGGTAGTCGTAGGAGAGTTGAAAGGCCGGCACCAAGTCAGCCTAGGGAGTTAGCGTCCCGGTACGGCCACGCCGTTTGCGCGGCAGCGATCCTTAAAGGCGCAAAAGCGACAGGAGTTCGTTGATGGAGTGGCCGGAAAATCGCCCTCGTCGTAGTAGCGAGTAATACGTGACCATGCGCCCGCGGCGGCCTGTGCTCTCGCGTTCGTGACGACTTCGCTCACCGGCCGCTCGATCGACTGACCGTGGGCCACGTACATCAGACGAATCTTCGTCGGTCGTTCGCCGAGGTGGGCCTCACAGAGAGCGGCGTAGAGTTCGGCGTTCGCGAAAGTGTGACTGTCGTAGTTGCGATTCGGTAGTCCGCCGGTCTTGTAGTCGACGATCGTGAGCGAGCCGTCCTCTTCGCGGTCGAGTCGGTCCAAGATCCCATAGAGCGGCGCACCCTTCACGTCGACGCCAATACGTAGCTCCACTCCCTCGTGCTGAACTTCTTTCGGATCTTCCATCTCGAAGTACCGAGCGATGATGGTATCGGTCTCGTCGAGCAGGCGGGTCATCATCGCGTCGTCGAGAGCGATCTCCTGGCGAACGTCATCGGTGAGGATCTCGTCGGCCGCGCTCGCCACGAAGTCGCGCGTACGATCGATCGTGCGTTCGTCGGCGGGGAGCTGATGAAGACGTTCGAAAACGTAGTGCACGAAGCGCCCTTTTGCGGTGGCGTACGTCGCGGGCTGGGGGATGCGCTCAATGGACGCGTGCTGGTAGCGGCGGGGACAGGCCTGAAAGTCGGCCAAGCGCGACGGCGAGAGCGACTGGGGGAGTGGTTGTTCAAAGGCCATGAAGAAACGCTACGTCACGACTGTGACGTCACGAGAACAGGTAACAATGGAGGTATGTCGAAGAAGCCCGTCACGATTCGCCGCGGGCTCATCGTGCGCTCGAGTCAGTGGAACGGCGTCCGTGACGGTGACGCCGTGGTCGTGAACGCACCCAAGGAGAGGCGCCAGCACTGGACTTTTGTGGCCCACGTCGTCAACGAGGCGACCGGTGATGAATGGGTGGAGGTCCGCGGAGGGCGAGTGGGTGAAGCGAAGGGTCGCTCGTTTCGTCCCGATCTCATCTTTCCTGGAGAAGCACGCAAGGGCGCGCGCGTCGTCGGGCTCTCGCTCGCTAGTGCTCCAAAGCTGCCACTGGGTTAATTCGCTCAGCGTCGACGGCGTTGATTCGCTTCGATACCATGATCCAAAGTCCCGGCACCACACAGATGATGCTGAAAATGACGAAGTACGCACGTACCCCAATGAAGTTGGCGATTTCACTCGCGACGACGAGTCCAATGGGAGCGACGCCGAGCGAGACGAACCAGTCGACCGAACTCGCGCGGCCGAGAAGTTCCCGCGGGACCTCAGTTTGCATCATTGACTCGAAGATCACGTTGCCGAAAATGATCATGGGCGACACGACGGCCGGAAAAATGATCACTTCCCAGAAGTTCGTGGCAAAGCCCATCACGAGCGCCGAGAGCGACGCGATCGACCAGTACACCCACATCATGCGGATGCGACGTTTGGGCGAGGGAAGATTGGCCACGATCAGTGCACCGAGCGCGCCCGTCACGCCCGCCGCCGCGACGGCGAAGCCGACGTAGTCCTTGGCGAGGTGCAGGTTGTGCCGCAAGAAGTAAGGGATCAGTACAAACATCGGCGTTAAGACGAAGGCGTTCACCAACGTCACTGAGACTGACGTCGTCCAGAGCCAACGCGTGCGAAAGACGTAGCGCAGCCCCTCTTTGATATCCCCGATCATCGTGGCGGCCGCGTCGCGTGCGGGCTTGGGCGTAGATTTCATGAGAGCCAGCGCCGTGGCACTCAAGACAAACGTGGCACAGTCGACTCCAATGGAGAGGCTGGCACTGAACGCCGCGAGCAGTCCTCCGACCGCGGGGCCAATTGTGCTGCCCAAGAGGTTGTTAGTCAGTGGTCGCACCGCGTTCATGGCCGGCAACAAATCCTCAGGCACAATCTCTGGCGTTAGCGCCGAGATCGCGGGAAAGAAGACGGCGTCAAAGCAGCCGAAGAGAACGGCGAAGACGATGAGTTCCCAGAAATGCAAGGAGTGCGTCATGATCAAGACGACGATGGCGCCCGTGAGAACGGCTCGCGCGACGTCGGAGAGGATGAGAAGAAGTCGGCGAGAAAAGCGGTCGACAATCGCTCCGCCAATAAGTAAAAAGACAACTTGCGGCGTCATTCGGGCGGCGGCGAACCAACCAAGGGCGGTAACACTGTGAGTGGTATCTAAGACGAGCAACGTCAGCGCCACTAGGGCGACGCCGTCACCAAAGTTTGACACCGCCTGCCCCGAAATCAGCAGAGCTGGCTCGCGATGCCTCGCGAGCTCAATCACGGCGAGTTTTTTTCTCATCGTTCTAGGTTAAGTGAGCGTAGTGACAGTGAACGAACTGAATTCTTTGCGGGTTGATCACAAAGTCGCACTCGCTTCAAGAAAAGCAGTGACGTTGACGCGGTGATTGTCGTGACGAATGCGAGGGCTCGCATATACGCTGAGTCCAAAGGAGCACGCGCAACTGATCGACACGAATCGCGACCTCTTTGTCGTGCCTTGGAAATGAAGTGAGAGGAATCCGCCCATGACAGACACAACACTCAGCTCATCGCGCATCGCTGTTATCGGCGCTGGCACGATGGGCGCCGCGATGGCCAAGCGGCTTCTCGTCGCCCACTTCGACGTCGACGTCTGGTCTCGCCACGAGCTGACGATCATTCCGTTAGTCGATCTCGGCGCAACGAGCCACCCGGAGGCCAAAGACGCCGTGGCTAAAGCCGACGTGGTGCTGACCATGTTGCCAACGGCGGACGTGACCGAGAACCTCATGTTCGATGAGCAAGGACTGCAGGCGATGCAACGTGACGCCATCTGGGTCCAGATGGCGACTATCGGGCCGAAAGCGACTGACGACATCGCGGATCGGGCGCGTTCACTCCGATCGGATGTGGCGTTCATTGATGCGCCGGTATCGGGAAGTCGGGGACCGGCCGAATCAGGCGAACTCCTCATTCTCGCGTCGGGTGACGAATCTGTAGCGCCACTGCTCCAGGATGTCTTTGACGCCATTGGGCGAAAGACAATGTGGCTCGGTCCCATCGGTGCGGGAAGCCGAATGAAATTGATTTTGAACACGTGGCTCGCCTTTCAAACCGAGGGGGCTGCCGAGTCGCTGTCGCTCGCGACGCGACTGCAAACGGAACCGTCGCTTCTCCTCGAAGCGCTACGTGATAACGCCCTCGCGTCGCCGTACGCGGTGGCCAAACTTGAAAAGATGATCGACGCCGACTTTCGTCCGGATTTCTCGCTCGACTGGGCACTCAAGGATCTGGAACTCGTCGGCGCCGACGCGGGGACGGACGCTGCACCCGTCGCCTCAGTGATCGCCGAACGTTGGCACTCCCTCGTTGAGAATGGGTCGAGCGGGCTTGACGTCAGTGCGGCCAGTCGGGGGCTCGCCGTAAAGTCGTAGCCGTCTCGCTCAGGAGATGGTGAAATTCCTGCTTGCGCGCCCAGCCGTGCACGTCACGGTAGCTGTGGCCGTTCCAGGATCGGTGCTGGTTCCGATCTTCCAGGTCCATGTCACGTTTCCTTCGGCGTTCGTCGCCGAGTGACCAAGACCACGAGACTCGCTGGAGTAACCGCTTGGCAGAACGACGGAGAGCGAGCAACTGTCGCCGGCTTTGGCCGAATGCGCGTTCAACGACTCATAATCGCCCGGGCGAATAGACACGATGACGGACGTGATCGTGACTCCGTGACCCGAAGAGACGATCGGAGTGGTGGTTGGCGTACTTGGCGTTGATCGGACGGGGGTGCCCGCCGCGTAGTCAGAGTCCACCGCGCTTCGCACCGCCCGAACTGCGGCGGGCGTCGAAGTAATGACGCCGAGTTCACGATTGTACGAAAGCGACGACGTTGAGAAATTCTCGCTGCCAATGAACACGGTCCCCGACGTCGTAGTGCAGTCAGCACAGATGGCCTTGGCGTGAATGTAGATCTGCGACTCGTTGAGAACGTGCACGTGAACCCCAGCGGCCGCGAGACGATTGAGTGCCACCGTCCACTCAGGGTCCTCCGTCATCACCACGTCGACGGACACTCCGCGTCGAGCGGCGGAGATAAGGGCGTCTTCGATCGACGACGAATCCATCTCTTCGTTCTCTACGAGAAGAGTGCGGTGAGCGGCCGAAATCAAACCGATGAGCGTGGCCGTCGAGCCAGGACTCCACACCAAGCCTCCGGCCTGGTGACTCGTTGTACCCCCATGGTCAAAGTCTCCGTTGAAGGTCGCCACGATCACCGACACGTCTCGGGGCTGAATATCACTGACCCAGAAGTCGCGCGTTGTCGGGTAGTCGGACGGCACGAGATTTCCGGTGCCGATGTAGGCGATTCTGTTATCGACAACCAGGTACTTCGCGTGGAAGATCTGGTTCGTCGGCGCCCACACCACATGGACTGAACCTGACCGCAGTACCGCAGCCGCCGTGGCGTTCTCTCTAGTGCCGTCGTACGCGGCGTTGAGAATTACTCGGACGTCGACGCCGTCACGAGCCCTGATGACGAGGTCGCGTTCAATCGTTGGGTCCGACAGTTCGTACATCGAGAGATCGATACTTTTGTGCGCTTCATCGATTGCAGCGTCAATGAAGCTGTACCCGCTCTCTGGCTCGGTCCAGACTCGCGAAACGCTCGAGGTAGTGACGGCGGCTCCGACGGGTTCGCTCGCGACAACTGTGGCGCCAACCACAAGAGCGAACACGGTTAACGACACCCTGATTCTCTTCACGGTGCTCCAGACTTTGTCAGTACGTTTTGGCCGGGGAATCACAACGGCGACGAATTTACGCGGAAGCGGCGAAGTCCACATCCTTGGTTTCCACGGTGCCGGCTCTTCTCCCGGGCGCGCTCTGAAATTTCCAATACAGGTTCGTGTGGGCGATCACCAAATCAGGCGACGGCGCGCCCCACTCGGTACTGTCCTCGGTCGTGTGCGCGTCACTGACGAGAGTGGCGTCATATCCTCTCGCGAATGCACCGTGGAGAGTCGAACGAATACACGCGTCGGTCTGTGCTCCGGTGACGATGAGTCGACCTACCGCGAGGTCTGATAACACGCTTTCCAAAGTCGTGTCTTCGAAGGAGTCACCATAGTTCTTCGCGACGAGCGGCTCGGCGCTATTGGGCGTCAGCTCGGGGACGATCTTCCATTCATCGCTGCCTGGCTCAAGTTGCTCGTCGGAATGTTGAACCCAAACGACGGGAACGCCTTCCTTGCGCGCTTTCTGGACGAGGGCGTCGATGTTCGCAACGACGCTGTCGCGTTCATGAGCGCCTTCAACAACACCGTTCTGGACGTCGACGACGATCAACGCGGTGTTTGGCCGATCTTTCAAAGTGGTCATTTTTCGTCTCCTCTTAGCGAGCTGCGAGTTGCCATTTACAGTAGACCTGGTCACTCACATTGGGGCGTCGATATCACAACGGGAAGGCCGTCGCATGAGCGATCAGCCCCATTTCGTCTGGAACGTCTTCAAATTCGAAACGGAGGTCGTACGTACTCTGAGTAGTGTCAGAGATTCGTCTGCGGTTAATCACTGCACAGCTCTTGGGGTGTCGGATTAAGGGTCGAAAACGACGCCGGTCTACACTAGTGGCTCAAGTGTGCAAGCGGCGAGTATTGCGTAAGCACAGAAAAATTGATCGAACGCGCTGCCAATTTCCGGCGGTGTGGCAAACGGGTCAGCGAACGGCGACGTTTCTGATGGGGCCGTAGGGCGCGTCAAGGCTTCGAGGACGCGATGAACCGCGGACACTCGCCGCTTTGGCCGCCGACGGATGATTCGCTTGGATGACCCCGTTGAGTGAATCGTCGGATCGTTACGCCGAGTTTCTACACGCGCGTGCGCCGAGGACGAACGCGCCCACGACGCCCGACGACGAACCGAGTCCCGGGGTGACTAGGTACGTGTCGATCTCGCTCGACAATGCGTCCTTGGCGATATAGCCCGCGACGAGATCACGCGTCTTCGTGCGGACCTTCTCCATCAGGCCCTCGACCTTCATAACACCGCCACCGAGCACGATGACCTCGGGCGATGCGACCATGATGATGTTCACCATGGCGAGAGCGAGGTAGTCGCTCTCGAGTTCCCACGCGGCGTGTTCGGGCGCCAACTGTTCACTCGAACCATTCCAGCGCCGGTTGACCGCGAGTCCACATGCGAGGCCTTCGAGGCAGTCGCCGTGAGTGGGACAGGTGCCAGCGAACTCGTCGCCGCGCTGACGAGGAACGAACATGTGGCCGAATTCGGGGTGCAACAGACCGTGCAACGCTTCGCCGTCAATGATGAGTCCGCCCCCGATGCCAGTACCAATCGTCACGTAGACCACCACGCGACGACGTTGCGCCGCGCCCCAGTGCCACTCGGCGAGACCGGCCGCGCTGGTGTCGGTGTCAAAGCCGAGGGCGATCGGACCAAGGTAATTCGTGACGGCGTCGCGCCAGCTGACCCCGCGCCAGGCCTCCTTGGGGGTCGAGCGTGCGATGCTGTTCGTGGCGAAGTCAATTGGTCCAAACGAGGCGACACCAATGGCGCCAAGTGGCGTTATCTCGTGCTGCGACGCGAACCATTCCATCACCGTCGTCGTTGTCTCGTCGGGTGCCGTGGTTGTCACGACGTACTTCTTCGCGTCTCGAACCTCGCGCCAGCTTCGGCCCACCGCGCAAATCATCTTGGTCCCCCCGGCTTCGATGGCGCCGATCATTGGTGGTACGTCCGTCGGATCTCCGCTGACGGGACTTTCGCTCGCTGTCAATGCGCAACCAAAACAGCCACACCTGTGCATCGAAAACAGCCACACGTGGTCATTGGTTTCAGTCTGCCTGATGAACGTGGCTGACGCCACTTCCACTCAGGACTTTCTGGTTCGGGACCGCCTCGTGGCGTCCTGGATTCTGGGCGAGTCTTAACTGACTGCGTGAACGCGCTCCAGCACGTTGATCAGGTGGAGCGGGTGACGGGGATCGAACCCGCATGGCCAGCTTGGAAGGCTGGAGCTCTACCATTGAGCTACACCCGCGTGTCTCAAGGAGACTGGGATATCCATTCTAGGCCATGCGATTAGCGTGGCGAGGTGGAAGAATCGCTCTTCGATCAGGTCGGCGGTGATGCGTTCTTCGTACAGTTAGTGGACGCGTTCTACGCGGTTGTTGAAACTGACGAGACGCTGCGGCCCATGTATCCCGACGATCTAACGGACGCTCGACGTCATTTGACGTTGTTCCTCGTGCAGTATTGGGGTGGTGCCCGCACCTACCAAGACGAGCGCGGACACCCTCGTTTGAGAATGCGTCACGCTCCCTTTCGCGTGACGAAGACCGCCCGCGACGCGTGGCTGAGCGCTATGGGCAAGGCCCTCGAGAACATGCGAGACCAACTAAACGACGAACAGTTCACCGAGATGTCGTCATACTTCGCGATGGCGGCGAATCAGCTTCGTAACGTCTAGACGAATCCGACCTTGTCCGATCGCGACTCCGAATAACACGATCGCGCCACCCACCGGCTCGAACCATGTCAGCGGCTCGCTCAAGAAGATGACTCCAACGACGACCGCGACCACCGGCGTTAGATATGTGACGGTGCTGGCGATGGAGCTGCCCGCGGCAGCGATGACGCGATAGTTCCACATGAAGGCGAAACCGCTGCCGAAGATCCCCAGTGCGAACACGCCCAAGACAGCGTGCACGCTTAAAGCATGGCCATTCGCCCCATCAAAGAGGAACGTTGGAAGGAGTGTCAGCGCCGCGAGGAGAAGTTGAGCGCTCGCGAGAGAGACCGGTGGCAGACCGCGAGGGATGAGGTTGCGCCGCGTATAGGGATATGAGATGCCGTAGAGCGTCACGGCGCCGAGCAGCGCGACGACCGCCCACCATGGATTCGCGCCAAATCCCTGCCAGACGCCGAGGACTGTAAGTACGCCAATGAGCCCGACTCCGAGACCGACGATTTGGAAACGTTTCATTGCTTCCCCACGAAACACGAAGAGGATGAAGAACAGCGTCGTGAGGGGAGTCATGGCGTTAACGATGCCCGCAACGATCGACGTTGTTCGCGTTTCAGCCAGGGCGAAGAGGACCCCGGGGACGATATTGAGACACATCGCGACGATCCAAAGGTGGCACCAGACAATGAACTCTTTCGGTAGCGCGACGCGTTTGATCGCTGCGATGAGAAGGAGAGTCAACGCCCCCAGCGCGCAGCGCATGAACGCCACGCCGAAGGGCGTCAGAAAACCGAGGGAATACTTGATGAAGAGAAACGAGCACCCCCATACGATTCCTGTCGCCACGTAAGCGGGTACCCACGAGCGAGATGTTGGCGCAGTCACCTTCGAAGGATAGGTGTCCGTCGTGACACATCCCCTCCGCATATCGGTGCTCCAAACTCCTTACGCTAGGGAGTATGAGTAGGCGCGACCTATGGCGCGAGGGCGAAGTTCGAATTATTTCGGTCACTCCCGTGTCGCGCGGCGTGCTGCGACCCTTTCTTCTCACGGTGACCACGCTGGCTCTTATCGTCGAGGGAGCGTCGCGCTTCTTGTATGTTCACCGCTTCGAAGAGTTACTGATGGTGGTTTTCGTCTTACCGTTGACGGCCGTGACCCTCACCAGGACGTGGCGCTGGCGTTCGCACAAGATCCACATCACGAACGAAAGGATCATCATCGAAGGGGGAGTGCTACGTCACCAGCGCTCGGCCGTCGAGATGCGCGACGTGTTTGCTACCCGCGTCGATCAACGCGTGACCGAGCGCTTATCGCGACGCGGGTTTGTCTACCTTGAAACGTTGGGCGCCGCGATGCCGATCGGGCTCGTTCGACATCCCGCGGCGCTGTGCCGACTGATCGACGCCGAGCGCAACGCGGTTGATTCCCAGAGCGATCCGTTCGACACCGTCTACACCTACGAGGACGCCGACGCGTCCCCGTACGAGGTGCTCCCCGACGAATGGCAGCGCCGTCGTTACGAATGAGGCATCCATAATTCCAGTACGGTGAATTCGTGACTAACCGATATCGTTGCAACGCGTGCGGCAATCTGACTCGATTCGATGTAGTGGAGACGACGTCGGTGCGTTCATTTCATCACTACAGCGTGGGTGGTGAGCTGAACATCGAAGAGCCAGAGATCATTGCGCACAGCGTCGAATCGGTGACGTGTCGCTGGTGCGGACACGGACGTGGCGTTGAGGTGCTCTCCGAGTCCGAGTGAGCGACTTTCGCGCACACTCATTCGACGCGCCACGCGAGCGATCTGCGCCGCGTGAGCTCTCAGGTCGTACTCTCGACGGTGACGATTGGCGCCACGCTATTGAGCGAATGACCCTGATCGTCGCGGTGAAACCCAACTGTGACGGTTGTCGCGACTTTATTGACGGCGAGCTGGAAGAACTGAACGATGTCGACGTCGTCATCGTGAGTGCCACCGCTGCTGACGAATGGCGCAATGCTCGCCAACGCGTCATCGTGTCGCCCGAGACGTTGATGGAACTCGATATTCGATCCGCCCCCTTCTATGTGCTCATCGATGCGGCGCGTCAACGAGTGGCAACTGAAGGCGTCGTCTTCGCGCCAGCCCAAGTGAAAACGGAGATTGCGTCATTTCTTGAGTCCTGATGTCACAGACCCCGCTCAAGATGAGTACATCGAGTGAGAGGTACCTCATGACCAAGGAAATTGAACTGTCGATTAGTTGTCGTGACTGCGTGCGGCGTGGAACGCCGGACTGTTCGGACTGTCTCGTCACCTTTATCCTCGGCGAAGAACCTGAGGCTCTGAACCTCACCGAAGACGAGGCACACGTCGTGCAACTGTTTACCGCCGAAGGGCTGGTTCCGACCCTGAAGTTCCACCCCGTCGTTCGGTAGTCCCCGCGTCGAGGTCTAGCGTGGTCCCATGGCCCGCCACCTTCTGGTGACCAACGACTACCTCCCGAAAACCGGCGGTATCCAGGTTTACCTTCATGAACTCTGGCGACGACTGGAGCCTGGGCGCGCGGCCGTGCTGACCGCGTCGTCGCACGAAAGCGCCGCCGACTTCGATGAGTCAAGCGACGTAGTTGTAGAACGCGTCCCCGCGCCCACCTTGTTTTTGCCTTCGTGGCGCGCGTACCGCGCCATTGAGGCGGCCATTGAGCATCACCAACCCGAGCTCGTTCTACTTGACCCGGCGTGGCCCCTCGGGTTGCTCGGTCCGTGGCTCTCTCGTCCCTACGGCGTCATCTTGCACGGGGCCGAGGTGACGATTCCCAGTCGCCTACCGTTCGTCGCGTCATCACTGCGCTACGTACTGCGCCACGCCGAGGTGGCTATTTGCGCGGGCCCGTTTCCCGAGCGAGAGGCGCGTCGTAACGCGGCGGATGATCTCTGCCCGGTCATTCAGATTCCGCCTGGAGCGGACACCTCTCGCTTTCATCCCATCAGCGACGAGGCTCGCCACGACGTACGCGAGTCGCTCGGTCGACGAGATGACGAATTCCTGATTGCGTCGTGGTCACGTCTCGTACCACGTAAAGGCTTCGACACTCTCATTCGCGCGGGCGCTCAACTGAGCGGCGAGTTCCCGCACCTTCGCGTCCTCATTGGCGGTGACGGTCGCGATCGCGCACGTCTCGAGCGTCTCGCGCACAAACTTCACGCGCCCGTGACGTTTCTCGGTCACGTCGACGAGGCTCAGCAACCGAGGTGGATCGCCGCATGCGATCTGATGGTGATGGACTGTCGGAGTCGGTGGCTCGGCCTCGAACAGGAGGGCTTCGGCATTGTCTTCATCGAAGCGGCGGCCTGCGGCCTTGCCCAGGTGGCTGGGCGATCGGGCGGCAGTCACGACGCCGTGCGAAACGCTGAGACGGGCATAGTCGTCGACAATCCGCGCAGCGTCGATGACCTCGCCGAAGCGATCGCGACGCTCGTGCGCGACGACGAACAACGAGTACGCCTCGCGAGTCGCGCTCTCGTGGTGGCGAGGCGCGACGTCGCGTGGGACCACCTCGCGCGCGAACTCTCTCGCCAACTAGATCCCTTTGACCGCGAACGTCGCACGACGCCGCTGGCCTAAGGTTGGGGTCAATGGAGGTGACGTGACCCAGCGAGCGACCGAGTCGACCCTGGTCCACGCGCCGCCCGCGGTTGTGTACGGTGTCGTCACCGCCTTCGAGAACTACCGGAACTGGGTGAGTGATCTAAAGAAGATCGAGGTGCTCGAGCGCGATGCCGCTGGACGACCTCTCGAAGTGGAGTTTCGCGCGGCCGCCTTTGGACGCTCTACCACCTACACCCTTCGCTACGACTACAGCCGCGCTCCCGACGTTCTCATGTGGCACCAGACCAAGGGCGATCTCACGTCGGTACTCAATGGCCAGTATCGATTTGAGCCGGCGCCCGAGGGAACGCTCCTCACCTACGATCTCGAGGTGGAGCTTTCGGTACCCATCCCCACCTTCGTGAGATCGCGCGCGGCGCATCGCATCCAAGACCAAGCGCTGCGTGAACTCAAAGCTCAAGCGGAAGCCGTATGAGTAACGTCGCAATCGGCATCGACGTTGGCGGCACGAAAGCTCTCGCACTCATGGTGGCACGCGACGGGCGCGTCGTGGGCGAGATGAAGTCGCAGACTCCCCACGATGAAGGTTTCGACGCGGGCGAAGCGACCGCCAAGGTGCTCGTGGACCAAATCTACGAACTCTGCGAGCGTCAGTCGCTTGATCCCTCGCAGGTGCCGATCGGCGTGGGGCTGCCGGGCATGATGCGCCGTGACGGTCATCTCGCGTTCGCGCCGAACTTGCAAACCGCCTCGGGCGCCGATCTCGGCGCCCAGTTGGGCGACGCGCTCGCGAACTCGAGTGTCTTCTGCGAAAACGACGCCAACTGCGCGGCGCTCGCCGAACACGAATGGGGTGCGGGACGGGGAATCTCCGATTTCGTGATGGTGACCTTAGGTACCGGTATCGGCGGCGGAGTCGTGGCTGACGGCCAACTCGTGCGCGGACGAAGTGGCTTCGCCGGTGAGATTGGCCACATGGTCATCGACGCCCACGGCGCTCCGTGTCTCTGCGGCGGACACGGCTGTTGGGAGCGCTACGCCTCGGGCGGGGGACTGCACCGCTTAACCAGGGAGGCGGCTCTCGAGGGCCGACTCGCCACACTCGTCGAACAATGTGCCGGCGACCCGCGCGCGGTACGCGCCGAGGACGTCACCGCGGCCGCGGCCGAAGGGCTCGACGAAGCCGTCGCACTCATGCGCGAAGTCGGGTGGTGGCTCGCGCTCGGCCTCTCGAACCTGGTCGCCATTTTGGACTGTGGACACTTCGTTATCGGCGGAGGTCTCTCGGAGGCGTCCGA
The DNA here is from genome assembly GCA_003142095.1 of Acidimicrobiaceae bacterium. GTDB lineage: Bacteria > Actinomycetota > Acidimicrobiia > Acidimicrobiales > RAAP-2 > RAAP-2. The sequence continues at coordinate 60,273 of PLON01000073.1, read as the reverse complement.
TTTGGTCTTGCCGGCCGCGCGAGAATATCTCGCCGAGCTCGTCGAAGGCTACGACGCTCGTCCCACCATCACGGTAACGACCTCAATGTTTGGCGCGCGCTCGGGGGCCATGGGCGCCACGCTCGTCGCCTTTGAGAGAGCGTGAAGCTCGGCGTCTTACTGCCAACATTTTGCGACAACGCCAACGACGCGCTGGCGCTCGCGGATCGTGCACAGCGCGCGGGACTCGATGGCGTTTTCGCGTTTGATCACCTCTGGCCCATCGGATCGCCCGAACGCCCGGCGCTTGCGCCGATGCCCGTGCTCGGTGCGGTGGCCGCTCGCTTCTCTGTCAGCGTCGGCACGCTCGTGGCGCGCGTCGGTCTCGTCGGTGAAGCGAAGCTCGTCGAGCAGTTCACGACCCTCGAGGCGATTGCCCCCGGTCGCGTTATCGCCGCACTCGGCACGGGTGACGATCTCTCGAAACCCGAGCATGACGCCTACGGCATCGACTACCCGAGCGCGAGTGAACGGCGGCGCCTCTTGAGTGACGCGGTTACGGCCCTCGCCCCACTGATGAACGTGTGGTGCGGGGCGGGGTCGCCGGCAACCAATACGGTGGCGCGCGAGCACGGTGTCGCACTGAATCTCTGGGGAGTTGCCGCACACGTGGTGCGCGAGGAAGCCGCGAACGGACCCGTCACCTGGGCCGGTCCACTCGGTCGCGACGCGACGGCGACCTTGAGTGCGCTCGAAGAAGCGGGCGCCACGTGGGCGGTCGTCAGCGTGCCTGCGCCCTTGGACGAATTGAAAGAGTGGCGTCGCTCGCACTGACTCATCTACGGTTTATAGATGGAGTTCCGCCGCATCACGGGCCTGCCGCCCTACGTCTTCGCACAGATCAACGGGTTGAAAGCCGACGCGCGCGCCCACGGCCGCGACGTGATCGACTTCGGATTCGGTAATCCGGACCTGCCGAGCCCCGACGTGGCGGTCGAAAAGCTGGCCGAGGCCGCCCACAATCCGAAGAACCATCGTTACAGCGCCAGTCGCGGCATTCCGAATTTACGCCTCGCCATCGCGAATCGATACAAGTTGCTCTTTGACGTTGACCTCGATCCCGAGACAGACGTGGTGACGACGATCGGCGCCAAGGAGGGCTTCACCCACTTGATGTGGGTCCTCCTCGGACCGGGTGATAGCGCGATTGTGCCGAGCCCGAGTTACCCGATCCACCTCGCCGGTCCGGGATTCGCGGGCGCGAACGTGATCACCGTGCCGATTCTCGATCCCGGCGTGAGCACGAACGATCCCGGCGACGACTTCTTCGAAGGCCTGCTCGCGGCGTGGGACACGGCGGTCGTGAAGCCGCGCGTCATTGTCGTGTCGTTTCCTCACAATCCGACGAGCGCCTGCGTCGATCTCGCCTTCATGGAGCGCCTGGTGGCCTTCGCGCTCGAACGCGACGTCGTTATCTGTCACGACTTCGCTTACGCCGACCTCGGCTTCGACGGGTACCGTCCGCCTTCAATTCTCCAAGTGCCGCGCGCGAAGGAGTGCTGCGTCGAGCTCTACACGCTCACGAAGTCCTTCTCCATGGCCGGCTGGCGAGTGGGCTTTGTCGTCGGTAATCCCGAGATCGTGGCGGCTCTGACCAAGCTGAAGAGCTACCTCGACTACGGCACGTTCCAACCGGTGCAGATCGCGGCCATCGTCGCGATGAATGAAGCCCAGGAATACCCCGAACAGCTGCGCGTCATCTACCAGTCCCGTCGCGACACATTGATCGAGGGACTGCACCGCGTGGGCTGGGACGTCGTGAAACCGCGCGGCTCGATGTTCGTGTGGGCGCCGATCCCCGAGCCGTATCGCGAAATGAACTCACTCGAGTTCGCGAAATTCCTCATCGAAGAGGCCGACGTCGCGACGAGTCCCGGCGTGGGCTTTGGCGAGGGAGGCGACGGCCACGTGCGATTCGCTCTGATCGAAAACGAACTGCGCACTCATCAGGCCGTGCGCAATCTGCGTCGGGCCCTCAGCAAACTCGGTTAAAGGCGTCCTGCGCCGGGGACGTAGACCTCGACGACCTCGATGCGACCGGCCAGTTGGTCGGCGATTTTGAATCGGTCGCTCGTCGGTGCGGTCATCACATAGAGACGTTCCTCATCGCCCAGCATGCAGGCGTAGGCGTTCTGGCTCGTCTCGACGACACTCGTGATCTCGCCACCCTCTCGTACGCGCAAACACTGATTGGTGAGGGCGTTCGCGAGCCAGATCTGGCCTTCGGCGTCGAGGCACATCCCGTCGGTGGCGACGAATTCCATTTGCGCCCACGTCCGTCGGTTCGACAACGTGCCGTCGCTGGCGATGTCGAAGGCGCTCAGGCGAAAGGCCATGGTCTCACCGACGATGAGCGTCGCGCCGTCGGGAGTGATGACCGATCCGTTCGGAAAGGCCATGTCGGGCACCACTTGCAACACGTCCCCCTCGGGCGAGATCACTACGACGTTCGTGGTCGGTGGGGGCATCGCCATCATCGCCGCACCTCCGATATCGCGCCGTATCGCGTCGAGGTCGAAGCCAAAGTTGCCCGCGTAGCTGACACCGCTTTGCGACGTGACCAAATCGTTCGCCCAGAACCCGCAGTAGGGCGCGATGTTGCAGAAGATCGACGCTTCACCGTCGCGAAATCGTAGAACCTGGTGATTGGTCATGGAGACGCAGAGCAGATCCCCCTTGGGCAACCACCCGAGCCCCGAGGGCTGGCCGGGCACCACGTGTTCGAGACGTTCCTCACCGGACGCGTCCATCGAATAGATACCGTGTCGATAGAAGTCCGAGTACCAGAGTCGTCCCAGGTGCCAACGCGGGCTTTCGCCAAAAGCGAGTCCTTCGCGCACGACGCGTGTACGCAGTTTTTCCATGTCCTCCCGATTGGTCACAAACGTATCAAGCCCGTTCGAGGGCCCGACGCCACGACGAGTAGCCGAGGTCGACGAAGAGTGGCTCGTCGGGGCTGAAGTGCGCGCTCGCGCGCCACAGGTCGCTCAGTTCGTCGAGTGAATGCCAGACGCCAATCTCGAGTCCGGCAATGCTCGCCGCTCCACGCGCCGTGGCCTCGAGCGTTGAACTGCGCAGCACCTCGACGCGCGAGTTCGTCGCCTGAAGGCTCAAGAGCAGATCCATCGCGGCGGCTCCCCCGTCACAGCGCAGTTCGCGTACCTCGACACCGCCGTCACGAAAGGCGTCAGTGATCGCTCGCACTTGATAGGCGAGGGCCTCCACGAGAGCGCGCGCGATCTGTCCGCGTCCGACGCCGTAACTAAGACCGGTGATCGCGCCGCGCGCGTCCGCGCGCCAAAACGGTGAACCGAGTCCCGTGAAGGCGGGCACGAACTGCGAGCCCGCTGAGTCGGCGACAGAGGTGGCGAGCGCTTCGAGTTCGTGCGATGCACCAATAAGTCCGAGGTCGCGCAACCACTGGACTGCGGCGCCGGCCACGAAGGCCGAGCCCTCGAGCGCGTACGACGTCGGACCAAAGGCTCCGAGGTCCCACGCGAGCGAGGTCACGAGTCCGTCGACGACGCGGGGCACCGTGGTTCCGGCGTTCGCGAGAACGAAGGCACCGGTGCCGTAGGTCGCCTTGACCATGCCCGGCTCGAAGCATGCTTGGCCGAAGAGAGCCGCCTGTTGATCGCCGAGAATGCCGGTGATCGGCACACCCGCGAGAGACTCGACGACGTCCCCGCTCACTGTTCCGAAGTGTGTCGAGGACGGTCGAATCGATGCGAGCATGGACGCATCGACGCCAAAGAGCGCGAGCATGTCGCTGGACCAATCGAGCGTGACGAGATCCATCAAAGACGTACGTGATGCGTTGGACGGTTCCGTAAGAAAGACTCCGCCCTCGGCGCCCCCGGTGAGGACCCACAACAACCACGTGTCGACGGTGGCGAAGCTCGGACTCGTGGCGCCGTTCGCGACACCGTGATCCAGCATCCATGTCATCTTGGTCGCCGAAAAGTACGAGTCAAGGACGAGGCCAGTGGCTGCACGTACGGTCGGTCCGTGTCCCTGGCGTTCGAGGTCGTGACAGAGATCGGCGGTTCGACGGTCCTGCCAGACGATGGCTCGCTGCAAGGGTTCGCCCGAATCGCGGTCAAAGGCGACCGTTGTTTCACGTTGGTTGGTGACCCCGAGGGCGACGACGTGGTGCCCCGCCTTGGCCGCTCGGGTGCCCACGTCGCTAAGGGTTGAAATGGCGAGTTGGGCGATCTCCAGGGGGTCGTGTTCGACCTCGCCGGGGAAGGGGAAATATTGGGTAAGTTCGCGGTAGGACTCGTCGACGACCTCGAGATTCGCGTCAAAGGCGACGGTGCGCACTCCGGTCGTGCCGGCGTCGAGCGCGAAGATCAGCTGCACGGCGCCAGGTTAACGAGGGTTGAGCCCTCGATTTTGGGCCCTAGGCTGGTGATAAGAGAATTGTTCGAAAGTCTTCGAAAAAGTAGTTGACATCGTGTAATTACAGTGCTGTAATGACACAGCATCTTGCGACGCGAAGTGGGATAACCACTACATCTTGTGGCTAGGGGGCCAAGGGTCACATATCCTTGACTTTTCTACTCCGCGACGCCGGTTGCGTTCTCAGTGTCGGTTAGCAGAAGAGAAAAGAGAGAGAAATGGCCATCGCACCTCAGCGACTCGGAATTGGAATTCGTCGGTATTTCACGACCGAGGATCGTCATCCCTATGACGAGGTTGTCTGGGACCGTCGCGAGGCGCGCATCTCGAACTTTCGCGACGGCACGGTCGCCTTCGAGCAGCTGGGCGTGGAAGTGCCTTCGACGTGGTCGTTCAACGCGACGAACATTCTCGCCCAGAAGTACTTCCGTGGCACCCTCGGCACGCCCGAGCGCGAGACCTCGTTGAAGCAGGTCGTTGACCGCATCGCCGACACGATCACGTCCTGGGGCATCGACGGCGACTACTTCGTCGATGAAGAAGAGGCCGAGACCTTCCGCGCCGAACTGAAGCACCTCCTCATTACACAAAAGGCCGCCTTCAACTCACCCGTGTGGTTCAACATCGGCGTGAAGGACGTTCCCCAGCAGGCCAGCGCCTGTTTCATTCTCGCCGTCGAGGACTCGATGCGTTCGATCCTCAACTGGTACACCGAAGAGGGGATCATCTTCAAGGGTGGTTCGGGTGCGGGTGTGAACCTGTCCAAGATCCGCTCGAGCGCCGAGGCCCTCGAGGGCGGCGGCACGGCGAGTGGTCCGGTGTCGTTTATGCGCGGGGCGGACGCGTCAGCCGGCACCATCAAGTCCGGCGGCAAGACCCGCCGTGCGGCGAAGATGGTCATCCTCGACGCGAACCACCCCGACGTTGAGGAGTTCATCTGGTGCAAGGCGCACGAAGAGAAGAAGGCGCGCGCCCTTCGCGACGCGGGCTTCGACATGGACCTTGATGGTCGCGACATCAACTCAATCCAATATCAGAACGCCAACAACTCCGTGCGGGTCTCCGACGAGTTCATGGAGACCGTACTCGCCGATGGCGACTGGCATCTCACCGCACGCCACGGCAACGCCACGGTACGTACCGTGAAGGCCCGCGACCTCTGGCGTCAGATGGCGCGCGCCGCGTGGGAGTGCGCGGACCCCGGTCTGCAGTTCGACACGACGATCAACAAGTGGCACACGTCCTCCAACACCGACCGCATCAATGGCTCGAACCCCTGCTCGGAGTACATGCACATCGACAACTCGGCCTGCAACCTCGCGAGTATCAACCTGATGAAATTCCTCGACGAGGATGGCGGCTTCAACGTCGACTCCTTCAAAGCCGCCGTGGAGGTTATGTTCAGCGCGCAGGAGATCCTCGTCGGCGCGGCCGACTACCCGACCGAGAAGATCGGCGAGAACTCGCGCAAATTCCGCCAGCTCGGCCTCGGCTACGCGAACATTGGGGCGTTGCTCATGGCCTCCGGTCTCGCCTACGACTCCGACGCTGGTCGGGCCTGGGCGGCGGCGATCACCGCGCTCATGACCGGTCACGCCTACGCCACGAGCGCGCGCACCGCCGGTCGCATGGGTCCCCACGAGGGTTTCGCCGAGAACGCCGAGCCGATGATCAACGTCTTGCGGATGCACCGTGACGCGTCGTACCAGATCGACGAGAAGCTCGCGCCCGCCAACATCCTCCAGGCCGCCCAGAGCGCGTGGGAAGAGGCCGTCGACCTCGGCACGCGACACGGCGTGCGTAACGCCCAGGCGACGGTGCTCGCACCGACCGGCACCATTGGACTGTTGATGGACTGTGACACCACGGGTATTGAGCCCGACCTCGGACTCGTGAAGTTCAAGAAGCTCGTCGGTGGCGGCAACATGGCCATCGTGAACCAGACGGTGCCGCGTGCTCTTCGCGTGCTCGGCTACTCCGTCGACGAGGTCGAGGCGATCATCGCTTACATCGACGAACACAAGACCATCGTCGGCGCTCCGGCCCTCAAGGCCGAACACCTGCCGGTCTTCGCCTGCTCGATGGGCGACAACACGATTCACTACTCCGGACACGTACGCATGATGGGTGCGGTGCAGCCGTTCATCTCGGGTGCAATATCCAAGACGGTGAATATGCCCGAGGACGCGACGATCGAGGATGTCGAGAACCTGCACCTCGACGCGTGGCGCCTGGGTATCAAGGCCGTTGCGATCTACCGCGACAACTGCAAGGTTGGCCAGCCCCTCTCGACGGCGACGAAGGGTGGCGTTGGTCAAAGCGCGCCCGACGAGATTGTCGTTGACGTCGACGCTGCCGAGGTCCTAGACCTCTACGCACGCATCGGCCGTCTGGAGGCTGCTCTCGAGCACGCCCGCGACGAGGGAGCGCACGTCTTAGTGGGGGCTCTGCGCGAGCGGCTCCCGCGTCGTCGTCGCTCATCGACCTTCGCGTTCCGCGTTGCGGACTGCGAAGGGTACGTCACGGTGGGTGAGTACGAAGACGGTCGTCCCGGTGAGGTCTTCATCAAGGTCGCGAAGCAGGGTTCGACGTTGGCGGGCATTATGGACGCCTTCTCGATCTCGATCAGCCTCGGTCTGCAGCACGGTGTGCCACTCGAGACGTACGTGAAGAAGTACGCCAACATGAAGTTCGAGCCGTCGGGCATGACCGACGACGCGGATCTTCGTATCGCGACGTCACTCGTTGACTACATCTTCCGTCGTCTGGCGCTCGACTACTTAAGTCCAACTCAGCGCGAAGAACTCGGAGTTCTCTCCACGAATGAGAGACTCCAGCCCACGTTGCCCGAGATCGCCGAGCAAGCGACCCCGACATACAACTTGCCCGTGCAGCAGTCTTTGATCGAGTTCAATGACAGAACGATTACAACGATCGCTGGATCGCCCACTCCAGGCTCAACTCAAGGGGAGTTGATCTTCCGATCTGCTCAGCGTGACGCGCCCATGTGTTACCAGTGCGGCAACTCAATGCAGCGCGCTGGCTCGTGCTTTGTCTGCTCGAGTTGCGGTGCGACGAGCGGCTGCTCATGACGTCAAGCTGATTCGAGCCTGAGAGGCTTCGATTCACAGTCAGAGCGATCACAAGTCGTTGGGAGCAATGTCTTCCTTGAGCGGATTCCTTGGCAGAACCCATCACCGTCTCGCGTCTCTGATGGAATCATGATGGCCACAGATCCACGGGAGTTAATAACAGCCCTTAGGTGTCCCATAGGCCGCCGTGTTTCCTTCGCCACATAGTCATGAGTTGCACTCATGAGAGAGATTTGGGACATTCAACCCTGGACGACTTCCCCGGTCAGCAAGGAGCATTGGTGCTTGATGCGGAATCCTCTGTGCAACGAGGTGAGGAGTTGTGATGCCTTCGATGATGATCGAGGTGGAAGGGCTGACCAAGCGATATGGGGAAACCCAGGCACTGGCGGGCGTTGACTTCTCGGTTGAATCGGGTTCGATTCTGGGATTGCTCGGTCCCAATGGCGCTGGTAAGACCACGGCGGTGCGAATCCTCACAACTTTGGCGCTCCCGGACGCCGGACGTGGGCGCGTGGGCGGCATCGACGTCGTCGAACATCCGGGTGAAGTGCGTCGTCGAATCGGCGTAGCCGCTCAGGATGCGACTCTTGACCCACTTCTCACGGGGCGCCAGAACCTCGCCCTGGTTGGGGGCTTGTCCGACATGTCCCGATCGGCATCAAAGGCTCGGGCAGCCGAGCTCCTGGAGCAGTTCGAGTTGACCGACGCCGCTGATCGGGTGCTCAAGGGGTACTCCGGCGGTATGCGACGTCGACTTGACCTCGCCGCTTCGATAATGACTCGCCCGCCTGTGCTGTTTCTAGACGAGCCCACCACGGGACTTGATCCCACCAGTCGCCAGCGCGTCTGGGAATCCATTCGCGAGTTGGTCGCACAAGGGGTCACGGTGTTGCTCACGACCCAATACCTCGACGAAGCCGATGCACTGGCCAACCAGATCGTGGTCATCGATCACGGAAAGGTGATCGCACACGGGACGCCGCGTGAGCTCAAAGCGGCCAGCGGGAGTGCTCGTCTAGAGGTGGCGCTGAGTGCCCCGCACCCTGGCGCCATCGCGGCGATCGCACCTCTGGTCGTCGGCCCGGTCCACCTGAGTGCCGACGGGCGTCGACTCAGTGCAGAGGTTGACGCGAGCTCCGGCATCGCCACGTCTGTAGTGCGGGCGCTCGATGCCGTCGGTGTGCTGGTGGACAACATCGAGATGCGCCAACCCTCTCTCGACGACGACGTCTTCTTCTCACTCACCGGTGGCCATGTTTCCACTACCGATGCGGACGATGCCGTTGACCTGGGCGCGGCCAGGTCCGTAGCGGGCGTTCTCGAGCACAGCAGTAATGTCGACGCGGTCGAGGTCGGAGCATGACGGCGGCGACGGCGACGGACCGAGTGGTTGAGGGAAGGGGCCGCCCACGAAGGGTCGAGGCGATGCTCGGCGCGGTCTCGGATGTCTGGTTCATGACACGGCGCAACCTGGTGCACATCTCTCGAGAGCCGATGCAACTGTCGGACGTGACCGTCCAACCGTTGCTCTTCACCGTCCTTTTCGTCTACCTCTTCGGAGGCGCCATACCTCTCCCCGGCGGCGGACGGTTCGTGGACTTTCTACTAGCCGGAGTGCTGACGCTGAACCTGGTCACCTCCACCATGGGAACCGCCGTGGGGCTCAGCACCGACCTTCACGAGGGGGTGGTCGACCGGTTTCGGACCCTTCCCATGTGGCGCACGGCTGTGCTCGTGGGGCGTTCCTTCGCGGACCTTCTCACGTCGCTCTTATGTGCGCTGGTCGTGGCGCTCAGCGGACTGGCCGTGGGATGGCGACCAGACGCCAGCATCATTTCGATCCTTGGCGGGTTCTCGTTGGTGCTGTTCTTCGCCTACGCCGTCTCGTGGATGGCCGCCTGCGTGGGACTCAACTCGAAAAGCCCCGAATCGGCAGCCTCGTTCGGGTTCATCGTCCTCTTTCCGATGACCATGGTGTCCAACGCCATGGTGCCCACCCAGCACATGCCCGGCTGGCTGCAAGCCATCACCACATGGAACCCCGTGAGCGCCGTCGTAGCCGGAACGCGGAAGATGTGGGGCAACCCAAATCCCTCGGCGATGATCCACGCATGGCCGATGCAGCATCCCATCGAGACGGCGCTCTTATGGTCGCTCGCCATCCTTGCTCTGGCAGCGCCGCTCGCGGCTCACCTTTTTCGGTTGCATACGACCGAATAGGGGATGACGACGCTCCTGGCGAGCTGCGTCGCAATGTATTTTCGGTCAAGTCGCAGATTGTTTGCCGCCCATTAGCTCGGTGCGTCAGCGGACTCGCTGCCCGACGTGAACCACCTGAAGGTCTTGGGGTGAATCTTTGCCGACGCTACAAATTGACTCCAGCGTCATAAGGGCGTTGCCCAAAGGGGAGCACCGGGTTCTGCCACGAGTCGCTTGCGACAGGACGGTGATCAGCACTGGGTATGGAAGAAGGGATGGCCCTGGCCCTCGGACAGATCGACGGCTTGTTGTAATTATCAGGTGCGCTCGAGCAAGTTGACCGAGACGCGACTTTCGGTCAGGTGACATCGACTAAACCGGAAGCGATGCACGACTGTCGGGCGAACATTGCAACCACACCTGGGAGACGTCGTTGAGCAACGTCGAGAGAGGCGTGTCGGCGGAGTTGCGTCCCATCATGATGAATGGCCTCGGACTCGCGCCCGCGGGCGCCAACGTGGTCATGCAGCTCTCGCGCCTACCCGTCGGACACGGTGTGGCGAAGAGTCGCGTCGAGGGCGGGGCGTTGACACGTCACCCGATTAAACGAACGCGTACGACCCTCGGCTACATTACGGCGTCGCTGTTCGGAGATGATGAGCTTCGAGACTTCGTGCGTCGCGAAGTGAATCGTCAGCATCGCGACGTGCACTCCACGGACGGCGACTCGGTCACCTACGACGCCTTCGACCCCGAGTTGCAGCTATGGGTGGCGGCGTGCATGTATCGCGGCGCACTCGATGCGATCACGTTAATAAATGGCCCACCGTCACCCGAGCGACTCGCGGAGGTCTATCAACACTGCTCGCGCTTTGCGACCACGTTGCAAGTTTCGCCCGAGCTCTGGCCGGAAAGTCCCGCCGCGTTTGATGACTACTGGCGCAGCGCGTTGGAACACGTGGCGATGGACGAGACGACGCGCACCTATCTGCGTGGATTTGTCCGTCTGAACTTTCTGCCGAGAGCGTTGAGCGTGGGACTTGGCCCTTTGCACGAGTTCATCACCGCGGGCTTTCTCCCTGAGCCCTTTCGTACCGAGCTGGGCCTCACGTGGGACGATCGCCGTCAGCGGCGCTTCGACGCACTCTGTCGCGTTTCGGTGGCGACGCACCGTGTCCTGCCCCGTGTGGCGCGTGAATTTCCGCTCAACCTCGTGTGGTGGGATACTCAGCGGCGGTTTCGACGCGGGCGATACTTCGTCTAGATCAGAGCAGTGGGGTTTGGCCCGATGTACGTCGCTGAACCAAAGCCCAGGATCGGGACGAAAATAATGCTGAGGAGCCAGAGCCAGAACCCGAAGCTCGCTGACTTCGCGAAGGCCTTCGCGAGATCCAACGAGAGGATCAGCATCACGATGACGCTCACGACGGGGATGAACAACAAAATCACCCACCAACCGGGACGGCCCACTACTTTGCACCACAGATAGACGTTGTAGATCGGTATGATCGCACCCCATCCCGGTACTCCGGCTTTCTCCAAGATTCGCCAGAAGGCGGCCACGTAGAAGATGATCAGCGCGATCATCACCAGAAAGACGATCAAAAACGCTATTGCTGAATCCGCTGCGACTGCTGCGCCAAACATGCCGTCTCCCTTGATTACGCCCACCATATCGAGAGAATGGGCGTTTATCAGGGAATTTGGCGCCAGGAAATGGTAAGGGGGTTATTTTCGCTGGTTGTAGCGCACCTGGCACGTGGCGCCGTCGGGCGCCGTGATCGTGAAGGTGAAGACGCCGTTACGCGAGCGGGCGCGCGACGTGACGCGTACGACCAATGACGCGCCTTGGTCGCGGAGGACCGTGGCGACAGTGCCGGGGTGGCTCGTCACGTGGGGTTGACCGTAGAAGTTTGCTCCGTCGATCGTGATGGTGACCGTTCTACCGGCCACGACGTATCCGATGACTCGTGTCGCCGAGGGAGACGGCGGTGGCGGGGGAGGCAGAGCATGGACGCTCACGGTGAAGGTGAACTTACCCATGTCACCCGTGGCGTCGCTGACCGTCCCTGCGACTGGGTATGTCCCGACGGCGAGCTTCCCACTCGTCGTCACGAGGCCCGACGAACTTACAAGCACGCTCGGAGTGCCGCTCGTCTGCACGAAGGTCATGGCCCCGAGATTGGCGCCGACGTCCAGTTGCTGGCTGAAGGTCGCCGAGTCACTCGTGGTGACCGTCGCCGCGGTAGGCGCGCGTTGGACGAGGGCGCCCACGGTGAGGGTCAATTTGAAGGTGCCCTTGTTGCCCGCGGGGTCTGATTCGGTTCCCGTTGCGCTGTAGGTTCCTGTCGCCAGCGCGCCACTCGTCGTCACGACACCCGTCGGCGACACCACGAGATCGGGCGTGTCGGTTGCTTGCACGTAGGCCACCGCGCCGTCGCTGCCCGACACCGCGACCTGCTGAGTGAAGGCCGCGGACCCACTCACTTTGACCGTTGCGGTCACGGCAGAACTCTGGATTAACACGCCGACGTCGAGGTTGAGCGAGAAGGTACCGGTGTTTCCAGCGGCGTCAACCGTGGTGCCAGTCGCGCTGTAGGTTCCTGTCGCCAGCGCGCCACTGGTCGTGACGAGCCCCGTCGGCGACACGACGAGATCGGGCGTGCCGGCTGTTTGGGTATAGGTCACGGCTCCGGCGTTGTTGGCGGTCACGAGTTGATCGCTGAAGGTCGCCGAGGCCCCCACCGCGACGGACGTTGTCACCGGGGTACTTAAGAGACCACAGAAGTAGTCGCCGTCGTACCCCTGGGAGGGGTACTGAATCATGCCGACTCGTCCGCCAGTGAACGACGTCAACGAACAGGCCGCCTCGGCGGCCGTGAGGGTGGCGATTCCCGGGATCCACACGGGAATCGACGCGAAAGTTGAGCCCGATCCGCCGGTGATCTCTGACCACATGTTTGCTGTGGAGTAGATGCCCAGCGACTTCACGCCGATGTTGGTGAACGAGGCGACCATTCCTTCGAGCATGGCGAGGTCGTACCCCTCAGTCGCGGCGCGGCGCCCGTTCTCGATGGTCTCCCAGGCGTTTCCGGTCTCTACGTCCATCCACCACGGCGCCGTCATGGCGGCCGTGGAGGGCGACGCCGAGCCGTCGACGCTTTCGGCGTTGACGGCGTTTGCGAAGGCCGTGCGTGCGGCGTTCCACCCGTAGTCATACGAGCAGGGCACCGAGTTTGCGTCCCCACAGACGTCGGGACTCTGCTGACCCTTCGGCCAGCCCACCCCGGTCGGGCCGCCGTTGCCGGTATTGGCGTAGAAGCCGGCGACGGTGTTCGTGGCGCCGTTCGCCCACGAGAGTTCGCGCGCGAGGCAGTTGTTTATGGTGAGGGGCGAGCCGTTATTGACCCCGACTATCCCGAAACCTGGGGACACCGGGAGCGGGCTCGCGCACTGGGGGAAACTGATATCGAAGCCGGTTGCAGTGGGGGCCAGGGTGGGGGCGGTCGCCGCCGCAACGCCGACGTTCGCCGCTAGCGCCAAAACTGAGAGGGCTAGGGCGGCGAAACACTTCGTCAGGGGAACTCGCACGCAAGATCAATGCTACGCCTGACCTCACGGGCTTCGTCTGGCAGGCGTCTTACAATCTCGTGAGTCTCGGGGTTTCTACCAGCCACCGGGGTCACACCCGTACTGATCAGGGACCCAGCCCCGCGTCACGCGCATTCCGACCACAATTTGCGCATCTTCGCTGGCACGCCCGGCCAGGGGGGCGTAGCGGGTGCCCCCGTACTCGTTCCAGGTGCCGTTTTGGAATCCGATGCCCGAATAGTTCGGGCCCACCATCGACCAGTCGCCGGCCACTTCGCAGACCGCCACGCGCTGCCACTCGGCGCGCAGACCAACCACGCCGACGCCACGAGAGTGGGCGTCGGCGACCAGGGCGTGGATCTCGTCGAGGGCAATGAGGCTCACGACGTGTCGACGGACCTGAGCGGCGGGCTTAGGCCTCGGCTTCGTGGCGGCGCCCGCCGGAGCGTTCAGCGCCGGGCTGGTGAGCAGGGCCAGAGGGATGGCTAAAGCCACGAGCAAGGCGAACATAACTCTTTGCACAGCTTTTCTTCTCCTTAGTTCTGCACCACGGCCGCAGCGAGCGAAACAATTCGCTGGCGTACGTCCGAACTTGGTGGGATATATGTAGACCCCCCACCAAGGGGCACAATGGTTGGTCACCCGGTTCCACAACTCTGTGGGGCGACATATGGAGCAGTCGATACTGCCGGATGAAAGCCTAACCGTGGAGGCCCTTTTTTTGTGCCCTAGGCGGCCAATTTATCCACAGGGCGCAGGTATAGTACCTGGTCAATACGGGTGCGTCTTGGGATAAATTTTTTACACCGGCGTCGATTTTGGTGCCGTTTTGGGGTCAAAGGTGTCCCTAGGCGACGCTCGTACTGGTCAGTAGGTTGGGCCCGTTATCTGTTATACGGACGCCAACTACTGCGCACCGACGACGAATGGGGCTAGGGCGACCGCGTCGCCCAGCCCTCACTAGAGCGCGCCGCGCGGTGCGCCCACGCAGTCGCGAAGAGAGCGGCCTGTGTCGTTCGTCGTGGGTGAGACTCACCCACGGTTCACCCCGAGTCTTCACGTCCGTCTCTTGGTTTTCAACTCCTCGGCGCACATGCTCAAGTACGGAAACGTTCACGAGCGCGACGTCTATAGGTGTGATATATATTCGACGTCTATTTTCATTAAGTAGAGGTCGCCTTACTGCGGGTTTATCGCGAGAGCGATAGGTCGAGGACGCATCCGGGTCCGGCAGTAGGCATCTCAGAGCCAACGAGGGACGGAGGGGTCCATGGCAGCATTTGATTGGAAGAAGTTGTCATCAACGGACAAGGTAATTTCAGTGACGGCGTTGATTACCCTCATTGGGTTGTTTTTGCCGTGGTACGGAGTTTCTTCTCCATTTGGAAGCGCGTCGTCGGACGGTTTCAGCTCGGGATACGGGATATTGGGCGCACTGCTCATTATCGCCGCGGGCGTCTATCTCGTCTTCCTGCGTTCAGGATCGAACATGCCCAAGACCTCGTACGGTCCCGGCGTTCTCGTGCTGGGCGCTTCGGCACTCGGGGCAGTCATCGTGATCCTGAAATGGGTGACACTGCCACGAGGCAGTGGCGCGTACGCCGCTTACAGTTACGGTCCGCGCTTCGGCATTTTCATCGTCCTGATAGCCGGCGTTGTTCAGGCCTTCTTCGCGCTGCGGTTGTTCCGCAGTACCGGTGAGGCCGTACACTGGGCCAATAAGTCCAGCTGACACCACCAAGGCCGACCGACGAGCGTCGGAGCGGCGCGACGCGAAAAAGGACACTCAACCGGTCCCCGTTCGACGTTACGTCGGGATAGATCTCGCCACTGAGGCGAAACGCACTGGCGTCGTCATCGTCACCGTCAACGGAGCGACGGCGGTCGCCTCGATGCCCGCCGAAGGATTCGTGGCCGACGATCGCGGGCTGGTTGAGATTGTCGATCGAGCCACCGTGGTGGGACTGGACTCGCCTCTCGGCTGGCCCGATGATTTCGTCTCCGCCGTCACGGCGCACCGTCAGAGCGCGCGCTGGCCAACGTTCGAACATCGCAGCACCGACAAGATTCGTGAGAGTCTTCGTCATCGTAAGACCGACCTCTTCGTGCGATCGCTCGACCTCGGCTCGACGCCACTGTCGGTCTCATCGGACTTGATCGGCGTCGTCGCCATGCGTGGCGCGTGGCTGCAGTCGGCGTGGGCGCAAAAGTGGGGGCGCCTCGAACCGCGCGACGGGAGCGGCCGACTCGTGGAGACCTATCCCGCCGCGGCGCTGCGCGCCTGGGGTCTGCTCGCGCGCCGGGGCGTTCGTTACAAGGGTGGTGGTGTTGGTGAGCTGCGCGAAGGTCAGCGTTCAGAGCGGGCGCGCATGATGGGCGAGATCGAAGAGCAGACCAACTCGTGGTTACGAGTACCCGATGCGCTGCGCGATGAGGCCGTGGCCTCTGACCACACGCTCGACGCGTTCGTCTGTGCGCTCGTCGCCTTGGCCACGCGAGCCAAGGTCACGCACCCGACGCCCGAGGAATCACGCGAGGCCGCGCTGCGCGAAGGATGGATTCATGTGCCCAGCGACGCGCTTTCGTCTCTCGGCACACATTTACCGGAGGGCTAGGACCGATCGTCGAGCGACTTGTGCCACGTCACGGTGCCGCCGGTGGGGTACGCGCCGAGCGCGAACTCCACGTCAGTTCGCGACGCTGCGGCCGTCGGCGCTCGCGCTGATGTGACGGCGAAGGTCCATCATCATGAGACCACCGACCAGTGCGGTGATTCCGGTGCCGAGGGGCCACCAATTGCCCAAATGAATGGAGAAATAGAGGGCCGTAATAGCGGGGGCCAGCGAACTCGAGATGCCCCAGGACAGTCCCGCGGCCGCGTTGTAACGTCCGCGCAGGTGTTCGGGCGCGATGTCGTTCACGATTGCGGAACCCACGGGTTGCAGCATGGTCTCTCCGATGGCGAAGACGACCATCGCGAGACAGATCATCGGGACGGACGCCGCGGCCGGCAGTTGCAACGTTGATTCCAGAATGATCCAGAAGATGAACCAGAACGCCGCGACGATCCCCATCACGCGCGTGCGACTCTTGCCCTCGATGCGATTGAGGACCCACAGTTGGGCGAGCACGATGGTCGTCGTATTGAAGAAGAAAATGACACCGATCGTGTGCACCGACAACTTCAAATTGTTCACGACAAAAAGACTGAGCCCCGCGTCCAGGGATCCGTACCCGCCAATCATTAAAAATACCGAGGCGATGACGTAGCGAATTATGCGCGTGTCGCGCACAACTTTTCGCCACCCCTGGGCGCTCTTTTCGGGGTCGTCGTGGTGCTCTTTGATGGGACCGCCGTGCTGGCGAAGACTCAAGTAGAAGAAGCCGGCGAGCAGCGTCACACCGGCGTTGAAAATGTAGAGGGCGACGAACGTGTCGGGGCTTCGTAGGTCGACCACGCTCGCCGAGATGAGCGAACCGAAGCCAATGCCGAGGTTGACCAACATGAAGTTGACGCCGAAGGCTCGTTGGCGATGTTGGGGTGACACCAGTCGGCTCAGCATGGTCGACGACGGTCCCCAGCCCGCGCCCCCGAAGACGGCGATCAAGAGAGCGGCGAGCACGGCCTGCTCGTGAGTGTGCGCGAAGGCCCAAAAGACCAGGGCGACGGCGTCGGCCGCGTAAGCGAACAAGATGACCGGCAGTGGACCGAGCCGGTCGGTCATCGTTCCCCACAGTGGTGTGCTCGCAAGTCCCACTACGGCCGAGAGCGCGAGCAGCAACGTCGCGAAGCTCGTCGAGAATCCTCGCACGTTGTGCAGATAGATAACGAACAGCGACAACGTGAGTCCGTTGCCGATGCACGCGATGAACGAGCACGCGTAAAAACGGCGTAAGGGTCCGCGTATCGACGACCGAAAATCGATCGGAACGAGAGCGTCGAGGGGTTTCACAGGGTCATCAGGCTACATGAGCACTCTTGTGCGACCGATCACATGAGTGAAGAAGCAGCCCTGACGTGGAAGGTTATTGTTGGGGTGTTAGCACAATGCATGAACGGAGAGGTGCCACGACTTGAGCACTCGAGTGGCCAAGAGCCGAGTTGATTTGTTGGAGGAGATTACTCCCGATGTGGAGCGTCTTTTCAACCGGCACATGGAGGCCCCTCGCCTCTGGTATCCACACGAGCAGATTAATTGGGGTGAAGGCGAGAACTTCGGTGAGCACCCGTGGTCGCCCAACGATTACCCCCTCGGTGAAGGCGTGCGAAGTTCGATCTACGTCAACCTCTTGACCGAAGACAACCTGCCGTACTACACCGACAGCATCCTCGAACACTCGCCGCGGGGCCACCCCATTCGCGAGTGGACGTACCAGTGGACAATGGAAGAAAACCGCCACGCCATGGTCATGCGCGACTGGGTGCATATCAGTCGCTGCATCAATCCAACGCTGCTCGAAGACGGTCGCCGCGTGCAGATGCAAAAGGGCGAAGTACCCCACCCGGCCACCTTCGCCGAACTCATCGCCTACGTCTCGTTCCAAGAGCGCGCGACGCAGATCGCGCACCGCAACACCGGAGCGAAATTACCCAAGGACGACAGGATCGGTCGCAATGTTCTTGCGTTGATCGCCGGTGATGAGACCAAGCACTATCTCTTTTATCGCGACCTAACGCTCGCGGCCTTCGCGATCGACCCGTCGGCGATGATGATCGCGGTCTCGAAGCAGGTGAGCACCTTCGCCATGCCCGGCACCGGTATTCCATCTTTCACGCGTCACGCGGTGCGGATCGCGAAGGAGGGCATCTACGGACTCGGCCAGTATCTGGGCGACGTCTTGACACCGGTGCTGAGTCTTTGGGACATCGAGCATCTAAAGGGCCTCACCAAAGAGGCCGAACTGGCGCGCATCGATCTCGTCAACGTGAAGGCGAAAATCGCCGAGTCCGTTGAGCGCATGGCCCAGAAGGCGGCGATGATGAAGTCGCCCCTCGGCGTACGCTGACACGAACGCGGCGTCACTCCTTGGTGTTCGCTACCTGACGGATGTAGTCCTCGAACGCCTTTTGGTTCATCTGCGTCGCTTTTATTTCTCGCTCGTGCATTGATCCGCCGCGTACCAGGACGTAGATGAGGCACCCGAGAAGCGGGAACACCAGCATGAAGACAATCCAGAGAGCCTTGCCGGGCCCGCTCAGATCGTGGCTGCGAAAAATGTCGAACATGATGTGAAAGACCAGGATGATCCAAAAGAGGAACAGCACGAGATACAGCGTGGATACGAAGACATCTAGTAGGGGATAACTTGACGCCAGCATGGTGAGTCCTTTCCGTGGTCGCTACGTGCAGTGTAGGTTTGCGCGAATCGCCAGCGGGGCGTAAAGGTTTCTCGTGACGTCGACGATCTGGCAGTGTTGAGTAGTGACAAGGGCAACTGGTATCCGACCACACGGAGGTAGGTAGTGCGTAGTTATCAAGAAGCGATGGCGGAAGTCTCCGCGCCCGGTCAGCCCTTCGAAGTCGTGAGCGTCGAACGCGACGGCGTGAGCCAACGAGTCTTCAAGAACTCTCCGACAACGGTTCGCCAGTTTTTCGACTTGGCGCGCGGGGTGGAGTCGATCTTTCTCGTCTACGAAGATGAGGAGTGGACGTTTCGCCAAGTCATGGACGAAGTGGACGCTTTGGGCTATGCGCTGGTGCACCATTACGGCGTCAAAAAGGGTGACCGCGTCGGCATCGCCATGCGCAACTACCCCGAATGGGTCATTTCGTTCGCGGCGATTCTTTCCATCGGAGCGGTGTCGGTATCTCTGAACGCCTGGTGGACCGGGGACGAACTTGATTACGCCATCAACGACTCGGGTCTCTCGGTCCTCATCGCCGACGCGGAACGAGTGCGCCGCGCGCTTCGACCGTGCGAGCGCGTGGGAGCGCGCCTGCTCGGCGTACGCCTGAGTGACACTGAGGTGTTTCCCGAGATGGTCGAACGTTGGTCCGACGTGGTGGTGAAGGGCGTTGATATGCCGAGCGTCGAGCTCGACGCCGACACTGATGCGACAATTCTCTACACCTCGGGCACCACCGGAGTTCCAAAGGGGGCGGTCTCGACGCACGGGACGATCTGCCAGACCATCATGGCCTTCTCCTCGGGCGCGCAGGTTCAAGCGGCGCGGCGCGACGAGCAAGAAGAGGGCAGCGGAATGGCGCCGTGCTTCATCTTGATCGTGCCGCTCTTTCACGTGACCGGTTGCATTCCGGTGATGATGTCGTGCTTCTCGTGGCATTTCAAACTCGTCATGATGTACCGCTGGGATCCCGACCGGGCACTGGCGTTGATCGAGCGACACCGGGTAACCAACTTCGTTGGCGTGCCGACCCAGGCCTGGGACCTTATGGAGTCGCCGAACTTTACGAAGTACGACACGTCCTCACTCAGCGCCGTCGGCGGGGGAGGTGCGCCGGCACCTTCGACGCTCGTGGCGCGCGTCGAACACACGTTCTCGCGAGGTCGCCCGAGCCTCGGATACGGCATGACCGAAACGAACGCCTACGGACCCCAGAACTTCGGTGAGGACTACGTCACTCATCCCACCTCGACTGGGCGCGTACCGACGATCGTGATGGACGTCGACGTGCGCGACGAGTCCGCACGGCCGCTACCTATTGGCGAGAGTGGAGAGATTTGGATGAAGTCACCCACGCTCATTCGCGGCTACTGGCGTCAACCCGAGGCGACCGCGGCCACGATTGTGGACGGGTGGCTGCGCACGGGAGACCTCGGCCACATCAATGATGAGGGATTCCTCTTCATTGAGGACCGCGCGAAGGACATGATCATTCGCGCGGGTGAGAACGTCTATTCGGCCCGGGTGGAGTCAGCGATCTACGAGCACCCGGCGGTCTATGAAGCGGCGGTCTTTGGACTGAGCCACGAACGTCTCGGCGAAGAAGTGGCCGCGGTCGTGATGGTACGTGACGGAATGGATCTCACGATCGAGGAACTACGCGCCTTTCTTTCGACGCGCCTCGCCGGATTCATGATCCCTACGCGCTTCGCCTTCACCCGCGAGCCGCTCCCGCGCAATCCCGCCAGCAAACTGATGAAACGCGAGATGCCCGAGATCTACTTTTCGAGCGTGAGCTGAATCGCTCGCGCGGCGTACTCGGCCACGTTGACGCTATCCAGCTCGTCCAATTTGAACCAGTGAACTTGGTCGGTCGTGCCAATCGCCTCGTCGCGCAACGCTCCACTGTCGAGTGACACGGTGTAGAGAACCCGCACCGTGTGGATACGGTCGCCGTTGGGACGACGGCGAACGTCGCTCGCGACGTGCAGAAGTGCGGGATCTTTGATCGCGAGGCCGGTCTCTTCTTCGAACTCTCGTAGCAGAGTCTCTTCGGGAGACTCACCAAAGTCGATGCCGCCGCCGGGAAGCCACCACAGTGGGGGAATGATCTGGGGGCTACTCGAACGAACGAGCAGCACGCTCTCTTCGTGCACGAGGATGCCGTAGGCCCTCACGCTGGTGTGCTGTCTGCTCAACTGTGTTCGTCCTCACTCGCTGTATGGTTCGCCGGGGACGCCCCATGAAGAAATGTCGTACGACATCCTTCGCTGCAGAAATAATAGGTCACCCCGTCAGGGCCGACTGAGGTGATGTGGTGGCCAGCCACGTGCATTGCGCACACCGGGTCAACGTGATCATCTCCAGTTTCGGGTTCGACGTGGCCTTCGGCGTCGAATTTGTCGCGACACCCGAGAGAGCAGAAGTAGTAGGTCTTTCCCTCACGTACAGCGGACGCTGGCGCGGTGTCCGGATCGACCGTCATGCCACAGATGGGGTCAGTGGCGCCCTGGTGGTCCATCCGGGCGCCGTGCGCCAGTCGCCAGACGCACACGAGCACGATAAGTGCGAGGACGTTTAACACCAACGTCGTACCGAGGGGGAACTGACCCGAAAGCACTCGAACGTGGCGACTGCTCGGTACGAGGTGGCTCAGATGAAAGAGACCGTCCACGACCAGACCGGCGCCGCTGGCCGTTGCCCAAAGCAATGCGAAGAGTCGCCAGGCGTTATCGGTGCCGTAGTAACGACGGTAGATGACCAGAAGCGGCAACGTCACGAGATCGGCGAAGATGAACGCAACGACGCCGCCAAAGGCGACGCCGTGCGCCCAGAGTGACGCGGCCAGAGGAATGTTCCCCACCGAGCAGACGAACGCCAGCACGGCGACGAGCGGGGCGAGGACCACGTTCTCGAGGACGGTCCAGACGCCGTGCCCGTTGATGAAGATGTGACTCCACCACGAACTTGGCACGTGGACACTGAGAAACCCGGCGACCACAAAACCAATGACGAGCTCCTTGCGCACCATGGTGAGATCTCCCATGGTGTATCGCGCGGAGAGACCGACGCGCGCGCGTCGAGACGTTGGCGGTGACGAGACGCTCGTCGCGGTGTCGTCAGCAACCCGTTGACCGAGATTCTCGACTCTGGCTCGGCGAAATATGAGGGGAGTGAGGGAGATGAGAAGAACCACCATCACGATCCCGCCGATCAGTTGGGCGAGCACGAAGGGCCAGCCGAGCAGCACGAAGAGCACTACGCCGAGTTCGATGACGAGGTTCGTTGACGCCACCATGAACACGATGGAGTTCGTCCACGACGCCCCGCGGGCGAAGAGTGCGCGCGCCATGGCGCTCGCCGCGTAGCTACACGACGACGACAACATCCCCAACAGTGACGCCTTGGCGTGTGAACCGGCCGAGTTAGAGCCCAACTCCCGTCGAAGCGTGGCACGCGGGAGCATTCCCTGCACCAGGCCCGCGAGCGTAAAGCCGAGCACCAGCGGCCACCACGTCATCCACACCATCGCGAGCGATACTTTGAAGCCGGTGCCGAGCCAGTGCAGCACGTTCGTGGTCGCGATCATGAGACGACCTTGACGCGAGGACGCGTACTCGACGGACCTGGGTGCCACGGCGTGGCGCGGCGAAGGTCCATAACGGGGCTCATAGTCGACCTCCTTCGCGACGCCACCCTACTGGTTGAGGTCTCTTGGACCGTTAGAGTTGCACCCATGACTTCAGCCGACGAAGGTCGCGCACTTCGCGGTGCGGCGTCCGTAGAGCCCCTGGGTGACGGGCGATACATCGCGACACTCTCCACGCTCTATTCCGTCATGGGTCATCCCCACGGGGGATACCTCCAATGCGTCGTCGCGAGCGCCGCACTCGCCGAAGCCAGCGCGCATGGTTCGACGCACATCCACGTCACCGCGCTCACAACGAACTTCGTAAATGCTCCCGCGTTCGGCGCCGCCGAGTTGCGCGTTGAACTTCGTAAGGTCGGGCGCAACGTCTCGTTCGTCTACGTCGCCATGACTCAAGGTGACGAACTAACCCTGGAATCCCTAGTCACGCTCGGTACCCTGCGCGACGAGTCATCCGTTCGCTACCAGTCGGCGCCCGTGGTTGATCTGGCGCCGCTCGAGGTCTCTCGTCAGTCGACCGGCAGCGACGACATCAACATCATGCGCGTGCTCGAAATGCGACTTGACCCTGCGACCACCGGTTGGTGGGAGGGGCAGCTCTCCTCGCTCGGCGAAGTGCGCGGATGGTTGCGCCTCGACGACGGTGAGGCCTCGTGGGATCCGTGGAGTCTGCTGTTCGCAGCTGACGCCTTGCCGCCGGCGACGATGCCGCTCGGCTCGTCGGGCTGGGTCCCCACGTTGCAGCTCACGTCCTACGTTCATCGGGTACCGAGGAGTGAGTGGTTGCGCGCGCGCCAGTGGGTCGTCGCTATCGCGGACGGCTTCGTTGACGAGCGGTGCGAACTCTTTGACGCGGAGGATCAACTCGTCGCGTCGTCGTCTCAGATCGCCATGGTGCGACTGCCCGGTGGTAATTAGGACGTGTCGAGCGGTCCGCGGACCAACGACGACGGTTCGATCACAGTTCGTTCGCGACTGACAATCCCGGCCGACGAGATCGAACTTCGGGTGACGACCTCGGGAGGGCCCGGCGGCCAACACGCCAATCGGTCGCTGACTCGCGTCGTGGCGTCATTTCGCGTCGAAGACTCCACCACCTTGAGCGACGCCGACAAGCACCGAGTGGTGGACTCACTCGGGACGGTGGTGCGTTCGAGCGCGAGTCGTTTTCGCTCCCAGGGCCAAAATCGAAGTGCCGCGCTCACTCAACTCGCGGAGAAGCTCGCCGTAGCTCTCGCGCCGCGCACGCCGCGACGAGCGACCAAGCCCACCAAGAGTGCGAAGGTTCGCCGCGTCGACGATAAGAAGGCTCGCGGTCGCTTGAAGGTACAGCGCCGCCGTCCCGACGACGAGTAATTCAGATACTGAGTTGACGCGACATCGCGTCCAGAGCCTTTTCTATGACGTCGTCGAGCGCGGGATCGTTCACTTCGCGCGGACCTTGGATCGGCGTCAAGGACGCATAGCCGGCGGCGAGCAGTGCCCCGTCGTCGTCCGCGTTCTCGTCACTGACGTCACCCAACTCGGGACTCGCGGCACCGAGGCGCAGCGGCAGTTCGCCCTCTTCGCTCAGCGCTTCGCCACCGGCTCTCGGGCCGGCGGCTTTGATGAGACCGGCCGTGGAGATGTGGCCGCGACGCACGCCCTTTAATTGGTGAATGGCCAAATTCGGAACGTTGAGATTCAACAAGGTGCGCGAAGGGGCGCGAAAGAGTTCGTCGAGGACTTCAATCGTCACGAGCGCCGCCGTGTCGTAGTGGACATCTTCGCCCCACTGCACCGACACGGCGAGTCCCGACAGACCGAGTTGCGCGCCCGTGAGAACTGCGCCGACGGTGCCCGAATGTAAGATACTGCGCCCCACGTTGGCTCCGGCGTTGATGCCCGAGACTATGACGTCGGGCGTGAAGTCAAAACTTCCGAGCGCGCCGAGGATGGCGCACAGGGCCGGTGGCGCCTCGAGTCCGTACGTCACAATCGATTCGGCCCCGGCAATGCGGTGGCGGCGGTATTTGACGGTCGGTCGTTCGAAGACGTCGCCGACGGCCGACGACATGCCCGAGTAGTTGCGGTTCGGCGCCACGACGATGGCTTCGCGCACTTCGTCGGCGGGAGCAGATTCCATCCAGAGAGCCACACTTCGAGCCAAGACCGCCATGCCGGGGGCCAAGACGCCATCGTCGTTCGTGAGGAGTAATCGCATACCTCAACGTTAACTGTCGTAAGTTACCTAACAGTGAAAAGGACGGATAAACACTGATGTTGCCTTCAGGAGAACAGATTGCCATTGCGCACGGTGACCAACGTGCCGTGGTCACCGAGGTGGGAGCGACGCTACGCACTTACGTCAAGGGAGGCGTGAGCGTCATTGAAGGCTTCGCTGGCGAAGAGGTGCCCACCATGGCCCGCGGTCAACTCCTCTACCCGTGGCCCAATCGCATCGGTAGCGGGGAGTGGGAGTTTTCTGGTCGCGTCGCGCAGCCGCGCATCGACGACGTAGCCCACGCCACCGCCTCGCACGGACTCGTGCGCTGGCTTCCGTTTCGCATCGAAGCGGTAAATCAGAATCGCTGCGTGCTGTCACTTCTCCTACATCCGACGCCCGATTACCCCTTCGCCAGCGAGATTCAGGTCGCGTACCACCTCGGGTCGCTCGGTCTCACCGTCACCACGACAGTGACCAACCGCGACGGCGTGCCACTGCCCTTTGGCGTGGGATTTCATCCCTACCTCGCGGTGACCACGCCGACCATCGAAGGAGCCCTGTTAGAGATTCCGGCCACGTCCTACATCGCGGTGGACGATCGCCAGTTGCCCACCGGTGAGATACTGCCGCTCGCCGGGCACCCTCTCGACTTTTCGACGCGCAAGTCACTCAGCGGTCACGACCTCGACGTGACGTACACCGAACTTATTCGCGACGACTCGGGTCTGGCGGTGGCGACACTCGAAGACACTCAAGGCGGACTGATCGAGTTGAGCGTTGATCGAAACTTTCCGTATCTGCAGGTGTACACGGGCGACAAAAACGAAAAGGGGCGTCGGCGAACCTCGGTGGCCGTGGAGCCGATGACCTGTCCGCCCGACGCGCTGCGTAGCGGCAAGGACGTGGTCGTCCTCGAGCCAGGTCAACACTGGGCGGGCTCGTGGCGACTGCGCCGGGCCCAACCATGAGCGTCGTCCTTGTTACTGGCTCGACGAGCGGCATCGGGCTCGCGACCGCGCGGCGTTTCGCCGAACGCGGCGACACCGTGGTGTTCAACTCCATCCACAGTGTGGAAGCGGGGGAGCACTTGGCGGAGAGCACTGCGAACGCGCATTACGTACAAGCCGATATCGCCCAGGCGGAGGACTGCGCGCGACTCATCGCCGATGTCCTCGAGCAGTGCGGTCGACTCGACGTGCTGGTCAATAATGCCGGCACGACGAAAGTCATCGCACACCGTGACCTTGAGGCTGCAAGCGTCGATATCTGGAGGGAGATGTTCGAGGTCAACGTCTTTGGCACGTGGCAACTCAGTGTGGCTGCGATGCCCGCTCTACAGATGAGCAAGGGATCCATTGTGAATGTATCCTCCATTGCGGGAATGCGACCCACGGGCTCATCGATTCCCTACGCGGCGTCCAAGGCGGCGCTCAATCACATGACGACACTTCTCGCGAAGGTCGTCGGCCCCGAGGTCCGCGTGAACGCCGTCGCGCCCGGTTTCATCGATACACCGTGGACGCAGGGTTGGGATGCCGTGCGAGGGTACGTGCAAAGCGTGGCGCCACTACGGCGAAGTGGCACACCCGACGATGTGGCCGACGTGATCGTGGCGCTCGCGAGCTCTTCGTACGTGACGGGTCAAGTGGTCGCAGTCGATGGAGGACTCACGATTGCCACGTGACGTGGCGGCGGAACGGCAATGCGCATCGCGTAACAGATCGCCGTCGTCGCAGGCCGTATGAGTAGTCGATCGCGCCACCCACGCTGACGTACGCCGAGAAAGTCTTGGGCGTAGGCGGGCAGTAACGACCACGCGCTCAAGACTAAGAGTCGATAGACGATTCGTTGTATGCGACTCTTCATCACACCGTAGGCAATGAAGTCGCGCGCCGCGACGCCGTCTGCGCTGAGGCGCAGCTCGCCACGAAACGTCAAGAGCGCGGCGCACAGTTCGCTCACGCTTTCGGGCGGAGTGATCACGCCGAGCGTGCGCGCCAGTGGTGCCATCTCGGCCACGTAGCGGTCGGCCTCGGTGTCGCTGAGTCTCGTTGATCCGAACCGGCGATAGGCGCCAAGAAACATATAGATCTCCGCGCAGTGGATCCACAGCAGGAGTTGCGGATCGTTCGCGTCGTAGGGTTGGCCGTCGTCGGCGACGCCATGCACGTACTGGTGGACCGACAGGACCCGATCAATTGCCACCTGCGCCGACGCCTTCGAGCCGAAGGTGGTGGCCCCGATGAAGTTCGCGGTTTGCAGGACTCGGCCAAGTGGATCGTCCTGATAGCGCGAGTGCTGGGCGACGCCCGCCATTGCGTACGGGTGAAGCATCTGAAAGAACAGCGAACCAACGCCACCGATCAACATCGACGGAAGTTCGCGATGGACGAGTCGCGCCACTCCGTGAACGTCCCCGAACGCCTCGTCGGGATCGTCGCAGCGCGGTGGTGGTTCGTTCGTCAGCCCCGCCGCGTGACGAATGGAGAGCCCCACGCGTTGGCGCAGACGCGTCGCGACGTCGCGACATTTCGTTCTGAGCATGGCGCCTCCTCGGCCTTCGTCCATTTTAAGTTCCGACGCTTCCAATCGGCTCAGTCGTCTGCGACACTGGGTGGATGCCGACGTTGAAGATACTTCGTAACGCCACGGCCGAGAATGACCTCGAGCAGCGAGTGGAGAGCGACGTGTCGGTCGTCACCGAACGGCCTTGGAACGTCATTGCCTGGAACGATCCCGTGACACCGATGACGGTCGTGGTCGCGGTCTTCAAGAGAGTGTTTGGCTATTCGAACAATAAATGCACCCACCTGATGTTGACGGTGCACCACGAGGGACGCGCCATTGTCTGGTCCGGCCAGCGCGAACGCGCCGAGTCCTACTGTGTCAAATTGCAAGTCGCGGGGCTTCAGTCGAGCGTGGAGCGTGACGGGTAATGGCTACAAAGCTCTTTGCTCGTCGTCGCGACGGTCGCATTGAGGTGCGTCTCAACGACGTCGGACGAGGGGTTGTTCGCGAGGTCTTTGCTCACGTCTTGGCGGGCGAGCGAGATCCCGAGCACGAATGGCATCTCTCGCTGAATCCGCCGATCAATCCGAGCGACGACGACGACGACCCTCTCTCGACCCTCGCCCGTCAGAGCGAGACGGCGTCGAACGCGGAACTTGCGTTCATGACGCTCCAAGAGCAGTACCTCACGGACAGTGAAGCGTGGGCGTGGCTCAGCACTCTTCAAGTGGCGCTGCGATCAACGGCGGTCGCGAACGGGATCCTGAGCGACGAGAAACTTGAATCGGCATCGCCGGAACTTCTCGACGGAATTCACATCTTGCAGCAGTTCCTTTTTGACCTGGCGGGCTGTTTTTAAACCTTCGCTCGAGTGGACATCCCTGCTGGCCACGGCGGACGAATCGGTCGCGATCACAAATCCCCCTAGGCTATGGTCATGGCTCTTTCTCGACGTACCTCACTTACCCTCTCTCTCGCCGTGCTCTCCGGCACCCTCGTGGTCGGTCCCGCGCTCGGCGCCCAGGCGGCGTCGAAGAGCCCTACGACGACCTCTCTTTTGGCTGCCGCGAAGAGTGCGCTGGCCAAGGAGAGCGGTGTGCACATCGTCGTGACGACCACCGATGACAAGGTCAAAAGTTCTGTCGTGGCCAACATTGGCACCACGAGCGGCACCGAAACCTACGCCTCGGGTACCGAGACGTTCACCATCACGGTGACGCCGAAGGACGCGTATCTGAGCGGCAGCGAAAAGGGATTGACGAAGGTCATGGGTCTCACGGCCGCCGAGCAGAAAACGGTCGGCAGTGATTCGATCATTATGGCGAAGGGATCGTCGCCGTATACGACGTTCAAGACCAATCTGACGTCGGGTGCATTCACGCAACTGCTCCCTGCGGCGAAGGGTACGAAACTCTTAGCCAAGCGCGACAAGGCGAGCAACGGCTACCAAATCACGTGGCCGACCGCGGCGACGAGTACGGCGCCCAAAGAAGTGAGCGTCATGACTATCTCGTCGGGATCTAAGACATTGCCCCTTAAGGAGTCTGTCGTCACCTCAAAGGGATCAAGCCACACGGCATTCACGAAGTGGGGAGAATCGGTCAGCGTCAAGATCCCCTCCAAGACGATTCCCTACGCGACGGTCTTTCCCAGCTAACTAGGCCACGCTTCTGATTTAGCATCTCTCACCACGAGCATGCCGGTCGGCATCGCCCTGTTGAGTCTCGTCATCCATCGCCATGATTCGCGTGTCGGCATCGGGCGACGAAGAGCTCACCTTGGCTGGGGCGTCGTGGTCCACTAGCGAGGTAACCGCCGGCCACAGAAGTGGCCGGCGGTTATTCGCGACGGCGAAGGGGAAGACACTGTCGCGATCTGTCAGCTACTTCCGACCGACGTCGCGTATTCCACCGAGTTCGATTGGATCGTGTCGCGATACCAGGCGAAACTCGCCTTCTTCAGTCGTGCCCCCGAGGGGAAGTCCACCCAGACAATGCCGAATCGACGCGAGTAACCGAGCGCCCACTCGAAGTTGTCGAGCAGACTCCACACGAAGTATCCCTGGACGTTGACGCCCGCGTCAATGGCGTCGCGGACGGCCGAGATATGTTCTTGGAGGTACGCCACGCGGTTGTGATCTTTCACATCACCGTTGGGATCAACGTAGTCATCGAACGCCGCTCCGTTTTCTGTGATGTAGATCGGCAACGTGGTGTACTCCTCACGAATGCGAATCAACAACGACGTCAGTCCCGACGCTTCGATCTCCCAGTCCATCGCCGTCTTGTCGCGACCCGGCGTTTCGAGCGAGCGCACCCGCAAGTCGGGGAACTGTTCTCCTGGCGCCACGAAGTAGCCCGCCACTCGAGCTTCTTTCGCGCGCGAAACGTCGACGACGGTGGAGGGGAAGTAGTAGTTGACGCCGAGAAAATCGAGTGGCTGTGAGATGATTTCGAGATCACCGTCGCGTATGACCGAAAAACCCGGCTTCGAGTCGCGATAGTGCTCGAGCATGTCCTCGGGATATTGTCCGTGAAAGACTGGTTCGAGAAAGAGTCGGTTCAGGTTCCCGTCGGCGCGATGCGCGGCCGCAATGTCGAGTTCGTGTTGCGATCCCGGCTGGTAATCGCCGAGGTTTAACGTGATGCCCACCTTGGCTGAGGAGATGGTGGAACGAAGGATCGGCACCGCCAGGCCGTGGGCGAGCAGTAAGTGGTGGTTCGCTGCCGCGGCCTTGCCGATGTCTTGGATGCCGGGCGCGTGGCGACCAGCCCCGTATCCGAGCCAGGACGAGCACCACGGTTCGTTCAACGTGATCCAACGCTCCACGTCACTGCCGAGCGCGCGCGCCACGATATCGACGTAGTCGGCGTAGCGTTCAGCTGTCTCACGCACCCACCAGCCGCCCTTATCTTCGAGCGGCTGGGGCAGGTCCCAGTGATACAGCGTGACGGTGGGTTCGATGTCGCGGGCGAGTAGTCCGTCAACCAGGCGTCGGTAGAAGTCGAGCCCCTTCTGATTCGCGGGGCCGCTGCCCGTGGGTTGCACGCGGGGCCAGGCAATGGAGAAGCGGTAGGCGGCGACGTCGAGCTCGGCTAAGAGGTCGAGGTCTTCGTTCACGCGGTGATAGTGATCACACCCGACGTCGCCGTTGTCGCCGTTCCAGACGGCACCCGGCTGGTGGGAGAACGTATCCCAGATCGACGTGCCGCGTTCGTCCTCGTGGACCGCGCCCTCGATCTGGTACGAAGCGGTCGCGGTTCCCCAGAGGAATCCGGGTGGGAAGACAAGAGAGGTACCCCCCTCGTGCGTGCTGTGCATGCTCATATGGAAACTCCTGGTCGAAGCGACGATGTGTAGACGTGAGTGACTCGCGGTCCGCCAGCCGCCAGGCTGGCGGACCGCGAGTCTTGGTACCCTCCACGCGCGGTTCCGCAGGGTTGAGTTGACGGAACCGTACGTGGAGTGACTTTCTAGGAAACTGCCGTGATGTGCGTCAAGATGTACGGCAGCTCGGGGTCACCGGGCGCCGGATCCATGTACGGGTTCGACGGCGTTGGGAAGCCCGTGTAGTTGGCCGTCGAGTACTCGCACCACGTAGCTCCGTAGAGCAATGGGATGACCGGGAGCTGCGTCGCCACGACTTTCTCGAGGGGCAACGACGCCGCCTTCACGGCCGCCGTATCGCTCGGATTCGTCCCAGCTAGTCGGGTCAGGTCCGCTTGCACCGCCGCGTTGTGGTAACGACCGTAGTCAGCGACCGCCGACTTGCCGATCGGGGCCGAGGTGGTGTAGTCCAGCCAGTTGTCGTACTGGGTGTACGGGTTGGTACCACCGTTGCCCCAGTGCTCGATCGTCGTGAAGTTCCCGTCGGCAGAGTCGGTGTACCACTGCGACGGCTGCACGCCGTAGACTGTGGCGTCGATGCCTTCGGACTTCAGCTCGGATGACATGAGCTGTGCGTCCGCGTAGTAGTCCGAGTACGAGATCGGATCCTCGATGGTGAACTTGATCTCCTTGCCGTTCTTCGCGTAGAAGCCCTGACTGTTCTTCTTGTAGCCGTCCGCCGTCAGGATCTTCTTCACCGTGGCTGGGTCATTGGTGATCTTGATGTCGTTCTTGAACTGTGAACCCAGGTACCCCGATTGGTTGGGCAGGATCAGCCCACTGAGCGACGTCGCCGGCTGCTCGTAGCCACTCTCGCCCTTAATCCCAAGCTCCTTACGGTTAATGCCTGCGCTGATCGCGGCACGAACTTTGGGGTCGTTGAGAGGTGCCTTGGTGACGTTGAACTGCAGCGTCACCGTGTTACCCGGAGCGAAGAACGTGTGGTTCGTCGCCTTGTCCTTGTCGACGAAGATGCTGTTCACGTTGGCAATGTCGTTGCCCGCCCAGGTCAAGGTTCCGTCAGCCAGGTCGGTTGCCGCGTCGGCGTTCGTGTCCACGCTCAAGACCTGGACCTCGCTCGCCGCGGGCGTCGTGCCCCAGTAGTTCGTGTTCACCGTGTAGTTAACGACGGACGACGAGTAGCTCGTCGGGACGTAGGGACCCGTCCCGATGGCCTGAGTGTTCGACACCGTAGTCGTGGCGGCTGGAGAGTAGGTCGTCCAGAAGCTCGACGGTACCATCAACTGGGTACCCGCAATCGCCGTGATGTTCGAATACTCCGCTGTCGCGTAGTTCAACACCACAGTGTTGCCGCTGACGGTCGCCGGGCTCGCGAGCGGCGGCAGGCCGTTCACGTTGGCGGCGGCGTTGTCGTTGGTGCCGTTGAACGTCGCGGCGACATCGGCCGGCGTAAAGGCCGAACCGTTGCTCCACTTGACGCCCGTACGGATCGTGAAGGTGAGCGTCTTGCCCCCATTCGACCAGGCGTACGCCGTGGCGAGCCAGGGATTCGAGGTCCCCGCCTTGATCGTGTCGAACTCGAACAACGGCTCGTACGCGAGCGAGCAGACGGACTCCTCTTTGCAGAACGAGCTCGAGTCGTACGGGTTGAAGTTGTTAGTGAACGTAACGCCAGTGTTGCCCTCAAGCACTAGTGGCGGGCTGGCGGCGGACGCGGCACCCAGGCCGACGCTCGTCACGATGCCCAATGACACGCAGGCCAAGGCGGTAAGGAGAACTCCTATTTTTCTAAACATGTTTTTTCCCTTATATTGATTGTGTCTAGCCAGCTCTCGCCGACGTTTCTTATGAACCATGTGTGGGTCCTTAGTGAACTTCGCGAGGCCGGTTGGACCCTCGCAATACGGTCGCCGCGACCACTCTGTTGGCGGGGCGCGACGAGGTCTTAGCTCGTACTCATTTCGTCGTCGTGGCCCCCTCTCCTCGTCGCTTCGGTATCGCCAGCTCTACCGAGGCCTCAGGTCGGTCCCGGTAGAGCCAGCACTTCGACGTGTGGGACTCGCCGACGAGGAACGCCGGCGGCTCCTCTGTCCGACAGATGTCCATCACTTGGGCGCAGCGCGGGCTGAACCGACAGCCTTGCTCGGCGAAGGTCGTAAGGTTCTGCTCCCCGACGTGGGGTGCCATCGAGAGCGGGTTAGACGGGTCCGGCACCGAGGCGATGAGCAGTTGAGTGTAGGGATGGGTCGGGGCGTCAACCAGTGTGGTGCCCCGCGAGTACTCGACCACTTGCCCGGCGTACATGACGATGATCTCCTCAGCCAGGTAGCGCGCCGAGGCGATGTCGTGGGTGATGTAGAGGATCGCTAACTGTTCGTCGTCGCAGAGCCCGCGCAACAGGTTGAGCACGCCCAGGCGGACAGAGACGTCGAGCATCGAGATCGGCTCGTCCGCGAGCAGGACTTTGGGTTGCACACAGAGCGCGCGGGCAATCGAAATGCGCTGGAGCTGGCCACCGGAGAGCTCGTGGGGAAATCGGTCGAGGAATCGCTCGGGCGGCTCAAGAGACACTCGGCGAAGCGCCGTCTCGGCCAATGCGCGCGACTCGTCTTTCGACGCGCCGTGAATTCGCAGCGGGCGGATGAGGTTGTGGTGGATTTGGTGAACCGGGTTCATCGAGCCGAAGGGGTCCTGGAGAACGAGTTGGACGTCGGAGGCGTACGCCAGCGAGCGTCGCGCCTTCGCCGCGATGGGTGTTCCCCGAAGGATCAGCTCTCCTGCCGTAGGGGTGAGAATTCGTGCCAGCAAACGGGCGAGTACCGACTTGCCCGAGCCGCTCTCGCCCACGACGGCCGTCACCTGACCCGCGCGCAGATCAAGACTGACGTCATCCACCGCCCGCACGATTCTCTTCGCACTCAGAACGTGGCCGGGCACTCTTATTTTGAAGTGCCGCGTCAAGTGCCGCGCCTGGAGCTCGCTCATGGCTGAGCCCGTGTCGCTCACGTCGCCCCCCCCTCGCCCGCAGACGTCGTGGGCACCGCACGACGCAGTTCCACGGGGACGGTCGCGTGCACTTCGTCGACGTGCAGCCAGCACGCCACGTACCGACCCTCTTCGCTGAGTTTCGCAAGGGGCGGTCTCTCCGCGGCGCACCGCTCCATCGCGTAGGGGCAGCGAGGATGGAAGGCGCAGCCGCTGGGCAGATCTGAGAGGTCCGGTGGGGCGCCGGGGATGCCCGTGAGCTCCTGGCGCTCACCGTGCATCGGCGGGAAGGAGTTGAGGAGCCCGAGTGTGTAAGGGTGGCGCGGCGCGTCGTAGAGAGCGCGGGCGCCGGCCCGCTCGACGAGCCGGCCTGCGTACATGACAACGATCTCGTCGGCTAGTTCCACCAGTAGCGAGAGGTCGTGGGTGATGAAGATCATGGCGAAGCCGAATCGAGCGCGCAACTCGGCGAGTTCGCCAAGGATCTCACGTTGGGTGACGACGTCGAGGGCCGTCGTGGGCTCGTCCATGATCACGAGCTGGGGGTCGAGGGCCAAGGCGAGGGCGATCATGACGCGTTGGCGTTGGCCGCCAGAGAGCTCGTGCGGAAAGCGCTGGAGGCGGTCCGGGTTTAGCCCGACCAGTTCGAGCAGCTCGATTGCCCTCGTCCGCCGATCGGCCCTGGACATCTCACGACGATGCGCCTTGAACACCTGGTTGAACAGGGAGCCCACGCGCACCACGGGATTCAAGGCGTTGAGGGCGCTCTGGATGACGACCGAGATCTGCGTCCAGCGCACGCGTCGAAGCGTCGCCTCGTTGGCGGTGACGAGGTCGATAAACTCGTCGGGCCCGCCCTCGCTAGCGGGGCCGACGTTGAAGAAGGCGGTGCCGCCCGTGATCAGGGCGGGTGCGCGCAGCAACCTCGTGAAGCCGTAGACCAGCGTTGACTTTCCCGAGCCGCTTTCGCCGGCCACTCCGAGCACCTTCGAGCGATCGAGATGGAGATCGACGCCGTCAACGGCCCGCACCGCACCCTCGTCCACGCCGTAGTCGACGCAGAAGTCGTTGATCTGCAGGATGCGCTCATTCATCCCTGACCCGGACGGCGGGCTCGCGGCGCCAGCGACCACGTCCGCCGCAGCGCGGCGCTCGAGCGCATCAGTACTCACGACGCTGCCTTCGAGGTCGCCGCGGGGCCGGACGCTTTGGCCACCACCGGGCGAAGGACGGGCGTCAGACCGAGACGCACACGCCGGGGAAGGCCACGGCGGCGGCGCTGGCGAGCGGTGAGTCCAGATTCGCGCAAACGGGGATTGATGAACTCGTCGATGCCGAAGTTCAATAGCGACAGGCCCGTGCCGACCAGAGCAATGCATACGCCCGGCGGCACGAACCAGTACCACTCCCCCGACAGCGGGGCGTTGTTGGCCTGCGCCCAGAAGAGCATGGTTCCCCAGTTCCACACCGACGAGCTGGTCAAGCCAATGTAGGCGAGCGTCACGTACGCCCCGATGGAATAGAGCACCGTGAACAACAAAGAAGACGCCAGGACCGGTAGAAGGTTCGGCGCGACCTCGGTGAGCATGATGCGCCACCGCCTCTCACCGATGATCCTCGACGCCTCGATGAAATCTCGGTTGCGTAGTGACATCGTCTGGGCCCGCAGTACGCGCGCTCCCCACGCCCAGCCGGTTAGCGAGATCACGAGTCCGATGATGAGAGCGTTCGACCGACTCCCCACGGGAAGGTAGCTGTCGATCACGATGAGGAGAGGTAACCCGGGGATCGCGAGGAAGACGTTGGACATCAGCGACAGTCCGTCATCCGTGAAGCCTCCGAGGTAGCCCGCGGAAACTCCGACGAGTGTCGACAACGCGGTCGCCACCAGTCCCGCCACCAGAGCCACCACGATCGTGGCGCGCGCTCCCACCAACGTCTGGGAGAAGATGTCCTGGCCCAGGCTGGTCGTGCCGAACCAGTGATGCCACGACGGCGTCAGATTCGGCGCGAACGAGGTGTCGTCGGGGCTGAACGGCGCGAGGTACGGCCCGATAATCGTTAACAAGAGGAAGAAGGCGGTGATGCCGAGCCCGAGCACGACCTTGGGCGACCGGGGCAGGTTTAGGGTCTTCACGCCGTGGCCCCCGTCCTCGTGCGCGGATCCAGGGCGAAGTACACGAGGTCCGCGATGAGATTGGCCGCGAGGACCGCCAACGTGATGATCAAGAAGATTCCTTGGATGAGCGGATAGTCCTCGTTTTCAACCGCGTTCAAGAGAAGATTGCCCACGCCGGGGTAGTTGAAAACCAGCTCCACCAGCAATGCGCCCGAAACCACGAGACCTATGGCCAGCGACAGATTGGCGATACTCGGCAAGATGGCGTTGCGGGCTGCCGTCATGATCACCTTGCGGCGTGGCAAGCCCATCGCGACGCTCATGAGCACAAAGTCCTCGGCGACCATCGTGATCATCATGTTGCGCATGCCCAGCATCCAACCGGCGATCGAACTCAGAACGATGGAGATCATCGGCAGCTCTCCGTAGCGGATTGCGCTCGACACGAACGCCCACGTCCACGACGGCGTCACGTTGAGGCTGTACGCACCGAGCTCCGGGAACCAGTGCAGGTCACTGCCAAAGACCAGCAGCATCACGGTGCCGAGGAAGAAGTACGGTACCGCCTGGAAGAACGTCGCCGTCGGAATTAGCGAATCCATCCGCGACCCGCGGGTCCAGCCGAGAAGCGCCCCCGTGAACGTACCGATGAAGAAGCTCAGCACGGTCGAGATGCCAATCAGTCCCACGGTCCAGGGCACCGCGCCCTTCAAGATGGTGGTGACCGGTGTCGACAAGGTGATCGAGACCCCGAGGTTGCCGTGGAACATTTGGTCCAGGTAGGTGAAGTACTGATGGACAAGGCTGTTGTGCAGGCTCCCGCCGAAGGAGAGCCGAATGGCGTTGACCTCGGCGGGCGTCACGTTGTACTGCAGCTTTCCAATGAGCGTCTGAATGGGGTTGCCCGGCATCATTCGCGGCAACAGAAAGTTGGCCGTAACGGCCACCCACGCCGTGACGACGTAGACGCCCAGTCGGCGGGCGATCGGTAGCACGCTCAGCCCACCCTTCGCTCATCGACGGCGCCAGCCGCCATCGCCACCGTCTCGGGATCTTCGACGCAACCGCAGCTCTCTCGCACGATCAACTCGGT
The DNA here is from genome assembly GCA_003142095.1 of Acidimicrobiaceae bacterium. GTDB lineage: Bacteria > Actinomycetota > Acidimicrobiia > Acidimicrobiales > RAAP-2 > RAAP-2. The sequence continues at coordinate 23,693 of PLON01000073.1, read as the reverse complement.
TGGTAGAACAATCGTCCGTTGCACGACCTTGGAGTCGTCGAGCATCGAGATGAGCGCATCGATCGCCACTTCACCAAGGATGCTTCCAGACTGGCGGATGGTGGTGAGTGCCGGATTGAAGTACCGCGTCAACGAGATGTCGTCGAATCCCGTCACCGCAATATCCTCGGGCACTCGTAGCCCGCCCGCCCTCAACGCGAAAATGACGCCGACGGCAGTTTGGTCGTTCGCACAGATGAACGCTTCCGGCAGCGGCGTGGGGTTCTTCAGTCGAGCCAGCATCGCGAGCTCACCGCCAGACGAAGTCCAGTCGGCTTGAAGATAGTCGACCTCGTCAAGCGTGCCACCGAACTCGGCAACGAATCGCCGAACTGCGTCAGCACGAGCGACGCTGTCGGGACTTTCGTTCGCGCCCGTGACGAAGCCGAACCGGTTGACACCGTGAACCTTGCTGAGGTGCTCGACGAGACTACGCATCGCCTGTTCATTGTCGACTCGCACGGTGATCGCGGAGTCGAGGCCGCCTCGGCCCGCGAGCAAGACGACGGGGATGCGGCGTGCGAGATAGGCAACGTCGTCATCTTTCAACACGCGGTCGAGCAGGATGAGCCCATCGACGGTCCCCGTGAGGTTGAGCAACGACGTCATACCCGATGGGTGTCGTTCATCGCCGCTGCTCAACAGTAGGGAGTAGCCCTGTTCCGCGGCGCGCACCTCGGCACCGCGGATGACGGTGTCCGTATAGAGGAGGCTCGCCTCTTCGACGATGAGCCCGAAATCGTCGATGGCGTGATTGCCAGGGTCAACGACGGCGCGCATGAAGACGAGACCGATGATCCAGTGCTTGCCGCTCGAGAGACCTCGCGCCACGACGTTGGGCACGAACTCGAGTTCTTCCATGGCCGCCATGACCTTCTCGCGCGTGGAGGACCGAACCGAAGAGAGAGAGTTGAGGGCACGACTGACGGTCGCCGTCGACACGCCGGCGCGCGCCGCCACGTCGTAAATCGTTGGCGGAGAATCGACCACCACGCCCCCTAATCAGTCCCTACAGAGCTACGATGTAACCGCTTGCAGCCATGCAACCGGTTACACGGTACACGGCGATTCTGGCAATGTCAAGCCAGCCCCATCGCTTTTCATCGGATTGGTTTGGTCATGAGATGGACATTCGTGAGAGGTCGGAATTCCTGATAAACGGGGTGAATATTCGAGATGCCGGATGACCGACATCGTCGAGAGGGCGATGCGTTTGTGAAACTTTTCTCAGACTTGATGTGCTCCTTCGCGAAACGCGAATCTTCACGCGACGTTCACGCGCTGGGACGTTCAGCATCGCCTGAAGCGAGGTTCAGGTCGGTGAAATCTTGACGATTAGTAGCAAGATTCGATGGCCTTGGCCAGAGCCTTGGTGCCCGCTTCGAACTTCGCGTGATTCGCAGTTTCGTAGGTTTCGAGCTTTGTCCAGGATGACTGTGTGCTTTCGTACTTCAACATGGTTGCGACGTCGCCGAGCGTCGTCTTAGAGGCCGCGTTGGGCGCTTCCGAAGCGAGAGTCTCGTAGAACGGCAGGAGGGTCTTCGCCCACGTCTTGTACGCGGAGAACGTGGTCGGCGGCGTTGCATCTTTGCTCGCGTACTTTGTCTCGTACGTCACTAACGTTGTGCAGAATTTACTGGAACCTGCGGAACTACTCGGTACGGAAATGCCAAGCAAAAGCACAAGCGTTCCCAACACCACCGCACTTGCGAGAGTGGCCCGAGCGCCGAACACGAACTTTTTGGTGGGACTAAACATGGTGACCCTTTCCTGAATCGAGGACGTCACGACCTGCGCCGAATCCCCGCATTGGAACCTCCCTTTGGTACCAACTCCGTCTGTTTATCAGGATTCTTACGACGCGTCCAGTGTCTCGGGATGACATATTTTTGATCAGAAGAAGCGCCGCTGTGCCCTAAAAAGCGCCGGTAGCAAACAGTGCGATGGCAGCGCTCGCCATCAGCGCGAACGTGATCCAGCCGAGCGTACGCGCGAGTTTGCCGTTCACGAAGTCACCCATCAGCTCTCGACTACTCGAGACGCGCATGACCACGAACAGGAACGGCGCGGCGGTCACGCCATTGACCACCGCAACGAACACGAGCAGTGTGATGGGGTTCACGTGCAAGAGACTGAGCGCTGTGCCGCCCAGGGTGCCAAAGGCGACGAGGGAGTAAAAAAGCGGAGCTCTCCCAAGAGACTTTGAGAAGCCCCACTGTTTGCCAAGTAAATCGGAGAGGCCAATGGACCCCGAGGCGGCGAGGACTGGAATCGCGAGCAGACCACTTCCAATAAAGCCGAACGCGAAGAGCTCGCTGGCAAAACTTCCCGCGAGCGGGCGCAGCGCTTTGGCCGCTTGAGCGGCACTCTGAATGTTCGTTTCGTGATGCGCGTGTAGTGTCGCCGCCGATACAGCGATGATCGAAAACATGACGACGTTCGAAAATGCCATACCCGAAAAAACGTCGACACGGCTGCTGCGCTATTTTAGCTTGGCTTTCGATCGGACTCGTTTGGTGAGTGGCTGTACGGAGTTACCTCCAGCCGGCTCATAGCGCATTTCTTCTAGTCGGTGCGCGCTTTGCCAGAAGAAAAGGTACGGCGAGATAGTTGTCCCGAGTATTGCGACGAGGAGTTCGATGTAGTTCTTGTTGAAGGTGATATGGGGAATCACGGTGCTCGCGAGAATGTGTACCCATTGATGTGTGACGATGACCGCCACCACAAGGTACGACAGCAAACTCGCGCAGAGAAACTTGAAGATCACGGCGAGGCGGTCAAATGAATCAAGCGCGAGCAGAGCGGTAATGAGTGATCCCGCCTCGAGAGCCCAGACCCAGGTGGGGCCCGCGTGCAAGAGGTTCATTCCGGAACCGACCGCGACAAGGTCCGCCGCCACGTTGAGCGTGTTGGCCACGACGAGTACCACGAGAAGCATGGCCAGTATGGATCGTCCGGTGCGGCCAAATTTTTTGGACGCGAGGTCACCGATTCCCACACCGGTCGCCAAAGCGGTTCGATCACAAATCTCCACAACGGCGGCCATGAGGGGATAGGTCAAGAGTGCGGTCCAGAGGAAAGAGGTGCCGTACTTCGCGCCAGCTTGCGCGTAGGTAGCAATACCCGAAGGGTCGTCGTCGGATGCTCCCGTTACGAGGCCCGGGCTCATCGCGCGCGAGTACTTGCGCCACCGCGGTTCGGTTTTGGATTGGCCTCGGGATGACTTTGAAGACGTCGTCTTTTTCGGTCCCTTAGCGAGCGTCATCTTCTTCTCAATTGAGTGGCGCCAATCTTCATAGTCGGACCACCGTGAGTGGGCCCGCTGCTGGACTACTTCTTAAAGTTTTCTTTGACCTTTTGGCCAGCCTGCTTGGCGTGACCCTTTACTTCGTCAATCTTTCCTTCCGCCTGAAGCCGACGATCACCGACAACCTTGCCCGTTGTCGACTTCACTTTTCCTTTAGCGACCTCCGCTGCATTCTTCGTGTGGGTCGTCGCCTTCCCTACTGACTTCTTTACCTTTGCCTTGTCAACCATTGTAAATCCTTTCTTCATTTCAGCAGTGAATGAATAGTGACTCGTTGCCAACATTGGATGGTGCAGAGTCGATAACTACGCAACCGATTAGACGTGCAATCAAAGTTCTGAGCTACGTGACCTAGTAATAGTGTCGACGTCCTCCGACTTCGCGCCCAATTGAACCGAGAATCCAAAGCACGATCCCCACGACTAGCAAAATCATTCCCAGTGTCCAGAGGATTGGAATCCCCAATAAAAACCCGAGAAGAAGAAGTACTACGCCAAAAGTAATCATGATGCCTCCGGGGCCGGTATCCACTTCTGTGTCAGCGACTTTCGCCGAACAATTCAATCCTAAGAAACATGCACATAACACTCAACTGAAAAGTCTGTGAAAGCGATCAGTGATGCGCAACGCCATCACGTTTCGCATTCTCACACATCGCCGAGGTGTGCGCACTGTTCGTGAGCGTCCACTCCTCGCGTGCGCGTACGACACGTTTGTGCGCAGCTGGCACGCGACGACGTTGCGATGACAGGTGAATGCGACTATATCTCGGATAATGCGCGTCATCTAGTTCCAAATGGCCTGTCATTTAGTACCGAATGATCGGTCATCGTCGTCGCGCGAATGACCGGTGCCATCAGGCGTGATGAGGGAGTGAAAAAATGTCCGTGTGCGGTGTCGGAAACTTGTGTCTTCGTACACGTGTTTCGCACGGTCCTCCTGGGCGTAGAAGTCGGGGCGCAATACTCCTCGTCACTTACGGGATTCTGAGAGTTAAGAAATACGGTGCACGGATTAAATCTCCAATCGTGTCGCGGACAACACGGCACGCGCCCGCAAGTACGGGCCGTGCAGGCGAACACTCACGATCACGTCACCCGACGTTTCTTATTCATTATTTACGAATAAGAATTCCGTTCGGGCGACGAGCGGCTCATCAAAAAAGGGGCTTGACACCGGAGCGCGTACAACGGATACTGAGCGAGTGAGTTATCAGTGGTCGGAACCGACCAGTGCGATTATCCATTGAAAGGTGGATCATGGAGAACATAGTGACGGAAGTCATCGAGGTAGACGAAGTGGAGCTCGTTGTCATCGAGGCCCCTGAGACCGACACCACCGACACCGTTGGCGGCGTTGACACGCGTGACATGGAGACGATTGGCGGCGACGACACGGAAACGATTGATGCGGTAGGCGGCTCGGAGTTCGTAGACCGTGAATCAGTTGGCGGCAGCGACGACGAGGACGAGAAAGACACTGTCGGGGGCGAAGACGAAGACGACCCCGAAACGATGGGCGACGATAACTGATCAACTCCATCGGGACGTGACTGCGCTTGAGAAGTAGAGAGATTTGGCGGAGAAGTACATCGGGAATATCTCCCACGAACATAGAAAAGGGCGAGATCATGGAAGAATTTCTGACCGACGTGAAGACACTGCGCGAGCGCGCACGCGAGAATATTGAAAAAGGTCCCGTGACCGACGCGTACGGCGCCGATCTCGAGCGTGTCATCTTCGTGCTCAATCAGGCACTGGCGACCGAGCTCGTCTGCGTACTTCGCTACAAGCGTCACTACTTCACGGCTGATGGGTTGAACGCCCAATCGGCCGCCGACGAATTTCTCGAACACGCGAGTGAGGAGCAGGACCACGCCGACCAGATCGCGGCTCGCATTCAACAGTTAGGCGGCGAACCTGACTTCAACCCTGACACGCTGACTGGTCGAAGTCATTCGGAGTACGACTCATCGAAAGAGTTGGAGGCAATGATTCGCGAAGATCTCGTAGCCGAGCGAATAGCGATCGCCGCGTACTCCGAAATTATTGCCTGGCTTGGCGATGGTGACACGACAACTCGCCGGATGCTGGAATCGATACTCGCAGTCGAAGAGGAACACGCCGAAGATATGCTCGATCTCCTCACGGGTATTAATTAGGCGAACCTCACCGGTTGCCCTCCAAATTTCAGTTACTGGGGTTCACGAGAACGCTCACTGGAGCATTGGCGAAACACTCTGCGACGTCGAGACGTCCACGCTGTGAACGAAGCGGGGCGCCTGTCAAAACATCTACGAAGTCAGTCGGCGCGTCTTCAGGCAAGCGCAGCTTCGTTCCATTCCAGATACTTCCTGTCGGAAAGTGGCCGGGTCCCACGATCGCCATGGTCTGTCGAGATACGCAGGCAATCACCCATTGATTGTCGTGTCGCCGGGCGACAGCGACCGCGTGGTTTTTGAGAGAGCCAGTTGTCAGTAGTGCCTGATAGTTCCCGTACGCGAAAAGTTCGCGGCGTTCCCTTCTCATACGTAAGAGCTCGCGTGTGACGTACATCTTGAGTGCGCCTGGATCTCCCTGATCGACCATCGCACGAAGCGTCGACGAACGAGTCGTCTCGTCCGCGTCGCGATCGGGCAGGCGAGCCAAAAGTGCTCGACGTCGCGCGTAGTTGACCGGGCGTCGATTGTCCGGATCGGTCAGCGTGTACTCGAACAACTCGGTTCCTTGGTAAAAATCGGGAACGCCCGGGGCGACGCACTTGAGCACGACCGTGGCGAGCGAGTTCGTCACAGCTGCGGGGCCGATGCGGCGCGCGAAACGGTTGATATCGCGCACGAATCGTTCGTCGCTCGCTAACCGGCGTACGAAACTCCGCAGCGAACGCTCGTAGTGCACCACCGGGTCGGTCCAGCTGGTGTGAAGTTTTGCCTCGCGCGCGGCTTTGACGACGTAGTCCTGGACTCGGCGAACGATCGCTTGGGAAAGTCGAATCGATTCGCGGGGCCACAGACACACAAAACTCTGGTACACGCGAAGCTCGTCCTCAACGCCGAGCCTGTCGTCACCAACGCGAAGTCGCTTGTGCCATCGGTGCACGTTCGCCGCCCATTCGTCAGGGAGTTCGGACAGTGCAAAGAGGCGCGCTCGAGAGTCCTCGCTGCGCTTGGAGTCGTGCGTCGACGTCGCGTTGAGGGCGAAGGGGTACGACAGGTGCTCGGCAGCCAGGCGGTGGAACTGGACCGGTTCCGCGCTCGAGTGATCGGGGTTGCAACCAACTTCAGCGTGGCTGAGCAGACCGCGGTAACGGTACGTCGCCGTGTCTTCCACGCCCTTCGCCATGTCCGACGCGCTCAACTGCTGCCATCGCTGGACCAGTTCTAGGGTGACAGCTTTCGACGAACCGAGGGCGTCGGTGATCAGTTCAACCGCGCGGCGGCCTTCTCCAGAGAGAGTTTGTGCGGCGGCGCTCGCCGCGCGCAGGAGTGGCTCGAAGTCGACAGGTTCGGAGTGAGACTCGGTGAAGTACGTGCGATAGACGTCGAGAGAGACGGTGATCTCCGTGAGCGCTTGGCGTAAGTCAAACCACGACAGGTCATGACCGGGGTGGAGCTCATTGAGCGACTGCATGGAGAGACGAGCCAGCCGTTCGAGGGAAGCGTCGAAGGATCCTTGAATGGCTTCTCGCTTTGCGCTGCGGCCAAGTTCGTCGAACGTATCCGTCTCACCCGCAGGTCCTGTGCTTACGTTGGCAAGTCGGCGAGCGCCCCGTTCGCTCACGAAGAGGCCGCCTGCGACGTCTGCGAACTCGTATCCCGTCGTCCCGTCGGTACGCCACGTTGTCGGCAGTTGTTCGCCGCGCGCCAGGATCTTCTCGACGAGTACGAGCGGACGTGTCACTCGACGGCTGGTGGCGACCTCTGCGAGTCGTTCCAAGTAGGCGCGCGGATCAGTCAGACCGTCGACGTGATCGATACGCCAACCCGCAATGCGCTCATCATCGCTCAGCGTCGTGATGAAGTCGTGGGTTCGTTTGAATACGTCGGGTAGTTCGACGCGCACGCCGATCAGTCCGTCGATGTCGAAGAATCGACGATAGTTTCCCTCGTGATTGCTGAGGCGCCAATACGCGGGTCGGTAGTGTTGGCGCGCGAGCACCGTGCCGAGGTCGCTGCCGGTATGCGTGCCGGGTGCGAGCGGAAAGTGCTGGCCAGCGATTTCCATGACTCGATCAAGACCTTCACCGACGAAATCGATCGTATCGACGAGTTTGCTCAGGGGTGACGGGAGCGTAGGAACAAGAACGCGTCCGACGTGGCGCGACCAGTCGACGTCGAAAATTAGTGCGAACGGCGATCCCTGTCCGGATCGTAGAATGTCCCACCACCAATCGTTCGCTTCGTGACAGGCCATGTGATTGGGGACGATGTCGATGAGGGCTCTCATATCGTGCGCCTCCAACTCAACGAGCAGCGCCTCGAACTGATCCGGCGTGCCGAGGGCCGGATCCAAGCGAGTCGGATTGACGACGTCGTATCCATGACTGCTACCAGGGACCGCTTCGAGGATGGGCGAGAGGTACAGGGTTTCGATGCCGAGATCGTCGAGGTAGCCCACGAGCTTTCGTGCGCCCTCGAAACCGAGCGTGTTGAGTTGCAGGCGATATGTGGAGCCGAGCGGGCGCGGATTGCTCACTGCTGGGGGCGTTCCGTGTGGCGCAGCAGGACGGTCGAGTGTGCGCTCAGATTTACGGCGTCGGTCCGCACGAGTCGGGCCCAGGGCCCGGGGCGAGCCGTGTTTAGCACCTCCTCCCAGACGCCGGGAAGCTCCATGCTCGGCAGGGTGAAGGTGAAGGATTTAGTCGAGGCGTTGAGCAAGAAAAGAACAGACTCGGCCACGCTGGAGCGCCCGCGACTGTCCAGCTCGTCAGCCGCAGGTCCAAAGAGCAACATGCCCACGCTCTGGATACTCGGATTCGCCCAGTCATCGTCGGTCATCTCTTGGCCGTCTGCGCGCACCCAGGACACGTCCTTCGTTTCGTAGCCCGCAACGGGCTGGCCCGTGAAGAAGTTGCGGCGACGCAAGATGGGGTTGTTCTTTGAAATCACGATCACGTCGCGCACGAATTTGCGCAACTCGTGATCCGCCTCGCTGACGTCCCAGTCAAACCAGCTGATCTCGTTGTCCTGGCAGTAGGCGTTGTTATTTCCCTCTTGAGTTCGTCCCACCTCGTCGCCGCCGAGCAGCATCGGAACTCCCTGGGAGAAAAACACGGTCGCGAGAAGGTTGCGCTTCATCCGCTCGCGAGCGCGCAGAATTCGTACCGATTCGGTTGGTCCTTCGGCCCCCCAGTTTCGACTGTTGTTGTCGTTCGTGCCGTCTTGATTGCTTTCGCCGTTGGCTTCGTTGTGCTTGTGTTCGTAGGAGACGAGATCGTTGAGCGTGAAGCCGTCGTGACAGGAGACGAAGTTGATGCTGGCGTAGGTTTTGCGTCCGGTGGGCGCAAAAATATCGCTTGAGCCGGTCAGCCGTGAGGCGAGTTCTGGCACCTGACCAGGATCACCGCGCCAGAACCGGCGGACGCAGTCGCGAAAGGCTCCGTTCCACTCCGCCCAGCCCGGGGGGAACCTGCCGAGTTGGAAACCATCGGGACTGGCGTCCCAGGGCTCGGCGATGAGCTTCACCTTGGACAGAATCGGGTCTTGTTGGATGATCTCGAAGAACGCGCTCGGCCGTTCTGCGGCGACACCGCGTACGAGGACCGGAGCTAGGTCGAAGCGGAAGCCGTCGACGTGGCAGTGCGTCACCCAGTAGCGCAGCGAGTCCATGATCAGCCGCAGGACCGCCGGGCTGGTTGGGTCGAGGCTGTTGCCCGTGCCCGTGAAATCGAGGTAGTGGCGCGCATCGTCCGGCATCAGCCGGTAGTACGCCCGGTTGCCGATCCCCTTGAAGCCGAGCATCGGTCCCAGATGGTTCCCTTCGGCGGTGTGGTTGTAAACGACGTCGAGGATCACCTCGATCCCCGCAGCGTGCAGAGCCTTGACCATGCCCTTGAACTCGTCGAGCTGCTGGCCCCGCTCGCCGGTTGCGGCATAGGCCGAGTGAGGTGCGAAGTAGCCGATGCTGCTGTAGCCCCAGTAGTTGGTCAGGCCGCGATCAACGAGGAAGCTCTCGCCGATGAAGTGGTGCACCGGTAGAAGCTCGACCGCGGTGATCCCGAGTTCGCGCAGATACTCGATCGCGGCGTCGCTGGCAAGGCCGGCATAGGTGCCGCGCAGATCCTCGCGGATCCGTTCGTTGAGCTTGGTGAAGCCCTTGACATGCAATTCGTAGATGACCGTGCGGCTCCAGTCGTGCTGCGGGCGCCGGTCGTCGTCGCCCCAATCGAACTGCTCGTCGATGACGACGCACCTCGGCATCGCCGGCGCGGAGTCCTCGTCATCGGCCTCGAGATCGGCGTCCGGGTTCTCCGCGTCGGGTACGTAGGGCAAGACGTTCGCCGCGCTCCAATCGACGCCGCCGTCGATCGCCTTTGCGTAAGGGTCGATCAGCAGCTTCGCGCCGTTGAAGCGCTGGCCATCCTGCGGGCTGTAGCGACCGAATACGCGATAGCCGTAAAGCTGGCCCGGGCCGACTCCGGGCAGATAGCAGTGCCAGTTGTGCAGCGAGCATTCGCTAACGCGGATTCGCTCTTCGGCGCCGGTTTCGTCGAACAGGCACAACTCGACGGCCTCTGCCTCTGCGGCGTAGAGCGAGAAGTTCGTGCCGTCCCCATCCCAGGTTGCCCCCAACGGGAAAGGCTGGCCGCGCCAGACCCGCCTCATGCCTGCGCGATGCCGCTGTCGACGGACCTTCGCGCGAGGAGCGCACCCGCGACGCCGGGCAGCTCGAGCCGACCGTCGGAGAGCGTGCACGCGGCCGTCGCGAGGTGCAGCCGAACGTCTCCGACCGTGAAGCTGTGGGGCGTGGGAGCGAAGTTGCACACCATCTCGTGGTTCCCCCGGCTCAGGCGCAGCCAACGACCGTCCTCGTCGAAGACGACACCTTCGGCCTCGCCGGACACCTCGCGCCTGCAGGCGATCAGCGCAGCGTACAGGGCGCAAAGCTCCCCGTCGCGCCGGCGGGTCAGCTTGGAGGCGGCGAACGTGGCCGGATCTTGCGGATCCGGGACCTCGCCGGCAAAGCCTGCGAAAGCGGCGAACTCGCGACGGCGCCCGCTGCGCGTTGCCTCCGCGATTGCCGGGTCGATGTGATCGGTGAAGAATTGGAACGGAGCGGCCTCGCCGTACTCCTCACCCATGAAGAGCATCGGCGTGAACGGAGCGAGCAGCACGCAGAACGCGGCGAGTCCGCGCACCGGCGCCGGCAACCGATCGCCGCGGGCGCGGTTCCCGACCTGGTCGTGATTCTGCGAGAAGACGACGAACTGCGCCGGCGGACGGTCGCGCGCCGGCGCGCCGAAACGTCGCTCGCGGAAGGCCGACCAGTTGCCGTCGTGAACGAACGGACGCCCGAACGCCTTCGCGAGGTCCGCGACGCGGCCGAAGTCCGCGTAATAGCCATCTCGCTCGCCGGTCAGCAGCACGCGCAGAGAATGATGAAAGTCGTCGGCCCACTGCGCGTCGCAGCGCAGCCCGCCGAGTGATCCCGGCCGGATGACGCGGGGGTCGTTCAGCCCTGCCTCGGCGATCACGAGCGACCGCGCGTTCAGCGCGTGAACGCGGTCAGCGATCGAGCCGACGAGCGGGTTCGCGCTCTCGTCGTGGATCGCATGGATCGCGTCCAGGCGCAGACCGTCAACGTGAAAGTCGCGGATCCACGACTCTGCGCTCTGGATCGCCCACTCGCGAACGCCGTCACAAAGCTCGTCATCATAGTTGATTGCATCGCCCCAGAAGGTGTGGTGCGCTCCGGTGAAGTAGGGGCCGAAGGCCACGAGCGCCTCAGCGCCCGAGGCGCCGACGTGGTTGTAGACGACGTCGAGGATTACCGCCAGATCGAGCGCATGCGCGGCATCGACGAATCGCTGTAGCCCGGCGGGGCCCCCGTACGCATGGTGCGCGGCAGAGATGTAGACGCCGTCGTAACCCCAGCCTCGCTCGCCGGGGCCCTCGGCGACTGGCATCAGCTCGAGCGTCGTCACGCCGAGCCGCGCGAGCTCCTCCAGGTGGGGGATCGCACCGTCGAAGGTTCCGGCTGCGCTGAAGGTTCCAATGTGCAGCTCGTAGATCACCGACTCGCTCAGCGCCGTCGCTGTGAAGCCGGCGTCCGACCAGGCGTGGCGGCTGTGGTCGAAGACGCGCGAGGGGCCCCGGATCCCGGCCGGCTGATGGCGGGAGCAGGGGTCGGGATAGCGCCTGCCGTTCAGCTCGATCCAGTAGTCGGCTTCGGCGGGAACCTCGGCCCGGGCACTCCACACGCCATAGCCTTCCTCCCGTAACTCGAGCCGTGCGCCGTCGCCGATGATCACCGCCGGATCGCGCGCTGAAGGCGCCCAGACTCGGAACTCGGTCTCCCGGCCGGTGGGACGCGCCCCGAGTCGTGCGGTGAACGGGTAGCTCTCGCTCACGCCGCTGCGGGCGCGCGGTTCGACGTTGCGCTCGCGGGAACGAGCCAGATCACCCCGAGCGGGGGCAGCGTCAAAAGCGCCGAGTGGCTCTGGCCCTGCCACGCGGTCGGCTCAGCCTCGATGCCCCAGCCGTTGCCGACGTTCGAGCCGCCGTAGAGCCGCGAGTCGGTGTTCAGCAGCTCGCGCCACGCACCGGCGGCCGGCAGGCCGACGCGGTATCCGTCGCGCACGACGGGTGCAAGGTTGCACACGCAAACGAGCCGTTCGTCGTGATCCCCGTTGCGGATGAAGGCGACGAGGTTATCGTCGGCAGCGTTGGCCTCGAGCCAGGCAAACCCTTCGCTGTCGGCGTCACGCCGCCACAACGCCGGTTGTTCGCGGTAGCAGCGGTTGAGGTCGCGGACGAGCTGCTGTACGCCGGCATGATCGGCGTGCTCGAGCAGGTGCCAGTCCAACGAGCGGTCGTAGTTCCACTCGCGCTCCTGCGCGAATTCCTGGCCCATGAACAGCAGCTGCTTGCCGGGATGCGCCCACATGTAGGCATACAGCGCGCGCAGGTTCGCGAAACGCTGCCAGCGGTCGCCCGGCATCTTTGCGAGCAGCGAGCCCTTGCCATGTACGACCTCGTCGTGACTGAGCGGCAGGATGAAGGACTCGCTGAACGCGTACATCAAGCTGAATGTCAGCTCGTGGTGGTGGTAGCGGCGGTGGATCGGGTCCTTCGCGAAGTACTCCAAGGTGTCGTGCATCCAGCCCATGTTCCACTTGAAGCCGAAGCCGAGGCCGCCGAGGTAGGTGGGGCGGGAGACTCCCGGCCAGGCGGTTGACTCCTCCGCTGCCGTCAGTACGCCTGGGACGCCACCGTAGGCGAGCTCGTTCATCTCGCGCAGGAATGCGATCGCTTCGAGGTCTTCGCGTCCACCGAACTCGTTCGGTGTCCACTCGCCGGCACGGCGGGAGTAGTCGCGATAGAGCATCGATGCGACCGCGTCGACGCGTAGGCCGTCCGCGTGATACTCACGCAGCCAGAAGAGCGCGCTGGCGAGCAGGAAGTTGCGCACCTCGCGCCGTCCGTGGTTGAAGACGAGCGTTCCCCAGTCCGGATGCGAGCCNNACCCAGTCGAGGATCACGCCGATCCCGGCGTGGTGCAACCGCTCGACGAACGCCCGCAACTGGTCGGGGTTGCCACGGCGCGGATCGGGCGCGAAGTAGCTCGTCACCTGGTAACCCCATGAGCCAGTGAACGGGTGCGCCATCACCGGTAGCAGCTCGACGTGCGTGAAGCCGAGGTCCGCGACGTAGGCGGCGAGCTGCTCGCCGAGCTCTTCGGCGCCGAGCTCCGCGCTTTCGAGCGTGCGCCGCCACGAACCGAGGTGGACCTCATAGATCGAGAGCGGCTCACGGTAAGCCGCGCGTCCAGCGCGCTCGGCGAGCCATTCGCCGTCCGCCCATTCATGCTGGCGGCTGTACACGATCGCGGCGGTACCGGGCATCCCTTCCACCTGGAGCGCGAACGGATCGGTCTTGACGCGGAGCTCGCCATCCGCGGCGTGTATCTCGAACTTGTAGCGAGCGCCCTCCGCGAGGTCCGGCAGGAAGAGCTCCCAGATCCCGCTCGCGCCGAGCGAGCGCATCGGATGCATCCGCCCGTCCCAGAAGTTGAAGTCGCCGATGACGCTGACGCCGCGCGCGTTGGGTGCCCAGACCGCGAAGCGCACGCCGCTCACGCCGCCGACCGTTACGCGGCGTCCACCGAGTGCGTCGTAGAGCTGCTCGTGCCGTCCTTCGGCCGCGAGATGCAGGTCGAGCTCGCCGAGCGTCGGCGCGTAGGCATACGGATCGCGCGCCCGATGGCTCGCGCCATCGGGATAGGCGGCCTCGATCTCGTAGTCGAGCGGCAGATGCGCGGCTTGTACGACGCCTTCGAACAGGCCGCTCGCATCGATGCGTGCCAGCTCGACGCTGCCGCGTGCCCCGTCGCCGTTCGCGCTAGTGGGGTGCACGACGACGGCCGTGGCAGCCGGCCGGAGCGTTCGAACACATACGCCGCCATCGACCGGATGCGCGCCGAGCAGGCTGTGTGGATCGGAGTGCTCGCCCGCGAGCAGGCGCTCGATGTCCGCGCGCTCAGGCGGCATCGCGCTGGCCGTCCAGTAGGCGTTCGATTCCCAAGACCGGGACCCCCAGCCAGTCCGGTCGATTCTGGAGCTCGTAGCGCAGCTCGTAGATCGCCTTCTCGAGCTCGAAGATCGCAAGCAGCTTCGCCACGGCTTGGGCGCCGGCCGGCAGCAGCGCAAGGTCGATGCGCTCCATGTAGCCGTCGAGGAACGCCTGGCGCGCGTGCGGCTCCCATTCGCGGTCGACCGCGACCCCGTGCAGGACCTCGGAGACCAGGCACGCGTAGGAGATCGAGCGCAGCATGCCGGCGACGTCACGCAGCGGGGAGCGCTTGCGCCGGCGCTCTCGCAACGGCCGCGCGGGCTCGCCCTCGAAGTCGATCACGACCCAGCCGCCGGCGGTCAGCAGGGTCTGGCCGAGGTGGTAATCGCCGTGGATGCGGATCAGCATCCCGCCGGTCCCGGTGTGCGACAGCAGCGAGAGGACGTCGCGCAGCTCCTTGATCCGGCCGGTGATCGGCTCGAGCTCCGCTCGCGCGGGCATGTTGACGAAGAGCTGCTCGATCTGCTCGTCGATCGTCGCGGTCAGCAGCGCGACCTGTTCGTCGGGCGGGTGTTCGGGAGCGAACTCGGGATCCTCGCTGTCGCTGCCCAGCAGGCTGTGCATCGCCGCCGTCGCGCTGCCGAGATCACGCAAAGGCAGGATCAGCTCCTCGCCGCGCTGCTGCGCGATTCTTTCGAGCACGAGCTCCCAGCCATCGTGCGCACCGGTGACGAAGCGCTGCATGACGCCGAGGCTCGCCTCGAGGAGTTCGCCGCGGTACTCATACCAACCCTCGAGCGGCACCATGTTCGCGAAGCCGTGGCGGTCGAGGAAGCGGAGCATCTCGATCTCGGGGTTGAGTCCGGGCTGCAGCCGGCGAAACGCCTTGATGATGTGAGCCTCGTCGAGGACGAGCGAGCTGTTCGACTGCTCCGCGTCCACCACGCGTACCTCCGCGTCGGGACCGAGCGCCAGCGAGCCGTTACGGCGGAAGGCGACCGTCGTGGCCTCGTGCTCGATCGTCGCGTCGGCTGCGATCAGAGCGCCGATGCGCCCACCCTGGCGGCCGTCGCTCAGGCCGTCGTAGAGGCGCATGCCATCCTGCCGGCAGATCTCGAACGCCGCGCCATCGTCGTCTTCGCGAGCGGGCCCAACCCCGACGAGTAGCTGGTAGAGGTCGTGCGTGCCGGCCGCGGGACGGACCTCGACGAGCAACAGCAGCAACTTGTCGGTTTCCTCGATCAGCGGCACGACGTCGAGGATCGTGACCTCGCAGACCTCGTCGACCTTCGCCGCGTACCAGCGCTGGTCCGCCATCCATTCGCGCAGGCGCTCCTCGGTCAGCGGTGGAACGCCGGCGCTGGCGAGCGCCGCGCCTACGTCAACGCCGGCCACCGTCATCCCGCTTCTCCGATCCGAGGATGAACCAGAAGAATCCGCGCGGCGCGAGCGTCAGGAGGTAGGGGAGCTTCCCGATTGCCGGAAAGCGGGTGCCGCCGAACATTTCGACGGGCTGTTGGCCTTCGTAACGAGAAAGGTCGAGCTCGACCGCCTGCGCCGCGCGGGAGAGGTTGTGCACGCAGAGCGCAACATCGCCGGCGTGGCAGCGCACGTGGGCGAAGATCCGCAGGTTGCTCGTCGACAGCGCCTCGTAGGAGCCAAGCCCGAACCCCGGGTGCTCACGCCGCAGCGAGATGAAGCGGCGCAGCCAACGCAACAGTGAGGCCGGCGTGCGCAGCTGAGCTTCGACGTTGACCGCCTGAAAGCCGTAGACGGGGTCCATCAGTGGCGGCGAGTAGAGCTGGGCGAAATCGGCGCGCGAGAATCCGCCATTGCGGTCGCCGGTCCACTGCATCGGGGTGCGCACGCCGTCGCGGTCGCCGAGGTAGATGTTGTCCCCCATCCCGATCTCGTCGCCGTAGTACAGGATCGGGCTGCCCGGCAGCGAGAACAAGATCGCCGTCAGCAGCTTGATCTCGTCGTGGCCACCCTCGAGCAGCGGCGCGAGCCTCCGGCGGATGCCGAGGTTGAGCTTCATCCGCATGTCGCGTGCGTATTCGGAGTACATGTAGTCGCGTTCCTCGTCGGTGACCATCTCGAGCGTCAGCTCGTCGTGGTTACGCAGGAATAGACCCCACTGGCAGCCATCGGGAATCGGCGGCGTTCGCGCCAAAATCTCCGTGATCGGCGTCGAGTCTTCGCGGCGCAGCGCCATGAACAGGCGCGGCATCACCGGGAAGTGAAAGGCCATGTGGCATTCGTCGCCGTCGCCGAAATAGTGCACGACGTCTTCCGGCCACTGGTTCGCCTCGGCCAGCAGCACGCGGTCGGCGTACTCGGCATCGACGGTCGCGCGAACCCGACGAAGAAACGCGTGCGTCTCAGGCAGGTTCTCGCAGCTCGTCCCCTCGCGTTCGAAGAGGTAGGGCACGGCGTCGAGGCGGAAGCCGTCGAGACCCATGTCGAGCCAGAAGCGCAGAACGTCAAGCATCGCCTCCTGGACCTCGGGCTCGTCGTAGTTCAGATCGGGCTGATGCGAGAAGAAGCGGTGCCAGTAGTACGCACCGGCCGCGTCGTCCCACGTCCAGTTCGACGTCTCGGTGTCGATGAAGATGATTCGCGCATCGCCGTAGCGTTCCGGCGTGTCCGACCAGACGTACCAGCTGCGCTTGGGCGAGTCGGGGCTCGACCGCGACTCCTGGAACCACGGATGGTCGATCGACGTGTGGTTCATCACGAGATCGGCGATCACCCGGATACCACGCTTGTGAGCACCGTCGATGAACGCTTGGGCGTCTCGGACGGTGCCGTACTCCCGCAGCAGGGACTTGAAGTCGGCGATGTCGTAACCGCCGTCGCGCAGCGGCGACTGGTACATCGGCAGCAGCCAGACGCAGTCGACGCCGAGCCACTCGAGGTAATCAAGCTTCTCCGTGAGGCCGCGGAAGTCGCCGGAGCCGTCGGCGTCGGCGTCGTAGAAACCGCGCACGTGTATCTCGTAGAACGTCGCGGTCTTGAACCACAGCGGGTTTGACTCGAACCACTGTCGGGTCGCCTCCGGCGCCGTTGTGGTCGGGTCGCCGCCATTCTCGGCGAGCGTCGCGCTCAGATCGCGTTCCAGCTGTGTCGCCATCAGAACCCCGCCACCCCGAGTAGGTGCCCGGGACGCACGCTGGGGTCGAGTCTCACGTAGTTGCGCCCGAGTCGCCAGCGGTAGCTCCGGCCGTCGAGCAGGTCCTCGACGGCGAACACCGGCGGCAGGCCGAGCTCCTCGGGCACGATCACGGTGCCCTCCTGCGCGGACGACGGATCGAGGTTGACGATGACGACCAGCGTCTCCTCGCCGGTGCGCCGGGTGTAGGCCAGCAGGGTTTCGTTCTCGACGCCGAGGAATCGCAGCCCCTCGATGCGCTGTAACGCACCGTGCTCGCGGCGGATCTCGTTCAGTCTTCCGAACATGCCGAGCAGGGGCCCATCGAGTGCACGCGGCACGATCTGGTACTTCTCCGAGCCGAGGTACTCCTCCGACCCGGAAACGCGCGGTGTCGCCTCGAACTGCTCGAAGCCCGAGTAGATGCCGTAGCTCGGCGACAGCGTAGCGGCGAGCAGCAGCCGTACCGCGAAGGCGGCCGGACCGCCCGTCTGCAGGTAAGCGCTGAGGATGTCGGGGGTGTTGGTGAACAGGTTCGGGCGCAGGAAGTCCGTGCTGGGCGGGGAAGCGAGCCGGCTCATGTACTCGCGCAGCTCCCAGGCCGAGTTCTTCCAAGTGAAGTACGTGTAGGACTGGCTGAAGCCGGCCTTCGCGAGGGCGTTCAGCAGCGGCTCGCGCGTGAACGCCTCAGCGAGGAAGATCGTTTCCGGATGGATGCTCCGCACGGCGGCGATGAGCCAGCGCCAGAACGCGACCGGCTTGGTGTGCGGGTTGTCGACGCGGAAGGCGCGCACCCCGCGCTGGGCCCAGAAGAGCACGACGTCGAGCAGGGCGCGCCACAGGCCCTGCCAGTCCTCGGTGTCGAAGTCGAGGTGGTAGATGTCGAGGTAGCGCTTGGGCGGGTTCTCGGCGTACTTGAGCGTGCCGTCGGGACGGCGGTGGAACCACTCCGGGTGCTCCTTCAGCCACGGATGGTCGGCGGAGCACTGAACCGCGAAGTCGAGCGCGATGTCGATCCCGAGCCCGCGAGCCTCGGCGACGAGCGCTTCGAATTCCTCCAGCGTCCCGAGCTCGGGGTTGATCGCCGTGTGGCCGCCTTCGGCCGCGCCGA
This sequence comes from Acidimicrobiaceae bacterium, assembly GCA_003142095.1. Lineage (GTDB taxonomy): Bacteria > Actinomycetota > Acidimicrobiia > Acidimicrobiales > RAAP-2 > RAAP-2. The sequence goes on along the minus strand of PLON01000073.1, from coordinate 5,356 downwards.
TCGCCCATGGACTGCCGGGATCGTCTGGCCCGGCCTGCGGCGAGTCGTTGGGCCCCTTGCGCGCCGTGCGGCCGATCGGATGGATCGGCGGCAGGTAGACCACGTCGACGCCGAGCGCCGCGAAAGCACTCAGCTGGGAACGTACGCCCGCGAAGCCGCCCCACGAGCGGGGAAAGAGCTCGTACCAGGTACCGAAACGCGCCCGCTCTCGCTCGACCTCGATCTCGAAGGTTTGACTGTGTGCCTCGTCGTAGTGCTCGGGATGGCGCTCCGCGATCGCCAGCAGCGCGTCGGCGAGCGCCGCTTGCTGGCGGACCCTCGCCGGGGTCGTGGCGTCTGCGACCGTCGCCAGCGCGCCGAGGACTGCCTCACGGTCGCTACCCCTGGCGCGCGCGGCCAGCGCACGCAGCAGCTCGATTCCCTCCGCGAGCTCCGAGCTCGTGTCCTTCTGGCCGGCGAGGAGCTTGCGCGAAAGCTCATCGCGCCAGCTCGCGAACCGCTCGACCCAGGCGACCAGCTGCCAGTGGTGGTAACCGAGATCGCCGACAAGAAAAGAGCCGCTGTAGCGGTCAGGGCCAACGGTCGCGAGGCGCACCTCCGTCCAGTCCCCTCCCGCGGCCGGGCGGTGCCGCACGCTCGCGCGAAGCGCCTGATGCCCGTCGCGGAAGATCGTTGCACTGACCGCAACCTGATCGCCGGCGCAGCGCTTGGTCGGGTGGGCGCCGCCGTCGACGACCGGCGCGGGATCGGCGATCAGGATCGACGACGGCCTGCGCCGCGGGAGCTCGATCGGCTGCGTGTCGTCCGCCGGCGACTGCTTCACCTTGATTGTCCCCTTGGTCCCTCGCGCCACCATCACCAGTTACCCTGGAAAAGAGGTCGTCTAATCGGGAGAACCCGCTGAAGCTCGCCAGCGGAGTCCAGCTGCACATCACGTCGCTGCCGGGCGGGAAGCTCGGGCCGGCAGCTTTCCGCTTCGTCGATTGGCTCTCAGCCGCCGGTCAGTCCTACTGGCAGGTGCTGCCTCTCGGGCCACCTGACCGGTACCGCTCACCATACCGGTCGAGCTCTGCCTTCGCCTGCTCGCCGCGGCTGCTCGCGCGTCCGCATGCCACGGTCTCGATCGTCGACGAGGAGGCGCTACGCGAGCATGAGTCGTACTGGATCGGCGAATGGGAGCGCTACGCCGGCCGCGAGGCCGTACGCGATCAGGCCCGCTTCGCCAATGAATGGACGGCGTTGCGCAACTACGCCGCCGACGCTGGGATTGCGATCGTCGGTGACGTGCCGTTGTACGTCGCGCCGGGGAGCGTCGACCAGCTCAGCCATCCGCGCTTCTTCTCGTCCGACCTGCGCGCGGGCGCGCCCCCCGATAGCTTCAACGCCGCAGGTCAGCTCTGGGGTAATCCGGTCTACGAATGGCCGGCGCTCCAGCGAAGCGGCTATCGCTGGTGGATCGAGCGGCTTCGCCGCGGCGCCGCTCTCTACGACCTCGTCCGCCTCGACCACTTTCGCGGGTTCGTGGCCTACTGGACAGTGCCGGTCACCGCGCGGACGGCGCGGGGTGGACGCTGGCGCCGCGGGCCGGGGGCCGCGCCGCTGCTCGCCGCGCAGCGCGCGCTCGGGCGCCTCCCGCTGATCGCCGAAGACCTCGGTGCGATCACGCCGCCCGTCGAGCGGCTGCGCGAGCGACTCGGCGTGCCGGGCATGGCCGTGCTCCAGTTCGTCTATGGCGCGCCGGGCGAGGATCCGCTGGACGACGCCGCGCGGGGGCGCGTCCTCTATACGGGCACGCACGATCAGACGACGCTCCTCGGTTGGTGGGATGGGCTCGACGCGGCTGCGCGCGAACCGCTCGGCGCGGCGATGCGCAGCCGCGGGATCAATCCGGCCGGCGGCCCCTGGCCGCTGCTGCGCCTCGCGCAGTCCTCCAGTGCCGACCTGGTCATCGCTCAAATGCAGGACGTGCTCGGGCTGCCGGCGAGCGCGCGCATGAACACCCCCGGCCGCGCTGGCGGCAACTGGCGCTGGCGGCTGTCGGAGGGTGGCGCGACGGCTGCTCTGGCGCGCCGCCTGCGCGCGGTCACCGCCGAGTTCGGCAGGCTGCGCTAGACGCTGCGCTCTAGCCGAGACGGCGCACGACGCGGCGGCCGTGCTCGTGCCCGAGCACCCCGATCGCCCCTGGGGCGAGCACGAAGCACGCCCCATCGACCGGCGCGAGCCCGACCCAGCGGGCGATCAGCACGCGCAGGAAGTGACCGTGTGAGAACACGAGCACGCAACCCGCCGGAGGTAGCAGGGCGAGCGCCGCATCGGCGCGAGCTCCGACAGCGGATGCCGTCTCGCCGCCCGGGCAGCCGTCGCGCCACAGATCCCAGCCGGGTCGTTCGGCGTCGATCTGCGCGCTCGTCACGCCCTCGTAGTCGCCGTAATCCCATTCGACGAGCTCGTCCCGACGCTCCGTTCGCTCGCCATAGCCCGCGAGCTCGCATGTCTGCATGGCACGGCGCAGCGGGCTGCACCAGACGGCGGCGAACGACCACGGTGCGAGACGCTCCGTGAGCTTGGCCGCCGCGGCGCGTCCGGCGTCGTTCAGCGGGAGATCCGTGTGGCCCGTGTGCTGTCCGCTCGCCGTCCAGTAGGTGTCGGCGTGGCGCACGATGACGAGCTCGGCGTCGCTCATCGACCGGCGAGCGCCGCGCTATCCGCGATCACGATCAGGCGCTCGCGCGCGAGCAGGCTGGACGGCACGCGCGGCGTTGGCTCGCCGAGCGCGCCGGCGAGCGCGGCGGCCTTCCCCGAACCCGCCGCGAGCAGGATCGCGCTGCGCGCGGCGCGCAGCACAGGCAGCGAGAGCGACACGCGGTCCGGCGGTGGCTTCGGCGCGTCGTGCACCGGCACGACGGCGCGGTCATCCACGAACAGTGCCGGATTGTCGGGGAAGAGCGATGCCGTGTGCCCGTCCTCGCCGATGCCGAGCAGCACGAGATCGAGCACCGGCACGCCCGCCGCAGCGAGCGGCACCCGTGCCCGCAGCTCGTCCTCATACGCCTCCGCCGCCACCTCCGCGCCGCGTTCTCCCTCGATGCGATGCAGGACCGCTCCACCGAGGGGCAGCGTCGAAATAACCATTCGCGCGTTCGACTGCGGGTCGTCGGGACCAACGCAACGCTCGTCCCCGAACCAGAGATCGACGCCCGCGAGCACGCCGGGCGCGAGCAGCTCGTAGGTCGCCGCCGGCGTGGTCCCGCCGGCAACCGCTACGTGAGCGCTGCCACGCTCGGCGAGCGCGCTTGTAACGGTGGTCAGGAACAGCGCGGCGGCGCGCTCGGCCACCGCTGCGGGATCCAGCTCCTCGATGACGCGCGGCGCGGGCGTCATTCCTCGAGCATGCCGCTCGTGTGCACCAGTGCCTCCCCATAGATCGCGTCGCCAACGAGCGAGAGTCGGATCCCCTCACCGAGGATCCCGCCCTCGCCCCGTGAGGCTCCCAGCAGGCGCCATGCGCGCTCGGTACCGTCGGCTTCACGCCTGGTCGCGCGCAGGCCGCCCGAGCCGCGGTCGAGCGAGATCAGGCCACCGTCGCGCATCGTGAGCGTGAGGCCGGCGAGCCCGGGAACCTCCTGCGCCACCGAGTCCAGCTTGACCTTCACCTTGCCGAGCTTGCCCTCGGCGTGCCCGCGCCCGTCGCGGCGCAGCTGCCGCGCCGGCCAGCCGAGGCGCGAGCCGAGCCATCCGCAGAGCAGCAGTGCCGCGGCTCCCGAGAACGGATGATGGCGCACCGTCACCGAATCGATCATGCGCAAGCGCGGGCGCTGCCCGGGTGCGTCGAACATCATCGCGACGCGCTCGCGCCACGGCGTCGAGCGCAGCCAGGCCAGGTCGACGACGTTGCGATGCTCGAGCAGGCGCACCGCGCGGCGCAGCGCGCCGCCAACGTCTGGGTCATCCATCGAGTCGAGCAGCACCGACTGGGAGAGGCCCGCGAGTGCGTCGACCGCCTCCCAGTGACCGTGCGGCGCCCACACGAGCGTCGGGATGTCGGTGACGACAAGCGGGTCGACGATCGAGTCCAGATGCTCGAGATGCTCGGAGCCGACGTCGATCATCACCGTCTCGAAGGTGAGCGCTGCCCCGTCGTCCGTCGCCGCTGCGTCGGCGGCGACCGACGCGACCGCGTCGAGCGTCGTGCGTCCCGGCGTGACCGCACAGATGATCGTGCGCGATGCGTGATTGCGCCCGACGGCGCCCAAGCGGTTCGCGATCTCGCCGCTCCACTGACGGTCGACGATGCAGACGAGGTTCAGCACGCGCGCGGGCACGTGTGTCGCATCCTCGGCGTGGCGCTCCGCGAGCAGGCCGCGTAGCGCGGACTCGATCTCCGCGGGCGTCGTGTGCTCGGCGGCCCAGACCGTGTCGTCGAGTGCGGCCAACTCGTGATCCCCAGTCAGATTGTCCGCCAGCTGTGGCCGGGGAGCAGCAGGGAGTCGGCCCCGGCGGGTCCAGCCGTGCCCGCCGGATAGGCATCTGGAACTCGCCCCGTCTCGACCCAGCCCGACAGGATCGGGTCGCAGATCCGCCATTGCGCTTCGGCTTCGTCGTTGCGCGTGAAGAGCGTCGCCTCGCCGCGCATCGCATCGAGGATCAGTCGCTCGTATGCCTCCGGCGATTGCGAGAGGAAGGCCGTGTTGTAGAGGAACTCCATGTTGACCGGGCGGATTCGCATCCGCGGTCCGGGGACCTTCGCGCCGAGAGAGAGCGAGACGCCCTCGTTCGGCTGGAGCGTGACGACGAGCTGATTGGGGCGCACATCCGCGGTGCCATCCTGCTCGAACGCGAGGTGGGGGACCGGGCGCAATGTCACGGCGATCTCGGTTACCTTGCGCGCGAGGCGCTTGCCGGTGCGCAGGTAGAACGGGACGCCGGCCCAGCGCCAGTTGTCCACGACCAGGCGCAACGCGACGTAGGTCTCCGCGCGCGAATTCTTCGGCACGCCCTCCTCCTCGAGGTAGCCGACGACGTGCTCGCCGCCGATCACGCCCGCCGTGTAGCGCCCGGGCACGCTCATCACCGCCACCTCGTCGGCGGTCGGTGGGCGGATCGCCTCGAGCACCTTCACCTTCTCGTCGCGCACGTCGTCCGCGTGGAAGGTCACCGGCGGCTCCATGCAGAGCAGCGTCAGCAGCTGCAACATGTGGTTCTGAACGAGATCGCGCAACGCGCCGGCGTGGTCGTAGTAGCCGGCGCGGCTACCGATGCCGATGTCCTCCGCCGCGGTGATCTGCACGTTCTCGACGAAGTTGCGGTTCCAGACTGGCTCGAACATCCCGTTGGCGAAGCGAAACGCGAGCAGGTT